>NZ_FCOG02000039.1 GCF_001544975.2 Caballeronia arationis | reverse complement strand
TTCTACTCGCTAGTGGCATAAGTATTCCTAAGCATGTCAGGCCTTGCTCAACACACGTTTCTTATCGCGACAGAACCGATGATGCCGCCGCGCCTTGAATTCGTCGGTTTCCTGCAAAGAGCGGCGCAGGAAGAAAAGGAACGGTATGATCGCACAGCCGATAACGAAGGGGATGCGCCAGCCCCACGCGCCGATCTCATCCGCCGTCATCCAGCTATTGAGCGCGTAACCGAGCGCCGCTGCAACGACAATAGCAACCTGCTGGCTCGCCGATTGCCAACTCGTGTAGAAGCCTTTGCGGCCCGGTGTCGCCATTTCTGCGAGATACACAGATACGCCTCCGAGCTCGGCGCCCGCGGAGAATCCCTGAAGCAGCCGTCCAAGCAGCACGAGTCCTGGTGCGAGCATGCCGATCGTCGCATACCCTGGAACGCATGCGATCAGTATTGTGCCGCTCGCCATGATCGAAAGCGTAACGATCAAACCCTTTCGACGGCCCACCTCGTCGATGTATGCGCCAAGCACGATCGCCCCTAATGGCCGCATCAAAAATCCGGCACCGAACACTGCGAACGTCAACATGAGCGATGCGAACTCGCTGCTTGCCGGGAAAAACACTTTCGAAATGTAGGTCGCGTAAAAGCCAAACAGGAAGAAGTCGAATTGCTCGAGAAAGTTGCCACTGGTTACGCGCAAAACGGCACCAATCTTTGACGCGCGGGGATTGGCCGAGTTGGCCAGGGCGGCGGTTGAGGGGTTCACGATGTTTGTCTCCTTGTGTATCTTATTTCGTTGGTGGCACGTCAGGCCTTGAAGCGGCACGGCAATGCTAGGGTGTGCTTGTGCTTGTTTCGACTGCCATTCAGCTGGTCATCGCTCTCTGCGTGACCCAAGACTCGGGGATCGACCAAAAGGGTGAAGGTTGCCATCCTGTCCGGTTCGCCGAACTCCCAACGGTGAATCTCGATCGCCATAAGATCTTCAAAAACAGCGCCGTGATACCGCATCTACGTTCACCAATAGAAATTGCGTACTGCGCGGGGAACTGCTGGACTGGGGACGAATTGTTTCCTTCGGTTTGGCCGATCTCGCCGAGCGCGTTTGCGTCCACGAATGCGTTCAGGCCGCTCAACGTGTCGAACGGTACCCTTTGATTGCGTATGGAAAAAATGGCGATCTCAGAACACGCAACGGCAGGTGTTTTCATCGTCAGTCGTGCCCTGCGCACTCGTCGGCCCACGCCGCGCCCGTCGCGCTACGTAAGGGCGCAGCGAAACGGTCACGAACAAGCTATTCCGAGCCGACCTGCAATCCATTGGCTTGTCGCTTTTCGATAGCCGACTTTAGCAATGCCGCTGAGCGATAAATGCCATGAGCGAATTTCCCGTACGGGAGCGTTGAGAAAAGTGCCAGCACGACCCCCAGGTGTACCGCCAGAAGCCACGCCATCGCAGCCGTATCACGCCACGCCAGGAGCGCTAGTCCCGTCGCGCTGCTCAGCAGCAGCAACGCAATGAACCCCCGGTCCATCGGCCGCTGCTTTGGATCGCCATGGTTAGGGTGGCGGCGCAGGTTGAGCCAGAGCAGACCGGCCGGCCCAACCAGCAGCCCAACGCCTCCGGACACGCCAAGCACAACGGGCAGGCTGAGCAACGCATAAGGCGCATGCAGACCAAGAAAGTAGTGGTAAAACGTCGCTACCACGGTCGCTGCGAAGCACAGCATGAAGCCGTAGAACGTGAAGTGGTGAAATCGACGGCGCGCGAGTGTGAACCGGTCGTCCGACTCGTTGCACCCGTCGCCATGTCCTCCATCAAGGTACGTGAGCCCCAGTACATTCTTTGTCGCTTCGGCAATCGCGGGGGCTGAGGCAGCACCCGAGGACACGTCTCGCCAGAATCGCGTCACGCCGATTCCGAGGGCAAGAATCGCGAATCCGAAGACTGCGCCAAAGATCGCGGCCAGCAGGTTATGCGGGAAGATCGCGTAGAAATCGCCAGCCAGTCGCTCATTGAAGAGCGACCCCCTCAAGGCGATCCCGAGCATCAGGGAAAGCGCAAGACCGATTGCCAGCGCGAGCGAGACAGTCAGGCCGTTTCGCTTGTAAAGCGCGCCCATGAAAGAAGGCCACGCGTATTCAGCGTACGTTTCGACGCGGACCTTCGCCATGGCCGCCGGGACGTTGACCGCGAACTCGTGAGGTGGCGCGTACTGGCATGCGTGATAACACGCTCCGCAGTTGTGGCACAGGTTTGCCAGGTAGTTCACGTCGGCCTTTCCGAACTCGAGCCTTCGGGTCATGGCAGGAAAAACCGCACAAAATCCTTCACAATAGCGGCACGCATTGCATATCTGCATCTGTCGCGCCACCTCAGTCTCGTTTTCGGTGAGTGAAAGGACGCGGATGGTTTGGAAATGTCGCCCGTTCGCGGAGCGATTGCCGCCAGGCCCGGAAGGGGATGCAAGTTCCTGCGCCTCGCGCGCAAGTGCTTCAAGCTTCTGCACGGTGAACTCCAAGTTGTTCGCTCAAGGCCTTCGCCGCCTCGGCGCCGGCGATGCGCCCAAAGGCGGTGCCGATCGACATGCCGACGCCAGCGGTATAACCCTTGCCGAGTACGTTGCCGGCCATCATTTCTCCTGCCACGAACAGGTTTTCGCTTGGCTTGCCGCCGAAATGCACCTGAGCCTTTTCATTGACCTTGAGCCCGAGGTACGTGAACGTAATGCCCGGCTTCAACGCATAGCCGTAAAACGGTGCCGTGTCGATCGGCCGGGCCCAGTGAGTCTTCGGAGGCAGCAAATATTCGGTATGGCAATCGTCGAGCGCCGTGTGGTCGAATGTGCCGACCCGACAGGCGGCGTTGTACTCGGTGATCGTTTGCACGAACGTTGACTCGGGTAGCTCCAGCTTTCGAGCCAGTTCCGACAGTGTGTCGGCCTTCACGCCAGGAAAGACGGGCGGCATGAACCGGCCGATCGCCTTGGCGTCGATAATTGAGTAGCCGATCTGGCCGGGCTGCTGCGCAACCAATCGCCCCCATATTGCGTAGCGCTTCGGCCAGAAGTCCTCGCCCTCGTCGTAAAAACGTTTGGCATCGCGGTTAAGTACCACGCCGAGAGAGACGCAGTCGATCCGGGTGCAGATACCTCCGTCGTACAGTGGCGCGCGCGCGTCGATGGCGACGCAGTGGGATTGCGAAGGGTCGCCAATCGCATCGGCGCCCGCATCGATCATGTACTTAAGTAGAACGCCTGTGTTGAAGCGCGTGCCACGAATCAGGAAGTTGTCGGCGGGCCATTCGCCGCGCTCATTCTGCCCCCAGGCCTGTCTCAACCATTCGCGATTGGATTCAAAACCTCCGGCGGCCAGCACGCAGGCGCGTGCCTCGAAACGCTCGGAGCCGGTCCTTGCCGCCACAAAGCGATCGCCTTCCAATTCAATGGCGTCCACCGGGGAGTCGTAACGGATCTGTATGCCAAGGGATTGGGCGCTGCGATAATACGCATTGACCAGCGCCTTGCCGCCGCCCATAAAAAAGGCATTCGTTCGGGCTACGTGCAGAGCCCCTGAAAGAGGCGGCTGGAACCGCACGCCATGCTTTTGCATCCATGGCCGGCACGTTGACGACTCACGGATCACCAGGCGCGCGAGACGCTCATTAGTAATACCGCCGGTGACTTTGAGCAAATCCTGCCAGTATTCTTCCTCCGGATACGCATCGATCAGCACATCTTGTGGTGCATCGTGCATGCAGCGCAGGTTGCGTGTGTGCTGGGAATTGCCACCGCGCCATTCGCGGGGGGCCGATTCGAGAAGCAATACCGAGGCGCCTGCTTCGCGCGCCATCAGGGCGGCGCAGAGCGCAGCATTGCCCCCTCCGATTACCAGAACGTCGACCATTTGCGTTGTCTCCTTGTGAGACCGAATGTAGCGGGCGACGCCGTGTGCCGCCATCAGCAAACCGGCAAGAGGTGTTCAGCTTTCGTGAATACGTGTTTTACCTGAGTTTTGCTCCTGGCCAGCGGCCGTCATTCACGAGGGCGCGCGCCACGTCGGCAAGTACGACGCGCGCTCCGAGCCCGGCTGGCGACAATTCGTCATCCGACACGCTGACGAGCAAATTGGGTCTTGTAGCATCGGCATCCGCAACCTGGACGCTTGCAAGTGCTGCGTTCTCGGACCGCGCGAGCGCCGCGCCCGGCTGGATGGTCGCCCCCAAGCCGCCCCGCGCAGCGTCCATCAGCATGGCGAGCCCATCCACTTCGGCGGCGATGCGCGGCTCGTACTTCGCCCTTCTGAAAGAGGCGGATAGCAAGGCCCTCAACCCGTGAGACCCGCTCGGCAAAATGAGGGGAAGCTCGCCGAGCGCCGAAATCCGCACTTCGGCGCCCGCGGGCATTCCGGCGAGACTCCGAGCGCCGATCACGAAGAGACGCTCATCCAGCAAGGGCATCACGCTCCAACGTTGCGTTAGCTCCTCGTGGAAAAGAATCGCGAGGTCGATCTGCCGCGCACCCAGCATTGAGGCCAGATACCCGGACAGGCTTTCTACCATGCGCAGGCGCACATCGGGATATCGCTCGCGCATCGCGCGCATGAATGGCAGCCCCAGTACACCCGTAGTACTCGGAGCCAGCCCCACGCTGACATGGCCCGACAATCGCGCCTGCCGCGCGGCGAGCGCCGCGTCGTCGACGTGGCGCAATGCTAGTTGCGCCTGCCTCCAGAACGCGAGTCCCGCGTCGGTCGGCACCACGCCGCTGGAAGTGCGTTGCAGCAGTCGAGTCGACAACTCGCTTTCGAGGCGACTGATCTGCTGACTCAGCGCGGATGTGACCACGCCAAGTTCGAGTGCCGCTTTACCCATGCTGCCGTGCTCGATCACACTGATGAAATAACGCAACTGTCGCAGTTCCATCCATTCTCCGCGCAGGTCGTCTTGACCGATATCTTCAACAGTAGCAAAGTAAAAGGCAAACGGCAGGTCCGGCCCTTGCTCCGATAGCTAATGCACAGTGTCTGCTCATCGCTTCGACCATCAATCCAGCATGTCGTGGGATCCGCGAGGCAGATCGGCCCCCGGCGGTGATCGCGCGACTTATCTTCGGTAATGTCAACGACTTGCCTAAAGGGTCATGCGCAACAGTTTCGTCATTGGAAGCGTCTCACTGGATTTAGCACATTGCCGGCAATACTCTCGCGTAGCAATCCCCAAATCCGATGCGTGCAGCGCCGGCCTTTTGGCACCAGCCGCGCATGATGACGACGTCGCCATCTTCAAGAAACGTGCGCTGTTCGCCGTTGGGCAGGTTCACCAGTTGCTTGCCGCCTGCGGTGAGTTCAATCAGGGCTCCGGCCTGATCCAGGGAGGGGCCGGAGAGCGTACCGGTGCCCAAAAGGTCCCCGGGCTGCAGGTTGCAACCATTCACCGTGTGATGCGCAACCATTTGCGCGATTGTCCAATAGGCATGCCGGTAACTGGTGAGGCTGAGACGTGCGCCTGGCGTGCGGGCCGCACGCATCGCTTCCGTTTCAATGCAGACTTCGAGCTGCACGTCGATCGCGCCCGCTTCGCGCTGTTGTGTCGAATCCAGATAAGGCAGAGGCTGCGGATCGCTTTCCGGCCTCGTGAAAGGGACACGATATGGCGCAAGCGCGTCCATCGTGACGATCCAGGGCGAGATGGTCGTTGCGAAGTTTTTGGAGAGGAACGGACCAAGTGGTTGGTATTCCCAAGCTTGGATATCGCGGGCTGACCAATCGTTAAGCAGGCATAGGCCGAATACATGCGATTCAGCCTCAGTGATCGGCACCTGCATCCCAGATTCATTGCCAGTTCCAACAAAGATTCCGAGTTCCAGTTCGTAGTCCAACCGCTTGCAAGGACCGAGCTCCGGTTGCGTCGCGCCTGGCGGGAGCGTCTGGCCAATGGGACGCGAGAACGCCTGGCCCGAAACGCCGATGGAGGACGCACGGCCGTGATAGCCGATGGGGACCCATTTGTAGTTTGGCATCAGGGGATTGTCCGGGCGGAACAGCTTGCCGATATTGGTTGCGTGATGCACAGAGGTGTAAAAATCCGTGTAGTCACCGATGCGTGCCGGAACCGTGTACTCCGCCTGCGCTTGCGGGACCAGCGTGCCAGCCAGGATCGTAGCCTCGGGCGCGCCTGTGCGCAATGCTCGAGATAGCGCGAGCCGCAGTGCGGACCAGATCGCGGGTCCCATCGCCATCAGCCGGTTCAGACTTGCGTCGCCGCACGCAGTTGCGCCGGAGGCCGCTTCACCCGAGAAAACGCCGCTGCCTGCGGCCGCCCCAAGATCGACGATCTGGTCGCCAATGGCTATGCCACCGCGGAACGCCTCGTCGCTACCCTTGCGGCGAAACACGGCGAATGGAAGATTTTGGATCGGGAAATCGCTTCCCGGTTCGTTTGCCTGCGCGACCCAACTCTTCAGACTCGGGTCGTGCGATTCATTGATCAATGACATACGGTATCTCCTTGGTGCGGATTCAGCGCTGCGCCGGATTAAAATGCTTCTTCAGACCTTGCCAGCAACGGTAGTACTCGCTCTGCAATTGGGACGATTCGAGCGCGTAGCGCGTCGGCCGGATGACGGCAGGTGTTTCGAACATGAATGCCATGGTGTTCGTGATCTGGTCGGGCCGAGTCGTGTCTGCTTTGCTGGCCTTGGCGAACGTATCGGCGTCCGGACCATGGCCGCTCATGCAATTGTGAAGCGACGCACCGCCTGGCGCGAAGCCTTCCGCCTTCGCGTCGTAGGCGCCATGAATCAGGCCCATGAACTCGCTGGCAAAGTTGCGGTGAAACCATGGCGGGCGAAAAGTGTTTTCCATCGACAGCCAGCGCGGCGGGAAAATGACGAAGTCGATGGCGTCGACGCCTGGCGTATCGGTGGGGGCCTGGAGCACCAGAAAGATTGATGGGTCGGGATGATCGTAGCTGATCGAACCGATCGCGTTGAAGCGGCGCAAGTCGTATTTGTACGGCGCATAGTTGCCGTGCCACGCGACCACGTCGAGCGGGGAATGGTCGATCTCAGCGCGCCACAGATTGCCTTCAAATTTCGCGACCAGTTCGAACTCGCCTTCACGGTCTTCGTACCAAGCCACCGGCGTGAGGAAGTCGCGCGGATTAGCCAGGCCGTTGGAGCCGATCACGCCAAGATCCGGTAGCTTGAACAGCGCGCCATAGTTCTCGCAAACGTAGCCGCGCGCCTCGCCATCGGGCAACTCCACGCGAAAACGGACGCCTCGCGGAATGACCACGATTTCCTGCGGCTCGACTTCGAGCAGCCCCATTTCAGTCGCCAGGCGCAGCCGTCCTTGCTGGGGCACGATGAGCAACTCGCCGTCGGCATTGTAGAAGAAACGATCGGTCATCGAGCAGTTTGCGGCATACAGGTGAATACCGCATCCGCTGCCCCCGTCAGGCGCGCCGTTGCCCGCCATGGTCACCAGGCTCGACACGAAATCGGTCGGTGCATCGGGCATCGGGAGGGGATCCCAGCGCAACTGATTCGGTGGTGTCGGTACTTCGTCGAAGCGGCTCAGCAGGCGCGCGTTCTCGATACGTTCGAACGGCAAATGCATGGCCGCCGGCCGGATCCGGTACAACCAGGAACGCCGGTTGTTATGGCGCGGCGCAGTGAATGCCGTGCCCGAGAGTTGCTCGGCGTACAGACCATAAGGCGCGCGTTGCGGAGAATTGCGCCCCACGGGAAGCGCACCGGGCAGCGCCTCGGTAGCAAATTCGTTGGCAAAGCCGGTTTGATAGTTGAGTGTCATTGTGTCGATCCTCTGCAAAGGACATTGGCCCCCGATGAAGGCGGCGGTGCCGCCCTCGCTTGCATGTGCGCCCGCACCCGGCACTATTCGGGTATCCCCTCGCTGGCATCGTCGATCAGGTTCAGCGCGACGGCCGGGTCGTCGATCGTGTCGATCGCGAGCATTGCGAAACGCGCGAGAAACAGGGGAGCGCTGGCCTCGCCCGCTTGGGTCATGGCCTTGCACAGTCGGGTATAGACGGTATCGAGGTCGCTGTCGGTCATGGCGTTCTCCTTTATGAGGTGGGTCGTGATCACGTGTTAAGGGCGTGGTGGATGGCTGCAGCAATATCCGCGGCGGCTGCCGCGTGCCAGCGTCCCAGTACATGCCCGTCCGGGCGAACCAGATACACGGTGCCGGGTTTGGCCCCGTACATGGCAAACAGCCGGCCCGTATGGTCCCAGTTGTGATCGCTTTTGGTCTCAGGGTGCAGATGCGCAGTCACGGGGATCAGCTTAAAAGGCAGCTTTTCGCTATGAAGTGTTTTTTCGAGCGCGGAGAATTCTGCGGGCACCTGACCGTCTTCGCTAAAATGCAAGGCCGTGAAGCAGGGGGTGATCAGGTCTGTTAGGTGGGCTTCCCTTGCGTTGCCGCCCTCGACGATCGTCAACGGACATTCGGGAAGCACGGCACCCGGCACAGGGCCAGCGGTGAATGCGCTCGACATTGTTTCGGGAGCATTCAATGGCGACGCGTTATAGGTGATGGCCGAAGTCTGCCGCGGATTGATCAAGGAGCGCACGCGTTCATGCTTGATCGCTAAACTCAACACTGCTTTGCGCATCAACTCAAAGGCGAACGACGGCGGCGCCATGAACTCGGTACTCTTGGTGCCGTAACTGAGGTTTTCGTGGGCGGCAAAGACGCGCTCGGATGAGTAGCTGTCGAGCAGTCCCTCGGAGGCGAGGCCCTGCACCACGAAAGCCAGTTTCCACGCCAGATTGTCCGCGTCGTCAATGCCGGAGTTTGCACCGCGCACCCCAAAAATCGGAACCAGGTGGGCTGCATCGCCGCCAAACAGCACGCGGTCGTGACGATAGCTTTCCAGGGTTAGGGCATTGGCCTTGTAGATCGTGATCCAGATGGGGGCCCAATCACCACGCTCGCCCATCATGTCCAACAAGCTCTGCACCCGCGGGAACACATTCTCCGGCTTCACCGCCTGCTCGGCGTCTTCGCCGTCACGCAATTGGTAGTCGATGCGCCAGACATTGTCAGGCTGCTTGTGGACCAGCACGGTGGAGCCCGGGTTGGACGACGGGTCGAAGTAGGCCAGGCGCTCAGTCGGCCGGTCGCTCTCAAGCTCGATATCGACGATCACATAGCGGCCCTCGTAGCTCGTTCCCTTGAGTTGCAGACCTAACGCTTCGCGAACCGTGCTGCGCCCGCCGTCACAGGCGACGACCCAGTCGCTATTGAGCGCATAGTCGCCTTCGGGCGTGGAGAGGCGGAGCGTGGCGCCGTCCGCGCGTGAATCGACGGCCGTGACGCGTGTCTGCCAGCGGATGTCAATCAGATCGGCTTTCTTTTCTGCGGCGTCCAGCAGAAACTGTTCGATGTGATATTGCGCAAGGTTCACCATCGGCGGCAGTTTCTGGTTGTCGTCCTGCGGCATTTTGAAGTGCAGCACTTCGGTGTCGCGGTAGAAGCTGCGCCCACCGGCCCACGGCAGCCCGGTCGTCAGAAACCCATCCGCTGCGCCCAGGCGCTCGATGATTTCCAGGCTCCGTCGCGAGATGCAAATGGCCCGGCTGCCGTGGCACACGGAGTCGTCGGCTTCAATCAATACCGAGGGAACGCCATGGTTGGCCAGGCCGAGGGCTACCGTCAGACCGACCGGACCGCCGCCGACGATCGTAACTGCATGTCGCTTCGCCTCGATGCCGTTGTCCAACTGCGGTAACTTTGCAGCGTATTTTTTTGCAGTGAAGGGATAGGTTTTGAATTCCATCGTTTGCTCCTTAACGAGTTCTCGAACGAAGTGCGGCTCGGGACCATGGTTTGCCTGTCCCTCGTCGCTAAACACTTCGCCATAGTTTGAGTCGCACAACTAGCGCGGCTAGATACCGTCTAACTAGCAGTGTTTGACGGATCCGTGCGGCGCTGACGCGTGGGTTCGATCGGCAGTACGGCCACTACGATCGCGCCGATGACGAGCAGTGCCGCCGCATACAGCAACCCGGCCGAGAAACTATGCGTCAGGTCTTTTAGCCATCCCACCACCAGTGGATTCAAGGCCGAGCCGATATTGCCCGTGGCATTGATCACGGCGATGCCGACCGCGCGGGCGCGGAAACTCAGCGCGTGATCGGGCGTCGTCCAAAAGATCGACATGGCGGTGTACGATCCGGCTGATGCCAGGCAGATCCCCAGCATTTGGACGATGGGGTTTGCCGAGTAAGCCGTGCAAAGCCAGCCAGCAGCGGAAAACAGCATGGGCAACATCAGGTGCCATTTGCGCTCCTGCTTGCGATCGGAACGCCTTCCCCACCAGATCATCGCGACGATCGTGCAAATTTGCGGGATCGCAGCCAGCAGACCGATGGTGCGGTTGCTTGCGTCGGCGCTGAAGCTCTTCACGATCAGCGGGGTCCAGACTGCAACCATCGCGAGCGTATTGACGAGACAAAAATAGGCGAGCGCAAACTTGAGCACGGTCGGTGAGACGAGTTCGCTGAAAAGGCTTCTTTTTTCGGTTGCCGATGTGCGCGGTACCGGATCGGCCCGGTGCTCCGCGGCGAGCGTCTGCGACAGCGTGCGTTTTTCATCGGCGCTGAGCCAGGTCGCCTTTGCCGGACCATCGTGCAGATAAGCGAACACAACCAGACCCAGGATCGCCGAGGGCAAGCCTTCCAGGAAAAATAGCCATTGCCACCCTCTGAGCCCAAGGGTCCCGTCCAGTGCCAGGATATATCCTGACAGCGCGGAGCCGACGGCGGCTGTGACAGGCATTGCGATCATGAACATGGCGTTGGCGCGCGCGCGGTAGGCACTCGGAAACCAGTACGTCATGTAGAGCAGAACGCCTGGCAGAAAGCCGGCTTCAGTCACGCCGACCAAAACGCGCAACAGGTATAACGTGTTCGGGCTGGACGCAAACATGGTCGCGGTGGATGCCAGACCCCATGCGATCATAATGGTCCCGATCCATTTCCTCGCGCCAATGCGGGCCAAAACGATATTGCTGGGAATGCCAAATGCGATGTAGGCGATATAGAACAACGTTGTCGCCAGACCGAACTGGGTCCCGGAAAGGCCCAGATCCTTCATCATGGTGAGTCCGGCGAATCCGATATTGATGCGGTCCAGGAACGAAAAGAAGAACAGGGTGAAGAGGAACCAAAGCAGGTGGCGAGAAACCTTGGCGATGACATGCTGCTCTTGCAGTGAAGCGCCCGGTCCAGCACCGTTCGCCGGCCGGTCAGGCTGTGGGCCACGGTTGGCCGATGGGGTCGTTTCCATGTAGGTCGTCTCCAGAATCAGTCTATGTCGAGCGCCACAGCGCTCAATGCAATCGCGTCAGGTTCGTCAGAGCGGCGAGGTATGGCGATGACTGGAGTATGGTTGTACCGTCGCCTCGCGCTGTCCCCAAAATGGGTACACGTGAAGGGCGAGATGGGCTAGGGGAAACCCTTGGGCGTGCGCGACCGAATGAGCGTCCGACGTTTGATTTGGCGCGGCAGGCAGAATCAGTTTTTACCGGGGGCCAGGCACAAGGCGAATAACTGACGTTGGCTCGAAATGCCAAGGCGGCGGTAAGCGCGCTTCTGGTAGGTCACGACGCTGGAGGCCTTGACGCCCATCAGTTCGCCGATTTCTTGCGCGGTTCGACCCTCCAAGACGCCGCAGAGCACGTCGAGTTCTCGCTTGGATAAATCTGGGCAGATTCCGCGGACTCGCGCCAGCATGAGCTGCGGAATGCCGCTCTGAATTTGGCCAGATAGCGCGTAATGATGCTTGGCGGCATGAGCGATCAGCGGGGCGAAGGCTTCGATCAGCGCGATTTCGCTCGCGTGAAAATTGCCACGCCTACGGTCCCGATAGAGATTGACTGAGAGCCAGATGTCCTGCGACGGCTGCAACAAAAGACAAAGCCGGCCCGACACGTCAGGCTGGTGATAACAAGCGGCTCGATAGCCTTCATGCGAGATGTCTTCGCTGGCCTGCTGGTGAAGCAAAACGGCAGAGTCCAGTTTTTCGGGACGGGCTGCCGAGATAATCGTCTGATTGCCGTCCAGTGTGTAGAAAGTCTTGGTGTACGTATCTGCCACATTGCGCAAGAATCGACCGCCGCGATGGTCCGCCACGGAGACGGTCCGGGGTCGATTGTTAAACTCGTACGCAAACACGGTGCACTGGGAGATACCCGCGGCATCCCCTAGCAACTTCAAGACTTCCGCGGCAAATGCATTGGCATCATCAGCTCCAATGGCAGATACCAGGCTCGTTGCCCGGGAAAGATCCAGGTGTCCTGCGATAGTGGGACGATCGAGCCGCCATGAGCGCATGATTGACTTCGGAGAATCTAGACTGAGGCAATTTTGAACACCGCCTCAGCGGACGATCCCGCGCTCGCGGCCCCTTCGGGTTTTGCCGAGACGATGCCAATTAGCACGGTGCGATGTTCGAACATCATACCCTGTGGGGCCGGTTGCCCCAGCTTTTCGGCGCGAGTCATAGCTTGGGCTCTTTGCAGCGACGAAGGTGGATCGCCCGGTATCACTGCAGAGCGCTCATCCAAAGGTTTGCCATTTTCCGATTCCACGAATGTCCGCATGCAAGTCTAGCCTTTCACGTCGTGTTCTTTTTTTTAACAACTGGAAGGCTCCACGCGTAACGCAAGGCGAGAAATCGGATTACAAAGCAGACGGAGGATGCGAACCAAGGCGTCACCGCGAGTGACCAACCCATTCGCTGTCCAATCACTTGAGTGGAGGCTCCGGCGAGTGCGGCGACTGCATAAATCTCCTTCTGCAGGATTACGGGGATTCTATTGACCAAAACGTCTCTCAACGTGCCTCCGCCGACAGCGGTCACCGCTCCCAGAACGATCGCCACCTCGATGTTCTGATACAGCAGCAGCGCTTTATGTGCGCCCACGACAGCGAAGAAGCCTAGTCCAAGCGAATCGAAGAACACGACCGGATGTCTGAGATGATCGATAGCTGCGCGCGCCCAAATCGCTACCGCTGCGGCTAACGCCGCACATGCTATATATCGCCCGTCCGCCATCCCAGCAGGAGGCAGCGCACCTAGGCACACATCCCGAATAATCCCTCCGCCGCAAGCCGTAACGTAAGCAATCGCCAACGTACCGAAGAGATCGAGACGACGTTGCTCGGCAGCTACCGCACCGCTTACGGCAAACGCGAAGGTGCCAAGCATATCCACCAGCACAAACAAGCTGTGTTCCATTACGCTTCTTGCTTTTCGCTCAGCCAAGCCGAGGCTGCAGTCAACAGCGCTTGCAGACCCGTTTCTAGTGTTGGATCGATGACGGGCGCAAACTTCGGTGAATGATTGCTCGGGATCTTGTTGATTTGCTTTTCTTTTTTTGCCCGCGCGAAGACATCGGGGTCAGTGCCACCAACGAACCAGAAAACGTATGGCACGTTCCAAGTTCGCCCGAAAATGCTGAAGTCTTCGCTTGCCGACGCTGGCTTAGTCTCGTAGGCTTTCTCTCCAAAATGCGCTGCGAACGCGACCGCAACCCTTTGGGTCGCGGCCTCATCGTTCTCGGTCAGAGGGTAGCTGCTGATCGTCGTAAATTCCGGTGGTCGTTCGGCGTTCGATGCGTCGCATTCGGCGCAACAGATCCGTCGGATTGACGACAGCATATACTCTCGTACGTCGTCGTCGAATGTGCGCACGTTGAGCTTGATCGTTGCTTCGTCCGGGATGATGTTTTCCTTGGTACCGGCCTGTAGTGCGCCGATCGTAAGCACCGCATTGTCTAGCGGAGATATCTCCCGAGAGACGATGGTCTGCAAACGCATTGTGGTGGATGCCGCCATGATCACCGGATCGATCGCGGTCTGCGGCTGTGAGCCATGCGAGCCGCGCCCGAACAGTCTTATTTTCAGGCTGTCGCCAGCCGACAGGATGACGCCGGGGCGATACATTACGGTTCCGCTTGGCCCCACCATCACGTGCTGGCCAAGAATGATGTCCGGCCGGGGGAAGCGCTTGTCGTCCCAGTCGTTGACCATGGCGGCCGCCCCGCGTGCTTCCTCCTCGCCGGGCTGAAATACGACAACGACGGTGCCACTCCACGCGTCCTTGTGATGAGCCAGAACGTGCGCGGCTCCCATCAGCCAGGTCGTGTGAAAGTCATGGCCGCAGGAGTGCGCCACGCCCACGTCGATGCCATCTTCGTCCTTTGCTCGCACGGTGCTGGCATACGGCAAACCCGTGTTTTCCTCCACATTCAGACCGGCATGAACGTGTCGGCGCCCACGGTAGGGTCCTCGTATCGCGTCGGGTCCAGATGCAGGGGCAGTTCCGAATGGTGATAGGCGAACATGTCCAATCAGCGAAGCGCTCCCGCCTCCGGCTGGCCGGCACGAACGACCGTCCTTTATCGCTTATCTCCTACTCGGAGACCTGTTATATCGGACGCTGCCTCGCAGTCCTGCTTGCCCATGCGGACGCGGCTCCCGCCTTGCGGCTTCCTTCATTACGAATCGGACATGGCGGAAGTGGTCAAGAACAGCGTTCTGGAAGGCGAGGGACTCGCGTGGCTGCCGCGAAGCTCCATTGTGGCCGGGCTTGACGCTGGCGACCTGGTACCGACCGGAACGGCAGGATGGCGACTTGAAGTCGAGCTTCGGGTGTACGGGGATGCCTGAACCCACAGCGAATTCTGCAGTCACCCGCGTCGGTCACCGCGGAGATCAGCGTTGAGCGGGCGCTGGAGACCGAGATGTGATGATGTCGTCAACCCGAAGGTCATGGGCACCTTCGTCACACCCATGCCGCTGCGAATGCTGGGGTGGATTTCAACCGGTGTGATGGCCGCCGCCGTGATCGCGATGATCGTTTTCATCTGAGAAGCGACTCAGATCGGCACGCGGTAACCGTAAAACTCATGATCCTCGTTGTAGCCGCCTTCGCCCGCGCCGAGGTCGGAGAAATCGTGCACGAACTCTACGGCCGCAATCCACTTGACCATTTTGAAGCCGAGTTCGTTCTCGCAGCGCAGCCGCAATGGCGCGCCATGTAGCACGCTTAGCGGCGCCCCGTTCATCTCATAGGCGAGCATCGTCAATTCGTGCCGCATGTTGGCGATGCTGTGCACATCGTAGTAACGTCCGCCATCGCCGCCATCGGCCAGTGAATAGAAAACCGCGTAGCGAGCGTCGGCCGCCGGTTTCACCAGATCGAGGAGATGGCGCATCGGAACGCCGCCCCACCTGGCGACGCCCGACCATCCCTGGATGCAGAAATGCGTGGTGATCTGTTCCTGCTTTGGCATCGCCTTCAGCTCGGCGTACGTGAGCTCTACTGGCTTTGCAACCAGACCATCGATTCTCAGCCGGTAATGCGCAAAGCCGTCCTTCACGAGCTGATCAAACTCGTCGGACGCCGGCATCGTCCCGTTGGGCCAGAAGTATGGGGAGATGTCCTGTTCGGTGAGCTGGCTCGTCGGGTCCCACCACTGCGTCACGCTATTGAAAGGGCGGGCCAAGAATCCTCCGATCCGCTGAACCAGACGCGCATGACGGAGCGTGAACGGAGACGCCAGCCACCACGTCACAGCCACCAACGCCATGGCCGGGACGAAGACCAGCACGCCGCTCCAGGAGTCACCGTTCGTGCCGGCGAACATCATGTTCAGATTCACCCGAGCACCGGTGATGAACACCAGCGTCACATGCGCAAGGATATAGAACAGGAACCAGCACAGCGCAATGAAATGGATCGAACGCGCCCGCTGCCGGTTCAACGCCCGGCCGACCCATCCGAGCCGGTTGGAGATCGCCGGGCTCTGCATGAAGCCGGTCAGGATGGAAATGGGCGCAGCGACGAACACGGTGATGGAATAGGTGATCTGTTGCAGGCTGTTGTAGCGCAGCCAGCTGTGATCGGTGGGGAATGTGAGCGACAGGTACTGCAGAGCGGTCGAGGCTGCGTTCGGGATCACCTCCCAGGTCGTCGGCACCAACCGCAGCCACTGGCCGGTCGTGAAAAGTAGTGCGTAGAAGACGATTCCGTTAACCATCCACAAGAGCGTAATCGAAAAATGCCACCATCTGGCAAGGCCAATGGAGTGACGGATTCCAGGAATTCCGAGCCACGCGGGTAGCGTGACCGAATCGTCCTTCGCGGTCCACACGCGGCCGGCCGGCACCGCCGTCTGGAAGCGAAACCATTCGGTGCCGGGCGTGCAGTCGCGTTTCCAGTACAGCCGTGGGTGGTCGGCTAGAATCTGGAGTCCTGCGCGAATAATGAACGCCATAAAGAACAAGTTGAGGAAATGCTGCAGCCTGAGCCAGGCGGGGAAGCCCGTGACGACAGCCACTGCGGACAGCGGGGCGCCGGGGTAGCGAATGAGGAATTCCTGAACCGCCGGGACTTGCCGCAGTGCCTGCGCGATGGCCACGCCCATAACCAGCAGTACGAAGCCGAGCGGCAATGTCCACAGCACGTTAATCCAGTGCTGACCGATCCGGATCCGGGGAACCACGCCTGCCTGCGGCGGTAGCCAGTGATTCAGGCGGACCCGGTCGTCCGCGGGGCTCAGACCCGCCTGCACTAGATCACGCGGGGGTGCGGGGTGAATGCCGGCCATCCCATCTCCTCGTTGCGGGTCCCGCAACTTCGCGTTTAATCCGTCGCGCATCAACGGCTGTGATTCAAGCCGACCGGCAAACCATCATGGCCTCGTGTCCAGCGCGCCCTCGAGTCGAGGAACGTAAAAACACGCTCAACGACCGGACGAACGCCTGGAACGCCGCAATACGTTGATTCACCGAGAAGGTCCAGGACGAGCGCAACGCCTGCCGTGCGTTGATCTCGAAATCCTGTGCGCGCCGTCGAGCGGTTCGCACGCGGCGCAGTGGGGGACCGCTGAAGCGCCATTTGCGCGGCGTGATGCCTTGCGGCTCGACTGCGCATGTTGCGATCCACAACGTCAGCTGTTTTTCCGACGCGCCGCTTGCTCCGCACAATCCAACGAGCGTGAACTCGACCTCTTTCTACGTCACTAATTCTTTCAGCTTCCTGTCACCGCGGCGATAGGCGATCGTGCAATTTCGCGTTTCGACAATCTCATGATGAACCATCAATGTACTCCACTATAGATCACGTTGTGACATAGCTTAAAGCTAGTTGCATTGCGCTGATTCCGGGCGCACAAGATAGGATGAAACTGCACCGGGCAGGCGCATCAGGGGAACAGTGGCGCCGATCATTCAATGAGCGGGCATCCCCGCGGCAACTTGGTCGATATAAATCCCGTGGAATGACAAGGCATGGCCGTTGGACTCGGATTGCCCGATAGCCCGAATCGAAGGAGCAACGCATAGCATTCGAACGTATCGATTCGAAGTGTAGTAGAGGTGACTGTTGATGGCGCAGCGCAGACGCTTGCCAGGGCGATTGGCGCGGTCGACCCCAATGCGAAAGTCAATGTCGACGCTGATGCCAGAACCGTAAAGGTCGACTTTTGGATGATGGCCGAGGAATTCCTGGTTGCGTTCGAGGACGCAGGCGACAAGGCTAAGATTGGCTAAGGCTGATCTGATATTCGGACGGGTAGTTGGGCCTCAGCTTGCCCGCGTCGTCATCATTCCGACAGGGTGTGCATTCGGCGTCGCGGTTGTGGCGCCGTCATTGAACCCGCATTGGGAGTCAAAGCCATGGACAAAGCAATGAATCCAACGTCGGGCCCCGGAATCGCTGCAAGGCGCAAAAAATTGGCACCCGGGCCGCTCGCAGCATTCAAGGCATTCAGCGACAGTGCTTTCGCCGATGGCGCGCTGCCCGTGAAGACGAAACAACTGATCGCCATGGCCGTCGCCCATGTCAGCCAGTGCCCTTATTGCATACGCGGTCACACAGCGGCCGCCCTGAAAAGCGGCGCGACCGGACAGGTGATCATGGAGGCCATCTGGGGTGCGGCGGAGATGCGTGGTGGCGCGGTTATGCGAAGTCGGCGCTCGCATTCGACGCGATGGCCGCGAATACGATACGAATACGAGTACGAATCCGAACTTGAACTCGAACCCGGATGAGGCGCCCCATGTCAAAAGTCATTGAGCGCCTGCAAGCCGAACATGGCAGGCTGGGACGACTTGTCCAACTGCTAAATGAGGAGCCGTCGCTGCGCACTGATCCAGGCGCACCGAACATCGCGCTCTTGGTGGATGCGCTTTATTACCTGACCCGCTTTCCCGATGTGGCCCATCATGCGATCGAGGATCGCATCGCGGAGAAACTGCGGGACAAGAATGCGCTGTCCGGCGAGATTGCGCGGGAAATTGAGACGCAGCACGTCACACTGATTTCACAGGGCCACGAACTTCTCCAGGATCTAGAAGCGGCGGCCCGCGAAGAAAACATGTCACAGGAACTGGTCGAAATCCACGTCCGTCTCTACGCGGAGCGGCTGCGACATAACATGAGGGTCGAAGAGCTGACGCTGTTTCCCGCCGCCGTACGCTACCTCGACAATGACGACTGGCATGCCATCGAGCTTGTTGATGCGGGCGAACAACCAGATCCTCTGTTCGAGGGCCCGGTCGATGCGCGATTTGCCCAGCTCCATCGGGTTATTTTGGCGGAGCGGGCGGCTCCGGCGGACATTGACGCTGGGAGTGAAAACCAGCCAGCTCACCGGCTGCCTTATTGATGCGTGACGGCGGAATGCCGTCCCCCATAAGCAGCACGATCGAGCTCAGAACCCGGAACACAAGGTGGAGATGCACGATGAGCGACAGCCGCGTAATTGAGATTTTCCGGTATGACCCGGACACGGAGACCAAGCCGCATATGCAGGCGTTCGAGGTTGACATCGATCCGCGCGACCGGATGCTGTTGGACGTCCTCGTCAGGCTGAAGTCGGTCGACGAATCGATTTCGCTACGGCGTTCATGCCGCGAAGGCATCTGTGGGTCCGACGCTATCAACATCAATGGCAGGAACGCTCTTGCATGCCAGATTAACATGAACGACCTGCCGTCGCGGATTGTCTTGCGGCCATTGCCCGGCTTGCCCGTGATCCGTGACCTGATCGTCGATATGACCTCGTTCTTCAACCAATATCATTCGGTGATGCCGTATCTGATCAACAATACGCCGCCGCCGGAACGAGAGCGCCTGCAAAGTCCCGAAGAACGCGACCAGCTCGACGGCCTGTACGAGTGCATCCTGTGCGCGTGCTGTTCAACGGCGTGTCCGTCGTACTGGTGGAATCCGGACAAGTACGTTGGACCGGCTGGCCTGCTGCAGGCCTACCGGTTCCTCGTCGATTCACGCGACATGGCCACGCAGGCGAGACTGGACAATCTCGAAGATCCGTACCGGCTCTTTCGCTGCCGCACGATTCTAAACTGCACCGACATCTGCCCGAAGAACCTGAATCCCGCGTATGCGATCGGCCAGATCAGATCGATGCTCACGCGCCGCGCGGTGTAATGCTGGGTCACATGCCCGCTATCTTGTGTTGTTATGAATTAGACTCGCGCCGCGACCAGGCCTCCAGGCTTGCCGGTCCGTACGTCACCTGCGCACAAGTGTCGGGCACCTCATAGACGCCAATCACGAGTCGACGCACACATCCCGCCGGTCAATCGAAACCCGCTGGAGACCGACCATGAGACCCGTTGCCCATCCATACGACCCGAGACTGACCCCGGAGTCACTGGTGTTCGGCAGGCTCGCACCCGTCAGTCGACCGGTCAGCAGCAGGACGGGCAAGGGTACGGAAGCCGTCTCTCGCAGCGCTGGATCAAGTCTGTATGGCTTCCGGCAAGTCATTTCCAGCTAGCGATCCCCTAGCGTTGCGCTCGCGCGAGGTGCCGGTGCGCGCTATCCGTTTTCTACCGCGGCCCGGATTTCCGGCATGGTGCGGAGTATGCTATCGCAACACGCGCGGCGGACCGCCTGACGATCCACACTACAACTGACTCGATCGGGTTGTACGTCAAAAAGGAGAGACCGGTGGCTATATCACATCTATCGTCTGGGGAAGTTGCGAGCCTCCTACCGCTCGGAGCCATGTTCGAACAGACTCGAACCACGGCGCTGTTCAAGGAGGAGCGCCTCGAGGTCATGAGGATCGTTCTTCCGGCTGGCAAAGGGATGCCTGTGCATGCGGTTGATGGCCCGGTAACGGTGCAATGCATCGAAGGTGAAGTCGATCTCGAAATGAATGAAGGCCACCAGGTCCTTCATACCGGGGACCTTATCTATCTGGCAGCGGGCGTCCCGCATGCACTGACAGCCTTCCAGAACACATCGATACTCGTAACCGTCGTACTTGTCGGGCCGGACGGCATGGCGGGGTTCGCTGGTGAGCGACGCAAACACCATGACGACAACCTGGAAATGAAGTGGCCGGAAAACGAATAGACCCTCGTCCTTCGCTCGATGCGCTTCTGACTGACGTGCGTGCCTGTCGGACATGTTCGCCGCGCCTGCCACTCGGTCCTCGCCCTATCGTGCGCGCGGGAGCCGACGCGCGCATCCTGATTCTCGGACAGGCGCCTGGTGCGCCCGCGCACGCGTCGGGCATACCGTGGGATGACCCGAGCGGCGACAGTTTCAAAGCGAAATCCTTTCCATACTGGGCAAAGGGTTGATCTGCTCGTAGCGTAACCTGGAGCGGGCCGGGTAACGCGTATCGGGAAATCGGACTGGACAGAGCCCAATGCCACACAAGGAACGGGAGAGCTTGAAGATCTTTGTCAAACGGGCTTACGAGGATGCAGCCCCGGAAGACGGCTATCGCGTCCTCGTTGACCGCCTCTGGCCTCGCGGACGCAGCAAGGAGATGCTGGCGCTTGGCCAGTGGGCGCGCGACCTCGCGCCAAGCGCTGCCTTGCGCAAATGGTTCGGACACACGCCCACTCGATGGAAAGCTTTTCAGCAACGGTACCGTTTTGAACTCGATGCTGAAGAACAGCAGCAACGCATGCGGAGTCTCCTTGCTGATGCGAAAGGGCAGCCAATTACGCTGGTCTATGGCGCGAAGGACGAGGAGCATAACCAGGCGATCGTGTTGCAAGACGTTCTTTCGCATCTGTCGGAGGAGTAACCGCTGATCTTTCAATATCCTGCTGTGTGCCCCGAATGGAAAAAGACAGCGTGCGGGCGACGTCGGCTCGCGCCTGGCCAACCCAATGAGTGACGTGGCGCCGGTGCAACACCGACCCCGCGTCCGCCCGGTCCGAAATGACTCTTTCCAGCTTGCCTGAGACACGCTGTCCGGTACTGTGGCGCCGGGGCAGCTCCGCTGGCGTCAATCTGCCTGTCGAAATCTGCCTGTCGCAGTGCGCCCGGCATCATGCACATCATGCTGGCCAGCACAGGCTGGTGCTCAGCGAAAGCAGTGAAGGCACGAAAGCACGATGGTCACCTCACGGCGCCGTTCCGGTCCTCGCGAGCTGTGCCTTCAGCGCGCGCATCTCTTCTTGGCGCTTCGTCACGTCCCGCATGATGGCCGCCATGCCATCGACCCGCCCTTCATGGTTCTTTAACGGGACGATCGAGAACTCCACCGAAATGCGCGTACCGTCTTTACGGTTCGCGGGTACCGACAACAGATCCCCGCGGTCAAAGTGGCTCTCGCCTGTTTGCATCACCCGACGATAGCCGTCCCAGTGACGCTGACGAAAGTCCTGCGGGACAATGATGTCGAGCGATTGCCCCACCGCCTCGCTGGCTGCATAACCAAAAATCCGCTCGGCGCCCTGATTCCAGAAGTGAATCACGCCGTCCTGGTCACTCGCAATAATTGCATCAGAAGCTGTGCCGAGAATTGCCTGGGTTAATAGCTTGTCGAAGACCATCGTCAATCTCCTGTATGCGGAATCCCGTTTTGTCTCCGGGCGTACCCGGTGGCCGCGATACTGCATCGCGTACCTGCGGTATCGCAGCGATCATCGGGAAATGATATATCTAACGCAACTTAACCACTTGTACCTCGCGGCCGTCGCGACGTAAGCGATAGGTGGTGGCTGCGCTGTACAACGAATCTCGAACGTTGGGTCAAGCCCGACGGGCAGCCGATCAAAGGCTATCTCCCAGACGGCGTTGCCCGCGAAAGGTCCTTCGCAAGCTCCGACAGCTGATAGTCAGCAATGAGGAAGAAGCAGCCGTATTCATTCGAAGCCTGACCCCGTTCTCGAGCGCACATTCAAAGTGGCCAAAGCTCTCAAAGCCCGCGTCCTTCATTGCCTCTGCTTGCGCCAAGCGTGGGAGGAAAGCCGTCGGACACATAGGCACTCGCACGGTCCGGCTGCTGCTGTCGACATCCAGTTATCAGATTGTGCAGCATGGGGAATGAGTTCGCCAGCGTCCATGTGGCGCTTCGCTTCGACGCCGCGCGGTGATCCGGATCCGTCCTTAGTCGACAATCTCGATGGCGGTGACGACAGCGGCGAAGCGCGCCGTAAATTGGGTCGGCGCTGACATCCCAAGTTTCGCGACAGTGCGACTTCCCCAGCGTGCACCGGCCATCACTTAGATTTGTCCCGCACAGCAAATAGGTGGAACACGGCATCCGGAACAGATCAACGGTGCAGCAGTCCGTGACTCAGCCGCGACTACGAGTCTGATCAGTAGCGCTGCCGCGTGCCATGTCACCCATCCCGTTGCGCGGCGGTGCCACCCGCCTTCCGCTTATTTAGAACACCGGCGGTTTGCTATGGCTTGTCGGGCGAAGCTCTGAAGTCGGCTTCGGTGCCGCGCCCGCCAGTTCCCCGTCCGTGTGAAACGCGAGCGGCTGAGAGCCGCATCCAGTGTCGCAGTGCGATCAGCCCGCCAAGCACGCTCATCATCGAACCCGGAATCCATAGCAGCAGACCGCCGATCTGTTGATCGCGCATTGGGCTGAGCCACGTGAATGCGCGCCCACAAATCGAGTAGATCGGGTACAACTCGTGCGGCGTGAAAAAGATGTATGCGCCAAGCAGAATCTGCGGCGGCACTACAGCGATAACGATGAGAATTCGCTGGCCCGGCGCGAGACGAGCGGGCGGCGAAGGCCGGGGATCGAGCACGAGCCACCAGAAGAGCAGGCCGTCGATCACCATGCTCCAGTTCATCACGCGATATAGCCGATAGTCAAGCATTGCCTCGAAGTGGATCCGCGAGAGCAGCCAAAAGTAAATCAGCCCGACAAAGAGCGTTACGGCGACCACCGGATTGAATAGCACAGCGACCAGGGAGCGCGCGGTTCTCGTGCTCAGCGCGGGATGCAGCCAGAGCGGGCGCCACCTCATTGAAACCCCCGCGCGCAACGCGGCGCCTGGATACGATACCGCGATCAGGAACGGTCCGAGGTGATGCAGCACGAGGTGCTGCAATCGATGCATAAAGAACTCATGTTCGAAAAAATAGTCGAGCCGCGTATGCAGCGCAACATAGATTGCTGCAAGACCCAGCCAGAACGCCACGTGCCGCGAGAACGACACCCTGGCATACCGCGCACCGCGTGCAAACAGAACTGCCGCGATAAGCGTTGCAACCACGACGGTCGGTGACGGCTCCCAGGGTTCGAGCCAGTAGAGGATCGACTGCATCATGACTTGGGGCAATTGATCACGCGCCGCAGATCGTGCGCGATGGCATCGATGGAATCGTTGTCGGTGGCGAGCAGGCGGGCGTGGCCTTGCGCGTCGAAGATATAGACCGCGGAACTATGCGTGACTTCGTACTCACCGCTCACGTCGCGCTTCTCCCTCTGGAAGGCGACGCGGTAACGCTTGGCGAGCGATTCGATCGCGCGATCCGAACCCGTCAGGCCGACCGCGTGCCGCGCGTCGAACGCGCGCATATACGCGTGCAGCGCGGCGGGCGTGTCGCGGGCGGGGTCGACGGTGATGAAGACAATCTGCGCGCGACTGACGTCGGGGCCGATCTGTTGCAGCACCTGCATAAGCCGCGTCATCGTTTCCGGACACACGTCCGGGCAATGTGTGTACCCGAAGTAGACAAGTGTCGCGCGTCCTTCAAACGTCTGAGCGGTGACCGCCCGCCCGCCGTCGTCGACCAGCGAGAGTGCGAGGTCGGGCAAGTGGCCGCTGACATTGGCAAGGCGCCACGCTTCGGCGGTCCTGGAGCACGCGGTGAAGACGACACCGAGCAATGCGGCGGCGACGAACAAGCGAACGCAGGGGCCCTTGCGCCAAAGGTGCAACAATCCAAGCATTTGGAGCTCCACGAATTGCCGGTACGCCTGTTTAACAGGATACGTAAGTGCCCAGACAAACGCCTTCCCCCAAGACGATCCGGGCTTTATAACTTGGAAAGTGCGGTCAGGCAGCTGTTTTTTGCTAAATAGCCGGGACCTTCGATTGCGAATCCGCTTTTCGCGACGTCGATGCCTCGCCTCGCAGCGGCATCGAATTCGTCCTCCGTCGGGGGCGCCGCGACGAACGCCCGCGACGATCTCTGCCGAACAAAACTCTCCGAGAGGCACGGTCTTCTTCCCTACCCGCTGGCTTCGCGCAAATGCCAAACGGAGTTCGCGGTATGGTCATTTTCCAGCACGTTCACTTTTTGATGTAATTTGTATCACGAGATGATATATGTTACCTGCAATCTTCGTTTCTCGCTCTGCGGTGACAATGCGTTAGTCCTGACCTGCAGAGGCATCGCTGATCCTTGCAAGCCTTGACCCCAAAGGCCGCCCCCTCGCAACCTTTCTGTTTTCGAGCAACGGTCGTTGACCACTGCGTTAATCGGCACGGAGTTTGCGATGTTGTCTACGTTCGAGTTGTACAGACCTGCTAATCAAGACCTCAATGGCTGAACATCGAGCGAATGTTCAGCTGTCTGCAAGGAGATGGTAATGTCAGAAACCGTCGGCGACTTTCTAATTGATCGTCTTCACGCCTGGGGGGTGCGCCGCATCTTCGGATATCCCGGCGACGGCATCAATGGCGTCTTGGGCGCACTCAATCGTGCTGAGGGAAAGATCGAATTCATTCAGGTCCGCCACGAAGAGATGGCGGCGTTCATGGCATCCGCCCATGCCAAATTTACGGGAGAACTGGGCGTATGTTTGGCGACGTCAGGCCCCGGCGCCTCCCATCTCCTGACTGGCCTGTACGACGCTCGCATGGACCACATGCCGGTGCTCGCCGTCACAGGGCAACAGGCGCGAGCTGCCCTCGGCGGCCACTATCAGCAGGAACTCGATCTTGTGTCGATGTTCAAGGACGTGGGTGCCTTCGTCCAGCAGGCGAGTGTGCCGTCCCAGGTACGCCATCTCGTCGATAGGGCGGTCCGCACGGCCTTGTCGCAGCGGAAGGTCACGGCGATCATCCTTCCGAACGATCTGCAGGACCTTGACTACCAGGCGCCCGCGCGCAAACACGGCACTTTGCATTCCGGCGTCGGATTCAGCGCCCCGAAACTCGTTCCCTATGACGCCGACTTGCGGCGCGCTGCTGAGATCCTGAACGAGGGGAAGAAGGTCGCGATCCTGGTCGGCGCCGGCGCGCTGAATGCAACCGATGAAGTTATCGCCGTCGCCGACAAACTCGGCGCAGGCGTTGCAAAGGCGCTGCTCGGCAAGGCTGTGTTGCCCGATGACCTCGCCTGGGTGACGGGCTCGATTGGTTTGCTCGGCACCAAACCCAGCTACGACCTGATGATGCAATGCGACACGTTGCTGATGATCGGCTCAGGCTTTCCGTACTCGGAGTTCCTGCCGAAGGAGGGCGACGCGCGCGGCGTGCAGATCGACGTCGAAGCCGACATGCTAAGCCTGCGTTACCCGATGGAAGTGAACCTCGTCGGCGACAGCGCCGAAACTCTGCGCGCGTTGCTGCCTATGCTTGCAGAGAAGATGGACCGCGCGTGGCGCAAGAAGATCGAAGGCTGGACCACTGACTGGTGGAAGACGCTCGATAAGCGCGCGCTCGAAACAACGACGGGCGGCGTCAACCCGCAGCGCACCGTCTGGGAACTCTCGAAACGCGTTCCCTCCGACGCGATTGTCACGAGTGATTCGGGGTCGTGCGCGAACTGGTATGCCCGGGACCTGAAAGTGCAGCGCGGCATGATGTGCTCGCTCTCTGGCGGCCTCGCGTCGATGGGGGCGGCAGTGCCCTACGCGATCGCCGCGAAATTTGCGTTCCCCGCACGGCCGGTAATCGCACTTGTCGGCGACGGCGCGATGCAGATGAACAACATGGCCGAGTTGATCACCGTATCCAAATACTGGAAGCAGTGGTCGAATCCGCGCTGGATCTGCATGGTGCTGAACAACCAGGACCTGAACCAGGTTACGTGGGAGCAACGCGTAATGGAAGGCGACCCGAAGTTTGAGGCATCGCAAGACATTCCATCGGTGCCGTATCACAAGTTCGCCGAGCTGATCGGGCTGAAGGGTATCTACGTCGACGATGCGGAGCGTATCGGTGCTGCGTGGGATGAAGCGCTCGCGGCGGATCGTCCGGTGGTAATCGAAGTGAAAGCCGACCCGAACGTGCCACCCTTGCCGCCGCACATCACGATGGCGCAGGCGAAGGCCTTTGCGATGACGCTGATGAAGGGCGATCCGGACCAGGGCCACATGCTGCTCGAAACTGCGAAGCAGGTGCTTAGCGCCGTGCTGCCGGGGCATAAGGACGGCGAGAAGAAGTAGGCGCCCGCAACCATGTCTATTTCGACGCTACCTGACGCCGCGATCAATGCCGTCCGCGCGCAGGCCTACACCATTCCCACCGACGCGCCCGAAGCCGACGGCACCTTTGCGTGGGACTCGACTACGCTCATCGTCGTCGAAGCCGACGCGGGCGGCAAGACAGGCATCGGCTACACCTATACCGATGCGTGCGCGACGTCTTTGATCCGCGGCGCACTGGCCGAAGCGGTGCTGCATCGCGACGCATTCGAAGTGCGCGCCGCATGGGTTGCGATGCAAAAGAGGGTACGCAATATCGGTCGGGCGGGCGTTGCGGCGACCGCTGCTTCAGCCCTCGACTGCGCATTGTGGGACCTGAAGGCCAAGCTTCTCGGACTGCCGCTCGTGCACCTGCTTGGCGTGATTCGCGAGCGGGTTCCGATCTACGGGAGCGGAGGTTTCACTACCTACACCGATGCGCGCCTCAGAGATCAATTGTCGGCATGGATCGCCGAGGGCGGCTGCCGCTGGGTCAAGATGAAGATCGGCACCGAGCCTCAACGCGATCCAAGCCGCGTGCGTGCGGCACGTGAGGCGATCGGCGACGCCGGCTTGTTTGTGGATGCAAACGGAGCGCTCACGCAAAAAGAGGCGCTGCACTACGCCGAGGTTTTCGCGCAATACGGCGTGCAATGGTTCGAGGAGCCCGTGTCCTCCGATGACCTCGCCGCATTGAGCGCCTTGCGCCGCGCGGTGGCATCGATGGAGGTCGCAGCGGGCGAATACGGCTACACCCTTGACTATTTCCGACGCATGCTGGACGCGCGTGCCGTCGACGTCTTGCAGGCCGATGTAAGCCGTTGCGGCGGTATTACGGGCTTTCTGGACGTGGCGACGCTCTGTGACGCGTATCACATGCCGCTCTCCGCGCACTGCGCACCGGCACTGCATCTGCATGTCGCGTGCGCAGTGCCGCGCCTCATTCACCAGGAATGGTTTCATGACCACGTGCGCATTGAAGCGATGCTGTTCGACGGCGCGCCGCATGCAGCCGACGGCTCAATAACACCGGATTTCTCGCGTCCAGGCTGTGGTCTGGAACTGAAGCGCGCGGATGCCCGGGCCTTTGCCGTGTGAGGGGGCATCGATGAGTGCAAGGAATGCGAGGAGTGCGACGACAGTGCGGCTCGGCATCGCAGCCGGCGTCGTGGCCGGTTGCGCGCTACTAAGCGCGCTTGCGCAACGTCGTTCCAGCGCCGCGTCGTTGCCTGGCGTTGAAATAGCCGCACATCTCGATGCCGCGCGCGCGTTCAATCGGAGCTCGGCGCTGCTCGCCTTGTCCGTGCTCGCGGACAGCGGCATCGAGCATTATCGCGGCTCGTTTGCGAACAAGGCGATGTATACGCCGCTCATCAGCTCACTCCTCTCCCTCGCAGCAGGACTGCATGGCAGCGCTGAGAGCGACGCGTGCAAGCATCCGGTGCGCAACGTGATTTATCTCTCGGCTGCGTCTGCCGGCATTGCCGGGACCGGCTTTCATCTCTACAACATCACAAAACGTCCGGGCGGCGTTGGCTGGCACAACCTTTTTTATGCGGCGCCGATCGGCGCGCCGATGGCGTTACTCCTTTCGGGTGCGCTTGGCGCGGTCGCCGAGCGCTTGCGTGATGAACCCGCCGTCGACCCGCAATTGTTTGGCATGCAAGCGGGACGGGCGCTTGGGCTCGTCGTCGCCATCGGTTTGGCGGGTACCGTCGGCGAAGTCGCATTGCTGCATTTTCGGGGCGCGTATCAAAACCCAGCCATGTATGCACCGGTCACGGCGGGGCCGCTCGCGTGCGTGCTGCTCACGCATGCCGCGCTCGCAGCGCCACGCGCGCGCTGGCTCACGCGCGCATGGCTCAGGATCATCGCCGCACTGGGTTTCATCGGCGTGGGCTTTCATGCGCGCGGCATCGCGCGCAATCAGGGCGGTTGGCGCAACTGGAGTCAGAACATCCTCAATGGTCCGCCGCTGCCGGCGCCGCCGAGTTTCTCCGCATTGGCGCTCGCGGGCCTTGCCGCACTACGACTCAGGGAGACGGAAAGATGACACTGCCGCCTGCGACTCGCTATCCCGGCTACGACGTGTTGAACAAGCGCGACACCGTCTCCTGGGACAACGCGACCCGCGCCGTGATCGACGCACGGTTAGCCGTGTCGTCCGATCCCGCCTTCTTCAACTCCGTTGAATGGCGTGCGCTCATCGCGCTGTGCGCCTGCATCGTGCCTCAACGCAGTGACGCGTCGCAAATACCGGTCGCCGCGCTGGTCGACGCCAAGCTCAGTGCGAATCACAGCGACGGCTATCGTGACGCTCGCCTCCCGCGCTTGCGCGATGCATGGAGAAGGGGGCTTGCCGCGCTTGACGCCGAAAGCCGCAAGCGTTTTGAGTTGCCCTTCGCAAGTCTCGGAGAAGAGCCGCAAATCGCACTGTTGAAGGCTATGCAAGCGGGTGATGGGCATGCTGACAACTGGCAGGGAATGCCGTCGAAGCTCTTTTTCTCCGAACGCGTGCTGCACGACATCTGCGGTGCGTACTACTCGCACCCCTACGCGTGGAGCCAGATCGGCTTCGGTGGTCCCGCGAATCCGCGCGGCTATGTACGCATGACTGTCGATCGCCGCGACCCGTGGGAAGCAGTCGAAGCGAGCGACGGCGATGAGGGCAACGCACGCAAGGAGAACCAGCATGCTCGATGATGCCCAGTACCATCCGCGCGGCAAGAACGGACGTGCGCCAAATGTATTTCGCGTGGGCGCCTGGACACCAATGCGCGAGTACCCGCAGCATGACGCCGTCGACTTCGCGATCATCGGGACCGGTGCGGGGGGCGGCACGCTTGCGTGCCGGCTCGCTGAGAAGGGCTACAGGGTCGTCGCATTCGACGCGGGCGCGTGGTGGCGTCCGCTCGAAGAATTTGCGTCCGATGAGACGCACCAGCACAAGCTTTACTGGACCGACGAGCGCATCTGCGATGGCGAGAATCCGCTCAAACTCGGCAACAACAATAGCGGCAAGGCAGTGGGCGGCAGCACCGTGCATTTCGCGATGGTGTCGCTGCGCTTTCGCCCGGAGTGGTTCAAATCGCGAAGCCTGCTTGGCTATGGGGTGGACTGGCCCGTTGACTGGCGAGAAATGTGGCGCTACTACGCCGAAGTCGAAGACGCGCTCAAGATATCAGGGCCTGTCAACTATCCGTGGGGCCCAAAGCGCCGGCGCTATCCATACCGACCGCACGAGCTCAACGCGGCTGCGCTTGTGCTCGCGCGTGGCGCCGAGGTGCTCGGCATTCCCTGGTCGCCGACGCCGCTCGCTACCTTGTCCGCGCCGCGTGGCGAGGCGCATCCGTGCGTCTACCGGGGCTTTTGCGTGTCGGGCTGCGCGACCAATGCGAAGCAAAGCGCGCTCGTCACGTGGATACCCCGGGCGCTTGCCGCCGGCGCCGAAATACGTGATCTCGCGATGGTGGGCCGCATCGAAACGAACGACGACGGCCGCGTGAGCGGCGTTGAATATTTTCGCGAGGGGCGCTGGCAGTTTCAGCGAGCCCGCAACGTGGTCGTCGCGGGTTATGCGATCGAGACGCCGCGCCTCTTGCTGCTGTCGGCCAATGCCCGCTTTCCCGATGGACTCGCGAACAGTTCGGGCCTCGTCGGCAAGAACTTGATGGTGCAGTCGAACCAAGCAGCTTGGGGCGTGATGCCGGAAGAGATCCGCTGGTACAAGGGGCCGCCGTCGCTTGCCCTCACCGAGCACTGGAACTATACCGACAAGGGGAAGGACTTCTTTGGCGGCTATTGCTACATGAGCCAGGGGCCGTTGCCCGACGCCTGGGCTGCGACGCAAAACGGACGCGGACTATGGGGCGAAGCGCTGATGCGCGAGATGCAAAAGTATAACCATCAGGCCGGACTGAAAATCGTGGGCGAAACACTGCCGCAGGAGCGCAACCGTGTGACGCTTGCCGACGAAAAGGACCAGTACGGACTGCCGGTCGCACGCGTGACATATTCCTTTTGCGACAACGACCGCCGCCTGATCGCGCATTCGCTCGACTTCATGGGGCACGCTCTGCATGCCGCGGGCGCCAGCGAAATCTGGAACGAGACGGATGACACTTGTCACTTGAATGGCACCGCACGCATGGGCGACGATCCGCGCACGAGCGTCGTGAACGCGGATTGCCGCAGTTGGGACATTCCGAATTTGTGGATCTGCGACGGTTCGGTGTTTCCAACGGTCGGTGGGGTGAACCCTTCTCTGACGATTCAGGCGATCGCCTGCCGGACAGCGGATCGCATCGCCGTGCTCAGGGCGCGCGGCGAACTCTAGGTCCAGAAGCCCGGCCGCCAAGCGATGCAGTCGCAATTGGTCAGACGAAGAACAATGGAGAGTAGCGTGAGAAAGAGCATACGGAATCCAAAAAACGTCGTCGTCACGGGTGCAAGCGCCGGGGTCGGGCGAGCGGCAGCACTCGCGTTCGCCGGCCGTGGCGCGAATGTGGCAGTGCTCGCCCGCGATCTGAGCGCGCTCGAGGAAGTCGCGTTGCAATTGCGCGAGCTTGGCGTGCGCGCGTTGCCAATCGCTGTCGATGTGAGCGATGCGGATGCACTCGAGGCGGCCGCCGAGCGGGTCGAAGCGGAACTCGGTCCCATCGACGTGTGGGTGAATGACGCGATGGTAACGGTGTTTTCGCCTGTCGAGCGCCTGACACCCGAGGAGTTTCGTCGTGTCACCGAGGTCACTTATCTCGGCTACGTATGGGGAACCATGGCAGCTCTCAAACGGATGAACCGTCGTAATCACGGCGTCATCGTACAGGTCGGCTCGGCATTGGCGTACCGTTCGATCCCGCTGCAATCGGCCTATTGCGGGGCCAAACATGCGATCCGCGGGTTCACCGATGCACTGCGCTGCGAGTTACTGCACGAACACAGCAACGTCCATCTGACAATGGTGCAGATGCCTGCGCTCAACACGCCGCAGTTCGATTGGGCTGTCTCCCACATGTCCCATGCGCCGCAACCCGTGCCGCCGATCTATCAACCTGAAGTCGCCGCGCGGGCCATCGTTTGGGCCGCGACGCACCGTCGACGCGAATTGTTCGTGGGTCTGTCGTCCATCAAGGCGATTCTCGCGAACAAAGTGGCTCCCGGCACGTTGGATCGATACCTGGGACGAAAAGGCTATGCGATGCAGCAGCGTCCGCAAGCGCTGCGTGCCGATCGTCCCACGGACTTATGGCTTCCTGTTTCGGGAGAGCATCGTGTGCGTGGGGCTTTTACCGCAGAATCCCTGGAAACGAGCGCGGCGCTGTGGCTCGATACGCACCGTGCCCTGACCGTGTGTGCCGCCGCGTTGATGGCCGCCGTGGTGGTGTGGCGCCGCACGAGCAGGCGAGTGGGCAAGCCGCTTAGTAAGCCATTGAGTAAGCCCCTGAGCAAGCCACTGAGTAAGCCACTCGACACGCGTTAGGAGGGGTGATGGCCGCACGGATCGAGGACTACGCCTTGCTCGGAGACGGTCGCTCCGCCGCGCTCGTGAATCGATACGGCTCAATCGACTGGCTGTGCTGGCCATCGTTCGACAGCGATACTTGCTTTGCCGCGTTGCTCGGCGACGCGGGCAACGGACACTGGCGCATTGCACCGAGCGAGGCGATCCTATCCGCCAAACGCTGTTATCGGGGTCAGGGACTTATCCTCGAGACGACGTTGGTCACGAGTTCCGGCATGGTCATACTCACGGACTGGATGGTCTGGGGCGCGACGCCCCCGGTCCTGGCGCGTCGGGTGCGCTGCGAGGGCGCTCCGGTGTCCATCGAGTGCGAATTGGTTGTCCGCTTCGATTACGGACGGGCCGTGCCCTGGAACAAGAAAGCGGGCAGCCGCGTGCAGTTGATGGCCGGCCCCCAGACGCTTTGGCTGGACGCTTCCGCAGAACTGAGCTGCGTTGGGAACGACGTGCGAATGAGTTTCACCTTGGCGCCCGGCGAGGAGCGGACTTTTTCGCTCACCTGTGTGCCTTCAACGAGTCCTGCGCCGGCCGTTCCCGATATGGACGCGGCGCTCGACGGTACCGCGACGTTTTGGGCCGGATGGTCGGCGCGCAGTGTGGCGACGGGGCCTTATGCCGATGCGATACAGCGATCCCTGGTCACGCTTAAGGCGCTGTCAAGCCTCGAATCGGGTGGCGTGATTGCCGCACCGACCAGTTCTCTGCCTGAGACAATTGGCGGCCAGCGGAACTGGGATTACCGGTTCTGCTGGCTGCGCGACGCGAGCTTCACTCTCAAAGCGCTGCTGGCCGGTGGCTATCATGATGAAGCGGCGCGTTGGCGGGATTGGCTCGTGCGAGCTGTTGGGGGTGATCCGGCGCAAGTGCAAATTATGTACGCGCTCAATGGTGCGCGCCGCGTCGACGAGTGGGAGTGTCCATGGCTGCCTGGGTATGAGCGCTCAACCCCTGTGCGTTTCGGCAATGCAGCCGTTGGCCAGCTGCAACTTGACGTCTACGGCGAGGTTCTGAATGCGCTTTATATCTGCCGGCGTGCCGGCCTGCCGCCTGATGATGACGCCTGGTCGCTGGAACAGGGGCTGGTCGATCGTCTGGGGAAGGTCTGGCGCGAACCGGACGATGGCATTTGGGAGGTGCGCAGTGGTCGCAAGCCGTTCACCTTGTCCAAGATCATGGCGTGGGTGGCGGTCGACCGCGCGGTGTGTTCTGCACAAGAATTTAACAAGCAGGGGCCCATCGAAGACTGGCGACGGCTTGCGAAGCGCATTCGTCACGACGTGCTCGAACATGGCTTCAATCGAAAACTCAATAGTTTCACCCAAAGCTACGGCGGCGACACGCTCGATGCCAGCCTGCTGTTGATTCCGCTTACTGGTTTTCTCAGAGCGGACGATCCTCGGGTCAATGGGACGGTCGATGCGATCGAACGTGAATTGGTGGAGGACGGGTTAGTCCTGCGCTATCGCACCGGAGCGGCGAGCGATGGGATGGAGAGCGAGGAGGGGGCGTTTCTCGCCTGTTCCTTCTGGCTCGCGCATGTTCAGCACCTTCAAGGTCGAGAATCGAAGGCACGAACGCTATTTGAGCGCGTGCTCGAGCTTCGCAACGATGTGGGCCTCTTGTCCGAAGAGTATGACTTCAGGAAAAGGCGGCTGTGCGGGAATTTTCCGCAGGCATTCTCACACGTGGCGCTGGTCAATGCCGGGATGGCGATGAGTGCGGAAATCCACAGCGCCCCCGAACACAAGAGCCCGCTTCGTCACGGCGCTGAGGCTGACAAATGACCCGTTCCATTCGCGCCGCGCCCCGTATGCCCGACAGGGTCGCCGTGCTGGCGGTTCTCGCCGTGATATTTTTGGCCGATAGGTCTGCGACAGCGTCGGCCGAGGAGAATTCTGCGCCGCTGAACTACTTCCTCCATGCAGCGGGACCCGCGGCGTCGCCGACGCTTTGGCTGGGCTGGATATTTGCAGGGATTTGTGCCGGTGTGTGTCTGATCATCGCGGTGCTACTGACCGCCGCAATCTTGCGGCGGCGACCGATGTCACTCCCCGCTGACCTCAGTGCGTTAGCCGCCACCGGTGGAGGAACAAAATGGATTTACGTGGGCGTCGGCATATCCACAGTCGCGCTCGTCGCCATGCTCGTATATGCATTGATTACACTCGAAAGCGTCGCCAAACCCAACGACTCGCCTTCGCTGACCATTACCGTCACCGCGTACGACTGGTGGTGGAAAATCTCCTACGCCGATGCCGCTGATCCGGGACAACGCTTTGTCACGGCGAACGAGATCCACATTCCGGTCGGTGAACCGGTCAAACTCAAGCTCGAAAGTGCGGATGTCATACACGCGTTCTGGGTGCCGGTGCTCGCTGGCAAGACGCAGACGATCCCTGGTCAAACCAATGAGCAATGGATCCAGGCGGACCGTCCCGGCGTCTATCGCGGTCAGTGTTCGCAGTTTTGTGGTGCGCAGCATGCGCATATGGCGTTTGAAGTGATCGCGCAGAGCCGCGCCGATTTTGCGGCGTGGAGCGCGCAACAGGCTCAACCTCATGCGCAGCCGTCCACGAGCAGCCCGCCAATCGCGGCCGGGCAAAAGCTCTTTGACGAGCGATGCGCCGGTTGTCACGCGATTCGGGGTTCATCCGCGCAAGGCGCACAGGCGCCTGACCTCACGCACCTCAACACGCGTCGATTGATTGCGGCGGGCATGCTCGCTAACACTGCGGCAAACCAGCTTGACTGGATCACCCGCGCGCAGCAGATCAAGCCGGAATCAATGATGCCTAGCATGATTTTGAGCCATCAGGAAGCCGCCGACCTGTCGGCCTTTCTCGCCACATTGCGATAACCACAGGCACGAAGAAGCCATGAGCGCACCTGCTGAACCTGAACGCGATGCGACGCCCCCGAGGCCACTGGCACTCTCGCGGGTGCCGGAGATTGGCCACGTCACGCCCGGAAGTCCGACGCAGTTGCGCTTGCAGAAAATCTGGGAGAGCAAACCCGGCTGGCGGGGCTGGCTTTCAACCGTCGATCATAAGAGCATCGGTCTGCGCTACATCGTCACCGCATTCGTTTTCTTGTTGATGGGCGGCGTCGAGGCTCTGATTATGAGGCTTCAGTTGGCGCGCCCGAACGCCGCCTTGCTCACGCCGGAACAGTACAACCAGCTGTTCACGATGCACGGCGTGACGATGATATTTCTCTACGCGCTGCCGGTGCTCTCGGGGTTTTCGAACTATTTGTGGCCTTTGATTTTGGGCGCGCGCGACATGGCGTTTCCCCGGCTCAACGCGTTCTCGTATTGGGTGTTCGTGTTCGCCGGGATATTCCTCTATTCAAGCTTCCCGTTTGGCCAGGCACCGAACGCAGGCTGGTTCAACTATGTGCCGCTTTCCAGCCTTCAGTATGACACGGGCCCTAACATCGACGTCTATGCGCTCGGCATGGTCCTGCTGGGCATTTCGACCACCGTAGGGTCGGTCAATTTCATTGCCACGCTGGCGCGCATGCGCGCTCCCGGCATGTCCATCGACCGGGTGCCTGTGCTCGTATGGGGCACGCTAACGGCCTCAGGCGGTAACTTGCTCGCGGTGCCGGCGGTCAGTCTCGCCTTTTTCATGTTGTGGCTCGACCGGCAGTTTGGTACGCATTTTTTCGACGTCTTGAATGGCGGCAGGCCGCTCCTTTGGCAGCACATGTTCTGGATGTTCGCTCACCCCTGGGTATATGCCGTGGTGCTGCCAGCGATGGGCATTGTCTCGGACGCGTTGCCTGTCTTTTGCCGCCGGCCGCTCGTGGGCTACACCCCTGTTGCGCTAGCGACGGTCGCGACGATGGTGGTGGGCTTTATTGTGTGGATCCATCACATGTTTGCCACGGGAATCCCGGCGCTCGCTTTGGCATTTTTTGGCTCCGCCAGCATGGTGATCGCGATCCCGAGCGCCGTTGCCACTTTCGCGTGGCTCGCAACGATCTATACCGGCCGTCCGGTGTTCAAGGTCCCCTTTTTCTATTTCGCCGGTTTTGTGCTGCTCTTCGTGATTGGCGGCGTGTCCGGCGTGATGACGGCTGCCGTTCCACTCGACTGGCAGCTCACCGACACATATTTCGTGGTGGCGCATCTTCACTATGTGCTGCTTGGGATCAACGTCTTTCCGGTGATCGGTGGCATCTACTACTGGTTTCCCAAATTTACCGGTCGCATGATGAGCGAACGCTTGGGTAAGATCGGCTTTGCAGTTCTTTTCATCGGCTTCAACGTTGCCTTTTTTCCGATGCATATCGCCGGGCTTCTTGGCATGCCGCGACGTATCTACACCTATCCCGCCGATATGGGATGGAACACCGTCAACCTGATCACCTCAATCGGATCCTTCGTGTTCGCGCTTGGTGTGTTGATCTTTCTGGTCGATCTTGCATGGAGCTACAGGCGAGGGCCGGCTGCTGGCGACAACCCGTGGGATGCGCCCACGCTCGAGTGGTCCATTGCCTCACCGCCGCCGCCTTATAACTTTGCGACCATCCCGTTTGTCGGAAGCCGCCACCCGTTGTGGGAGCGCCGGCTTGCCAGCGAACAAGGAGACCATCCAGGGTCCGTGCTCAATGTAGGCTACATCCTCGACGATGGACGCGAAGCGCTCGGCACGACGGCGCTCGACGGCGAACCGAACATCATCCTGAAGATGCCGGGCGATTCGTATGCACCGCTCTTCCTGGGCGTTTTTTCCACGCTTGTATTTGCGGGCATGATTCTTCACGCATGGTGGTTCGCCGCGGCGATGCTCGTCGCCGCCGCCTTCTCGGTGATCGCCTGGCTTTGGCCCGAGCGCGGCCTGTTGCAACGGGAGCCGTTCCCCGTACACGACGAGGGAGGCGAAATTGGCTGATGCGATCGATGGTTTCAACACCACGCGTGCCTTGCCAATCGGCAGCGCGGGCGAGCGATCCAGTGGTTGGTGGGGCGTGTGGACCATGATCGCCACCGAGTCCGCTCTATTCGGCTATTTGATTTTTTCGTATCTCTATCTCGCCTCACAATCGGCGCAGCATTGGCCTCCGGAAGGTCTGCCAAAACTCGGAATCGGGGGCGCCAACACGGTGGTTTTGCTTTCCAGCAGCGTCTTCGTGTGGTTCTGTGAACGATGCGTTCGGCGCAAACGACTGCGGCTTGGGGTGGCATCGATGGGCGTCGGTATCTTGCTGGGGGCCGTTTTCGTTGGTGTTCAGCTCAAAGAGTGGCACGACCATCCGTATGGCCCGATGACTCATCTGTATGGCTCGCTGTACTTCACCATCACGGGGTTCCACCTGCTGCACGTGCTGGTGGGAATCGTCATCCTGGTTTTGTTGCTGACGTGGACTGCCCTCGGATATTTCGACGAAAGGCGATGCGCCGCGCTAACCATCGGTGGGCTGTATTGGCACTTCGTGGACGTCGTGTGGTTATTCATCTTTACGACGCTGTACTTGTCGCCCTACGTGCTTTAGGTATGTGCCTCAGGTGCGTGCTTTTAGGAGGATGAACGTGCTTGCGCAACTGGTTCGGCCACCGTCCGGTTCTGCGTCGCCGCCCTCCGACGACGCTGGCCGATCGCGGCGCGAAACTCATCCAGCACCGAAGCGCGGCGAGGTCCGCCCGTCACTCGTGCTGGCGGGTATCGTTGCCGCCCCGCTCGCCTGGATCATTCAGATCTGCATATGTGAAGCGCTAGCCTCACACGCCTGTTTTCCGACGGAACATCCGTTGTCTGCTCCGGAGCTCACAGCGCTTTTGCGGATCATTGCCGCTGTCAGTGCGGGGTCGTTCGTGGTCGGGAGCTTGGGCTTGGTGGCGGCGTGGACGAGCTGGCGAGCGGCCAGGAATGAATATGCCGACTCCGATGGGCCGAATTCAGCGGGCTTGCGCGAGCGAAAGCGCGTGCATTTTCTCGCTCTGGTCGGCGTCCTCGGCAGTTTCATTTTTTTGCTTGGACTATTGCTGACAGCGATGGCGGCTTTGGTTGTGTCGCCGTGCGCGAGGTGGTGAAGTCATGTATAGAGCTCGAGCAATTCTTGCGCTGCTTTTCGTGTCGGTCCTGACGACGAACGCCGGCGGGGTTGGCATTGCAGAAGCGACCGACGCGAACCGTCCGGACCAGATCCGTCCGGTTACGACGGTCACGTCGACCGACGACGCGGCGCTGATCGCGCGGGGCGATTACCTCGCCAAGGCCGCGGACTGCGCTGGTTGTCATACGGCGCCGAAGGGCGGCGCACCGTTTGCGGGCGGCTTGGGAATGGCATCTCCTTTCGGTACGATCGTCAGCAGCAACATCACGCCTGACGCGCAATATGGCATCGGCGCCTACAGTTACCACGATTTTGCACGCACACTGCGCGGGGGCGTCGCACGCGGCGGAAAGCATTTGTACCCGGCGATGCCCTATCCGTCGTACTCGAAGATTACGGACGACGATATGCGTGCGCTCTATGCGTACTTCATGCACGGCATTCAGCCCGTTCATACGCAACCGCCTGCGACCGAGTTGCCTTTCCCTTTCAACCAGCGCTGGGTTCTGGCTTTCTGGAACCTGGCGTTCGCACCGAACAATGTCTATGAACCGCGCCATGGGCGCGACGCGCAGTGGAATCGCGGGGCTTACCTGGTGCAGGCACTTGGACACTGCGGAGCCTGCCACACGCCGCGCGGCCCGGCTTTTGAAGAGCGCGCCTACACGGAGAACGCGGATGTTTATCTGACCGGCGGCGTAAATGATCATTGGTTTGCGCCCAATCTCACGTCGGATCCGGGTTCTGGACTCGGACGCGTGCCGGCCGAACACATTGGGTCGTTTCTGAAAAACGGTCACGGTGGCGGGCTTGTGACCTTCGGCAGCATGGTGCAAGTCGTCGAGGACAGCACGCAATACATGAGCGACGCCGATCTGAACGCCATTGCGCGTTACCTGAAAAGCCTGCCAGCCCAGCGCCAATCAGGCACTTATGAGCCGCGTTCGTTGCGCGCTCGACAGGGTGTTGATGCAATGCGAACGGGCGCGGTCCAACGTCCGGGCGCGGGCATTTTTTTGTCGTTCTGCGCTAAATGCCACCAGGCCGACGGCACAGGAAAGCCATTGAAGTACCCGAGGCTCGCGGGCAATCCGGCTGTCCTTGCAGCGGACCCGACATCGCTGATTCGCCTCTTGGTCGAAGGGGGGCAAAGCCCAGAGACCGCGGGCGGTCCACCGTGCGAAAAGATGCCCGCGTTCAACAAAAAGCTGACGAGCGAGGAGATGGCGCGGGTCCTGACGTTTGTTCGCAACACGTGGGGCAATAACGCGGCGCCCGTCACCACCCATCAAGTGACGGCGCTGCGCGACGGTATACATAAATGAAACACCGCCGCAGCTTCGCGGATCGCCTGCATAGGCACCTGATTACCAACGACAAGCATACCGATGGACAAGCTAACACTCGAGGAGCGAATCCGCAAACGAGCCTATCAACTCTGGCAGCAAGACGGAAGCATGGAAGGCTGTGCCGACGAGTATTGGCGACAGGCGCGTGAAATGGTCGAACAGGAAGTCATCGAGGAAAAGTCAAGACCGCAGCCGCAACGCTGACGAACACCATCATTAGACCATCAACATTTGGGCAGAACCGCATCGAAAAGACCCGTCATTGTATGTCACAACGTGATATATAATGCGAAGGAGAGGCAGTTGACATCGAAGGCTCGTGGGAAAATCCCGTTGCAGGAGACATGATGGCCACATATCGCCGGATTCTATTGTGTTACAACGCCACGCGTGAGGGACGCTGCGCGTTGCGGCTGGGCGCCGCACTCGCTCAACAACTTGGCGCTGAGACACATCTCCTTGCGGTGTTGGACGACGCTGCGTGGTTAAGGGGCTTCGACGTCGTGCCGGCCGTACCCTTCAATCTGGAAGAAGAGTCCGCCAAAGAGGTCCTGGATGAAGGCGTCAAAAGGCTCGCCGAACTGGGCGTGGTCGCCATCGGCCACCTCGCGATCGGAAATCCAATGAATCAAATACCGGCGTTTGCCGAAACGCTAAAGGTCGACCTCGTTGTCGTAGGCCACCATCGAAGCGGTCTTCTTGCACGCTGGTGGACTGGCCAGGACGATGGACGACTGCTGGACCGACTTTCGTGCAGCGTTCTCGTTGCGATGGATACAGGGAATCCCGAGGACGCTTGGACGGCGAACGATGAAGGCGTCTCGGCGGGCGATGAGGTGCGGGAGGTAGCGGCGCCACGGGTTGACGAGCACTCAGTTGTCCATTGACTTTGCGAGCACCGATTACTCAGGAAACCGTGCGGCGTCTGATCAAACAGGCGCGCTTGGATCGCCTGAGGCTGCGCCCGCCAGACGCCGTTAAGTCGGCCGCGTCCATTTGCGCCCACACCCTGGCCCATCCCTAGCACCCTCATAAATTGCACATGCGCTATCTAACCATCGCCGACACCATCGGAAAAACCTCCCTCGTTCAGCTCGTGCGGCTTCCCGATGAAGCAATGCGGGAGCGCAACAACGTCATCTTGGGAAAGTTGGAAGGCAGCAACCCAGCCGGTTCGGTGAAGGATCGCGCTGCGCTGTCCATGATCACGGGAGCCGAGCGGCGCGGTCAGATACATCATGGAGACGTGCTAATCGAGGCCACAAGCGGAAACACCGGAATCGCGCTGGCCATGACGGCAGCTTTTCGCGGCTACAAGATGATGCTCGTCATGCCTGAAGATGTGTCAGCGGAACGCCGTACGAGTATGCGGGCGTATGGCGCTGAGTTGATTCTGACCCCATCTCAGGGCGGCATGGAGTTGGCGCGCGACGCCGCAACTGAGATGGCGCGCGAAGGTCGAGGCGTGGTTCTGGACCAATTTTCCAACCCTGACAACCCTCTTGCCCACTATGAGACGACCGGTCCGGAGATCTGGAACGATACAGGCGGTGCCGTTACGCATTTTGTTTCAGCGATGGGTACGACCGGCACGATTATGGGCGTGAGCCGTTATCTGAAAGAACGAAGCGCTGACACGCAGATAGTCGGCGTGCAACCAGAAGAGGGCGCTCGCATTCCAGGCATACGCAAATGGCCGGCGCAGTACTTACCCGCTTTCTTTGATCCTCGCCGGATTGACCGAACTGAAAGTGTGAGCCAGTCGCAGGCTGAAGTGACCGCACGTCGTCTTGCCGCGATCGAAGGCATTTTTTGCGGAATTTCCACCGGTGGAGCATGTGCGGTCGCGCTGCGGATCGCTCACGAGGTGCAAAATGCGACGATTGTCTTCGTCGTGTGTGATCGAGGAGATCGCTATCTCTCGACGGGCGCGTTCCCAGCCTGAGCCGGGAGGGGCGAGTCGATCCTGCGCTATGTTGACGTTCAACCGTTATTGCCTGAAACGCAGTGCTCTGACTGGATTCGTTTGAGAGTGGCAAGTGCATACGCGCGGGTTTCTTTCGGAGCGACCGCGGACAGACGAAGTCATTCCGTGATGTAACTGTCGACTGAACGCACTTCAGACGCAGCCACACATGGGCCGGAGGTGGAAGTGTCCGAGGTCTGTTATTTTTGCTGGTCTCCGGTCACACGCCTCGATCGCTCCTCAACCCGTTGATGAGCCGTAAACGGATCTTCTTTAACACAACTCGACAAACCGAAACCGATGGCGGCGAGCAATACCAGCGCGAGGAAGAAGAGTACCCAGTAAAAGTGAATGTCCATTTCAATAGTAATATGCACCGAACCTACTTACGGCGCGTTTAAGCGGAACGCGACACTCTTCAGTCAAACAAGTCAAACTGACGCGACCGACGCGCTTTCGAACAATACACCGCAGGTCACACGGCGCAGCAGCAGCGTGGAATTGTCGCTCGTCCACCCGCGCGCAAATGCGCTTCCCGGGCTCTGCCCGATCACAATCAGATCCGCCCTTACTATGTTCGCCAATCGGGAAACTTCATCGACAGGATTTCCCAACAGCAAGTGACCCGTTGCCGCGGCCGTCGAAGCGCGCAACCTCTCCACGCCTTCATGAAGAATCGCCATGGCAGTCTTTTCGTCGAGATCGAATTCGACAGCGGGAAGCGGGTCGAAACCACCGGCGCCGCAGCAACACTCGAGCACCGCTAACAAATGTGCTTCGGCGTTCAACTGGCGGACGAGCGCCGAACCGCATCGCAGCGAAGCTTGACCGCTTGCCGTACCGTCATAACAGAGAAGTATCCGATCGATTGAGAACATCGTTGAGGCCGTCGATGAGTCTCCACCGTTGACAAATCCGGTGGGCTATTACCTGTTCGATGACTAGGTAATGAGCGGTACCGCCTCAATCAGCGCAAAACCGACTAATGCACCGATCGCGGCGCCTACGAGCTTAGGGTGCCATCGATCAAGGTGGATAGCGGCAAGGAGCGCACCGACCAGAATGACGCCCAGAAGCGCGGACGCGATGATCAAATAACCGATCTCGAAGTCACTGGTAATAACCATGATCGTTCCCCCTTAGCCGGTCTACCTCGGCCACTGCTCGAAATCAGACCAGCACGACAGGCCCGCTTGCGAGCGGGCAGCGAAAACTGACCCAACCTACGATTTAATTATAGATCACAACGTGAGGTAATGTGTGAGGACGGACGGGCCTCAAAACCGGGTTTGTCTGCAAGTAACGCTTCAAGCATCGTCTCAGCCGCCGCGGCCCGCACGAAATAAACGCGTCTTCGACCCGCCTACGCGAATTCGCCGGAAGCGCTCGCGCTTGTGCTCTTCATCGAAATGGGCGAGCGACGGTTTCACGAGATCGCTGCGCGACACGATGCCGATCAGCCGCCGCGTCTCATTGTCCGCGACAACCGGCAGCCGTTCGAGGCCGTGGACGGCGAGCCGCGTCGCGACCAGCCGGCAGGTTTCGCCGGGCAGCGCGACGACGGGCGCCACGCCGCGCAGCGCATCGGCGACAGTCGTTTCCACATCGAGCGCGAGCGTCGCCCGGTCGACCATGCCGATCACCGCGCCGTCGCGCACGGCCGGATACGCGCGATGCGTCTGCGCGTCGCCGAAGAAGGTCGCGAGCGCGTCGCGCACGGTCAGGCCGGCGTCGATCGTCTGCACGCCGCGCGACATCACCTCGTCGACGTGATGCCGCTCCAGCGGATCGACGCCATATTCGCGATAGATGTGATAGCCGCGCCGCGCGATCTTCTCCGTCATGATCGAGCGCTTCATGACGACGGTCGTGAAGCCGTGCGCGACGAGCGTTGCCGCGAGCAGCGGCAAGAGCGCGTTGACGTCGTGCGTGAGACCGAACGCGAAGACGATCGCGGTAAGCGGCGCGCCCAGCGTGGCGCCGAGCGTCGCGGCCATGCAGACGAGCGGCCACAGCGCCGGCTCGCCGCCGGGCAGCACGGGCGCGAGCACGGTGCCGAGCCCCGCGCCGAGCATCAGGAGCGGCGCGAGCACGCCGCCCGAGGTCCCCGACCCGAGCGCGACGACCCAGATGATCGCCTTCACGGCGAGGATCGCGACGGCGACCTGCAACGCGACGTGCTGATGCAGCAAATCGCCGATCACGTCATAGCCGACGCCGAGCGCGCGCGGCTCGATATATCCGCCGATGCCGATTACGAGTCCGCCGATCGCGGGCCACCACATCCAGTGGATGGGGAGCTTGCCAAAGAGATCCTCGGTCTTGTAGAGCGCCGCCGACAGCCCGGACGCCAGCGCACCCGACAGCAACCCCGCAATCACGCACGACACGAGCGACAACGCGCCGGGCGGCGCCGTCACGAGCGGAAAGAGCGGTCCTTGCCCGAAGAACGCGACCCGCGCGAACCCGGCCACTGCGCACGCGAGCGCGACCGGCAGGAAGCTGCGCGGCCGCCACTCGAAGAGCAGCAGTTCGACGGCGAGCAGCACGGCGGCCACGGGCGTGCCGAACACGGCCGTCATGCCCGCGGCCGCTCCGGCGACGAGCAGCGTCTTGCGTTCCGCGGCGGTCACCTTCACGCACTGCGCGATCAGCGAGCCGAGCGCGCCTCCCGTCATGATGATCGGGCCTTCGGCACCGAACGGCCCGCCGCTGCCGATCACAATCCCCGACGACAGCGGCTTCAGCACGGCGACTTTCGGCGACATGCGACTCTTGCCGAACAAAATCGCCTCGATCGCTTCGGGGATGCCGTGGCCGCGAATCTTCTCGGAGCCGAAACGCGCCATCAGTCCGACGATGAGCCCGCCGATAACTGGCACGACGATCACCCAGAGTCCGAGCGTGTTGTCAGCGGGTGAGCGGTCCGCGAACGAAAAGCTGCCGAAGAAAAACAGGTTGGTGAACAGATGGATGAGCGAGAGCAGCACGAACGCCGCGAGCGTGGCGATACCGCCGATCACGGAGGCGAGCGCGGAAATGCCGGGCAGCCGGGCATTCGCCGCGAAGTCGCGCCGGGTCGAATGAAGGTTCATGAGGCGTTGAAAACCCGTCAGAAGTCGATTTGAGGCACGCGGAAAGAGCCCTGCAGCGACTTTAGCTCCGCGCGATGAAGTTGCGCGAGCCGCGCGAGCGCCTGCTCACCCGCCTTCTGCAAATGCACTTCGACCTGCCGCCGATCCGTCTGACTGACCTGGCGCCGCACGAGATCGAGCGCTTCGCAACGCGTCACCAGCGCGACGACGCCGTGGTGGTGTGACTGCAGTCGTTCGGCCAATTCGCCGATCGTCGCCCAGTCGCGGCCGGGATAGCCGCGAATATGCAGCAGTAGCAGATACTGCAGCGGCGTAACGCCTTCCCCGTGGGCGGCCTGCTCAGAGAAGCGCTCAAAGCGCCGCATCTGGTACCGAAACGCCGAAAGTTGCTCGAAATCTTTTTTGCTTAGGTTGCGCGTCTCGCCGCGGACAAGCTCTTTCATCGTGATGTCTCAAACTCGCAAAGCGCGATTATATATCACAAAGTGATACGAACGGCCGATTCGCGACTGGCGACTCGCGACTCGCGTAGAACGGTCGCCCTGTCTCTAGGCGGCCTGTCGCTGCGGCAATTGCGTTTGCCGATAGAGACCCGAGATCAGGTCGGCTTGTGTGATCATGCCGACCAGCCGCTCGTGCACATCGACCACCGGAATGTGATGGTGGCCGTAATTGGCGAAGAGCGGCACGAGCTCGGCGATCGGCCTCGCGCTGCTTACCGTGCAGACGTCTGTCGCCATCAATGCGCCGACGAGCCGCGGCGAACCGTCGTTGCCTGCGAACCAGCGGGCCGGGCGTCGCAACAGTGCCCCCAACGGGCTGGCGCACGCGTCGCGCGCAAGGTCCGCGCGGGTCACGATGCCGACCACACGACCTTGCGCGTCGGCCACCGGCAGAGCCTTCACGGCACGACGGCTTAACAGGTCGGAAGCCGTTGCAGCCGTTGTTGTCGCGAAGATCGATGCGACCGGGTGGGACATGATGTCCCCACAGGTCAACTCGCCGAAGCCGCGGATGTACGCTTGCAACTGCGCTTCGTTCACGACCGACTCGAAATCGGCGGGGTCGATGTCGAGCATTTCGCCGCGCCGCGCGAGCACCAGTTCCAGATCGGCGCGCGTGAAACCCGGGTTCGTGGCGAGGTTCGAGGCCTGGCTTACCGCATTGCCTTTCACGCTTTGTCCGGCGACGTGCGGATAGCGGTGGCCTGTCAGCGCATGGAACACGATTGCCGCTGCGAGCAAGGCGAACGACTGAATGAGGATCGGTTCGAACACAAAGCCGAAGCCCAACGAATGGATCGATGGACCGCCAAGGACCGCAGTGAGCGCCACCGCTCCAGACGGCGGGTGCACACACCGCAGTGTGAACATCGCGCAGATCGCCAAAGCGATAGCGAGCGCCGCCGCATCGACGGGGTCGGCGATCCAGGTCGCGCAGGCGACCCCGACCGTTGCCGACACGAGATTTCCGCCGATAATTGACCAGGGCTGCGCAAGCGGACTCGCCGGCACGGCGAAGAGCAGCACGGCAGAGGCGCCCATCGGCGCGACAAGCAACGGAATGCTCGCCGACGACCCAAGCATCAGATGCATCGTGCCGCCAGTGAAGCCGATCCCGATCAGCGCCCCGAGGCAGGAGCGAAGGCGTTCAGGCCATCTGACGGCAACTGACGACGGTGCAAAGCTGACAAGCCAGCCAACAGGTGAAGTGCGACTCAAGCTTACTCAGGCAGAAGTGCAAGCAAAGGGACCCACCTTAGGGGCAACAGCATCAGCCGGCAAAGGAACCATTAGAAATAAATATATTACAGCATGATATAAAACGCGACTCCCCGCGTCGGGAAAAGCTCAGATTAAGGCTTTGAGCCCATCTGACTACGCGCCGGACGTGCACTATATCATAGTGTGATGTACAATGAGCGTCTGATAGGTCGATGGTGCTCTGTGTGCCCGACCAGGAATTGACAGCGAGGAGGAGTGTCATGCTGATCACCTTTCAATCGAAAGCCGCGCCGGATGTCACGATGCTCAAGGACCTGGCGGGCTATCTGCTGGGGCTCGTTGGCAAGCGATTGGACGTGCGAGGCGTCATTACGCGGGAGCAACTACCCGGTGCTATCGAGCGCCTTGAGGCCGCGATCGTCGACGATAAAAACACTGAAGAAGGAAGCGCGCCTTTACATCATACGACGCACGCTAATGCTTACGAGCATCGCGCTGGGCTCTCTCAGCGCGCCTATCCATTTCTGGACATGCTGCGCCAGGCACGCGATCAAGAGGCAGACGTCATCTGGGGACTTTGATGACGCTATACAGCACTTAAAGGAAAGATGGGGCGCTGCGGGAGGAATCTAATGTCGTCGGCCCATGGGAGCGGCCATGAAGATTTTGGCGTTTGCAATGCTTTGGGGCGTTTTCGTCGCCAGTTCGTTCGCTCAGCCGCGACTCGCGGCAACGAGCGCGGTCGCAATCGGCGGTTTTCCTGAAACGACGACCTGCGCGCAATCGACCTGCTGCAACTTTTGCGACTGTTGCCACATTGGCGCAGGCTCAGCAGTGCTGCGGGTCATCGGACCATACGGCAACGTACTGCCGGATCTTATTCATACAGGCTCTTTCACCTTGATAAGGTGGCGTAGTGGCGAGACGAGCCCGAAGGCCGGTGCACACGTTATGTTTGTCTGGCCCTCGGCCTGAATCGTCAAAAGTACTGGCGAAAGAACTGTTGCGAACTCTGCCGTGCCCGATAGGGGATAGAACCCTATATCGAAAGTGGCGTGCGGCCCGTCGCAAAGCGCCGTCCCAAAGCGCCGTCCCATGTCTAACGGAGGTCGCCGACTCCGAAAACCTCCGTGCGAATTCGCGATGCGTCGACTCCCAGAGCCCGCAATGCGTCCACCTGCGCGCGCATGAACGGCATGGGTCCGCACACGAAGTACTCCGCGTCGCGAAGCAGCACCGCTTCGCGAATCGTTGCGAGCTCAAGGCGTCCGACGAAATCGTAGTCGCTGCCCTGTACGTCGTTCGGCCCGACTTCCTCGTAAAACGTCAGTTTCGAAGCATTCGGGTGATCGGCTATGACGTCGTCGAGCCATTCTCGAAAGGCATGCACTCGTCGGTTGCGACACGCATGGAGGAAGCTGACGCGGCGGGTGGCAGAATCCATCACAATCGTGGCCAGCATCGAAACCATGGGCGTCAGGCCAACACCGCCGCTTATTAATACGACAGGCGTTCGCTTGGTACGCTCCAGGACGAAATCGCCATAGGGCGCGCTCACTTCGACATGTCCGCCAGCGTGCAATTCGTCATGTAACAGAGTGGAGACTCGGCCGGCCGGTTTTGCAGCGTCGCCCTCGCCGGCGGCCTCCCGTTTCACCGATATGCGTAGCCATTTGCCGTGCGGCGCGTCCGACAGAGTGTATTGACGGGGCTGTTCGAGCCCGATATCGCCGACATAGCGCTTGACGCTCACAAACTGACCCGGCTCGAAAGGAGGAAGCGCCTTGCCGTCGGTGGGAACCAGATAGAACGACGAGATCTCCTCGCTTTCGTCAACTTTGCGCACAACCTCGAACGGACGCCACCCAATCCAGCCACCCGGCTGCGCCGCGCGCTGATCGTAGAGCTCTTTCTCGGCGCCAATCATGACGTCCGCGAGCTGCTGGTACGCGGCGGCCCAGGCGTCGCGCATCTCACCGCTGAAGGCGTCACCCAGCGTCTCGCCCATTGCGGCAAGCAGGTGCTCACCCACGATAGGATAGTGCTCCGGCTGCACGCCAAGGCTGGCATGCTTCTGGGATATACGCTTGACGGCTGGTCCGAGCGCGGCGAGATTGTCGATGTTAGAGGCGTATGCCCAAACGGCATGCGCCAGCGCCTCCGACTGTCCACCGGATCGCTGGTTGGCGTGGTTGAAAAGATTTCTGAGCTCGGGGTGATGTTCAAAGAGGCGGTGGTAGAACCGTGTCACCACCGTCATTCCGTGCTCGCTGAGAACTGGCGCGCTCGACTTGATGATCTCGGTCTGCTTTGGGGTCAAGGCCATTGCGGATCTCCTGTGTACGCGCTCGCCCTTGCTATCGCCGTGGCGGTTTCGCAGCTCAACTGCGCGAGACGCCCAATGCGCGAGCGCGTCCCACGAATAAGAGCAAGGACAACGCTTCGATTATATTTGAGGCGACGACAAAGCGTAGACGCGCTAGTCGGCGCTCATCGAGTTTGTCATCCAGGGTCCAGGCGTGCTTATAGTAGGGGTCAACGATCCTCGCCTCGGCCTCGCGACCACCGCTCGATATCGGCGAGGAGCTGAAGATATTCATTCAATACGGCGGTGTTACGATCCGATGTGGCAACACCTTGATGCACTTCGGTCCGAAGCCGGCCGAGTTTTTCCAGCAAAATAGACGCAGGTATCGTTTGGACCGTCAAAATTCTGAAGTCCATCCGGATTTCGGCGGCGCTACGTTGATAGCGATCTCTCATCTTCTTCTCAGGGCTCTTTGAGTCATGCGATGCATTCCAACGGCCCTTGCCTGTTGGCAGCATTGGCCTAGCCGACCTCTGCAGTGACGTACTGGCGCCCAGTACCGGCCGGCGCCAATCGTCTTCGGGAAAACGCTGATCGCATTTCGCTTAATACGCATCAGCTGAGCGTATCATGGTGTGATACGTTTATCCTAGCGCAGTTGGACGAGGGTAATCATGGCCGTATCTTCCAATTTTACAAGGTGGCTGACGGGTGTTCGTCGTGCCGCGGCACAACTCGACGTCGGTCATTCTTTCCTGGATGAGACGTGTACGCCGGCGGCGGACTCAGACCGTGTGGCGCTGCTTCGCGAGCAGCTCGAACAGCAAGTGTTCTTCAGGAGACTGATGGAAATGACCTGCGTGGAGGTGATGCAGGTTCCCGTTACGAGCGTCACTGATGATCAAACTATTGGTAGCGCACTTAATCTGCTCGATAAACGGCGAGTCAAATTGCTGCCCGTGATCGACACGAGAGGTCGCCTGATTGGCGTCGTCACGCGCGCGGATCTTCAGCCGCTTCACCCGAGCGTCCGCGGCGTTGCTGTGGAACGCAGCGCGATCGAGGCCGCGGAACGGGAAAGGAGACGGTTACCGGTTCGCAGCGTGATGTCGACTGAAGTGACTACAGTTAATGCGGCGACCAGAGTAGCAGAGGTGATCCCCCGCTTCACCGCTCGAGGGCATCATCACATCCCAGTGGTGCTCGACGACAATAAGTTAGTTGGAATGCTCACGCAATCGGATATCGTGGCAATAATGTGCCGAAGGAAGGCGGGCTAACCTCGGTCTGGTATTCGAGCCACACGCAGCGATCGACGGTAAAGGAGATCCCTTCAAAACAGTGCCTGGATCTGTGAGGGAGGCCTCTGCTAGATCATGGCGAAGCGGTCATAGCGCTTTGCCGCGTTATGGTCATTCGGGGCCTCGTTGTGAGTTACGGGTCTTACAGCTGTCAACGGCGCTTTCGGTCCGACGATCCATTGAACTGGTTTATACAATCAGCGGAATGCGCGACACTGCGTCGAGCATCAATCGACCATCGCGTGTCAGATGAAGTCGCTGGCATCCGGAAGCGAGCGTCTCACGGGTGACGAGATGGCGGCCGAGCAGTGCTTCCAGATCGTCGGCCCTCAGTTCTGACTGATCGAGCGCGTCGCGGACGAGCATGAGAGCAGCGAATTCGTGCAGGCTAAGCAATTTTTGTCTCCCAACAGTAGTCAGTCTTGGATGTGATTATTTGGAGCACTACCGCAGGTCTCCGAGGCGTCATGCCGACGACTGCGGCAACTCGCCAGATCTGCTGAAACGACCTCGGCCAGTCCTACCGATGACAGGTCCTGGCGATACACCCGTCATGAATCTCGCGAACGAATGAACGACGAAATCAACTGACTTGGAAGTCGATGGAATTCCAACAAGAGATCGCAATCGCGTTCCATTTACCCGTGCGTGCACGCCCACGCGATTCCCATAGACGAGCACGTCGACGATCTTGCCTCAATATCTGACAGTGATCTCGACAGCGCGGCAAAGACGCTTATTTTGGCCTCGCCGCCTCGCGCGGGTAGCAAGCCAGACGACGCGGAGATACATTAGCAGCCGTTCATGAGAATGGTGTGCAGGAGGGCGATGTCTTGCCTCGCACGGCCAGATGGAAAAGGCCAACTGACCGGCGCGCCGACGCAGGCATATGTCGTCATCCTGATTCATCAACGCGATATCCTCCCGGGGCAATTGCGCCCCAATGCCGCAGCATCAAGCTCTGCGGCGTCTCGTTAGCACTCAGCCCGCGCCGGCGGTGAGGAGTCGCTGAGCTGGTGTGGCAGCCTGTCCGGGTCGGGCCGTGCTAGCCCTGCAAACCTGCCATGCTCTTGCGCAACTACGAGAGCGGACAACGGCATGCAGCATGCAAAGGCGTATGTGGCTGCGGCACCGGCGCCGATCAAACTTAGAGCGGCCGCTGAGATCGATAGATAGTCCATTTGTGCCTCCGTTCGCTAAGAACTGTTCAAATTATGTATCACGACATGATGTAATGCAACCTGGTATGTAGTTACCTGTCGTGCGTGGACGCCTGTAGCGATCATCCCTCGCATGTATCTGGACGTTGTTAAGCGGAATGCTATTGATTTCGCAACACGTACTTGTATGCCTTCGACGTAAGCGGGAGACGGGGCCGCTCAGCGCCAAGCTGTGGAGTTTTCCGCGATTGCGGCCTCTCCCTTAAATCGAGCTGATTGAAATGATTGAGCGAGATCATCGCGTCCTCGCCGTCCTTCCATTTGTCGGGCATCGCAACGTGGTGGGAGTCTGGCAGCTGCAGTGCGTCGACAATGTGCAGGAGTTCGTTAAGCTGCTGCCGATGCTCAATCCCTGTTCAAGCGCCACGCCGCATAAAGGCATCGCGCTCCAAATCAAGGCCAGTGCTACTTGGGTGAATGTTGCTCATCTCGCTGACCTGGTGCGTCCGTAGCCCCTCGATAGACGGCGAGCGTGTTTTGCAGTCTGCTTCGCGGCCAGCCCTTTTGGTGTGAAGGCGGGAAAATCAATAAATGTAACGGCGTGACCACGGGAGGGTGGCTGCACTGCGGCCTGCCTTGCGGCCAACGATCTGGAAGATGGCAACCTCGTCGTTCTCGAACGCATAGGCGCAGCCGGCGAGATAAATGCGCCAGATCCGATACTTCTCCTCGTCGACGAGCGCGTGCAGTCTCATACTTTGTGCTTCGTAGTTGTCGCTCCATATACGAAGCGTTCTGGCATAGTGACGGCGGAGGTTTTCCACGTCGAACGCTTCCAGTCCACCGCATTGCATGGCGTTCAGCGCGAGGCTGAGGTGGGGCAAGTCGCCGTTCGGAAACACGTACTTTTCGATGAACGGGCTGCCGTGTGAGGTTTCGTCACCGCCAGGGTCCGTCGAAGTAATCCCGTGATTCATGATGACACCATCGTCGGCCAGTAGGCTTTGAACGCGCGCAAAGTACCCTGATAGATTCGCGCGTCCCACGTGCTCGAACATGCCAACGCTTGTAATCCGGTCGAACCGTCCGTCAACGTCGCGATAGTCCTGCAAACGAATCTCGATGCGATCCGCGAGGCCGGCGGCTTTCACGCATTCGTTAGCCCAGTCGTATTGGTTTCTGGACAGCGTAATCCCGACGCAACGCGCGCCGAATTTTTGCGCGGCTCGAATCACGAGCGCACCCCAGCCGCAGCCGATGTCGAGCAGTGTGTGCCCCGGCTGGAGCTGGATCTTGGTCAAGATATGATCGATCTTTTTCTGTTGCGCGGTTGCGAGATCTTCATCGCCATTTTCGAAATAAGCGCACGAGTAGACCATCCCGGGGTCGAGCCACAATCCATAGAAATCGTTCGAAACATCGTAGTGATACTGGATCGATTGCTTGTCCGACGCCCTCGAGTGCGTGACACGCCGCGCAAGACGCTGCCACTGACCCGGCGCATTGGCGACGGTTTTGGCAAGCCCGTAACTGATCTCAATGATATCGCTCAGCTTTCCTTCGACGTCGATTTTATCCTGAACATACGCGACGCCGAGATTATCGAGGTTCGGGTCGAGCAACAGTGGCATCGCCGCGGGCGACTTCACGTGCAAGGTGACGGCCGGCTGCCTGAAGTCGCCAAGGTCAAACGACTGACCATCCCACAGTGCCAGCCGTGCTGGCATGTTGACGCCGGCGCGCACTTCGGCAGCCCATTGCGCCAGCCGTTTATCCCAAAGCATCTGATCCTCCGTCATTTCGGTGGTCAAGCGAGTCCTGCTTCGCAAGGTCGCTATGCGCTGCCTGGCGGAGCGCCGCCAGTCGCAGCCTCGAGTTGTCTCTCGACGAGCCTAATGTTTTCTTGGTGCGACGCTAGCATCGCGGTGAGTTCGGCGCGGAGTTGTTTTTCGTCGACGCCGGGCAGCAGCGCATGGAGCTTGCGCACGACCCACGCCTGGCCTCGATTTAGGAATGCCATGCGCTGCCACAGATCTGCGACGGCCATAGCTTTCTCATAAAAGGCACCGGTGCGCCGCGATGGCGACCCGTCCAGCGACTGAATCGCCTTTGTCAGCACGCCGCACCAGCGCGCCTCGTCTTGCCGGACGGCGATCATCATCTGCTTTAGTGATGGTTCGGCGATTTCAACGACCATTTGAGACGCCACCCGTGCGCCGGCGCGCTCGGCCTCCAGCAGTTCGTTCAGTGTCGCCAGTAGCGCGTGACGGCCAGTGGTTCTATGTCGCTCGTCACCCATGTGCTCCGACAGGGCAATGGCTGATTCCTTCCTGTCGAGCACGGATGCAACGCCTGGGTCGAGAAGCGCGCCGGCCTGCAAGACGATCTGGTGTAGGCGCGTAGCTGCTCCCGTTATGTCGCTGATGCGTTCCGCGCCCGTTCCGGCGTACAGTGCCATTGCTTCGAAGTCGCCCGTCATTGAACGCAGTGGCGAATCGGTGCTAAACAGATAGATCGGCCGTCCTTCCTCTTCGCCGATCACTGTGCTTTCCGTGCCGTTCGTGCCGCAAGCGCCGAAGGGGTCGCCGCGCTCCCCGCGCGTGACGCTATTGGCCAGCACGCGCACCCGAGCGCCCTTGGGCCAGTTGATATGAAACGAGTCCGTCAGAAGTGTCTCGTGCTCGCCCGCATCGACAATGCGCTGCTTGTGGTAACTGTGCGCAAAGGACTCGCGAGTCGGAATCATCGCTGTGCCGAGGACGACGCCCTGCGCGCCGAGGGAGAGGGCGGTCGCGACATCTGCGCCTTCGGTGATGCCGCCGGCCGCGAGGACAGGAAGCCGCGTGCCCGCGACGACCTCTGGCAGCAGCACCGCCAGGGGTTGGGTGCCACGCACGTGCCCGCCAGCCTCTCGGCCTTGGACAATCAGGAAATTTACGCCCGCGGCTTCGGCCGAGCGTGCCTCTTCGATCGAGCCGATCTGATAGGCGACCGTAATGCCGGCATCGCGCAGCCGCCGGACAATCGCGGGAATGACGTCCCAAAAAAGCGCCACGACCGGGACGCCTATTTCGATGCAGGTGGCGATTTGAGCGTCGAGCAAATCGACGGGCGTCGCAGTGGGAATCAGGTTGACGCCGAACTTGCGATCTGTGCCGGCGCGAACTTCTCGGACTTCCTTCAAAATCAGAGAGGTCGGCTCACGCACCATGCCTAGAAAGCCGAAGCCGCCGGCAACCGTCGCCGCAGTGACAAGCTCCGCGCGTGAGACGCCGCCCATGCCGGCGAGCACGACGGGCCACGTGCAGCCAAGAAGGTCGCACATGGGACGATGGAGCGTGTTTGCGAACCGATGAAGGTCAGAAGACAGATCGAGCGCAATCGACATAACACTCCTTTCCCTGTGCGGATACCGGGCCCCGCCGGAGCCACAGATGCAATGGCGTCTAGAAAAAGGTGGCTTCGGCTCCGGCGCGTCAGTCATACATTGGACAAATGTTCGGGTTTACCGCGCTCGCGCGGGCAAGATCGAGCGTCGTCCTGTTGGCTGTGAGGTCGACTTCTTGTCAACGTTCTCCACATACATTGCTAGTGTCATTCACCGAAAAAATTGCCCGAGGGAAAGGATGCTCTTGCTCGACGCATGCCCTTCATGTGGATAGTAAGGATGCCTTTGGCGCGAGCGCCGGTGGTTCTGCGGGCCCCTTCAAGCGGCTAAACTTATTCTCGCACCCGCGTTGTCAACACACCAATGCATTATGATTAAAAATGTGAGCAAAATAATTGATATGAAAGTCAATGGACATCACACTGGCGCGTACATTTTTGGAAGTGTCGGCAAGCGGTAGCTTCGTGCTGGCGGCGCAGCGTATGCACTTGACGCAAACAGCAGTGAGTGCTCGGATCAGAACATTGGAAGAACAACTCGGACGTCGACTGTTCGTTCGAAATAAGGCCGGCGCACGGCTGACCGCTGCCGGTGAACGATTTGTTCGTCACGCGACGACTTTGATTCAGGTGTGGGAGCAAGCGCGGCAGCACGTGGCGCTTCCAGCCGGACGCGAGGAAGGTGTGAGCCTCGGTGCCGAACTCAGCTTGTGGCAGCCGTTGCTGGCGGACTGGCTCGTCTGGATGCACCGCGCCTGCCCAGAGGTGGCACTGCGCGCGGAAGTCGATAGTCCCACGCGCCTGCTCGATCGCGTGCACGAGGGATCGCTCGATCTGGCGGTTCTTTATAATCCGCCGCAGCGTCCCGACCTCGTTTCGGAACTGCTTATCGAAGAAAAGCTCGTCATGGTCACGAGCGCGTCCGACGGCACGATGCAGCCGAATCAATATATCTACGTCGACTGGGGGTCCAGTTTCGTCGCGAACCATCAAGCCGCGTTTCCGGAACTTAGTAGCCCGCCCGTATCCATTTCGCTTGGTCCGCTTGCTTTGACTTATTTGCTGACCGTCGGAGGCTCCGGCTATTTCCGCAGCGGCACGGTTCAACCTTTTCTGGTGGAGGGGAGGCTGCGACAAGTCGCCAACGCGCCGGAGTTTTCGTGGTCGGCGTACACGGTGTATCGCACACGTCGTGAGGGGCATGTGATCGAGCGCGTGCGGCAGGGCCTGCATGTGGTCGCGGCGGCTCAAGACACATCTGGGCACGGTTCAAGTCTCCGATCGCCTAGAGCGAAAAAGAAACCGAAGCGCTAGCGGCACGCGGGTCAGCCTGTGAGAGCCGGTTGATGGAAAAACTCAAAGCTTGCAATGTGCTTTCGAACGCACTTTAACGAGCGCTTCCCTTGCGCCGCCGCAGTGCTGCAGTATCGGTCGGTCAAGGGGCCATCTTGCAAATACCCGTGCACGCGAAGACAACCCAGGCCCGACGCCGATTTTTCGGGCGTCGTATGCACGTCCACCCCGTCGGAAGGATGCAGGTTTTGCAAACTTAGCACATAGGATATGGCATTGATCCGAGGCAGGCAGGCGCCCAGCCAGAATTCCTTTAAGCATGTGCCAGTGGTCCGACGGCCTCCTAAACCAATTGGCCGCCCCTGTAAGACTAAGTGCGCGGCTGTACGACGGAACGTTCTCGGCAAGCGCATCGTGCCGCGCCGATCCCGCGTAGCAAAGGTCTTCCACGTCAGTGTGGTCTTACTGCGAAGGGCAACTGCGTTGTCAGAGCGTTCCATTGCGGTGAAACGGCAACGAACACGAACCGCCCACGGCGCATTTTTTTCGTGCGGAAGGGAATGGGAATTGCTCATGGGAAGGCAAACGTTCACCCGAACCGCGAGGCAAAACTCTCGTGGCACATGTTTGAACTGTCTGGCAGATTAGTCGTCGAGCGTGATCGTGCCGACACCCGCCCCGATCGCCTCCCTGAAGTATTCTTGGCGAAAGTCGTACAAGGTCTTGTTGCCCACGATTCGCAGCCTTCGAACTTGACGAGCTCCAACCCCGCAACTTAAGGGACTTAAGGGCACGAGGTGCATCCCCTTGTACACCAGTCTGCTGCTTCCACGACAAGGGCGGGAATAGCTGCCTCGCGGATATGAACTTGCACCCCCAAGACTGTCGGGCGTTGGAGCTTGCTTTATACAGTGAGCAAGGCAAAATTACAGGACCGGTCGCTGGCGCGGATTTACGTGGCGCGCTCGTGGTTGAACTCTAACTGCTGAGAGAAAATGACAAAAGCGGCTTACACCTACGCGCATATCACCGAGAAGGTCGAAAAGGAAATCAGCAGTCTGATGACCGAGGCGCGTGGTGAGGCGACGCTGGAAGAAAAATCCCGCAAGCAACACTATGCGACCGGTGTCTACTTGGCATGGCGCGCGATTGCCGCTTTTGACTATGAGCCCGATGATGCGGAACGGCTCAAGGCGATGCTCTCGACGGGAGGTTGAAGTAAGCGCGCTGAGCCCCGTTACATCCGTGCGTGAGCGCGGCAAAGGGTTCAACCATGCAGATGTCCGGAAGAGGCCTGGGATGCGCGGTGACATGGGCGTCGGGCATGAGAAATTCACTGCGCTCGCACTGCCACGCCAACATCGGGCGCTTGTAAACTTCAGGCGTCAACGATCGGTTACCGCTGCTGCCCGTCCACGACCCGGCGCTGTTGCAGGTCGCTTCGAATGGGCTCGTGACAACTGGGCTCGAGTTCGGGACACGCCTTCAAATGCCGGCCGCGCGCCGTACTAATCGGTCCTTTTGGTGGCGGGGCAATGCGGTCGGTCGCTGTAAGAGCTGCCGCACAGCCAAACCGAAGGGGCGCGGCGGCTCTCCCAGATGCAGATGCAGGGAAAGAAAGAAAAAGCCTCATCAACGGTCAAGGATGATAAGGCTTTGAGAAAGACCCCGATTCATTGCGCCTTTGGAACCCATCAAATTCCAGCGTTCTGGCCGTTCTTCGACGGCCCGGCAAATGTATGTTTTAAGCGGAAGCTTGAATGTGCGCTTCCAGACGTGGGTGCCCTATCTTTGTCCCGCACGAGCAGCCGTCTTAAGCCGCCTCCGAAAGCAACCGACGAAGCGCGATGAGACAAACGAGCCTTTCGAGCACGATTCGAGCGGTGCTAAAGGTACCGTGGCTCTACGTTCGACCGGGCGCCCAATCCGAGACGGTAAAAGAGAGTATTAGTGAAAGTGGGCCTACGTATCGTTGATCGCTGGCTTCGGCGCCGGCGATCACTATTTTGGAGACCAGCGATCGGCATCTGAGCGACAGAAGGAAAATGTGAAAGATACGGCAGATGATGCCGCCAACCGCGCTGACGACACACGCGCCCGGCACGCTACCGATGCCGAGCATCGAAGAGCGACGCAGGTGGATTGGGGTGAGAGGGTTAGCACGGGGGCGCGGCGACTTTCGCGTTATGAATCAATTCACGTGCTGCCTTCGAGCCGTTTTTGAAGGACTTCATGCAGCTTGGAAAGCGCCATTGCGAGGTCGCAATTCTCAGCGAGGATCTTGGCGGTGAGAATTGCGTCTGCCTCAAACGGGTCGAGGTTGACCAAGCGCTCGGTTCGTCGAATCAGCAGATGCACCTCGAGACAGAGCAAACCAGGGTAGCGAGCGTCTGGATTACGGTTGATCTCATTGCATAGAACGGTCCAGCGATCAGTTAGTTGGTTCAGTGTTTCCCGATAGATCCGCTTCACCGCTTCCTCCGAGCGACTGGTGGCGCTGACGCGCGCGACGGCTGGGCCGGGTCGACCGCTTTGCCGCTATTGCCGGACCTAGCATCCTCAGTCCCCCGCGGTCTCAAGGAAAACCGGCACGCGGTGGTTCCCCAGACGTGAACTGCGGCACGGCGTAGCTAGCGCGCGGATCTATACTCGCCTCGGCCGTTGATACGGCTCATTTTATCCGCCGCTTCGGACTCGCGCTGACTGTCCTTAGAGAGTGCGGCGAATCGCCCATGCTCTGCCGCCTCCGCTAGGACGCTTTCAGAAACCAGCTCTCCAATCAGGAACGTGCCAAACGACCCCCCTGCCACGACGACGATCGCAGCTACGATCAACATCTCCATGTGCACTCCCGGCAATTATCGCTTATCGACTCGTTATAGCTGAGACCGCGAATCGATAGAGCATTTAGTGTGCCTCGTTCGGTCGAGCGGGAAATGCGCATGGGTTCGGTACCTGTATTGAGCGACCATGTAACGCCCATCGCCCTTGCCAGCCGATGCGCCCAGCTCTCGAAGCGTTAGCTCATTTTCCCCTATCCGGCCGACCGATTGCTAACTGTATTGACGGTAACTACACTGTGCAGGCTGGGATGCAGCTACACGTGGTCGTGAGCCAAAGGGAAATACAAACTGCGATGGTTGACAGACGAGTGACCGGATGGCCGAGAAAAGACAAGTCGCATTGAAGCGCGGAATGGCAAAGCGCGGAAGAAGTAACAAGGTGCTCTACATTCCCCTTGACGTTGCGACTGCGAATCGTCTCTCGCTTCGGTCGTGGACCGCTCTGGAACGTGCGCGCGCGGGACACGGAGATCGGACGGCAGCTTCGGCACTTGCCCACGCGACGATTGTGACGGATTTCCTCAGCATGGCCGGCTGCGGTTCGATCGACCATACGGCGATGGTGACTGCAAGAACCGGATTGGTGGAGACGATGGAGCGGGGCTTGCAATCAGACGAATGGATCTTTTCTGAAAATCTTTTAACGGTGCTTGGTACTGTGCTTAATGAGCATCATCGGCAATTACGTGAAGAGCGGATGGCCGCGATCGTAGAAGCCACCGAAAAGTTGGAAGTGCATCTAAAGCGTGGAAATAGTATGCTCGACCTGCTTCGTTTCTTCCCGCGAAGCGATACAGAGGTGTGAGCGAGGGTACGCAGATTGAAAGCGCACGCCCTTCCGAGCCAATGGCGCACGATAAACATACGCACTCCGCTCGTCAGGGCGGGTGGCATAGTAGACAGTTTGGTTTTGCAACCACAATCGGCCGCTACGCCTTCGCGCCTTTTCTAGCGGGCTGCGCCCCGTGTTCGTGTTGCGATTCTTGTTGTCGCTGCGCCTGAGCTGCGATTTCCGTTTGTGCGCGCGAGTCGCGATGCTATGGTCACCGTTCCGCCCGCACCGAGCAACCTATCGAGGAACCTCAATGCGAAGTTTTGATCAGGAAGATTCGGAACTGGACACGGCCGAAATAGCGCAGAAAGCTCTCGTCCGTCCCACAGCGAGGGGCAAATTCGCCGGGACCTTGCCACCGATAGCCGCATCTTCGACGGCGGGGCAAGATGGCGAGCGGCAGAGCCAGATGCGCGCACTCATTCAACTGGGCCAGGAGCGAGGCTACCTGACCCACGCGGAAATTAACGATTTCCTGCCGGACAGCTTCGCACAGGCTGCGACCATTGAAACCGTTGTCAGCACCTTCAATGACATGGGCGTGGCGGTCTATGAGCAGGCGCCCGATGCGGAGACGCTGCTGCTGAACGACGCTGCAGCGGCCGCCGCGTCAGACGACCAGGCTGACGAGGAAGCCGAGCTCGCGCTCTCGACGGCCGACTTAGAGTTTGATCACACGACGGACCCCGTGCGCATGTACATGCGCGAAATGGGCGGGACCGAATTACTGACCCGCACGGGTGAAATCGAAATGGCGAAACGCATCGAAGACGGTCTTCAGGAAATGATTCGGGCGATTGCTGCCTGCCCCGGGACGATCTCCACGATTCTCGCAAGCGCGGAGCAGATTGCGGCCGGTGAGCTACACATCGGCGAACTGGTCGACGGCCTCAACGACGACACCGCAGAGGTCGGACAGTTGACCCCGGACTCGACTGCCGTAGAAGAATTCGATAGGGACGCTGTCGACAGCGACAGCGTCGACTGCGAGGATGACAGCGGACTCGTAGCAGCGGATTCGAACAAAGGGAACGAAGCGCGTCTAAAACAGCTGACTAGCGACAGCCTCGCTATTTTTGCGCGAGTGAAAGCTTTATTCCACCAAATACCGCTTGCCGACGTGAGGGAAGGCAAGGGCGCGGCTGCCTTCGCACGCCTGAGTGAAGAAATGCAGCGTGAGCTCGCGACCATTCGCTTCACGGCGCGAACGATTGACCGGTTGTGCGCCGACGTTCAGCAGCAGGTGGCGCACGTGCGCACAGTCGAGCGGCGCATCATGCAGATTGCCGTGGAGCGATGCGGGATGCCGCGCGAGCAGTTTGTCGAATCATTTCCGGGTCATGAGACTGATTTTGATTGGACCGCAAACACTGCGGCGGCGTCCCCGGCGTACGGCGCCGCACTCGAACGCAGCTTGCCCTCGATCCAGGCCGAGCAGCAGAAGCTGATCGATATCGAAACGAACGCGGCATTGCCGTTGCAGCAGTTGAAAAAAATCAACCGGCGAATGATGGCGGCTGAGTCAAAAATGCGGCAAGCAAAACACGAGATGATTGAGGCGAACCTGCGTCTTGTCATCTCCATCGCGAAGAAGTACGTGAACCGCGGGATGCACTTCCTGGACCTGATTCAAGAGGGCAACATCGGCTTGATGAAGGCGGTTGACAAGTTCGAGTATCGGCGCGGCTGGAAGTTTTCGACCTATGCGACCTGGTGGGTGCGTCAGGCTGTGATGCGCGCGCTCGCGGATCAAGGCCGCACGATTCGTGTGCCGGTGCATATGGTCGATTCGATCAACAAACTGCACCGGATTTCGCGCGAGATTTTGCAGCAGACTGGACAGAAACCCCATCCGGCTGTCTTGGCCGAGCGCATGGGAATGCCGGAAGAAAAGATCCGGGTCATGCTTAAGGTCGTCAAACAGCCAATTTCGTTGGAAACGCCAGTGGGCGAGGACGCCGACGCCACATTTGGCGACATGATCGAAGATCTATCTGCGGCATCTCCGGCCGACGCGGCCGTTCACGCCAGCCTGCGGGCCGCGATCAATGAGGCGCTTGAAGCCCTCCCGCCGCGCGAAGCGAAGGTCCTGCGGATGCGCTTCGGGATTGATACAGCGTCCGATTGTACGCTTGACGAACTGGGCATGCAGTTCGATGTGACGCGCGAACGGATTCGCCAGATCGAAAGCAAGGCAGTGCGAAAACTCATGCATTCGAGGCGCGCCGCTAAGTTGCGAGAATTTCTCGATCGGTGAGTCAGAGAACGCACCATCGGAGCGTCGAGTTCTATCGGGAAAAGTGTCGTTACACGATTGAGGAGGCGTTCCGATACATCGCGAAGCGCTGTCTTGCAAATCGATGGTAAGGAGCGCGGCGAGGTATGGGGACACGACCCCATGTAGCCTGCGTCAATTTCGGGTCGGGCGTTGCAGGCCAACTGTAACAGTTCAAATAAGGATTGGCCTGTCGGTTCATCGACCGTTAGCTCAACGTCGCATACGAAGTCGCCAGGCACTGCTGCAACGACATCAACGATGTCCATGAATAACGGTTGCCCGGTCAAACGGCTCTTTCTGCCTCGCTCGCTGCAATCATTGGGTGTTCGACGCCGCGGTAAAGAATGCGATTGGCACGAACGGGGAGGGTAACGCCTGAATTTAACAAGCGATTGCGTGGGATCGGCAAGAGCCATCCGAGCTTCCTCGACGCAGACCTGGAAAACGGATGAACCAGTGCCGTGCCTCAAAAAGAAGCCCGCCTTTCGCGAGCGACTGGCGACGGGCTTCATCGATGTGCTTCGCGCGAATCATGACGAGGCGATTGCCGGATTCGACAGGCGCAAGAAGCTGAAAATTGAGGCAAAGGAGCGGCAAGCACGCGAGTTAGGCGCCTCTCTCGCTCCGATGCAAATGCCGCGACTAGCGCACATCCGCGCGGACCTGCGCGGCGCTCCCGTTGCCATGACGGCTCGCGCGCAGCACAGCCGCGACGAGCAGCGCGCCCAGCACCAGTCCGCCCGACACGACGAACAGCGCGGTATCGGTGCGGCCGGTCAGGTCCTTCAGATAGCCGATCATGTACGGCGAAACGAAACCCGCGAGATTGCCGATCGAGTTGATCATCGCGATGCCAGCCGCTGCCGTCACGCCGGTGAGGAACGCCGTCGGCAGGCTCCAGAACAGCGCAGGGATCGACAGCACGCCCATGTTCGCAAGACACAACGCGATTACCCCGAGCACCGGCTGGTTCTGCCACAGCACGCAGAGCGCAAAGCCGATGGCGGCCATCGAGAATGCCACGATCAGATGCCACTTTCGTTCGTTATGCCGGTCCGCGCTGAAGCCGAACACGAGCATGCTGACGATCGCGCACACGCCGGGGACGGCGGTCAGGATGCCGATGGTGAAGGCATCGGTCACACCCATC
>NZ_FCOG02000389.1 GCF_001544975.2 Caballeronia arationis | reverse complement strand
GACGCTTGATTTCCTGTCGAGGTATCCGTGCCCTTCGACATCGTCGATTTGATGGAAACCTTCCCGGGAATCGCGGCAATCGTGAAGGTCTTGGTCACGAACCGGCTAATCGAGATCGTCGTGCCGTCGAAGGACCAGTCGAGGCCCAGGTTCTCGCTCACCCCGCGAAGGTACTCGCCCACCTTGCAGTTGCAGGCTTGGGCGTAGATAGGCTCAACGTTGGACCTCGCGACGGACTGCGGCTGCGTCGGTGCGCTCTGCCCGCCAGCGCCGCCGTTCGTCCTCGGAATCAGAGCGTCGCGCGGGATGAAGACGTCCGGGCTCAAATGCACCGGAAAACCGGTCGCCGTCGAAACGAGCGTGGCGATTTTGGATAGCGGCAGGTTGCCCGGGAAGACAACCGACTTTTCGCGGAAGATCGCCGGCAACGTCGCTTCATAGGCGACCGGCACCAACCGGTCGCCGAGGAACGCGGTCGGCACTTCTTCAACAAGCGACATCGACTCCGGGCCATTGCCCATCGCGCGTGCGGCTTCGGCGTTGGTCGCGTCATAGGCATGGTTCACATCGGATTGCGACACGGCGCAGCCAGTCAGCGATGCGGCCACGAGAATGGCAACGGCAGATTTGATTTTCGTGAGGCGCATGGCGATTACTCTTGGCAGTTGGCTGCGCGTGCGACGACGCGGATAACGTTATTGGTGTGCTTGCAGACGCGCGTGGGCGTGCGCATGTGATTGGTCGCCTGCATCACTTGCGTGAGTACCGACTTGAAGTCGCCGGAGAACGTCGCGTTGAACTCCAGCGGCAAGTCATCGTCGATCTTCCAGGCGAGCTGCCAGCCCTGCTGCTGCAGCCAGCGATCAAGCGCGTTGCGCAAGTTGATGTCCTGCGGCGTGATCGAGAAAGACAGAACGCCACCGGGCGCCGTTGCGCCACCCTGCGACGGCACGATTACCGGCGCGACGTCCATCGCGCCAACTGGCACCTGCGCGGCGACACCGGGAAATGCGACTGGCGCGGGGCCACCGATAGCGGCTTTGAGCGCGGCCGGAGCAGCAGGCGTAGCGGGAGCAGCACGAACGACGGGAGCAACCGGCGACGCCATCGCCAGCTGAGCGACAGGCGCCTTCGCGGCAGGCGCGGAGAGCAATTGCCAGCCGTCACCGGGCGGCGGTGCTAGGCGAGACTGGTCGGGGTCCGCTGCAGCAAGACCCGATACGGTCGTGAGTGCCAGACATGCGAACAAGTGAGCCACCATGCGCGCGGTGCGATGCGTTTGAAGAGAAAAGATAGGCGTCATGTTGGTCAGTTCGTACGTTGCAGACGGCGGTAAATGTTATTGGCGTAGATGAGCTGCTTGTTCGAGGAGACGGCGTTGTAGGCACCGACCGCTTTCCATGTCGGACCAAACTGCTTGATGTTTGAAGCCAGGATCCACGTGCCCACGTACGCGTTGACGCAGGCGTCGAACAGGTGTTGGCGGCTGATTCCAAAGCGCGCCAGTTTCGGAAGCCATGACGAGTTGATTTGCATCAACCCAATGTCCTCGCTCCCATCCGTGTTGCGGCTCGTTACGTACGGCCGCATCCCGGACTCTTGCTGCGCAATGGCGCGTACCACCTGAATGCTCACGCGGTGATAGCGGGCGGCATCGTCAACACAATCCGCACGCGCACGCAGCGAGACGGCCGCGCAAAGCAGCGTTGAGAAGTAGAGCATCCGGTTCATGACGCGGGCCGATCAAAGAACCGCACATCGTGTTTGCGCAGCACGTTGACGACGTTGCCGTCGGAATTGACGATGAACTGGTCGGCGGTGCCGTTGAACTTGAAATAGCGGCCCTTCTGCTCGCCCGAACCGATGTGCGCCACGTCGGCGAC
>NZ_FCOG02000525.1 GCF_001544975.2 Caballeronia arationis | reverse complement strand
CCGGTGACGGCCCAAGAGATCGGCGACGCGGCACTCGCTGCAGCACAAGCGGGCGCGGCAATCCTGCACCTGCACGCACGCGACCCGAGCGACGGCCGGCCGTCGCAGGACCCTGCGCTGTTTCAGGAATTCCTGCCGCGCATCAAGGCGCAAACCAATGCCGTGATCAACATCACAAGCGGCGGAAGTCCCCATATGACCGTCGAGGAGCGTCTGAAGCCTGCGCACCACTTTAAGCCGGAACTCGCATCCTTGAACATGGGTTCGATGAACTTCGGCCTGTATCCGATGCTCGGACGCTTCAAGGAATTCAAGCACGACTGGGAGCGCAAGCACCTTGAGAACAGTCGCGACCTGGTGTTCAAGAACACCTTCTCCGACATCGAGTACATCCTGACATCGTGCGCGGCGAACGGCACACGCTTCGAATTCGAGTGCTACGACATCTCGCACCTTTACAACCTCGCGCACTTCATCGATCGGGGCCTCGTCAAGGGGCCGTTCTTCGTGCAGAGCGTGTTCGGCTTGCTCGGCGGCATCGGGGCACACCCCGAAGACCTCGCACACATGAAGCGCACCGCGGACCGTCTGTTCGGCAAAGACTTCGTGTGGTCGATTCTGGGTGCCGGACGTAACCAGTTCCCGATGGGCACGCTGGGCCTCGCGCAAGGCTCGAACGTGCGGGTCGGACTGGAGGACTCGCTGTGGATCGAGCCGGGCAAGTTAGCCGAATCGAGCGCGGCGCAGGTCGTGAAGATCCGCCAGATCATCGAGGGACTGTCGCTCGACATCGCAACGCCGGATGAAGCACGCCAGATGCTCGGCCTCAAGGGCGCGAGCGATACCAACTTTT
>NZ_FCOG02000149.1 GCF_001544975.2 Caballeronia arationis | reverse complement strand
GCTCTATCAGTATCGGAATCGAGCTTCACTTGGCTAGCCGCGCACAATAATTCACCCATAGATTCCCCCGACGATCCACACCAATAAGCCAGGCACGAACTAAGCAGTCGGACCAAGGGCCAAAATCAAGAATGAAATGAACGCGTCCCGCCCACGAGCGCGAGGCGGTGGATCCTCACGGGCCAACGGCATCGATGTGCCCGGGTGGAAAATGCATGCATTTCCCGGCGACCGGTGGATCCGCAATGAATAGTATGGCCGTAGGCGTTGATATCGCCAAGCACGTTTTCCAAGTGCACTACGTTGATCCGGAAAGCGGAGAGATCGTGAACAAGCCGATCAAGCGAGCGATGTTTCTCGAACACTTCGCGAATCGTGCGCCGTGAACTGCTGGCGCTGCTTGCCAGAGAGGACACGGAAGGGTCTGTGCCGTACCTGACTTGCTCAAGAGAGTGACCTCGTTCGCCTTCGTACCCCAGCGAAGTTTGCCGGTCACCCGGAAGTGCGAGATGACAAACACGCCGAACGCGGTGACGGCTACGCAGTCCACCTCGATCCCCGGCCCCGCGAATCCCTTGCCAGTCAGCACGAGCATGTCCTCATGCAAAGCGTAGAGCTCTTCACCCAACAGGGGTCTCAAAATCGCGTCCAATTTTCGTGCAAAAGCAGCGTACTCGCGTCGGCGCTCCCTCAGCGCAGGCTCCTGCTCATAGTCCTTGGGATAACCCAGGTATGCCTGCGTCGGGAAGAAGGGGGTGACCTGTGCTCGCGCTCGCGCGCGGGATCGTCTTGCCATTTCTTGATGCTCCTTAGTTTAGTCGGTCTTGCAGAATCGCGCGAAGCCAAGCGCAGCGTGCGGATAGGTGCAGATAAGCAGTTGCGAAACTCCCAGTTTCAATATGAAATGGGCCTATCTTCTGGGAGTGAGAAGCGCCGATGAGCACACCGGATTTCTTCCGCAGCCGCCTGGACGCGATGATCGATTTGCGGCATAACTCCGAGGCCAAGATTATTCCGAGAGCGATCTTGATCGCCGTGGACATGCGGTGTCGCTCTTCAATCAGCTTCCGACGTGACGTTCGCTTTCTCGGCATTATTCTGGTGTCTCGACCCCGGAATCCTTCCGGAGTTTTAAGAACGCGCCATGATGATGCTCACTCGCCACGGTGGAACAACCTCTCCCGATAGACAGATTTGCGGCGGACCACTGGCTGCTCACGTTGGAGGTTTTGCTGCCCAACTTTTTCGGATGGGGTATGCGCCGAACACAGTTCATGCAAAGTGTGATGTGCTAGCCGATCTGAGTCGATGGCTCGGACGTCGGCAGATTCCTTTGGCAAAGCTCAATGAGTCGCGGTTGATACAGTTCCAAGACGCCCGCCGGCTCCGGAACACCATACGACGAGGCGATCTCGCTACTGGTCAGCGATTTCTCGCGTACCTTCGAAACCGCGGCGACATCGCTCCGGCAGCACAGAGGATCGATCGAACCCCATCGAGTCGCCTTATTCTCGAGTTCGAAGCATTTCTCTGTACTGAGCGTGGCCTGTCACTCTCAACTGTGGTCAGATACCAGTTTGTCATCCGGCGCTTCCTTGATGAGCGATTTGGGTGCAAGGTTCCGCATCTTGACCAGTTGCGGCCGCAGGATCTGCACGATTTCATTCTCCGCAAGGGGATACAGAATCTGTACCCATGGTTCAAGTGATTTCCCGTCTTGGGAGCTTGCTCATCACGGTCGCCTGGATATGGACCGCGTGAGTCGGGCTTGGCGTGATTGCCGTGGACGAAAGGAAGAATGATGCTCGCATTGTCCGTGCGAAGTCGTTCTCAGTCGATGACGAACTGCGTATCGGTCGAGGAGCCAGCGTCCATGCGGTTCTTATTGAACTCAGTTTCCTGCAGCAGACGGCTAGCTTGATTGGCAGCGTCGCAGCCGCTTCAAGAGATCGCACCTGTTGGATGCATAACTGGATACAAATGGAGTGCGCTGCACTCGGGTCGATGCGTCAGTGACGCGGATAGGTGAATAGGATACTAGGGCTTTCTAACGGTCAAGACGGATCGAAAGCTCGCGATTTTGTGGTGTCTTTTGCTAAGCCCCGGACGGTCAGTTGAAACTCCCCCAGTTTTGGTCGCCTAAAATCCCCCATCGGGTGAAGCAGGACGAGGTCGAGTTTTATTCCTCTTTAGTTTTCTGCGCAAGGGCCTAAGCGGCGTCCTTGAGCCGGTAACTTCTGCCGTTGAACTCGAGATGGTGACAGTGATGCATGAGGCGATCGAGGATCGTGGTGCTCATGGTGTTATCGCCAAGGGTACGCGCCCCACTCCTGTACCACGCGATTGGACGTGACGATGATGCTTCGGCGCAGTTTGTAACGCTATGGACCAGCGTCTGCAGTAGCGCGCCGGTCTCGTCAAGAATCGAGCGTCCGAGGAACAGGTCGTCCAGCACGAGCAAGTCCACCTCAAGTGTCGCGCGCAGCCGGGTCTGTTGCTGCTCTGCTGCGAAGAGCGCGTCGCGGTTAAAGAAGTCGTTGGTTTCGAGATACTGCACCTTGTGGCCTTGGAGGACCGCCTGGTATGCGACCGCCTTGGCTACATGTGACTTCCCGGTGCCAGGTTTGCCGATGATCAATCCGTTCTCGCCGGCAGCGATGAACTTCAGTGCATTGAACTGGAAGCAAGCCTGACGCGGGATTTTTGGATTGAACGACCAGTCGAACTCGGCAAGCGTGAGCTTCTCCTCGAGTCCGGACTGCTGATAGCGCCGATCGATGTGCCGGGACTGACGACGGTCAAGTTCGTCCTGCAGGAATCTCCAAATTTGCATTCAAATTCGCGCGCTCAAGATCGCTCCAACGACGGCCGAGGACTCGATCGGAAAAATTTCACACTGATCGATGGGATAAGGCGGATAATTGTCGGGAAGCTTCAGAACGTCGTCCTGAACCCATCTCACATCCTCAATATAACGCCTGTCCCTGTCGTCGAGTTCGAGGTTCATGTGCTGTCACCGTGGTGGTTAAGGCGTTGTGTCCGGAAAAAATCGCGCGCTCACAACGCGCGATCGACACCAAATGAAGCAACGAAGTCCACGACACCAAAGCGTCTTCTGCGGACTGACGTGAATAAAAGGATGCGCACCCGGCGCTATTTGCGGCTCGATGCGCTTCGACACCATTCGTCAACGACCGCGCCCAACGGAGCCGCGCATCACGTCCAGCCCGATGTCGCAACTTGGGAAGGTCGTCGCGTGAGACAGCGCCCGCCGCGAAAGTATGTTCACGGACTAACTAGTGCTCTCAATCAACTATTGGAACTGCTTCCGGGCGGTGAACGAACGGCATCGCAAGCTTGCAACCAAATCGTTGCCGACGATGTGCTCGGAGACAACGTCGGGCAACATTTTTATGACGCACTGCAATATCGAAACAACAATAAAAAGGGTGCGAATTACCACTTTCTAGCGCCCGCACCTTCCTTGGTCGAACGTGGGGTGGCAAATCGAACGTTTCCGTCCAGCCCACGAGACAAAGAACTCTTCGTGCCGCAGAGTGAATCTATTGCCGCTCGTTCGAAGCTCGCAATCGACCCGCAGAGACTACGCTCAGCGCTTTTCAGCCGCCGATCGCGAATTCTGAACATCTTACGGGCGATGATGACACATGCATCGACCTCGACGACGACCCATTGTTCGCAGCACAAGGTTCGGGATCTGGTGGCTTACGGGTACCAAGACGATCCTATATAATCCCTCGCTTTATGACCGTCTCAGCGCAAGGTTCCCCGTGCGCACGCGCAATGGAAAAAGTCTCGATCTGCATGCCCGTCTACAATGGCGGCGCGTACTTCAGAAAGGCATTGGAAAGCGCACTCGCGCAGGACTATGAGAATATCGAGATCGTCGTCGTCAACGACGGTTCGACGGATGGCGGAGAAACCGAAGCGATCGCGGCTTCGTACGGAAAGCGAGTCCGCTATTTCAGCCAGCAGAATCGGGGAGTCGCAGGTGCGCTGAACACAGCGCTGCAACATGCGACCGGAGAGTACTTTGCCTGGCTAAGTCACGACGACATTCATCTACCGCATAAAACGTCCGCCCAGATACGTTACCTCAAAGACTTGGGGCGTAGCGATGCGTGTCTCTTTTCCGACTACGAACTGATTGGCCCTGCAGACGAGCACATCACCACGGTGACCTTAAATGCCGGACAGATCAGGTTCAAACCCCGCATTGCCTTATTGAACGGAATGGTGAATGGTTGTACCTTACTGATTCCAATGAAGTTCATGAAGGAATATGGTCCGTTCGATGAATCGCTTCGGTACACGCAGGACTACGATTTTTGGAAGCGCATTTTACGAGATCATGAATTCTTCCATCAGGCCGAGTGCCTCGTACAGTACCGAATCCATCCCGGTCAGGATAGTCATAAGCCCCAGGCCGTCGCCGAGGGCGACGTCTTGTGGAAACAGATGGTGTCGGATTTAAGCGAAACGGAACGTGCACATCTGTTCGGGAGTACGCATCGATATTTTAAGAAGCTTGGAGATTTTCTCGACATTACACCGTATAAGGAAGCGGCCGCATATTCCCACGCCAAATCCAATGTGCTCGCAAAAGACACGCTAATAACGGTAATCATCCCCTTCTGGAATGAAGTGCCTTTGGCGCTACGTGCCGCAAAAAGCGCATTGGCACAAGTTAATGCTCGCGTCGAGGTCATTCTCGTCAATGACGGTTCCACGGATGATCTGAGTCCACTCTTCGATCTCTGCGCTAAAAACGCCCGAGTCCGCCTCATGCATCAGGCCAACAGCGGTCCCGCTGCAGCCAGAAATCGCGCATTGCTGGCTGCTAGTGGCGACTACATCGCGTTCCTGGACGCCGACGATCTCCTTCTCGCGACAAAGGTTGAGCGTCAGGTCGAATTGATGCAAGCGCACGGTGCGCAATTCTCGCACACGAGCTACTACGTATCGTTTCCGGGTACGCAGCGAGGTCTGGGAATATGGCGAAGTGGAAAATTTGGAGGTCAAACATATCCGGCGATCATCGGTTGCTGCCCGATCGCAATGCCGACGGTTATGCTTCATCGGTCCGTAGTAGACGGCGGATTTCTCTTCCCCACGTCATCTCGCATAGGAGAGGACATCCTGGGCTGGGTGGATCTCGCGGCAAAGTATTTGTTGCTCGGGATAGACGAGCCACTGTCGGTGGTTGAGTGGTCGCGTCAAAGCGCCGCACTTTCTATCGAAAAGCAAGCGCTCGGGTTGTCGAGCATGATTGCGCTTTTTAATGCGCATGAGATTTACTCGGTGCATCGAAAGGAAATCGGACAACTCCAGGACGCACTGGACTCAATTGCCCGCAGATGGGTATCGGCGGGCAGAAACTTCGCCGAAGTCAAAGAAGGGCCAGAGATCGACATGGCGAAGATCGCTTGGGAAACGCCGGCGGGGTTTCTGGAAGACACCGGTGGGCGCACTCAGTATCAATAGGGAGGATTTTGACGTGAAGATACTTGTATTAGGAGCGACGGGAATGCTCGGCCGCACCGCTTTCAAGATACTGAGCGAGACTAAAAGGTTCGAAGTTCATGGCACTGTGCGCTCGGCGAATGCCGTACCATCGTTCAAAGAAGCGGTGCGCAAGAATCTTCTCTCCGGTGTCGATGTTCTCGACAATGATTCGCTTGTCGAGGCACTTCGAGCGACCAAGCCGGACGCAGTACTGAACTGCGTTGGCCTCGTTAAACAGTTGGCGAGCGCTGACGACCCCCTATCCGCTTTGCCCATCAACGCCATGTTTCCGCATCGTCTGGCGCGCCTTTGTGCTTTAGCCGGTGCGAGGCTCATTCATGTAAGTACGGATTGCGTTTTCTCGGGCAAAAAGGGTGACTATATCGAGTCCGACCTTCCAGACGCGTACGATCTGTACGGGCGATCGAAGCTTCTTGGCGAGGTCGATTATCCGAACGCAGTTACACTCCGGACCAGCATCATTGGTCCTGAAGTGCAAAGCCAACATGGCCTGGTTGCATGGTTTCTGAATCAAAGCGGCTGCGTGCGCGGCTTTACCAATGCCAAATTCTCCGGCCTCACGACCGACGAATTGACCAACCTCATCATCAAGCATGTCTTGCCGGCTCCTGACATCAATGGCGTCTGGCATGTCTCTGCGGACCCGATCAGTAAGCATGACCTGCTTCTTCTGATTAGAGAAGTCTATAACCGAGATATCGAGATTCTTCCTGACGGGGCATTGAAGATTGACCGGTCACTGAACAGCGAGCGGTTCAAAGAACGAACCGGCTATATTCCACCGACTTGGTCACAGATGATCACGTCGATGAGCAAATTGGAGGAAAAGTAGAATGGACGCCGATATTCTGAAAGATACCGTTGCGCTGGTTACCGGCGGAACTGGATCGTTCGGCACTACGATCTCAAAAAGGTTTCTTGCACAGGGAATCAAGGAGTTGAGAATCTTCTCTCGTGACGAGAAGAAGCAGGACGACATGCGTCAGGCATTCCACGACAATCGGCTCAAATTTTTCCTGGGCGACGTCCGTAACGAATCAAGCGTCCGCGACGCGATGCGTGATGTCGATCTGGTATTCCATGCTGCTGCGCTCAAACAGGTTCCATCCTGTGAATTTCATCCAATGGAAGCTGTACGTACGAATGTACTCGGTGCGGAAAACGTGCTTTCGGCAGCACTTGCATGTGGTGTAAAGAGCGTGATCGCTTTAAGCACCGACAAGGCTGTGTATCCGATCAACGCGATGGGCATGTCCAAAGCATTGATGGAGAAGCTGACCGTTGCCAAGTCGCGGAACGCCGGGATGACGACGCTGTGCGCAACGCGTTACGGCAACGTGATGGCGTCTCGCGGCTCGGTGATTCCGCTTTTCGTGCGCCAATTGAAAGAAGGCAAAGAGATCACCATCACAGACCCCGAGATGACACGCTTCCTGATGTCGCTCGACGACTCGGTTGACCTTGTTCTTTTCGCCTATAAGAACGCAAATCAAGGCGATATCTTTGTGCAGAAAGCACCGGCCTGTACGGTGGAGGTACTCGCGAAGGCGTTGCAGATCGTGTTTAACAAGAAAGTGCCAATTCGTATCATCGGAACCCGACACGGCGAGAAACTCTATGAGTCTTTGGTGTCGCGCGAGGAAATGGCGCGCGCAGAAGACCTTGGCGAGTTCTTTCGGATCCCCGCGGACGCGAGAGATCTGAACTATGCAAAGTTTTTCACCGACGGTGAAGAGAAAATATCACGATCCCACGACTATACGAGTCATAACACCCGTCAGTTGAACATCGATGAAGTCGTGGCACTCCTTAAAAAGCTTGACTATATCCAAGAAGAGTTGCGCGGTAACAGCTTGGAAGGCGGTAAATAAGTCATGCGAAAGATTATGACTATTGTCGGCACGCGGCCGGAGCTCATCAAGATGAGCCTGGTCATCGAGCGGCTTGACAGACTGACGAACCACGTACTCGTCCATACCGGGCAGAACTACGACTACGGACTCAACCAGGTTTTCTTCGACGATCTGGGAATCCGTCGCCCCGATCACTTTCTCGAAGTTGCCTCTGCGAGTCCAGCACAGGCGATCGCGAAGGTCATCGAGGCAAGCGACGCCGTGTTTGAACTTGAACGCCCCGATGCAGTACTGATCTATGGCGACACTAATTCCGGTTTGGCAGTGATCGCCGCAAAGCGGCGGAAGATACCGGTTTTTCATATGGAAGCGGGCAACCGGTGTTTTGATCAGCGAGTTCCGGAAGAACTTAACCGCAAGGTCATCGATCATCTCAGTGATGTGAACATGACGCTCACGGAACACGCGCGACGCTATCTTCTCGCGGAAGGCCTTCCATCCGACCGTGTATTTAAGGTCGGTTCGCACATGAATGAAGTACTGCAACGTTATAGGCAGAAGATTCAAGACTCTTCGATCTTGGAACATCTCTCTCTTGAGTCGGCTCGTTACTTCATCGTAAGTCTGCATCGCGAGGAAAATGTAGACGATGAAGCGCGCATAGCGTCATTGTTGCGTTGTCTCGAAGCGCTCGCGGCCACCTTCGGTTGGCCAATCATCGTCTCGACGCATCCGCGAACGCGCAAACGCCTTCCGATCGATGCGGAATCGCGCCTTTCCTCGCTCGTGCGCTTTCTTCCTCCGTTCGGATTTACGGACTATATCAAGCTTCAGCAAGAGTCCGCGTGCGTAATTTCGGACAGCGGGACGATAACGGAAGAGGCGTCTTTGCTGAACCTTCGCGCAGTGACTCTTAGAGAGGCACACGAACGCCCCGAGGGAATGGACGCGGGAACCCTCGTTATGGCGAGCCTGAACGAAGAGAGTCTCATTGACGCTGTGCGGTGTGTCATGGACGGCTTCAGTAGCTCAGAGAGCCCCGGGCAAAATGCGGGCCGGGTTTCGGACTACGAAGCTGAGAACGTGTCGGCTAAAGTGGCACGTATTGTTTTGTCCTATATTGACCAGGTTAATCGACGGGTTTGGTCAAAACCAACCGTCTGACGCGCATAGCCAAAGGAATCAACGATGTCCATTCGTCAAGCCGCGCGTCGCGCAGCCCTTATCGCCCCTCCACTCAGGCGACTTTATGATTTTGCGCGTCAGCTCAGCGCGGACAACGCCGAATATAAGCATGCTTTGCATCGGCTCCGAGGGGATTTCGATGCAGTTGCTCGACAACTGGAAACGGAGCGCGCGCAGCGATCCGAGCTGAGTGTGACCAACGCAACGCTCCAAGCACAAGTCGACAAGCTGACATCCGAGCGGCAATCCACGGAACTTCAGTTGTACGTGATGCGTAGCGATCACCAGCGAGCGGCGACCCGGAATGAGTCTCTCGCCAAACTGCTGCAGGAGTCGACACAGCGTGAGAAAGATACGCGATCGAGAGTAGCGTCCATGATCAAACGGGAACGCAACCTAAATTCCCGCCTTCGCGAGTTGACCGCTAGTACACCCGTCAACGAAGAAACGGCAATAGTAGGCATTCTCGCTGAGGGGCGGCGTCTGTCGGACGCGAAGCTCGAGAGATTAGTTGAAACGTTTTACGCGAAGCTTGCCGGGCGGATGACTGTTCTCTCGTCGGAAGTCGCGGAACTCCGTTTGACCAGTTCGAAAAGCCAATCAGGGACAACCGGTGGCGGCCATTCGAAGTATCTTTATCTCGATCTCCTGGAACGAGCCCTCACGGGGACACTGACACAAGATGAATCCATTGCGCCGTGGGTAGAAGGATTTGATCCGGAGGTACGCGCGATCGGGCGAGATTGGCCAACACACGCGCAGACCATGATTGGCACGGCCCGTCTTCGGAATCTGCGAGTACTTCTCGAGCAAGTACTGCGTGAGAACGTTCCTGGCGACATGATTGAAGCCGGCGTCTGGCGAGGCGGAGCCTGCATTCTAATGCGTGCAGTGCTTGCGGCGTATGGGATTCACGATCGCGCAGTGTGGGTTGCGGATTCGTTCGAGGGGTTGCCACCTCCAGACAACCAATATCCCGTAGATGCCAATGATCAGCACAGCACCGTCAAGGAACTTGCGGTTCCTCTGGAGCAGGTCCAGGAAAACTTTAAAGCCTATGGTCTGCTCGACGATCAAGTACGCTTTCTAAAGGGCTGGTTCAGCGACACCCTGCCTAACGCGCCAGTTGAAAAGCTCTCGATTCTCCGGCTGGATGGCGACATGTACTCCTCGACCATCCAGACGCTCGACGCTCTCTACAGCAAAGTCAGCGTTGGCGGGTTTGTGATTGTCGACGACTATATTTTGGAAGGCTGCCGGAAGGCAGTCGACGATTTCAGACGAGACCACAAAATCGACGACAAGCTTGAGGAGATCGACGGTGCCGCCGTGTTCTGGCGGAAATTAAGAGGCTAATACAGCCGAGGTGATGCCGGCGGGGCCGCTCAGCGATAACTTCTTTGTCGAGTCATTGCCGCTTTCCCCTTCCGATTTCGTCATTCCAGAGCAGCTACGGAAAGTCATGCAACCGCCGATGTTTGAAGGACCCAAGGTCGAGTCAACGCAATTTAGCCGAGAGCAGTATCGTCTGGATCTTTTGTGCCGCGATATCGACCGACTCAACGCCGAGAACGCGCTGCTTGCTCGACAGCTCGCGGAAGCAAACCAAAGATGCGTGCGAATTGCAGCCGAGACGGCGGAACGGATTGCGCAAGTCATCTCTGCGACCGACGTCGCCCGTCAGCAAATGGGCGAAGCTCGCCAACGAGAACAGGAACTCCTTAGCCAGCTTGATCATGCGAATTGCTCGACCCAAAATCTGGAAGGCTCGATTGTCAGACTGAACGCCGAGATCGCGCATATACGTCAATCTCTGTCCTGGCGCATCACGCGCCCCCTTCGCGCCGTCAGAAGGGTGCTGAAGATTTAGCAAACCGTTTGAATGTAGTCGAGGCACCAATGGCAGACGCTACATCCGAGTATGAACTCGTGCTTGCGAGCGGTCTTTTTGATCGAGAGTTCTATCTTCGTGTACGCCCGGATCTTGCTCACGCTTCCGGAGACCCGCTCGAACATTTCCTGGCGCATGGGTGGAAAGAAAACACGGACCCTTCCGCGTTCTTCAGCACGACCCTTTACCTCGATAACTATCCCGATGTCCGCGATGCGCAAATAAACCCCGTTGTTCACTATCTTCGCAAAGGACGGCAAGAAGGTTACGTCGCATCGCCGAAGCATTTCCGCGTCGAGAAATGCAAATTCGCCCGGCCAGACGCGCCTACGGAAACCGAATGGAAGCAACTCATCGCGTCGCTGGAAGGGCCGAAAAGCCACGAAGTCGATGTGTTCGTCGTACTGGACGCCGGACCCGCCGAGACTGCATGCAGTCTGTTCAGCTTGCTGAGCAATGCGCAGGAAACGCCTTTTCGACTTACGTTGCTTATCAGCGGAGAAGCAAGCGTTCAATTGCCCGGCGCATTGTCCGAACACTTAGGGAACGGACTGGTTCGGGTTCTCAAGACCGATGAGCCCCGGATCCCGACGCCTTCAGACGGTCATCAGGACGTGGTGCTTATCAGTAGTAGCGTGCAGGTTCATAACAGGTGGCTGGACAGATTGCGCATTTCTGCCTATGGCAGGCCGCGAGTTGCGACGGTCACCCCTTTCTCGAACGATGCCGGCATATGCTCGTATCCGCGCGTTATGGGGAGCGATTGGAGCACGTTCGAAGGAGACGACGGCGAGCTCGATGCATTAGCTGCTTCGGTTAATCGTGGCAAGGTCGTCGAGGTTCCTGTTGGCAGTCCAACTTGCGTCTATATTAGAAAAGATTTTCTCGATTTCTTGACTAGGAATAACGCCGATGCATCCTTCTTTTCTGTCGCCGAGTTCGAACTGTGGAGCGCTCAGGCCTGCGCTGCCGGATGGCTCAATCTATTGGCAACCGACGTTTTCGCTCGCCGGTTCGCGCCTGCGTCGATCGACATGCGCGGGGATGTTCAAGTCGTTGTCGACATCGAGCTTCTAGCAGATCGGCACCGACAATACGTTGCATCGACGCGCGATTTTGTCGATTCCGATCCGGCCTTGCCTTTTCGCCGCGCGTTGGACATCGCGCGAATACTCAATATAGCTAAGTTCGGCTCAGTATTGTCGGTCGTGCACTCGTGGGGAGGCGGTACGGAACATCACGTCGCGGATCTGACGCGGATTCTTCGGCATTCAGGCATTTGCAACCTGACCTGTCGGATTGACCCACAACATCCCGAGTCGATATTCGTCACGAGTGGAGAATGCGAGCCTCTGCTCAACATGCCGCGATTCCGTGTTCCAACGGAACTCGATGCATTCACGACTTTCCTGCATCACCTGCGGGTGAGGCATGTGCATGTTCATCATCTCGCAGGCTTTCCCCTCGCGATGTCGGACTTCCTGCAGGACGTCTGCCGGCACGCCAAGCTCCAATACGACGTGACGGTGCATGACTACATGTTCATCTGTCCGCGTATATTTCTCGCCGACAGAAGCAAAGTCTATTGTGGCGAGCCACCGGTCTCGACATGCGAGCAATGCGTTCAACGTGACGGAAGTGTGTTCGGAAAGCCCGGCGTGGCCGAATGGCGGGAAAGATACGGACGTCTTCTCAAGAATGCAAGGCGCACGATCGTTCCCAACGAAGATGTTTCGGAACGGCTGTCTTCATACTTCGAGAACCTGCGATTCTTGGTCAGGCCGCATCCCGAGAAGGCAGCCCCGCATTCTGTTGACACGCAGACCCAGCAACTCGCGCAAGCAACAAAGCATTCGGCGACGGCGTCCGTCCGGCGCAGGGTGGTCCTGATGGGTGCACTCGGGTTGCACAAAGGGGCCGGATTGCTTGAACAGGTAGCGCGCGCAAGCCTACGCATGGAACTACCACTCGAATTTGTTGTGATCGGCCACACCGATAGGGACGAAATACTTGAGTCGATCGGCAATGTTACCGTCACGGGACCCTACAGACGCGAAGAGGCCGGCCGGCTCTTGAGAGAAGCGGGGGGTGATTTCATGTTCTTTGCTTCAGTGATTCCGGAGACGTTTTCGTACACGCTGTCGCTCGCGTTTCGCGAGCGACAGTTTCCCGTCGCATTCGACATTGGAGCGATCGCTCAGCGAATCAAAGCGTCGGGGTATGGCAAATTGCTGCCTCTGGGGTTGATGACAAGGCCCGATGTTCTCGCCACTTACCTCGCGGACTTGGAGTTGTCTACGTCAACGGGACGCGCAATTCCAGCGTCCGAACCGACTCACTGGCAACCGACCGACTTTTTGCGCAGCTACTACGAGATCGACGAATGGCAGAAGTCGAAATAGTCATGGCGGACGACTCTGCCTAGGCGAGCGCCGCATGTGCGTCGCGATCCCCGACGGTCACGAGTGCGCGGCAGTTGCGCGCGCTCCGACTGTCTAGATACTGCAGCGAGAATAAGTCCCCTGCAGTAAAACGGTAAGCGGCTCGTCCGCTTCGGGACCGGCTGGCAGCAGCAGGTGCGAGCCGGGCGTCTCGGTCGCGAGACTGGCTCGTGAGAATGGCATCAACGTGAACATGCGGTACACCTGGCGGCGGCGATATCTTGCCGAGCAGCAAGCTCCGTCTACCGGCCTCCTCCCAGCTGTACTGCTGAGTGACGCGCCGACGCAGGTTGTTGCGTCATTTTCGGGCGATACGCAAGCGCTAGATATGAAGCCGGCGTCGCATTGCGGCACGATCGAGATCCGCATCGGCCTGCGGCGGTTAAGGTAGACGGCCTAGTCGACGCTGACATGCTGCATACCGTGCTGGGCAGTCTGCGATCATGATCTCTCCCGCCAGCTTTCAACTTTTCCGCAGATCGCATGCGTATTTCGCGGAAGCTGGACACGCGTTTCGCTTGAAGCCGGACAGGTGTTTCGCGCGAAGCTGGACAGCCGGAGCGCAGCGCCGCAGGGGTTTCTGTTTTTACTCTGACTGCTGGTTTTCGGTCAAACTAATTTTTAGGGTTCGTCAGTAAAAACTGTGGGTCGACGGAGGCTCGGGTAGTTTTCCAAGTGCATGATAAAGCGCGATTTCTGTCG
>NZ_FCOG02000138.1 GCF_001544975.2 Caballeronia arationis | reverse complement strand
AAATGTCGTATGGGCGGAAGTTAACATCACGCGTCGCAGTTTACAAGTCAACCCGCCAAAGATGTGGGTAAAGACCAACCGAAGAGCGGCCTACGTCACCTGCCGTGTCGGGCGTGTGTGTCGCTTCGGCGATCCGCTGGTCGCAGCTCGGGGGCGGATTTGCCCGCGACGTGGGAATCGGCGCAAATATCTCGTTTCCGAAGATCTCAGGACGCCCGGAAGTGTAGATTTGTCAACCCGCCGAGGGCGGCTCCTGGCCCGGGAGCCGCGGTTCGCAATGTGGCCGGGACCTAACGGATAGCTACGGTCTCTGATCGACCCGAATGCGACCGCCCGCGAGAAAAGCGGCCGTTCAGATAGGCTCCACTGGAGCGCTTTGCTAACGAAATTCCCGCAGGATTCCCAGCGCGACAATAGGCTTCCACATGCTCGGTCGATCTAGCCCTTCTGCGACGATACGCCGTTGCAATCGCCGCGTGCGATAGAACAAGCGCGACGAATCCGTATCAGCAAGTCCCAAACGCGACGGCACGGCAAGGAAAGTCGACCCAGGCAGTAGGCGCGGACGCTTCTGCGGAAAACAGAGCCGTGTATTGGAAGCGAACGCTGGACCACATTCCCGCAGCTAAGCCCCGAGCTCTCCCACGAAGCCATCGCTCACTCAGCAGGCTCCAAAGCCACGCGCGACCAGAGCGCAGGCTCGACGCAAGGGAACTTGCCCGCTCGATAGCGCGACGTGTCGCGTTGCGCATGGCGAGGCAGCAGTTAGGCGGACCTTTTCACAGACCCGACACGCACACGCTACGAGGTTCCGATTGCCGACAATCTTCACATGAACGTCGATCTCGCAAAAAACGACCGCCTTCTGTCTGACGCGCGTGAATAAAGTCGGCACCAGGGAATTTCCTTTGTCGTCAATCCCGACTCATGCAACGACGCGACGTTCATCGCTTCTGATACGTGCCGACTAGTGCCGCGTGCGTTAGTACGTGCCCTTGCATGGCCTTTTCAAGCGCCGCCTTGGTGGGCACTTTCAAATCGGGCAGCACAGTGTCGAGCGCATACAACTTATGGAAATAGCGGTGTCGTCCCACGGGCGGGCACGGGCCGCCATAAGCGGCACGTTTGAAGTCATTGATGCCTTCGAGCGCACCGCTTGGCAATGCCTGCGCAGCAGCGCCATCGGGCAGCCCGGTTGTTGTCGGCGGAATGTTGTAGAGCACCCAATGTACCCAGGTTATTTTCGGCGCGGCCGGGTCCGGCGCGTCAGGGTCATCGACGATCAGCGCCAGACTTTTTGTGTTCGCGGGCACTCCGGACCACTGGAGCGGCGGCGATACATCGCCGCCCTGACAGGTGTACCGCGCGGGAATCTCGCCGTTCTGTTGAAAGGCTTGCGACGTTAGCGTCAGGCTCATGGTGCGCTCCTCAGCGGCAAGGATGGACGGCTGTCCCAGCGTGAAGATCAACAAGGCGAGCGAGAGTGCCACCGAGGAAGGCAAAGCCTGCGCCCAGGCCGCTATCTCAACGCGCCCTATCAGGGGAATGTCGGGCTGGTTGAAGTCTTTCATCGTCACGATCGCCACTGGGAGAACCACTGCCAATGATTGCGAGTTCCCAAATATCGCATGAAGCCCCGCTGGAATCCGGGCCTTTATTTTCGCAACGCGGCATCAATGTTTGTGCCGGTGCAACCAACTCATATGGTGCGAGTCAAGCCACTGAGCTATCCCCTCCGCGGGATGATCGCGCCTGTACCGTTGCGCCACCATGAACCCGGCGACCAACAATACCGCCAAGCCGACTACGAAGTAGATCATAGACTGAGTCATGGCAGCCTCCTTATTAGGTAGCGACCATACTTATATTGTAGGTCAGCCGTACCGGTTTCCGACTAGAGGGGTCAACATCGATTATTTGGCGTCGCCGACGATGGCCGCGAACCACGACACAGCCATTCGCAACACCATCCTCCGCCTCTGGCAACGACGTCCCTAATCCAGGTATACCCGGAAAGTGCGCGATTATTGAACGTCACTGTTCGATAATCGCACAAAAACATTCCTTCGATATAGATGTGACGGAGCGCCTTACCTTAATCTCAAGCCTGAGTCGGAAGAGAACAATAAGAGCATCTGCTTCGGCGATAACTACATTGGAGGGAGACATGGTTCGACAAAGTCAGCCTAAGTAGCGCCGCGTCACCACGTGCTTCTTCAGCACGGACTCATGAGACTGCTTGCCCCTGTCGGTCTGCAACGCAACAAAGCTTCCTTATCGTTCGGATCGGGCTAACGCCACCTAAGGGTGCGCTCATGTCTCTCGACTAATTCGCAAGTCAACCTGTAGGAATGCGAAATGAACATTTTAGAAGATTTAATTCGGAAGTTACTGCTTTCGATTCAATCGACAAGAGAACTCTGCCGAACGAATCGGACGCGTGCGCTGGGCGTCTTGACTATCGTCGCGCTCGGTACTGTTGTTTCCGCCTGCGGCGGCCATGACAGCGATAACAACACATCAGCACCGCAGAATGCTTTCGCAGTCGCCAAACCGGTGATGGCATGCGCTGATCTCGCGAAAGCGAATCTCTCGAGTATTGAAGGCGCTCCGGCGTCAATCACCAGCGCAACCGTCGTTGGCAGCGGAGACGCTTCGTACTGTGACGTCAAGGGAACTGTCACTACGACAACGAACTTCGAAGTGCGTTTGCCAATGCAGACTTACACGCAACGGTTCCTGATGGTGGGCTGCGGCGGCTACTGCGGTTTCATCTCAGCCCCGAGCGGCGTCGCGAGCCAGAGCTCGGGCTGCGTGCCGCTCAATTCCAACCAGATGGTCACCGCCGCGAGCGACCTTGGACACCAAGCGTCATTGTCTAGCGGTGCTTGGGCGAATGGTAATCCGACAGCAGCCATCGACTTCGCCTACGCCTCCATGCACAAGACAACGCTGGTCAGCAAGGCTATCGCGCAGACGTTCTACGGAAAGACGCCTACGAAATCGTATTACCAAGGTTGCTCGGATGGAGGTCGTGAAGGCCTGCACGAAGCACAACGTTACCCTGAGGACTATGACGGCATCGTGGTCGGTGCGCCGGTCATCGACGAAGTACCGACCAACTCGTTCTATCACGGCTGGAATGTTCGTGTGAATACCGGTCCGAATAATGCCCCAATCCTCACGGTGGACAAGATTCCGGCACTTGTGAACTTGGTTCAGGCCACTTGCGCAGACAAGGGCGGCCTCATTCAAGACCCGCGGGTCTGCAAACCCGATCTGACCAAGATCCAATGCGCCAGCGGTACAGACACAGCTCAGTGTTTGACGGCGGCTCAGATCGATGTCGTACAGAAGATCTGGAACGGCCCGGTCGACGAGAACGGAAATCACCTTAGCGCTGGAGACATGCCGATCGGTGGTGAAGCTAACTGGCCTGGAACGATGGTGCCGAAGACCCTCGGTTCCCTGATGATCCCGGCCAACGTGGGCGATGCGGTGTGGTCGAGCGACTTTCCCAACTACATGGCCTTGCTCGGAACCCCGACAGGCATCACTTACACCAACCTGCAATTCACGACGACCGGCTTCACTCAGTTGATGCAATACGGCCGCGTTTGGGACCCGACGAACACCGATCTCAGTAAGTTCGCAGCTCGTGGCGGCAAGCTGATTGTCTGGCACGGCTGGTCTGACACGGGTGCTTCGCCGTATATGTCGCTGAACTATTGGACGCAAGTGCGCAACACCATGGGCGCGGACGCTGCCTCGAAGTTCATGACGCTGTACATGATCCCCGGCGTATATCACTGCAACAGTGGTCCGAACACGACGAAGGAGGATTTTCTCACGCAGATGTTGAGCTGGGTTGAGAACGGCACAACGCCTGGACAAGTCAACGTCAACTTCGTTGCAAGCTCGACCGACTCAACGGTGCTCAAGAGCCGACCGGTGTTCCCGTATCCCTCGACAGTTGCCTATAACGGGGGCGATGTGAACTCGGCATCGTCGTATAACCGCGCGGACGTCCCCGCCGGTGTAAGCGACACTTTCCAATGGCTTGGGCTGTCGTCGTACAAGGCAGGCGCAAACCAGTCCTGCTCAGTAACGAACGGTAGCCTGACCTGCCAGTAGGTCCGCACTGCCAGCGAGCGCTCATTGAACGAGCGCTCGCTTCGGATCTGCACCGCTGCGAAGCAATATTTTCAGGCGTGAATGAATGACCGTTGGTGAATGCAGAGCCGCCCCTTCATATTCAAGCCAGCGCGCCGCATGAACGTCTTCTCTTGGCCGGTCCGGGTCTGCCACAGATCGGGATCGGGCCGGTTACGACCATTCGCCGTCCTCGTGCTGCCGGTGAAGGTCGTCATCGGCGCGCTTGCGTGTCATTTTGGGACCGCGCAGATCGTACCGAAGGGCATGCAGCGGACCGAACGTCCTGCCCGGACAGAATCCTCGCTTCGGCTGCTCTGGAGCGTCAAGCGTCCGACTGAGGACTACGTTCGCACCGTCCCGGGCTTCGTTTCGGTCAAATGGCCCATTCTGCTGCGATCTGTTCCAGTGTGCGGACCCGATGACACAGGTTTCCCACCTGCGCTCGCCGCGCCGCTTCCTGCTGACAACGCCGCTCGTCATGCTCTCCGATCCGCGCACCGGTTCGTCGAGCGATTCCAAGCACGCTGTAGACGCCTATACCGGTGATATCAGCGGCAATCCCCGAGCCAGAGCACCAATGTTGTCAAGAACAAGATGCGCCATTGCCTCCCGCGTTTCCTTGGTTCCGCTGCCGATGTGTGGTGTAAGCAGGACGTTCTTGAGTGCAATCAGCGATGGGGGTACATGCGGCTCATTCTCGAACACATCCAGCCCGGCTCCTGCAATTTCACCGTTCGCCAGAGCACTGACAAGTGCATCCTCGTCTACTACTGATCCGCGGGCCACATTGATGAGAATGCCGTGCGGCCCCAAGGCTTCCAGCACACGCGGATCAACGATGTGTCGTGTCTTGCCTCCTCCCGGTAGCGAGAGCACTAGGACATCTGCCGCTCGCGCCAAGTCGATGATCGAACCGTAATACTCATAAGGTAGATCGCTCTTTGGGGTGGGTCCGTGATAGGCGACACGCATGCCGCACGCGACGACCCGGCTCGCAATCTCGCGCCCGATCCCGCCCATGCCGATGATCCCACAGAGCTTGCCACCGACTTTCGTACCGAGCGGAAACTTCTCGGTAGCCCAATCTCCCGCGCGTACGAAGCGGTCAGCCTCCGCGATGCGCCGGGCGACACCTAAAAGTAGGCCTAGCGCAGCATCTGCAACGCACCCATTGAGCACGTTCGGCGTGTTCGTCACGGCGACGCCACGGTTTCTCGCCGTTTTCAGATCAATCGGGTCAACGCCTACGCCGACGCTTGCGATCAGTTCAAGATTCGGAAGCGATTCGATCAACATCTTGTCTGCGCCGATCGCGCCGCTCGTTGCGAGGACTTCGAAGCGCGCTCCATGTTCGGCCAGGAATGCCCTGCTGTCCGATTGCTCCCATAGTCTGGAAGTCGCATAGGTGCCTTCGAGGCGCTGCATGAGACCGGGATGCAAGAGACCCGCGATCAGCACATGGATTGGGCGATTGCGGGGTTCGGCTGCGGTGTTTGCCATTAAGATAATCACGAGGTTTAGTTGTAAAGCACCAGGTCACGTACGTTCCGCGGCGGCCGATTGATGTCCACGATGCAGGACCTTCCAAAGATGGCTAATCGTCATCACGGCCAACGGCACGCCTAGTGCGAAATACGAGCTATCGACGCCGTACGGATTGCCCGCAACGAACCACGAGATCGTCGCGGCAATCGACAGGACAATGCCCGTCATGGCGCCTCTGGGCGTACCGAAGCGAGGCGCGTAGAAGCACAGAAGGATCATCACGGCGAGCGTGGCTCGGAGCGACTTGCCGAGAAATGCGATGAGCAGGATCTTGCTCGCAAAGAGCGCCAGCACCAGCGGAATCAATCCAATGACAACCGTGCTTATGCGAATGAAGCGCAGAGAAGACCGGTCGTCACCCTGTCCTTTGAAATGCGGTTCATAAAAGTCGCGCAACAGTAACGTGCCCGATGCGATGGTGCTCGCCGATATACCTCCGAATAGCGCTCCGGCCAGACCGATGACGACGATACTCGCGGCAAATGGAGGCATGTGAGCAATGAGCACCGGGAAAGCTTCGATCGACTTGATCCCCGGATACAGCAGTGCGCTGCACACACCAATCAACGCGACGATGATGCCAAAAGGGATCATCAGCGCGGCGACGTAGTAACACGCACGCCGGGCGCCTTTGTCGTCCGGGGTGGTGACAATGCCCTGGATGACATACTGGGTCGCAAATATGGAGCCAATCCCGGCGATCATCCAGGCGATAATCTGTGAGAGTCCTACACCGGTCAGGTCGAACATGCGCGCGGGAAGCGCGCTGCGCAGGTGGTCGTACCCTCCGGACTGCGAGAGCGCAAACGCAAGTGCCAGCACGATGCCCAGATATTTGATGATCGCGTTCAGCGTGTTCGTGTAGATCACCGAGCGAAAGCCCCCGACCGTCACGAAGAAGATGGCGACGAGACCGACAATCACGGTAGCAATGCCGCGGTCGATGTGCATGACCGCGCCGAGAACCGCGCCGCCGCTTGCATAAAGCGCGACCGCGACGACATTCAGCGAAAAGATCGTCAGGACGGACGCGGCATACCGTACGCCTTTACCATACGTCTGCTCGAGAATGGCGGAAATCGTGTTCAACTTCGTGCGACGATATTTGCCAACGAGCAGCAGGCCCAGCAGCAAGAACCCCATCGCTAAAGCAACAAGATTCCATCCGGCGGAGATCCCATCCTCGAAGCCCTTCTGCGCCGTCCCGATGCTGACCGAGCTTCCGATGAACTCCGATAGCATCAGTGCCGCAATGAGCCACGGAGCAAAGGATTTACCGCCCTCGGTGAAGCCCGCGCTGCTGGATGCATGCCGGCGAACGCTATAGCCCATGAATGCGACCAGCGCGAAATACAGCGCCGTGACGCCAATAATCATTGCGGTACGTGTTAGCACTTTCTGTCTCCAATATAAAAGCGTGATAACTGGGGGCAGCCGCTCTTTTCGCGCAGGTCCGGGTGCGTGTGCACGCCGTGCAGGTGCAGGGGCTTTGCCGTGTCGAACTACCGGGATAGTCGGCTTTCGCGAATAACCGCGCCTTTGGTCTCACGAACGTCAGGCAATAGCGCTGTGCCGAGACCCGGGTCCTTGGGCGCCAGCGCAACACCGTCTCGAATGACCGGAAGGCGGTCCACGATCTCGGGATACCAGCTCGCCAGTGATGCCCGTACAACCTCCTGAAAAATCGCGGTGGGGGCGTGAAGAGAAAGGTGCAGGCCGGCCATCAGCGCAACGGGACCCGTGCAGTCGTGCGGAGCAAGTGGTTTGGCATAAGCCTCGGCCAGTGCGGCGATCTTGCGCCCCTCGCTCAGCCCTCCGCACCAGGTCAGGTCTAGCATCACGACATCGAGCGCGTCCGCGGCCAGGATGTCGCGAAAGCTTTTCACTCCCGCGAGGTTTTCGCCGCCGCAGATCGGGGCCCGCGTCTGCCGGCGGAGGTCGGCCACGGCGCTGAAGTTGTCCATCTTGGCGATGGGATCCTCGACCCAAAGCACATTGAATTCCGCGAGCGCATCGCAGATTCTCGCTGCGGCCCGCGAACTCCAGAGGCTGTGGAGCTCGCACATAATCTCGATCCGATCTCCGACCGCTTTTCTGATTTTTCGAAACGGCTCGAGCCCGGTATTCAAGTCGACCAGGCTAATGTGATCGGGACTCTTCATCGCGAAGTCGTCGAACGGCCAAATCTTCATGGCTCGGTAGTCTTCGGCCAGAAGACTTTCGGCAAGCGCGCCAGCATCCCGCATGAACGCGAACTGGTCGTCGTACGGCCCCGCGCTTCGCCCGTCCGCATCAATGATGCGGCGTGCGCCCTGGGCGGTATTGAAGTCGTATCCGGCACACGTGTTGTAGACGGGAATTTGTTCGCGCATGGCACCGCCGAGCGCCACATGCACAGGCACGCCTGCGCGTTTGCCCGCCAGATCCCACAGCGCAATATCAACCGCGCTCGTTGCGCGCACTTCTGCGCTGCTGCTGTTAAACCCGACGTAAGAGCCCATCAGTTCATGCGTGATCGCGGTGACATGCTCAGCGGAGCGGCCCAATATCGCTGGCGCAACTAGCTCGTGCAGCATGGCCTCAACGGCCTGCGCACCGCGGAAGGTCTCACCGAGGCCAATGAGTCCGTCTTCAGTCTCGATTTCCACCCAAATAAGTTTCGGCCGCGCGGGCAGACGAATGGTCCGTATGTTGGTGATCTTTGGCATGGTGAAGAATTTCCGTTCGCTTGACGATGAACCGATTCTGTCGGCCCCACCTTTATGCTGTCAATTTAATCTGCTAGTCTGTCAGACAGGTTCTTATCTTGCGGAAATGCCATGTACTCGCTTCGCGCCTCGTCTGAAATTTCCGTGCATACGCGGGACGAATACGCCTACGATCAACTGCTTGCCCTGATCGGGAGTGGAGATTTACAGGCGGGGACACGCCTGCCAGGTGAGCAGACTATGGCTGAGCGCTTCGGCGTTTCTCGTCCCATGCTTCGTCAGGCGCTCGCGCGGTTGCGCGCCGAAGGCAAGATCTATTCGCGCAAGGGCTCGGGCCACTACGTGAGTGCGAGGGAGGCCTCTTCGCAGATCCTGTCGTATGCGAACCTGGGAAGCATTCCCGACGTGAGAAGCTTTTTGGAATTCCGCCGCAGCCTCGAGGGCGAAAGTGCGGCATGCGCCGCACAGGTCGGCGACCGACTCGCCATTTCAAAACTCAGAAAATGCCATGCGAGAGTGGGAGAAGCGTTTTCGCGTGGAGAATCCGGCATCGACCAGGACATCGCCTTTCACATGGCGGTAGCGCAGGCGACCGGCAATCGTTTTTTTGCGCACACGCTGGGCGCTCTTTTGGAGCAGATGAGCTTTAGCATTCGTCTCGTCCGGGATCTCTCCGGCACGACCCCGGTCGCGCCGCGTCGTCAGGCTGTCCTCGACGAACATGCACAGATCGTTAAGGCAATTGACGAGGGCGACACGGACCGCGCGCGAAACGCGATGCGAGACCACATCGAAGGCGGCATAGCGCGCCTGTTCAATGCAAGATAATCACTACAACAGGTGCTCGCGTATGGATCAGCGAATGGACGGCAGGAAAGTCGCCATGTTCGATCATCGAGCAACCAATGGTGCGAATGGCCGTTGCCTGGCAACCACCCGCGTCCGTACGCGATATTCGTCGATGACCACCACTTCGTCTGGCTCAGCGTTTGGACCGCGAACGCGCTCGTGTACTTCGACATGCTCCCGTTGCCACACGCTCACGGACGCGCGACCGATGATGGGGCGACCTGCCGAGGTGTGGCAATCCGAATCGGGCATCGATTATCTTGTACGCTATCGCTCCGCGGCGCCCGAGAACGGATCGAACGAACGGCAACGGGGCCCGTTAGTCCGTTGATTGGGTCGGTCGAGCGTCCGCACCGCCCTTGCGTGCCCCAAAGAGCGGCATCCAGAACGGCTTGAACCACTGCGCCCACAGGGACTCGGCCTTTTGCGGATTAACTGGTTCGCCGCCCGGCGACCTGCGCGCGAGCAGTTGTTCCAGCGTGGCTTCCGCTATCCGGCGCCCCTCCGAAAAGCTCATATGTGCCGGCGTCAGTCGGTTCAGCGCGATCGGATCCGCGAGCAGCGCACGCAACGCTTGCTCGTCCATCGCTTCGAGCTGCAGTTCGTACTCGATTTGCAACGTGCTTTGCAATTCGGCTGAAGTCAGCATGTCGTCCGCCTCCGGGGTTCAGCGACGATGGTTCATCGCGTCTTCGGGCACACTGCCTACGCGGCTCGCCATCGACGAGCGGCAGCGGCCGCAGCCGTCTCCACCCATGCTGCCGTCCGAGCGCTTCATGTACTGCGCCTCGCTCTGTAGATGAGCAGTATGGCGCATTTGTGCAAAGCAGCAAATACAATTTTCATGCCAATCAGGTGGCAGTTCTAGGGGAGAGTAACGGCCTGTCGACTTCGGCGGACGGCGGTCCATCCACGGCCGATTGACTGTGCCCTGACGCAACCGGCCGTAGGCAAGGTGTAACGGTCGTTTGTGCAGTCGCGTCAGTCGCTATGGCCTGAGTCAGCGAGACTCAGCAGTTCCTTGCTCGTGCGACGTTGCTCTGTATCATTGATTGCCTGGACATTCCCTCAGACGAACGCTCGCGCGTCCGATCGCCTGACCTCAAGTCCCATGCCGCAACGGCGCAACCGCTGGAAGTGGTGCGCCCTAGCCTACAATGCTTGGGAAACCAGCCTGCATCGTGCGACGGCCGAGCGCGGGAATGGCTCGCAACACCAGAAGCGGTCCCGTGGCGGAACGGATGTTTAAGTGAAGGATGAAAACGTGACCCACGTCGTCATCGCCTTGATCGCGTTCCTGTGCATATTCTGCAGCGCCCTGCTTGGCCTTTACCTGCGCGGCAGGTTGCCGGAGCACCACCTCAGCGAGGACTCGACCAGCGCCATCAAGCTCGCAACCGGTCTGATCGCGACCATTGCAGCCCTGGTGCTCGGGCTGCTGATCTCATCGGCCAAAGGCACGTTCGACACGGTTAAGGGCGAACTTGTGCACAATGCAGCCAGCATTGTTCGCCTTGACCGCCTACTGTCCGAGTACGGACCGCCGACACAGGAACTCCGTGGCACCCTCAAACGCGACTATGCGTGGTGGGTCGATCTACTGGCGTCCAGCGACGCCTTCCGCTCGGCGCGGCTGGACAACCCGGAAATCAGCTCCCGGATGGAGGAATTCCGGCGCAAGTTGGCGGACCTCTCGCCCGCCACCCCCGCGCAAAACGAGATCCAGGCGCGCGCCCTCCAGATCTCCGATGAAATCTACGAGGCCCGCTTGCGGGCGCTGCTGGAAAGACAAGGCTCCATTGCCATGCCGCTGCTGGTCGTGCTGGTCTCGTGGCTTGCCATTATCTTTGGCGCATTCGGACTGCTTGCGCCGCGAAACCGGACGATCGTGGTCGCCTTTTTCCTGTGCGCGCTCTCGGCTTCCGGGGCGATCCTCCTGATCCTGGAAATGGATACGCCGCTCAATGGCGTGATCAGTGTCTCGCTGGGGCCAATGCGCGAAGCGCTCTCCCAGCTGGGCAACTAGCTGCGCCCATGCGACGGGCCGCGCTTCCCTCCTTCAAGTGAACGAAGGTGTGCGGGCTACGGCACGAAGGCTCTCCCGAGCCGTAACGCGGCGAATTCGGCGGTGGGCGGGATCGGCTTGACGTAGGCGACGTGACGGTGTGGCGCAAAATCGGCGCCATGCAAGATGACGTGGACCAAGTTTATAAACGGCTACAGGGGAAATCGAGGCGCATCTACCTGATCGACGAGGCCGGATCCTGCGGCTATGAACAGTACCGGCAGCTGGTCGACAACGGATTCACCATCGGTCATTCCACGAAAGCCAAGCGGCGCGTCAAGACCGCGGCGCGACGCAATCAAACTGGCCGTTCGCTGCGAGCCGGCGACCTGTCCGCCGTCCATGTGTCGACCGTGGAGGACGACGCGTTTCGCGAGGATACTCTGTTGTCTTAGGGCCAGGAACACGACACAATCGATTGCATGCCCAGGCAGATCCATCCGCTTCATCGCAGCCGGAAAGCGCCCATGCCGCCGTGGCGGCGGAGGCTACTCATGGTCGGCGTCGTATTGCTGCTCACCGTCCTCAGCTGGTCGCTAGCGGTCATCATCAAGCCCGCCATCCAGCGCACGATCGTCATCACGACTGGCGCGGACAACGGCATCTACCGCAGTTTTGCGGATCGCTATGCCCCCATCCTGAAGCGTTCAGGCATCAAGCTCGACATCCGCACGTCTGCCGGTTCGATCGAAAATTACCAGCGGCTGAAAGATCCGGAAAGTGAATACGAAGCAGGCTTCATACAGTCAGGTACCACTAGCCCAAAAGAATCAGACGGTCTTCAGACGATCGGCGCGGTGTCGTACGAGCCAATCTGGGTGTTCTATCGAGGCGATGCCACGGTCAACCGGCTGGCAAAGTTACGCGGCAAGAGGATTTCCATCGGCGTTCTCGGCAGCGGCCTGCTCAATGTGTCGACGGTGCTGCTCAACTACAGCGGCATCACCGCTCAGAACACAACGCTCCTGCAAATGGAAGCGCTCGACGCATACCGAGCCCTCGAAAGTGGCGCTCTTGATGCGGCATTCTTCATCGGCAGACCCGATGCCGCCATGCAGCAAACTCTACTGAACAGCGATCTGAAACTGATGAGCTTCGCGCAAGCCGATGCCCTTACGCAAAAATTCCCGTCACTCGCCAAGATCGTTTTGCCACGTGGATCGACCAGCATTGCCGACGATCGTCCTCAGAGCGACGTGACCCTGCTGGCCGCCACGGCCTTGCTGGTCTCTAAAGACACCCTGCACCCGGCCCTCGTGTACCTGCTGCTCGACGCAGCCGAGAAGGTGCATGGCCGCGAGGATTACTTCACCCCGCTAGGTGCGTTCCCTAACGTCAGGACCCACGAATTTCCAGTTTCCGACGTAAGCGCGCGCTACTTTAAATCCGGCCCTCCGTTCCTGCAGCGCTACCTTCCATTCTGGCTTGCGAGCTTCGTCGAACGACGCCTGCTGATCCTGCTTCCCTTCATGGCCTTGCTGCTTGGTTTGCTGCAGGCATTGCCGCGCATGGCTGAGGCCCGAATGAAACACCGGCTGGTAGTCTGGTATCGCGAGATCAAGGCGCTCGAAGACGAAATATGGAAGAACAGCCAACCAACTCTGGACCAGATCGCGCAGTGGCGTGACGAGATCGAGAACATTGAAGCTCATGCCAACAAGATCCGGATTCCGCAACGTTATCTCGAGGATGTATACGCTCTGAAGCAGGCGATCGGCGTCGTGCGGGGCAGGCTCTTTCAGGCGGCGGAGAGGGTCGTGGCCCAGCATGCTATCGATTGATAGATTTGAAGGGGGCGTTGTTGGGCCAGGTGTACGCGCTTGTGCGCGAGGTCGCCGCGACGTGCCTTCTTGCGACGGATAGACGGAGCCTTCAGGCAGCAAACCTAAATTGGAACGGACGCTGGTGACCGGTCGGTGTGGGAGAAGTACGAATGGCTTATTGCCAGCCGATCCGCCGACTGTAGGATTGCGCGTGCATATGGCCGTTGTCGAAGTGGAGGCGCCGTTCGACTGGCCTCGCAACCGTGCGAGTGAACGTCGCATAATGGCCGCCCTCTGCCTGTCGGCAATCGGGAGCACGCGACCCTAATGAGACGCTGCGCGTTTGATGGCGAACGTCCTAAAGCTATCGGCGGATTCAACGATCGATCACTCGCGATCGAGCCACACTTAGCGCTTCTCTATTGTTCTCTTTTGCACCGCACGCTTACACAAAAAAGGCGTGGCGCGAGCCGTCGGCACTGGCGCGTTGCATGTCGTTGAGCTCGGCGATTAGTCTGAGAATCGCGCTTCGCATAGCCTGCGATCTTTGCTACGGCGCCCCGAATACCGACTACACTTGAAGGCACCCGCCGGAACCGCGTCTGCGGTACTTCCAATTCCTCCATCTCCCCCTAGTATCGACGCGCTTTAAGGTGGAACACTCCACCACGGGTCGTTCACACTGTTCGTGCGGGACGTTCACTACGCTGATCAATCAAACAACAGGAGACAATCATGCAAGCGGTTTTAAGAGCATATTCCGGAAGCGGTGCCAAAGAGTTATTTGATGTGCTGGAGGAGCGCGCCACAGACGTCGAAGAGCTACTGCGCTCAGTCAAAGGTTTCGTGGGCTACACGCTGACCCGCAGCGGCGATGGCGGTTTTTCAGTGACGGTATGCAACGACAAGGCGGGAGTCGATGAGAGCCTTCAAAAGGCAAAGGACTGGATTGCGAAGAATGCGGCAAACACCGGTGCGGCCGCGCCGAAGGTAATGGAGGGCTCGGTCATCATTCATGTGAAATAGACTTTGCCATTGAGACGGACTCATGCACACCCTTTGCCTGATGACGGGAGGCGCTGCATGGTAGTCCCCCTTTCCATTGAGCTCTGCTGCTGGGCCTCCCTCTCGCTGCAGAGTTCTTATTGTGGGAACAAGACAAACCGACCCATCGGTCTGGACCCGGTGGAAACCGTCACGTCGCCTCCACCGCAGATGGAACTGATCCGGCCAGCGTGACCACTCTGTTCTTCACTCGCACGGAAAGCGCAGCCATATCGACGCCGCCTGCCTTCCTGATTGCACGTGTTCTGAGACCTGGCGGCGACAGGCCAAGACAAAGGCGTCGGCAGTGGCACTGCTCATGCCCGCAGCCAATGGCTTGACTTCGGCACAGGTGAGCAATCCTGCTTCGTTTGGACCCGCATGGGACTTCGGTCCAAACGGCGCCTGCGATGCCGCAGGCGCGACGCATTCGGCCTTGCAATGGCAGCCATAACGGAGTCCGGGACGACTGGCTCGGTGAGCGCAGCGAATGGAGCGGGGGTGTCCCGAATTTTGTGTAAACAGGTTGTGGTTTAACGGGGCATCAGCCTGTCCTCGTACTGGATAGTAAAGCGGTTCAAAGCTGCCTTCCAATCGCGGATTGGCATCGTCCAGTTCTTGCTGATGTTGTTCAGC
>NZ_FCOG02000011.1 GCF_001544975.2 Caballeronia arationis | reverse complement strand
GGCAGGACCCTGACACCTTCGAGATGTTCCGACTGGCCACATAACCCCAAGACTGTGCCGAACTCGGCACTCTTGAGTTCCTTTCTATTTGAAAACGTTTGCCCAGAGTGGCAGGGAAGACAGCAGTCGGAGGCCGCCGATTCCGAAACGAATTATCGGCGGAGTGGAGGAAATCTTTAGACAAGAAAGCAAAAAAAAAACGGCCTGGGAAAAACCAGGCCGTTGTGACGGAAGAGGGGAGGGGATCAGTTGAAGCTATATCGAACAACCTCCGCGAGCGGAAGGATGCCGATCATCTTGCCGGTGCCACACCCCGCGACTTCGCGGAAGAGCCGCACGTAGTTGGTATCGATGTCCTCCTCTTCGCACCACGCGAAGAAGGAGATAGGGTCGATCAGTCCGACGTTGCGTTCGGACGTCCGCCACTCGCGCAGATCGCTACGGATGCGATGAGCGGCCGTGCTGCCGATGGAGATCTTACGGCCGTCGAACGTGGTGAGTTCATCCACCAGATCGAGACTACCTTCGACGGGCAGCACACCGTTGATCAAGCAACAGGCCATGAGACCGGACCAGACCTTGAGTTTCAAGTAACTGGCGACCAACAGAATCTGCTTGGCTGTCGCTTTCACGTTATCGATACGAGCGACTGAAACGGATGGCACGAGTACGACACCTTTCACGTCCGTCGTCTTTTCAGCGAGACAATCGCGGAGTTCAACGAAGGCGCGTTGGTTTGCGGCGAGGCTGTCCTCGCCAAATGAAGAATGGCCCATGTTACCTGTACCTTATTTGATTTCATCGCCCATGCAGGCAACGAGAGACGGATGGATGAATGCGAGCTGTGTCGTGGTAAAGAGAAGGTCGCGCTGATCTCGCTTGGAGCTTTGCGATGCCGTTGAGATCAACGACTCCGACAGATCCTCGACGAGTGAGAGATCTTTCTCAGACCAGACACGTTTGTAGACTTCGGTTTGTTCCTTGATGTAATCCGTGAGTACCGACAGATACTCAGCAGCTGCTTTGATCTCAGCCGCGCAGGTCGGTGGATCCAGAAGCAGCATGTTCAACACGGTGCGCTGTGTAGCGCTGAACCGCTTTTCACGCATGATTTTACTCTCTCAGGTTGAGCCGTACTCGCAAATGCTACTAATGACTGATCCACCGGACGCGTTCTAGTGGATCATCGGTAAAAGCTCCTGCACGCACTTAGCCGAGTCGTAGCCTTCCTCGTTAGGCAGGACATTATTGAGGTCAGCCCACACCACCTGAAGGACGCGCACGTGCTCGCCATACATCGTGACGGCTTGGCAGGCGTACTCATCGCGGGCGACCGGGCTGGTGACATCACGCAGATCGACACGGACGCTGAAGAGGTCGTCACGGACGCCCAGCTTAATTTGACCGTTGTTGCGCTCGAGTTCGCTTACGACACTGGCGATCATGTCCATCGCGCCCTGATTGGTCACGTTCCCGGAGACCAGAATTTCGGGCAAGCCCTTCTTGGTCAGGCCGATGGTGTACATGAACTTCACGACGTCGGGATCGTCCTCCGTGGGGAAGATGACGAGTTGCGTGTAGCCGTACTTTTCGATCTTTGCGGCAAGCTCCGAGCGAAGTGCTTCAGCGGTAGCGTCGATTTGTTCAGGGGATCTCTTGTGCATTGTGCTGTCCTCGCTAAGTCGTAGAAACTTGGTTCAATGATAATAATCAGGCATTCCAGTCCAGCGATCGCTTAGCGTCAGCGAGGCAGTCGATGTCCATCACGCCCTTTATCTTACGGCCGATGATCCTCGAGCGCGTGCAATAAACCGCACCGTGAATCCCATCGTCAGCCAACGTCGCCACGCCGACGTGTCTTTTGTTGGCGAGGTTACGGACGAGCATGACCGGCCGCCCGAAGGAGTCCTTCTTTATATCCAGAACTTCGGAAGGCATGTTTTCTTCGTAGGTGTGCTCGCCCGGGTTGCCGTACTGGCAGTTATAGACATGGCCGATTTCTGCGCCATGAAGCTTGATGTGTTTCAACACGTTCTTGTTCTCTTGGTTCATGATTGACGACCCTGAAGGAATGGTTAGATTCGTCACAGGAGCATTTAGATACTCCATGTGGTTCAGGGACGTCATATAGGTCTGAAACCTTTTAGGATCGGCAAAAAAAGAGAGACGGCATAACTGCCAGAGGTTTCCCCCTGGCAGCGACAACCACGGCGTTATGCCGCCTTTTGCACGAGCTCCGGTACGCGGTGGGTACCGCGCATCGGCAGCTTTTCTTCGACCAGGAAATTCTGGATGTCCTGGCAGGCTTGATACAGTTCCGACAACTCGTACTCGTATCCGGTCAGGAATTCGAGTCCATCTTCGAGGCACTGGTGGTCCTTGAAGAGATCGGTCGTTTGCTCATAGTCCGTCAAATAGACACTGAACACATTGCGATCCGTCTCGCAGATCCAGGCATTGCGGCAGCCGAAGTGGCGGCCGCCCGGATGCTTCTCGACGAACATCTTTAAGCGCGTGACCCGCATGTTTCGCTCGGTGTGTTGAGTGATATGCGTGTTGCCACGGGGGGACCCCTGATGTTGGAACATGAGATACAACATTTCCACGATAGCGGTCCCGACGGGGGTGATGCGGTTAATGACAACGCGATTCATGCTTGACATTCCTCGTTTATTGTTTTGTTTTTCAGCTGCTGTTCAAGGGATACTCGTAAAGAAAAGCTACTACCGACCGGGTGCGAGCGACCCGATCCCCGTATGGTCCTTTATTGTTTTTTGTTGTTGCCGATCCTTGTTTTGTTTCTACCTATCCTTGATGAAACCTCCTTGCTTCACAATGCATTGGGAATGAAAACTGTCGAGTAGTTCAGGGCGCGATTCCGAAGCAATTCTTGATTCTTGCCCTGATACTCCACATGCTTATCGACGTCCGAGCAGTACAACGAAACGCACTCAGGCGTTTTCTCGGACTTCAGCTTTCGCGTACGGCCGAAGATCTGCAGGATCGACTGCTGACTGGAGATCGCCACAGACATGATGTTCGTGGTCAGATTCGGAATGTCGACTGCCGTGCCCGCCGACTGAGGCGTCGTCACGCGAATATCCGCATCGATACAGTTCTCGAACGGGTCATCCTCAACGTATCGCCGCACGTCCATGTGCGGATACTGCTTGCGCATGAATTCCGTCACGAGCGTGCAGAACTCGATCGACGCGCAGAAGATGACTGCCTTCTCGGTGGGCTGATAGTTCCTGAGATACTTCGCCCTCAACACCTGATCGATCAGATGCAGGTAGCTCGAGCAGACCTGCGGGTTATTCATCAGGTACTTCTCGTACACATGGTTCGAGTAGTTACCGTTCTCCCTGCAACGAATCCTCTCGGGCCGCTGGATCCGATAGAAGAGGGCTGTTGCGTTCGTGTATCGGTCGTACGCCGGACCCTTGTGACGGTGGGGGGTCGGATACGCGATCTCGTACATGCGGTTGATGAACGCGTCTTCCTTGTCGAGGGTTGCCGACAGGGAAAGCGAACGGTGACAGTGCGTGTAGAGATCGAGCTTGAAGTTCAGATGGAAGTCCTGGTGCACTTCATCGATCAAGCGAAATCCCGAGCGCAGCGTCTGCATCAACTCGGAAGGGCGGCACGCGTAGCCCATCTCCAGCGTCTGATCGCCATAGCGCTCGTACAGCTTGAGCCAGTTCTGAATCGTCTTGTTACTGATCAAAACGATCTTGCTCGCCAGCTCGCCAGCGACTGCCATCTCAAGCAGCGCCATCAGGTGTTCGCTCCCGCGAATAACCATCAGGTCTTCGATCGCGATGTCATAGACGTCGCGGATTTCTTCAACCCACTTCTCAAGATACATGGGTTTCACGATGATGACCGGTGCGAGGCCCATCTTCGATACTGCGAAGAGCGACGTCACGCCCTTGCCCTTACCGGTCTGGAACTCGATCAACTTCGAGACCGAACCATCGGGTTTTACCACGTAATCCACGCCCTCATCCTGATAGTCGCGCAGATCCCACCTCTCAAAAATGGGAAGCTCCACCTCGCGGACAACCGGAAGTTCCGGACGCTCGACTTCGATCAGCGACCCTTTGAGATTGTGGAAACCGAGATGCTCCTCAAACTTTTTAAAGACGTTGATGTGATAGCGATACTCCCCGGTATCACCACAATGTGCCGCGTACACGGCCGGCTTCGGCGGCGGCTTTTTCGAGTAAGGACTCGGCTTGGTGCGAAGCGGCTGCACGAATTGGCGGGTGAACCCGATCACCGCGGGCATGGCGCGCGGCGTCACCCTGCTAACAACGAAGTGATGCGAATGAAGACGAATCAGAAGCTCAGCCATAATCAACCTGCATAGAACGGAGGAAGGGGATTGCGCGGACGGTTGCGATCCCCCGCACTACGATGCTTATGCGCCGACACGCTCCAGATGTTCGAAGACCTCGCGCGGACAGAGCGCGACGTCAAACGGGTGATCCATCCGGTTGGTACTGATGAAGCTGATCGGATCGGTGATGGCTTCGCGGTGATCCTCGAAGGCCATCGTCGCCGACAGCGATCGAGACAACATCGAAAGCGACATCACGCCAAGACCTTCATCAGTCCACGGCTTCGGCAAGCTGTAGTCGCCGTCCTCCGCCGAAACAATCATCGCTTCGTAGAGAACGACATCAAGCACCGTGAGGTTCACGTCAAGCTTGCTGTTGACCAGGTCGTACAGTTCGATCAGGGCGTCATCCGGCCTGACGTTCTTGTCCCGGTCTTGCATCATCTTGACGCTCGACTCCAACATCTTCGCGATGTCACGCGAGTGGTCCGACATGTTGAAGTGCTTGAGGGGCAGTGCCAGAATCGGCAGCGACCAGTCCCAATCCCTCATATCGATGACGTAGTTGCCGGTATCCGTATCGAGATCCCAGCCGACGCGACGGATGTGATGCAAGAGCGAATGCGTCATCGAAGCCTTCCGACCGCTCACTGCCGTCAGGATGTCGACACCTTCCGCCTTTCCATACTCGCCGACCAGCAGCCCCACGTACTCGAGCTCCGAGAAGCGCGCGATATTGAGGTTGTCGGGGTCGTCGATCTCGTTCACGTCGTTCAGATTCGGCGCGGACTCTGCCGCGATCACGAGCTTCACCGGTAGGTCCTTTAGCCGATCCGCCATGAGATACGAGTTGTCGTCCGTTCCGACCTTCAGGTACAGCTTGTCCGCATCTCGCAGGACGATCGCCTCGATCGACGCCGAGCTGTCCAAGTGCTTGACCGACAGCACCGATTGCGACGACTTCTCGGTGAGCAACATGCAGCACATGTGACCGATGTTCGTGAAGTCCGGCACCGAGTTGGCGAGTTCACCAAAGCACGTCGAACACACGCCGACCGGATCCGGATGCGCGCACCGCATCACCGAGCGCAGCCGAACCGTCTTGCCGATCAGGTGGTCGTCCTTCTTCCGAATGATCTTGAGCTTGTTCTCCTTTTCGTCCAGGTAGAACTTGCCGGCGAGGCGTCCGAGATCGGACTTGCGCATCGGCCACTTCACGTACTTCGTCGATCCACAGTCGCCCTTGTGCAGATGCTGCACGTTCATCGACATCAGCTGAAGACGGCGCGAGAAGTACTCGGCCTGCTGCAACGGCGCCTTCGAGAAGATAAGCGACTTCGCAGCAGAACGCGATTCCACGAGCGAGTCGCGGAAGTTGCGATAGCCTTCGGTATAGCTGCGCAGAATCGGCAGCTCGAAGACGTTGGAGTCGATCTCGGTGACGCGGCCGCGGGCGGACACGCACTGCAGCAACTGATCGAACTTCACCGTGCCCGCACGCGCTGCAAGCGCCAGCGGATTCTTCTTCAGTTCGACGCCGCCCTTGATGACCGCACCGACCGCCTGGTAGCTGTCCTCGAGCATCTTGTCGGTCACCTTGTCCAGCGGCACCGAGAAGAGTGGCTTCTTCGCCTCGATGATCTTGGGATGGTCGAGCACGTCGATGAAGTCGGTGATGTCGAGCGACACCACGTATTCTTCGAGTCGATACGAGAGTTCGTTGTACATCTCGTTCGTGATCTCGTATGTCCGCTTGGCCAGCATGTCGAGCGTGACGGTCGCGTCGGCACGGGGAACGCATGTTCCGTCTTCTGCGTAGCCGCCCACGTAGACGTCGTACACATCCCAGACCACGCTCGCGATCAAGTCGAGGTGCGTGTTCGAACCGAGGCGCTTGTCGCCGAGCACGGCACGGACGTGATGCTTCGTCCGGATCGGCGTCTGCGGATAGTCGCGCAGGAGATCCCACGCATAACTGCTGTAGAGAACTTCCCGATGATTAGTCTGAATTTCCCCGTCATCGAACACACAGATGAAATCGCCGTGCAGAGCAGTCCAAAGATATTCGGTGCTCATGCCCAACAGAGTTCGCGCGCTGATGCGTCTCATTTGTCTTCCTTGTTAAGCCGTCCTGGCCGATGAGCTGGCCGGACGTCGATCTTCAATGAGTGAGTGCTGCTTGCTGTTGTGCCATGTTTCCACTGCGCCCTTTCCAGGAGGGCGAGTAGGGTCGGTAGACGAACTGGACGCCTGCACATGCGAGGATGTGCTTGACCAATTGCAGGGGACGCGAGTTGCCGTACGGAATGACCGAACGATCGACTGCGTTGTACATGTTGGTCGGTTCCTCTGCGTCGAGGATCGCGTTGCAGACCATCTCGTGCGTTTGCGGGTTGTTGTTGCGGTCCATGACTTCCGCCGACGCACGCGGGCCAACATACGACGCCAAGATCCGCTTCTCTGCCTCGCCCCATGCACGAATCGACTGCGCACGGTAGGGCAGGGCGTACTTGTCGGCATTGGTCACCTGAGACAGAACGCCGTAATGCTGCGTCTTGCCCGATGACACGGCTGTCCAATCGTCCGCGATCTTTTCCAGCAGGATGATGTACACGCTGCCAATCCGAACCGGAACCTTGGTTGTTACGCGGCGGCCGGAGTTGCCGACGTAAGTTACCGGTCCGTAGGTCGACGGATAGCTGGCTTCGAGCATCCGAACGATGTCGCTCGACTCACGGGGATTGTTCGTCGGCAGATGCAGGTAGATGCCGTTGCGAACCACTTCGGCCAAGTGCTCGGCGCGCGTCTTGAGGTACGCACCGCCTTCGAACCACGAGTGCATGACAGGCGCGACGATTTCGTAGTAGCCCATCAAGTAGTTCCACGCGTGATCGAACACCGGCTTGTTGCTCGCCTCGATCTCCTGCACTTTCGACAGCGTTTGACGGTCGTTCTCACCGATGCCGAACCAGGCACGAATCTGCTTGGCCACATCCCGTGAGTGCGCGTTGATGTAGATCTCGTACTTGCGGCCGAGATTCATCCGTGACACGGTCGAGTTCGGGTCCATCACGATGTCAGCGCGGTTGCCGTCCGCGTCGACGGGCATGTGGTCGGCCGGCACGACGTTACAAATCACGCCCTTACCGCCGTGCGTGTCGGTGAGCTTGAAACCGATCGTCGGCGTGACGTCGTACTCGATCGTGAACTCGATGCGCCAGTCATCCAGCGGAGCCTTGCGATAAAGCGGGTAGATGCGCTCCTTCGACTCCTGCACTACAAACAGCGCTTCGACCACGAGTCGATGGAACTCTGGGGTGAGACGCAGCGATTCCTTGCGCTCACGCTCGAGGCGTCGCCATTCGTAGACGATGTCCGAGTAGAACTGACGGCGTGCACGGTCGTAGCGATCAGCCTGAGCATCCATGCCCATCGGCGTCGGCGAGTGGTTCGCACGCGTGTCGTGCTGAACACGAACGTCGATGACGCGACCGCCAGCTCCGTCTGCGTAGATCATCTTGTCAAAGACGTGGTCGATCTCCATCAGATCGTACGTGCCTTGCTCGACAATCGCCAGCTCACGGTCGAAGCTCTTCGGATCCTTGTCATGTGGACGCAGCGCCATCAGCACGCCGTCCTCGCGAACGAATTCGCCGATGTCAGGGAACGCCTTGAAATTGCCCTCGTCGCCGTAGAGATTGAGCGGATAGGCCTTGCTGCCGAACTCGACGACACGCGTCTCGTACTTCTTGAAGCCGAATTCTTTGAGCACCTCCGCACTGATCATGATGCCGTCCTCAGAGGTGACCGGATGGCTCATGTACGCGATGTTGCACTCGCGTCCGTACTTGTAGCCGCCGGTGTCCGTCACCGAGGGAGAATCCGTGAGGATCGTGCCTTCCTTCAGATAACTACCGACGCGAATGTCGGAGAGCGCGGGCTTGATCGCGTTGCGAAACCCGAGGTACGAGTGATACGACGTGTGCGTCGTAAGGTTGATGCAGCCGATCTCCTTCGTATGGACGTTCTCGTAGATGATCACGCTGTGCGGATTGTCCTGACGGCGCTTGAGCACAGTGTCTTGGCCGAACGTTTCGCGGTAGCGATCGATCACCTTGATCACTTCGCAGTCGACCGGAACCTTGGCCGAAAACGTGTACTTCCCGAACTCGCGTTCCGTACCCGATTGGCAGCGACGTTCGGTCGATCCCTTGATCACGAGGCACTGTCCGACGTGAGACGAAAACATTTGTTTGCGGGCTGCCGAGTTATGGCCGTCCCAGGGATTCAACCCGCAAACGTTCATGAGCTCCGGGTCGAGCTCATTCGGTTCTTCCAGTAGTACACCCGAGCGACGAAGCGCGGATGTCATGGGGGCGACGCTCGCAGTCAGACTGGCGGTGTCCATCATGCGTATTCCTTGTGAAGATGCTTGAATTTGTTATCAGTGTGTTTTCACTGTGACCAAAGCAGCTGCGCCGCTTCAGAGTAGTGATATGTAACCGTGATTCTTTTGAGACGGATTTCTAACAATGGCCTCAACTTCCAGCACATCCGGCAACGCCATTAACGCCCTCATGTTTGATCCTGGTCCTTCCGTCTATTACACGGACGGCTTTCGCCAGGTGCTCGAGGACCACATGACGTACCTGCGGCAACATCAGTCGACGCAGCTCATGTCCGTGAGCCCTCAGGCTGCCTGGGAAAACGATCAGGATCTTTTTGGGTTCTTGCAGGTGGTGAACCTGCAGCCGCAATTTCATTGGGTGACGATGCGGATGAACAACTTTTCGTCTCCAACGGAGTTCGGCACCGGCGTCACGCGACTACTTATTCCGTCAAGCGTTGTCCTCGAACAACTGCGTTCCGCCTACATGACCAGTAATGTCTTGACGTCGTAACGCAAAAAAAGACAGGGTCGGAGAAGAGGGCGTGAGCTCTCTTCTCCGGCTTATGCCGTCAGACCTGATTTAGACCAAACGACCATTCGCGGGCGGGTAATAACCACCCTGCGGCTGCTGATACCCCTGCTGCGGATACATCGGTTGCTGTTGCGGATACATCGGTTGGCTCTGCTGATTTGCCCAGCGCGAACCTTGCTGCTGCATCGGTGCTTGCTGCTGAGGAGTCGGATAGCCACCGGTCGCATACACGACCGAGGGATTTGTCGCCAGGACCGAGTTAAAGTCCAGTCCACGGCCCGTGTGCACGAGATGCGGCGGTTGTTGCTGCGGTGCCGGTGCTTGCGGGTAATAGCCGTTCGTCACCGTCGGCTGCTGGTAGACCGGTTGACGGTGCGGCTGAACAGGCGGTTGCTGGCGGTGCGTTGCGGTCATCCACGCTTCCTGGTGCTGCTGCTGCATCGCGCGCTCTGCTTCACGTTGCGCAAGGAACCCGTCAAGCGGCTGACGAGCTCCCGAAACCGGCGAAGCGCTCGGTACTGCAACAGGTGCAGGTACCACGACCGGAACCGGCGCCGCTTGCACGATCGGAGCCGGTGCGACAGGTGCCGTCGGTTGCGGATACGACGCGGGCATTGCGGTAGTTGCAGGTTGGGCCACAACCGGCGGTTCACCGGACGACCCTTCATTGCCAGCCTGCATCGGAACCTTACGGATTTCCGACAGCATCACGCCGAGGTTGTCGAAGGTGCGTTCCCACTCGCAGTTGATCGCGAGATCGGTCGCCGGATTGGTTTCGTCGCCGAGCTGGTTCTCGAACGTACTCGTGAGATCGTTGAGCGGTGCGATGACGGCCAGCGATGCCTGCATCAGCGCATCCAGGTTCGGAGCCACGTCCGAGTCCGAGCCGCGGTGATACGATCCTTCCACGTCGATCTGAGGGAACATGAATTCCATCAACGCGATCAACGTTTCCTTGTCCTTCACCCGACACTTGATGCCGTAGATGTCGTTCCCATCCTTCTTCAGTTCCTGATACAGCGGGAACGTCACGACACCAACGCGCTTGTGGCGCTTTCCACCGACCGAACCGGTCTTCTTCAGGAAGATCGTGATGATGCGACGCGCAGTCTGATCCGACGGCATCGCAGCCAGCACCTTCTTGAACAGGTCGTAGGTCTTGTCGTCGGCGTTCTTGACCTTCGACAGGAACTCGGACTGATCCGGGGCGAGTTGCGCGTGCAAATCGGTCGAGATCGCGATCGAAAGGAGCTGGAGCATCAGTTCGGCCGCGACCAGGTTGAAGCGCACCATCAGCATCGAACGGAACTTCTCCAGCACTTCCGATTCGCCACGCGTGATCGATTCCGCGAGCGGATGGAACAGCACGATCTGGCTCTTGTCCGGATTCGCGAGATGTTCAGGCGACGGCAGTGCGAGGCGCTTGCCCTTGATCAGCACCGGCATCGTCTGATTCATGAGCTTTCCGGAAACCAGGTTGTCGCTCGTGACGACCAGGTTCGCGGTCTGCATGAGCCACTTGTACAGCTCGATCAGATTGGGAGTTGTCATGTTTTCTCTAGGGTCCGTTGCCGAACCCGTTCCTTGTTAGATAAGACCGAACTGCGGCGTGGCGAGTCCTTCTGACGTGCCCGGCATGCCGGTGTGGTCGTTCAGGTGATGGAACACCTGCTCGAAGTCGCGCGAGAGTTGCAGGTTCAGGTTTTCGTTGTTCGTGATGACGGGCACCATCAAGGCATCCGCGAAGCTCGGCGTCACGTAGGTGATCGGAGGACCGCCGTCGAGCGCAAGCTTGATCCACGTCTCGCCCAACAGGTCGGCACGCATTTCGATGTGGAAGTCGACCGCGTTCTTGAACGAGATGTCGTTCAGGACCATGTGTTCGAGCTTCACAATGAAGTGCTGCAAGTAAGGTCCGAGGTCGTTCGAGCTGAAGCCCTCGGCGTTGGCGATGGCGGTGCTGACCGGCGAAGTTGCAGCATCCATCGGCATGCTCATTGGCATGGAATTGGACAGGACCCGACGGTTGGTCGTCGTGAACGCCAGCTGCGTGAGCGTGAGCTCCATCATCAGTGCCGGAACTGCCTGACTGAGAATCGTCGCCACTTGCGTGAGACGATCAGAGCCGCCCCAGTCTTGCGACATGCCCGACCCCGCGATGTGCGCCTCACCCAGCGCTGGCGCCGCGTGGTTCGTCTGGCCGAGCGCCGCCACGACCGTCACGTTGTCGACGTTCGGATCAAGACGCTGCAGATCGTTCCAGGTGAAGAAGTTCGAGACGACGCCGTCGCGGAACTTAGTCATTGCCTGGAAGAACGAGTTGTAACCGATCGGCTGTTCCTGCGCGTAACCACGGGCTGTTTCCAGCACATCCGTTTCCTGCTGCACGCCGAATGCGTTATCGACCGTCGCCTTCTTGTAGTTGTCGAGCAAGTTCGCTGCGTAGTCCGCTGCGAGGTTATTGCCACGACGCGACGCGACCGGCGTTCCCGACAACACCGTGCGGCAGTCGACCACATCGCCGAGACCTTGCAGATGGTTCAGTGACATCGTGGCGTACACATCCTCCGGACGCATGCGGTGAGTCCGGTTGGGGGTGTAAGCGTCGATGTATGCCGGGTCGACGAGCACGTGCGCATTCTCTGCGACGTTGGTGTAGGTCTGGTTGCCGAACGGCGTGTGCTCGAGTGTCGTGCGAACGGTCACAACAGAGTTCACGAAGAATTCCATCTTCGGATCGATGTGATTCGAATGGAAGATCACGCCGGGATAGTTCGTGTAGCCCAAGATGATGCTGGTGGACGTACCGCCCGCCATGTAGCGGTTTTCCACTTCCATCATGAACCGCATGCGGCGCTCGCCCCAGCCATTTACGATGCCGGCTGCTTGTTCCGCGGTGGCCGACGGCGCGATAACCTGGTTCGCTACACCTGCCAGCAGAGACGGCGTGTACTTCTGCGTGCCGGCCAGCGCTTCGCTGAGCTGGTTGAGCGTGTGTCCCTGAAGGTTGGTCTCGTAGGGCCGACGATACTGCGTGTTATAGGTGCCGGTTTCCATCAGGAACAGGCGTTTGACGTGCATGCGGGCGGCTTGATTCATTATTAGAAACTCCTTGATGCCAGCGCAATGGACAGTTGCGCCAGTTTAATTTTGATGTTGCCGGGCACGGCGTAGAAGCGGTCGTGCTGATTGCCAGTGAGTTGTCCAACCCACTCGGCGGGCAGCGTGAGGCGCCAGTCGTGCTCGCTTAACTGCTTGGAAATGAGATCGATCGCAACTTCGGCCGAAGTCGGGAGTCGCGGGGCTTTCTGCTTACCGGGTTGACGACGGGGATGCTTGTACAGCGCTGAGAGCTGGTCGATCATCGGCGAGGGGATTTTCGCTTTCGAATCGGTACTCGTCAGGTGCATTACGTCCTCGTTCGATCGTGCGATTGCACTCACGAGGCCGGCGAGCTCGGGATAGCCCTTGTGCCAATAAATGGCTTGCGCAGCGGCGATGGCCTGAAGCTTGGAGGAGATCTTCAGGTGATGGATACCACGCGGCTGCAACTGCCGACGACTCTTCAGCGCGAACATCACGAGAAGCGTCTGCGGCTTACAGTGGATCTCGTTCTCGAGCGCCTTCACGGACTCGAGCGACATCTCCAGAAGCTCCGGCGGCATGTCCGGCGCGATCTGCTGTGCGATGTGACGCATGTCGCGAGCGTACATCCGGATAGGCGCGATCTTGCCTTCCGCGACCGGCAGCTTGACCTTGCAGCTTTCCAACTTCGACTGCTGGTTTTCGGTGTCTTGGTTCTGGCCCTCGACTTTCTTTTCCTTCACGATTCCGCTGAAACCGCTATCGGAACCGCCTCGCGTCTTGTACTTGATGAAGTTGAAGATCCGGCTCACCAGATGCGAGTTCGGATCGACACCGCGCACGTCGCCAAAGGCGAGCTTGCGAACAAGCACCTGACCCATGATCAACGCGGGAAAGTCTTCGACACTGATGCCCTTGAAAATGTGCGCGCTATTGGCCACGTCCATCTTCTTCGGATCGCTCGGAATCATGGATTCCACGTACGTGCGCAGTCGCTCCATGTGGGCCGATTGCGCCATGCGAGTTTGCGAGAGCAACTGATACGCGTGAAACTCTTTCCAATTGGTCCCGCACTCTTCCTTCACCATCGCGATGAATTCGCCCCAGATCGGGAAAATCACGCGCAGCGCGACAGAGATTGCGATAAGCCAGCCGTAGTCTTCACGGAGATACGTGCCTTCACGCGTGCCCGGCATCTCGTGCATGACGAAATGCTCTTTCAGATCCGCCGGGTGGTAGATGTTCGCGTGAAAGTCGATCCAGTGCTTGACGTCTTCGAGCTCGTGCAGCTGGTAAAGCTTGGCCACCATTCCGTACAGAAAAAGGGTCAGCTGGTTCGTGCCGTAGTACATCCCAAACACTTCCTTGATCTGACGGTAGATCGAAAAAATCTCGTTCTGCCGCTCCATCGGCAGATGTTCCCAGAACGCGTTGATCTGCTCGAAGATGTCGTATTCGAGGTCCTTAATTATGTTTTTGAATTCGGAAATATTCCATTCAATACTCTGTCCCTGATGCGTAAGCGTCACCTCGGTCCGACTGTTGTCGACCAGACCGATTTTGCTGATTTGCAGTTCCAAAACTGATCTCCTTAGGAACATTAACTACAAGCTGTCAGGGTGGTGATATATCACCGAAACATTTCTCAATCGATGTAACGACCGGTCCAGCCCCTGTGGTGTTTCCGTCTTCCTGCGAAGACGTCGTAGATAGCGAAGGCGTTCAAGCGGTTTGCGATGCAAAAGTCCTTCACGTTCCGACCGGTGTGCCGAATGCCGCTCGGGTCGATCAGCTCGAAATTCCGCGCTAACTTGTCTGCCTGGGAAGCTCTGGCAGGGTCGTTAAGCTTTGTTCGGCCTGTTTTCGTTTCGGACATTCGCCGGACTTGGTCTGAGTTGTCCTTTGTCAACCCCGTCATCCTCTCGGAGGTCTTCCGAGAGAGAATCTCGTTCCGTTCAACGTATCGGCCATTTGCTTTGGCTTCAGCGACGTTTTGCTCCAGAGTGATGAAGCGACAGCTGCGTTCCGTATAAGGACCTACGTCACCTTCTCTTCCCAGTACAGAGCGGCCTTGCTTTCCGCCGATTTGACTCGGCTGAACGATCCGCGCCTCGACGACTTTTTTAACGTACTGATCAAACGTCAGTGCAGAGGTCATCCCGCGCTGCCGTGCGCTTGATCTGTGTCCTCGGTATTTCCTTAACCACGACGCCGTATCACGCTCGTCAAGTCCTCCGGATTTCACAATCAAAGCAGCTTCTTCCAAATTCATCTCGCGCCCCCTTTTTGATGCCATTTATCGGGGTTGTATATCGTTGACACTTCGTTCAATGCGGTCTGGGGTCAAAGAACCGGTCAAGCCCCACAAGCCTGACCGGTTCCTCAACTAACTCAGCATTTCAACTGCCTTAAACCCGCTTACCAGGGAATGTCGTCCGACACTTCTTCAGTCGAACCGCCGCCACCACCGCCGCCACTGCCACCACCGCCACCGCCGTAGCTATTGCCACGGTTGCCGCCACCGCTGTTGTTGCGGTTGAAGCCACCGCCGCCGCCACGGTTACCGCCACCGTTGTCCTTCTTCTCCGGCTCGACCCACTCCGTCACCAGCAAATGCGCCATCATGTTTTCCATGAGACGGATCCAGCCGCGAGCGAAAAGCGCCGACTGCTCGCCGTTGCTGTACTGCTCGCCGGTCTTGTGGAACAGCGTGTGGAAGTCGCTCTTACCGAACGGGAACTTGATGCGGGGCCGATCACGCGCGGTCACCGAAACCCACACGACACCTTCCGCGTCCTTGCCGAAGTGCAGTTCCGACTGCACGACCGGCGATTCGCTGCGCTTGCCGCCCGGGAAGATGAAGTTCTTGTTTTCGATCTTCACCTTTTCTTCCTGGCCAGCGGGACCGTCGATGATCTTCGTCAGTGCGCCGAGGAACACCATGAACACTTGCGCGTCGAGGTTCGCGGAGATCTTGCCGTACTGCTTCGATTCGCCCTGGTCGTCCGGATCGTTCGTGTAGACCGTGATGCGGGGATTGTTCGAGAAGAGGTTGACCTGCAGGCTCGACCACTTGCCCTTGGCCGTGGGGCAGGGCGTCGAGAGATGCAGCTTGCGGTTGTCAAATGCAATCTTCTTTCGTTCTTTGCGGAAGTCGCTCATTTTCTTTGTAATCCGATGTTCTAAGCATGCTTGTCAAGGGGTGACAAACGATACCCACGATGAATAAAAAATCCCCAGTCGAATCGTGTTCCCCGCACCTATTGACCGGTAACGATGTTCTTCAAAGTCTCCCGCGTGAAGGGATCCTGGATGAACTCGAGTCCCAAGCGCACCTTGTCGGTGGTTGTAACGCTCGTCCAGTGAAAACGGTTGGCAATCTCGATAACCTCCTTTCGAACTTTGATCGGCATCGGAACGAACGTTTCGTTATCGCCAAAGACCTGCATGAGGTCTTCGCGAAACGGCAGCATGATCAGGTCGCGCCCATTGGTGTACTTCGTGTACCAGAGCGCTTTGTCTTTAAGTCGTCCCGTATGCGATTCCAGCAGCGTGACGCTGCGAAAGTTTTTAGCCGAGAGCAGGTCGTACGCGACGTGCGTCAACAGCAGAAGCTTCGGCGTGACTTCTTGAAGTGGGCTGAGCAGACGATCGAAAGTCAGGATCGGAAAGGGCCGCGTCTTGTTTTCAGCCAGCATGAGCGCGAGCGTCTTCTTCAGAATGGCCGAGTACTCCATCTGCTTAGGGGTGTTGTCCTTACGCAGGGTGGCGTAGCGATAGCGCGGGACGAGATTCGTCATGTTGTTCACGTAGAACACGACCTTGCAGCGACCACTGCTGCTCTCGGCGACGATCTGGCTGATCTGCTCCATCTCGTCGTCAAGGTTTGCCGCGATCTCTTCCGGTATCACGCTTCCGGCCGTAACCTTGTCGAGCGCACCAATGAAGTTGCGGAACAAGGTTTTACCGTTGACCCACAGCTCCTCGTACTTGAGGATAGGCGGAGAGTCCACCGGGATTTCCGGGTGAATTCCGTTGGCACTCTCAATCGCCAGCGACGTGGCGACGGAGAGGGGATACTGACCAACAGCACGCTCGGCAATGCCTGCATTCGTCAGCTGCATTCCATCACCTCACCTCATCGATTTTTGTTTGTGCAATGGCGATCATGTCCGCCGAGACGCCCATGGATTGCAGGCGCTCGGAGAGTAGCTCGACAATGTTTTCGCGTGTGATCGTGATAGGCACGAACTCCACCGTTCCCTCTTCAAGCGCGGGCTCCTCCACTTCGTCCGCGTCTTTCGGGTTCTTGCTCCAGACGAACTGCGGATAGATCCGCATTAGCGCATCCATGTCCGCGAACAGCGGATGGTCGTAGTTCGCCTCCAAACGGACCGCCGAGTTATCGGGCAGGTGCTTCACGCGGCGCTCGATTTCGAGCAGCGAGTCCTCGACCGACATGTGCATGCAGTACACCGTGATGAATTTGCGGGCACCAGCGTTCTCGACGAACACGACATCGCGATCGCCGTTCGGATGGAAGGTCGCGCGGAAATGTCCCTTCGGCTCTTCTTCACCGTGACCGAGACGATCGAAGGAACCTTGGGCGTAGATCCACTTGTAGGTCGACTGGATATGGACGTGTCCGATGAAGACGCCCATGCGCGTGATCCGGAGATACGCTTCCGAGTCATGCTTCTGTGCTTTGACGTGGGGCGGGAGCTGATATTCGAATTGCCCGTGCATGAACATCAGATCTACCTGTTCGAGTCCTTTGGCTCGGAGCAGGTCGTAGATTTGGCTAAGAGTTTGGTCTGTTGTCGGCGCACTCTCGTCGGGTACGAACCCAACCCAGATGTCCAGGGAGGGTTCGTACTCGACGGAAATGTCTTTAACATATTTGAGATTAGCGCCAATGCCTGCGATCTCATTGATAGAGACGAACCGCTCCGACTGGCGCCAGTCGTGACTCGGCGTCCCCTCGAGGACGTAGAGCACGATGTCGTGCTTTTTGCACAGGCGCAGCAGGTGAGCGATCCAGAAATCGATCTCTACCAAATCTTCGTCATTCAACGACAACAACGTATCGAACACGTCCCCTACGAGGCAGATCATGTCGAGTTCGGCCGTCTCCTCGTTATCCGGGAAGGCGGCCTTCAAGTTCTTGATGATGTCACGCGTCGGTGTGCGCTTAGCGCCGAGATGAATATCACTGACGGTGGCAACTTTGAGGTCAGAAGTCCTCATACTCGGGCTCTTCTCCCTGTGTGGGTGCCGTTCCCGACGCTTGCGCGGGAGCAGCGGCCGGTGCTTGTTCCGCTGCGAAGAGAGGAGGGCGACCGTACCGCGTCAGGATCTCGTTCCACGCGGCAGCGTGTTTGCGGAGCTTGTCGCTCGTGTTCATGAGCGTCGCGCGCTGACCCAAAACGTTGCGCAAATAATTCACGCCCGCCATCGGGTGCAGGTGGGAGTACTGATCCGCCAGCTTGACGACATCCTGAATCGGCGTTAGCCGCCGGTCCGCTGGGTCGCGGACCGGGTTCACACCCTGATAGTCAAACAGGGGTGGCACCCGGAAAAGCACCTTGTCGGTCGCCGGTTCAAACACGTCGACGGACTTGTACGGCGTGCCAGCAATCGAGATCCAGTCGGCAACCGTGACTTTGTGCGGGAGTTCCGCGTCGCCGGCGAGAAGCGGCAGGAAGACTTTCGAGAAGAGATCCTCCGGCAGGCGCGCGACATCTTCCGAAGCGATGGCGTTGAGACTCGCCGCGATCGTATTGATGAAGTTCGACTGGCCCTCTTCGCGTCCGTACGTTACACGAGCGCGTGCTGCTTGAAACTTGTTCGCGGGCTGGTTCATACGCAGACTCCTTAGTCGGCTGCGGGCGTCGGACCGTCAGAGACTTCGGTGACTTTCGCTTGCGGCTTGCTGTAGCCGTTCGGATCGTCGAAGGCCTCGACCACGTTCGGCGTGAGCACGGTGAAGTACAGGAACTGCATGTTGCGCAATCCCAGTGCATGCGCCTGGCGCTTGAGTTCCGCAGCAACGGGGGGCGTTGGGGTTTGCGGGACGTTCTCGTAGACGAAGCGGCCGCGCTCCTGATAACAGAAGAGCTTGAAGTCGACGACCGCGACGTCGTCGGGCTGCTGACCCAGCATCGCGTCTTCGCCATTTTCGAAGACCGGTGTGTAGACAACCACGAAACAGTTCTCCGTCGCGATCGGGAACACCGTCTGAACGATGATCGTACGGTCCTGCTGCAGTTGCGGCTTGGTCAGGACTTCACTAGTCTTCAGGGCATGCGGAAGCTTGCGGTAGTCGAGATATTCGTGTTGCGCGAAATGCACGACGTCGAGGATCGATTTGTTGATCTGGCGAAATAGGCTTTCCAACCAGCCCGGCGTCTTATTCGGCGTGGGCACTTCTTCGAACGCGGGGCCCGGAGGCGTGATGGGTTTGATGTCGGAAATCATGATGCTTGTTGGATGACGTTGGCCGCTACCGACTTTCCGGTGTTGTTCAAATTCACGGCTTTGATGAACTTGGAATTACTTGCCTGGATGAGTCCCGAATACGGGTACGTCACTCCGTCCTCGGTGACCTGCGCGTAAACCATCAGCGTCACGAGACTGGTCCCGTCGCTGTTGTCGCTCGCGACTTGGACGGTCGCGTCGTCGTAGTAGCGCTGCAGGTACGTTTCCATCGCGACCTGAATCGCCTGACACGTGCCGGGGATGTCACCAGCGTGCTTCTCGATCACATACTGAATGCTGGTGATGTTGCCGGGGTACATGTACGTCTGGTTGTTCATCGACTCGTAGATGTGCGCCATCAACAAGTCGGCTTTCTGCTGCGGGGATACGACCCAGCCAGCAGTAGACAGAGACGGCACGGGAGTTGGCATGATTGGGACTCACAGTATCTAAGGGAGACATAAAATCTGCCGATCGATACCGTTCGACCAAGCAAAAAAGAAAGGAATACGAAAGGAGACCCGGAAGACCTTCATCTCCCGGGCGTCGTTTCTTAGAGCCTTTCGTTCCACTTCGAGGTCGGATCGTCCTGACCCATCTCGACATACGCGCGGATCACGTCGTGGGTGTTGAGGACGTCTGCCTTCTCCTCAAACTCCAGTTCGCGATCGCCTTCGTGAATCTCGTCGAGATAGTGGTGAACGACCCAGCCACCGTCTTCCGTGTCCTGCACCACGCCGTGATGAATGCGGCGCCAGTCGTACTGCTCAACACCACGACGACCCGGCTCGACGTCGCAATACGTCTGCGAATAGCCATCGCAACGCTGCTGGTGATAGAGCGTACGCACATCTTCCTGCGCCATGATCCAGCGCTGCATCGTGAGCGGGGCATGTTGCAGCCTGCCCAGATCCCAGATGGTCTGGATCTTGTCGCTCATGAAGAGGCTGTCGAATTTGCGCGTCGCTGCCCGCGCAATGCGGATCGCTTCCGAACTGTTGAAGCTGTCGTAGAGATGCTTCGCCGAGTTGAAGAATGCCTGACCGAACTCGGTCAGTGCTCCACTGAACTGCTGGACCTGGTTCTCCAGAAACGCGAGGGTGCCCGGGTGTTTTTGAGCGCCATACACGAGACTGTTGAACGTCTGGGTATTACCCTGAACGACCATTACCATTTCTCACCTCGCGTTAATGAACGGCCGAAACCGGTTCCACCGGAGCGGCTTCGGGAATGGCTGCCATACGACGCAAGACTTCCGGGTCGGCTTGCTCCGGTTCGTCCCAGTGGATCCAGTTGCTGATCGTCGCGATCACGGTCTTCGGCATCGACAGATTGCGCGACACCGTACGCGGCGCGTTCATGTCGAACACGCTCTGATGCGGTGCCAGTCGATACAGCTCCTCGGCCGTCACGAAGTCGAGCGACAGCGTCGCGTTGAGCTGGTCGCCGTCAAAGTCCGCGTTGAAGCCGACCACCGACAGAATGCTCATCGAGATCGTCGGGATCGCGGGCTCGTTCTTCACCTTCGTGATGAACATGGCCTGTGCCGACGAACGCGCCAGCGACGGATTGCGTTGCAGCACGATCGGTACGCCCTTGTACGGCGAACGCTCGATGAAGTCGCGGAACATCTGGTCCAGCATCGGGCAGTACTTCGCTGCATGGTCCAACAGGTACGCATCCGCTTCGGACGGCGTCATGCCTTGGCGCATCATGCGGTTCTTCAGATGCAGTTCGAACACCGCGATCCCGATTCCCCACGGAATGTGGACTTCGTCGTAGTCGTGGCGATCCGTGAGCGAGCTGATCACTGCGCGGAAGCTGAAGTGGGCTCGCGTGCCGTACACGTGCTTACGGAAGATGCCTTCCTTCTTCGCCAACACCGTGCGCATCGTCTCGTCGTAATACTGCGCCGTCTGGATGATCATCTTGATCGTGCGGTTCTCCTTCACTCGCTCGGAGTGGACAGAGAGCGGCGCGTCAATGCCGACCATCATCAGGATCGCATCCACAGCAACAGGTGCGGTCGCGTCCGTGTAAGAGCCGTGGTTCGTGTCTTCGAGCACGAGCAGCGAACGGTTCGGCAGCGGCATGTATTTCGAGAAGACGCAATCGCGCTGTTCCTGCAGCAGCTGCTTAAGCGGGGCGAGCTTTTTCTTGCTGTAGAACTTCAGATTGAACATGAAGTCCATGATCTGATCAAAGTTCTCGACGAAATGGTTGTAGCCGCGCGGGATGTTTGACTTGCGGATGTACTCCATCACAGGCGGCTCCTTCACAGCCGGCTTGTAATTCACGTCCACGATCCAGCGCATCACGTCGAAGTTGCTCTTCTCGAAGCGCTCTGCGATCATCGTCCAGACCGTCGGATTGATCAGCGCGGTAACGCCGTTCGGTGCACGCAGCCAGATCAAGGGCTCGAGATCGCGCTGATGCGGTGCTGTCACCTCGGTGTGGCAGTCCGGACACACGACAGCCTTGATGTACTTCCCGTCGCCGAGCTTGTCGACGCCGACCGTGTTGCCGCAGTCGCATGCGGGGATGTTCGAGAGCAGATCCGAGTTGATCAGATCGTACTTCGTGAAGATCAGGTTGTAGATGTGTTCTTTTTCCTCTTCGGACGTGTCCGAGAGGTCGTTGATGATGATCGGTTCCTTCGACGAGAAGTGATTGAACACTTCGTCTTGGTTCACGAGTTGGAGGAATACGCCCACCGTGTTCTCCTTGCTTGGTGCAACTGCTTGATTGGGGATCGTTTTGCTGCGGTGCTTCTTACGATTGCCTGGGGAAATAAAAATCGCCCTGCAATCTATTCGCGGTAGTGATATATCGCCAAGTTTCGTTTCAACCGTCTAGGAAACCGGCGTCACACGCGGTGCTTACGTCTGCACCGACCTTTCCTCCTCGGGCAGCGCGATGTTCGAGGAGGTGCCGCGAAGAAGCCACGCAAGCGAAACTGCCAACACCAACCAAGCTGCACCAAACAACAACCAAGCATTCATCTTCTTTCTCTTATTGCGCGCGGTGGTCGATCCGCGTCCATGAACCAAAAAAAAACGGCATAAAAGGAGGGGAGAGGGCTTTCGCCCCCTCCGCTCAACTGCACCCCGCGTGAGCGAGGCGCAGACGCTACTGCTTACTGCTGGGACCAGCGGCTGAAGCCAGCGCGGGCGCCATGCTGCTGTTGCTGCTGATGCCCAAAGCCGCGGTTGAACACCGAACCGTTCAGCGAAGACGTGTCCAGACCAGCCGACATCGCGTACGGGTTGACCGCGCGCTCGTACTGGTTCAGATCGGTCATCGGTGCAATGGTGCGAACCGAGAGGCCCGTGTCCTTGCACGCGTTGAGCAGCGCGACGATGAACGCCGGTTCGAAGGTCACGCGGCGTGCGAAGCCGGTGAACTCGACATTGTTCTTGCCGAGGACGCCTTCGATGATCTGCTTGCGCTTCGCCAGACGGACTTGCAGATCCAGGTTGGTGCGAGCGAACGAGTCCGACCATTCGCGTGCGACTTCCGGATCGCGATCGCCGACCATGTTGAGCACGGCCAGGTAATCGACATCGCGCAGATCGCGCTTCACGCCATGACGGTCGACGTACCAACCCAGGTGGATGCGGTTGAATTCGTCGGACGCCACACGCGCGCCGGCCTGGAAGTAGCGGCTGAAGTTGCCATGCGTGAGCACGTTCGCTGCACGGATGATGATTTCATTCGCCTTCTGCCAGTTGTTGCCGTTCAGCTCAGCGGCTGCTGCGAAGATGCCGTTGAACCAGGTCTGCGGACCGCACTCGGGCACGTCCAGCGAGAGGAGCAGCTTCGGCGTGATGACCGAACCGACCAGACGCAGGAGGTGATCGCCTGCCTGACCTTGAACACGCTGGAACGCGTCCGACTTCGTGTCCACGCGCGAACCGAAGCCATTCTGGTTCTTCTCGAAGTTGGCTTCGATGCCGATCGCACCGATGTCCTTCCAGTCCACTTCCGCGCTGTTGTTCATCGGAGCCGGACGGAATGCTTCGACCCATGCGTTGTTCTCAGCCAGCGTGAATGCCGTCACGAGCGCCAGGAGTTGCGCCGGGATCGTGAGTAGCTGCACCGACTCGAGATCGGTCATCACGAAACGCGGGCGGTAACGCTTGAACTCGTCGGGCGACGACGCCTGAGCCGTTTGCTGAACCCACGGATCGAAACGTTGCGTCTGCTGCTCGGTCGGCGCCCACAAGAGGTCCATGTAGCCGCTGATGCGCGAGATTTGCTTCACGCGTTGCGTCTCGCCTTGCTGACCCGGGATTTCCTGGCCGCCTGCGCGGAAGTCGATGACGATGTCGGAGCGAACCGGCGCGCCGACCATGTCACGCGACTGACCGTTGCCGAACGTCGGCTGAACGGTCAGCGAGTTCTCATGCTCGACGGTGCCGAGGTCCACGTCTTGGAAGCCGCCCGGCTGACGAACTTCGAGTTCGGTCTGGCAAGCCGTCGCAGCATTCGCTGCCAGCTCGTGAACCAGCGTCGGGTCTTCGACGTTGAAGTCGCGCGGCACCACGCATGCATCCACCGGCCAGATCGGCATGCCGGCGAACGTGCGCGCCACGGCGCTCAGGACTTCGTCCGACAGCGTCTTGTTGTTGTAGTCGCCACTCACACGCAGAATTTCGACGTTCTGGTTGTTGATCATCTGGTAGCCGACCTGCAGCGGCTCGCTCGAGCCTTCCAGGATGAGGGTGTGGCACGCCACGCCCGTTTCCTTGTTCACCAGATCGCGCATGGCGACGACGATGACCGACTTGACCAGCGACTTCGTGTTGTTGTAGTCGATCGGGATGAGCGTGACTTCGTAGCTCTTGTCGATGCCAGCGAACGCTACTTCGAGCGCCTTGCTGAGCTTCGTGATGACTTCGCTCTGCGGGTTGCGGCCCATTGCCGCGCGCGAGAGGCTGCCGATATCCGACAGACGGGTGCGCTGAATCGGCCGCTGTGCGGCGCTCGCAGCGGCTTGCTGCTGCGGCTGTTGCGCAGGTTGGTCTTGCTGGCGGCTGAATGCTGCGGCCATCGAGGTTTCTGCTGCTGCGCCTTGCTTGTTGCCAGTGTGGTTGACTGCCATGGTTGTTTCCTTTTCTTCTCTAAATCAGGTTAATGATCGCGCGAACACTAATCTTTTCTGTCTAGTGTCAGGGTGGTGATATGTGCCTGAAACTATTTAGAATCAGCGTCGCCGAAAGGCTTTGATACGGACGTGTCTAAGCACTCCTCAATGAGGAGAGAAACTATCAACGGGGATTACGGGGTTGCCGGTCGACCGAGTCTTGCGACTGTGGTCGATGGGTCAGATGGTTAGATCTTCTCCTACAACATATACCGAGCGGCGTAATTTTTTACTAAGTTAATGTCGATTGCGATTGCGATAACAGAGCGCTTGTATGGGCTGGTTATGTTTGAAGTTATTTCGGGCGGTGCGTAGAGGTCGAGCGAGTAGTCGTTCTGGTCGTGCGGAAGAGCGGGTTTTGTTGGCTGCGTCGGAACTTGAAGACGTCCGACGGTCGGTCAAACTTACCTAAGGGTTAACGTGATATCCGGTGAAGAGGCGCGCACTTTACTCCTTTCGTCGGTAAACCTGTGTCATCAAATCAAAATAATTTCTTGCAAAATTTGACTCTAAAGAATCTAGTTGTAAGGTAGCTTTCCGATGTGGCCCTTATCTAGTTCTGCAGACGCTTAAATGCTGAGCGTCCAGGCGGAAATCCTTTCAGTAGGTATTTTTTTCGCGTGTTCCGTGTTGTAAAGCACGTACGTTCGGAAAAACCTATTGACATGGGTGGAACGTGTCTATGTTTTGCGCTGCCGTGGACGCACGGTCAACGTGCAAATTCTCTTCGCTCGGGCGCGCGATTTCTTACAAAACCCTAAGTCGTCACCGGTCGGTCCGACGCCGAACAAGTTTTGACTCGAATTTCGCGGGAGTCAGAAAAGTTACAGATTCAGGTAGGACTTACCTGCGAAAAGTCGCGTTTACTGTTACGAACGCCCCGCTCGACGAGATGACGATCTCCTCCCTGGCGAGCGCCACTTCCCACTGATGCTCCGACATGTCGCCAAAGATGCCCCATCGAATGTCGCGTCTGAGCTCTGCCAAGTAAAGCGGGTAGGAATAACGGTCGCACGGTTTCGGCAATTCCAGAAATAGAGCCGCTTTAGCTTCCGGTTTTTCGGAATCGATGAGTAACCGAGAAACGAGACAGTGCCCGTCCTTATTAATTAGTATTTTCTTGCGAGCACAGAGATTCCGAAGCGCGTCGTTGAACGTGGCCCGCCCAGTTATTTGTACGGCCGAGGAATTGAAGCTGAAGACGGTCTCACCAGTGCTGCCAGTTAGCGCCGGGGGCATGCTGTCACGCCTCCGACGCTGCATCTCGTCGAAGCCGACTTCCATTGACACCCATGCGAATCGTGGCGATTCGATGAAGCCACGCAACCATCTATCGAGGAACTCGTGTTGGTGCGGTGACGTGACGATGATCATTTTCGGTTCCACCATGTCCCTCGCCTGTTAGACACTCCACCCTGCCCGCGCCGTTCGGCGCGATTGGTATACGTCGGTGGGGGGGGGGGAGCAACTGGCCGGAGCCGTCCCTGCCGTTCATGTCGGTGTACGTGTCATCCGACCGGTAAAGCGTCGTTCCGTTGGCATTTGCTGCCGCCGTTAGCAGCGTCAGCGCTGCTAGGCTGGACCGTTGCTGCGTGCGTCGCATATTCGTCTCGTATTGCGCTGTAGTGGTCGATGTAGAAGGGGATCGTGAAGTGTGCGATCGTGCGCACCGGAAGGTAGGTCTCTTCGCGTGGCTCTTCGCCTTCGGCCTTCTTTACCGCGAAGAAAGAGAACTGATCGTTCTGCGAGTCAATCTCCAGGTCAACATAGCAGCGCTGGTTTGCGTACCAATAGAAGCCGAGGTCACCGTTGTCATGCAGCATCGTTCCCGGCAGTGGTAAGCCCTCGGGAATCGTGCGCAGGAATTCGCACGCAAGCAGCACGGCGTGCGGTGTCGGTGGAAGACTTTCGGACGTGTTCCAACCCGGCTTCAGCCTGCCGTAGGCGAGAACCTGCAAGATCGTCGAGTCGAGTGTCTTCACCGTTTGCGCTCCCACTTCGACCGTTCCCACCAGCGACGGCCGCGCTTGTAACGCGATCCCGTTATCACGGGTTCTTCGGGGCCAGCTTCGTGTTCCGGTGTGTCGTCCTCGTGCTGCTTCCGACGAAGCTCTTTCATCTCTTCTGACTCGAACATGGCGGTCTCAATTTTATGAACCTTCAAATCTCCAACTGGATGCGGCGCTATGCACACGCTTTTCAATCTGGTGCCTCGGGCGCTCCAAGGCATCCAAGTACCCCCCTTATGGCCGTATGTTCGGGAGGGGCTCACCCGCAACATTGCGCAGGTGATTAGCTATTACCGGAACGCTCCGATGGCCGTGAAGGGCAATCACATCCTCGTGAAGCTCATCCAAACGGTGAACGTGCCGCTGTCGCACAACCTCGAGCGCTACTACGCGAACGTCGATGCCGTTTCATTAAATCGCGCGACGGCGTTAAAAATGACTTCGTCCATCAATCCAGGAAGGCTGTTCGACGGAGACTTCTACGGGCCAGGACATGATGAGATTGTCGTTGCGCATACCGAGCCGTTTGACTTCGACCGAGCCGATCGGGACTGGCGGAACGTTACGCCGGTGCGAGTGCTTCGGCACCCGAGAAGCGACCTCTACCTGAACCTGCCCAATGGCCATCTCACTGGCACTGAGACGGGGATCGTCGTCATTGCGATCAACATCCCAATGCTGATGGTTCAGTACCGCGCGTTTCGGCGAGATCAGGACCGCATCACAGGCGGACTGGATGGCGAAAAGTCGACGATGATGTTCGTGCACATGTACGTGCTGCCGAATATGATCTTCAGTCACATAGACCAGGCGCTCTTCAATCGCGTTCTCAAACTGCGATCGGGCGAAGAAGTAGGGCAGTCGATCAAGCGCCATCCGTTTGCGCTCATCGACTACACGAGCAAGGTCGACAGCTGCTATGGCATCGTTCTCGAGAATCTGACCAAGACGGGCAAGAATTTCGTGGGCGTGCTGCAGAGCGTGCCGGCGGTCGTCAAGGAAAACATGGAGCAGGCGATGCATGTGCCTGACATGGCGCCGACTCGGCAGGGGATGTGGGGTCTTGCAATCTCTCGGCTTCCCGCGCTGGACTTTGTGCTGACGATGGCAAAGGACACGCCAGAGACGCGGAATCAGGCAGACCTCAACCTAATCAACAGGACGTTCCTAGGCTGGTCGCAGGAGCGTCTGTTCGAAGGCGTAATGGATCCGCTGGTGCAACAAGACGTCATAGAGGAGATACGGGAAATCGAACGCAAGGCAAGCCCTCGCGCTCAACTTCCCAGTATCCCACCTTCAAGATCTCAAGAACACGTCGAACAATCCGGCTCTGCGGTGTAGCCACAGGACCCGCATTCCGGCGGTTGCTGCGACTTCCACAGATCGTTGAGGAAGTTCAAATTCGCCTGCCGCTTTGCAATCGCCTCCGCGAGTGAGGGTGCGTCAACCAACTGCTTGTAGAGTTCGCGGCCAGCGTACGTGGCGACGTTCCCTGCTTCCTTCTGGTTCACGATCACCCTCGCAGCGAAGCCGCGCGACATCAGCTCATCGCGAGCGACCTTGCTTGGAATGTCGCCATCGCCAACCGGTCCACGTTCGATGAGGGCAATGATAGTTTCCGCCCAGCCTCCCGGCAGTACGTCCGTGTCGAACGGTCGATCTTCCCAGGGCGCGTGGTCACGCATCGTGTACGCTGTTTTGATCGTGCTCACGAAGACTCCTTCTCTTTGATCTTGTCCATATGGACCTGGAATTCTTCGCGTGGCACATAGACGAGGAGTTGCTGCCACGCTTCGGTACGCACGGCCTTCGTTTCCAGCGGATGGTTGCCCATGAACTCGACGAGGTGTGCCATATCAGTTTCGATCGCATGGGTCATGATTGCACTCTGGCGTTTCATTGTTTAAATGCTCCTTAGGGCCTGTCCTTCGGGGCACGCTTTATGACGTCTACTTGCGGCCGCGCGCGAGGCGCATTTGCTCCTTCTGCTGACAGCGCACCACAAGGGCTGAGTCTTCGGCGTGATCTTGGGGCAGCGTATGCATTTCATCTGCCAGTCGGAAAATCCGAACCACCTCACGACTGCTCCTATTCGATGCCAGTTGCCGCGACGGTCGCCTTGGCGAGCAGCCCATTCATATCCGATTCGTCGATTCGGGAATCCGGCTCGCTCGTCGCATCGGCCGGATTCGACGCACGACTCCAGTCCCAACGCGCCACGAATAGCGCCAGCAGCGCAAACCAAATCAAGACACCCCAGAGCCATGTCGGCATCTCTAACCTCGAGCAAATAAGAATGCCCGCGCAAGGGCGGGCAATGTTGTTGGTCGATACTCGGCGCTATGCTGCTTCCAGATCTTTCACTGGAGCAGCCATGTGGTCACTGACCAAGCGCGTCATCTGCTTGTTCTGCATATAGACGCCAAGGCTCTCCAAGAGTAGATAGAACACTGCGACGGTATCCGTGATGAGTTTCCGAATCGCGATCTCGCTCTTGATCTCCTTTGGAATGCCCTTGGACTGGATGATCTGTTCCGGTACGTGGAACGTACTGATCGCCTTCTTCCCGGTCTTGAGAAACCAGCTTTGCAACCTCGAAGCGAGATCTCGATCGTCCATCTTGTCGAGCCACGCCTTGATCTTCACGGGCGACTTCAGATCGACAGATATCTTGACCGAGTTGTAGGGTGGTTCCTGCACTTCGCCGTACTTGTGGCCGAATGTATGGTTCCAGAAGGTGTAGTGCGCGAAATTGCTTTGCTCTGGTCCAAGCGTGTAGGACGCAGCCGGTTTGATCTGACCCATGCGAAAGTACTCGTAGCTCGAGCGCTCCAGAATCGACGTCCGGATGTCATGTTCCAGGGCGGCAATCTCGCCCATGACTTCCTTGAGCGACACGCCTTTTTCGGCCATTACGGTGTCCATGATCCGAATCATCATGGCTTTCGCCTTTGCCATCACGGCAGGCGGGGCATCCGACGACTTCAGGTGCACACCCTTGATCTCGGGCTCTTGCGCTTTATACAGGTTGCCTTCCTGACAGCCGATCGAGGCGTAGTAGTGTTTCGCCACCTGCGTCGGAACGAACACGTCGAACTTGTATTCGTTCTTCATCGCCACCTGGAAGATCCGGCTTTCTTCGATGCCGAAGTTGGCGGACATACGCGCGAGCACGTGCGTGATGGTCTGCGCCGCCAGGAAGATCATCGTAGCTGCCACGCCGGACGACCGATCGTCATAGCCAAGGCGACCGTCGTTGTACCAGAGGACCCAGTCCTGCACCGTGAAGATGGTCGAGTCCGTGTCACCCATCAGCGCCGAACGACGGATGCTTTCCGGGAAGTGGGCGAGGGAAGCCGGAACGTTCTTCGTCACCCAGAACGCCTTGATCAGGTTCTTGTACTCCGTGATCACCTGGCCGATGTGTGCCACGGTTGACGCCAGAATTCCATACGCGTCCGTCCCCGCCACGTCCTTCACCTTCTTGCCTTTCATCTCTCTCGGACACAGTTGCGAGGCGAGGGCGATGTGATCTTCGTGCGCGTTCTTGATGATGCTGTCCGGATCAGGATGGGCCTCACCGATACGGGACGACAGCTCGTGCACGAACTTGTAGACGATCTCCCGGTTGAACTTCATCAGGTGGTACAGATCGCCGGTGTAGACGAACGCGCTGCGCTGGATGTCCGTGAGCTTGCTGACGTACTGCTCAATCAGACGGTGTGCTGCTTCGTCGCGGAAATACAGCTGCGTCGAGTAGCGAATGCACTCCATCGTCTCTTCGACGCTCGGGTGACGAATCCCGAACTCGTTCATTGCGAGCAGGATCGAGTCGTAGTCCGTGTTGGTGACAATCGAGACGATGTTGTTCTTGACGATGTCCGGCGACCAGTAGTGCCGGTTGCCGTTCAGAAACTTTTCGTTGTTCGCTGAACCATAGCCCGCGGTCGACCTGCAGTTGGAGGTCAGGGTCGAGTGTGCGGTCTTGTTGAAGAGCGGGGTAGATGCGCTGACGTGGGCGCCCGAACATGCGTTGTTCGAGAGCTTCATGTTCGTCTGCTCGTTGTCTTTCAGAATCGCAAGGATGGAATTGCCGTCCATGCGTGCCTGGAACATGGCTTTCTTTGCCACGCCGCGGCGCTTGACGTTCGCGTCAATGAAACCCGCCAGCAGCGACTTCTTGACTGCCGGGTGGTAGTAGGTTGTGAGCGTGGGCGCAATGAGCTGACGTTCCTTGATCGACTCAGAGAGGTAGCCGCCGAGCGTGCCTTCTACCTGTTCACGGTCGCCGTGCTCGTTGCGGCGCAGATACAGCACGGCCGGGTCCTTGAACGGGAACTTGCCGTCTGGTCGCAGGTTATTCTTCACGAACGCCAAGCACTGTTCGCGGGGAGCGCCGGTCATCGCCGACAGGTACTCGACGCTTTGATCGACGTAGTGGCGCATGACATCAATGTCTCTGACGTACTTCGAAGCCGGCAATACAAAGGGATTGTCGAAGGTGGACATGGGAATTCCTTTCTTTCTCGTACAGGATTGATTCGCGCAATAAAAAACGCTCGATCCGGGAAGACGGCAAAAAAAAGGGAAGAGACCCGAAGGCCTCTTCCCAGAGCAAAGCCGAAGATGACGAGCCCAGGTGTGTCTCTTGGTGCGGCCGTCGCTTCCTCCAAGGAAGTAAAGGCGCGACGGCCGCGAGACCCACCGGCTACGAATCGTCTCCGTTGACACCCCTCCGATCCCCATCAGAGTTCCCGCTATCGGCCAAGGCCGCTCAGCAGGCTAACCGGACACTGTCATGCCCTTTTTACCACCCGCATGCTCGCGCATTAGGAACGTCATTACACGAGTTGAACTGGCGCATCACTTCCAGTCAAATCATGAGCCCGCGCGGTATTTTTTCTACCGAGGAAGGCTCGTCAGTAAATCGGTAGGTAAGTTCGACGTCGAGCGCGCTAGTGAAAGAGCTTCTCATAAGCGTGATCGCCTGGGTGACCTGAGCGTGCGTGTTTTGGCTTCCTCGTTGAAACGAAACCGGATCCGTCCGTGCCGCTTCACGGCAATATTAGACTTTCATTTTCCTTCCGGATTGCTATAGTTAGACTTACGGGCGCGGAAATTTGGTCCACCTGCCGTATGCTGATAATAAGTGCCACTAACGCTTTCGCTGTATCTCCTTAAAGAGGAGAAAGTCGCTGCAAGCAGTTCATTCCTTTTCCCTGAGCAACCTTCGTTACTACAGCAGCGAGCGACTCTATCTGATAGAGGGGTCAAAATGAGCATGCGTCGCCTCATCCAACAATTTCACTACGGTCGCACGGTGATCAGCAAGGCCCTTGCGGCTATCGCGTTTATTGCAGCTTCGAGCATGTTTGCATCGGGCCAGGCTGCGGAGGTATTAACCATTAAGTCAACCGGAGCGGCAGCAAGCGGGTTGGGGTTCTTCAGCGCTACCTGTCGGACGGACGGAACGGTATTTATATCCGTTACCGCAAATGCTACGCATTCAAAAGGCAGCGGCACCCCCGTAACCTCCCTCGCGTTTGCGGAAGTTTACATGTCCTGGTGGGATGACTGTACGCAAGCCTATTCTTACGCACTATACGCAGGCGACGTGCAATTTTCGTTCAAGGACGGCGGTGGAAGCAGACCTCCAAAGTCAGCGACTGCATCTGGTCAGATTCCTTCAGTCGATGGAAGTGACTTCGTTACAATTCAGATGGCACTGACCGCTGCTGGGACGCCCTTCGAAACGGACACTAAGCAAACTACTCGCTATCAGGGCTTCACTCAGAAAATCAGCCTCGACGAAGCCGGCGTCCCAGCAACAGGAACGTTTAGCGTTTCAACGCCAAGCTTCGGCATAGACATTCAAAACTTCAGCGCGCACTTAGGTAACACCAGGAGCAGCTACACGACGATCACCAAATGAGCAGTTGGTCGTGTGGGCGGGGAGGGTGTCCGATATGGATAACGTCCCCACCCTGCATGGCGCGTTGAAGGTCGAGGTAAATCGTGATTGCGCCAATCCCTGGAGCTGGGCCGCGAGTTCGTTTGACGAGGGGTAGGCAAAAAAAAACATCTTTGCGGGGAATAAGCCTCTTCCCGAGGGAAGAGGCAAACAAAGGAAATTGCAATCAACGTGCTATGGTTCTCGCGGTACTACCCCCGAAACTACTTCACCACTTTCCCCCTTGGCGACGGTGCGTTTCCCGCACTCTGTCACAATATACCGATCAAGAACCCGGCATTGCCGAGACAGTGACGGAGATGTTCGGGAAGCCGTTGCTAATGAGCGCGTTCTGGACAGCTTGAATGTCACTCGCGGTGACGCCGCTGATGACAGCGGTGATCGTCTGTGAGGTCCAGACCTTGATCGTGCTTTCGTTGATCCACGGCATCCCGAGCGCCGTGATCGCACCCGACTGCGTGCGCACCTTGATGTAGTTGTACTGAGCCGGGTCGTTGGGCGTTCCTTGCGGCTTCAAGTACGGATACATCTTGATGTGGTTGGCCACCGTATCGATGATGCCGTTAGCGGTGGACTGGTCCATGACGGCGAGGACCGTCACATACTCGAAGCTGTTGCCCAGAATGGGAGTGGGGTAGACGTCGAAGCTGATGACCTGACCGATCTGATAGTTGTACGACATGGGCGCTCACCGATTGAATCGCTAATAAGGAAAGTGAAAGAGGACGATGTCGTTGCCGAGGAAGCGATCGAACGCATAGTTGATGTTGCCGAACGTGTTCCTGTTGAGGAATACGCCAGCCTGCGACAACCGGCCAAACAATTCACAGGCGAATGTTTGAGTGGCACGCGTCACCTTCTCATACACTGCCTGATAATCCTCCCCTCTCAACTCTGGGATCTCTATACGATGAATTTGCGGGAGCTCGGCCAGCTGGCTTTCGTCTCCCTCCCAGCCCATGTAGATGTCGATACATTGCCTCACGAGTTCTTCGAACCCGAAGGGCGTGATCGTGAGACCGGTCAAGTCTCGACGGTATTGCGTGATGAGGTCAGCGACCGGGATAACCATCCGTTTTGAGAAGTTGACTTCTCGATCATGCTCCGGCACGCTGGGCTCCTTGTTTATCGACGACCCCTCCGGTGCACCTGGCTGCGTTCCCAGAGGTCTTCGTCGGTCAGATAGTCGATGGGAATCTTGGTCGTGAGCTTCGGCACCATCAGGCGGTGCATCAGCATGTCATGGCCGACCAGCTCGCCGAACTGATAGTGCAGGTAGCCGCCGCGATACAGTCGGAGGGCTTGCAGCTGCTCGAGCAGGTCCTGACCGAACTTGTACATCTCGTTCGAGTGGCGCGTGACGATATCGATACGCTCCTGACGCTCCTCTTCGGGGTCAAAGCGACCCAACCGAAGCTTGGGACCACTCTCGGGCAACGGCATATGCAGCAAGTCGTCGACGAGCTCCGCGCACATGAGGCTCAGTTGATCCTGCGCTTCCTTCTCGAATGCGAGACAGTCGAGGACCCGACCGATGAACTCGTCGGTATCTTCCTTGAGATGGGGCAGCCGCCTGAAGAGCGGTCCCAACAGCATGCGTGTCTCCAGAATCACGCTGTCCGGCTCGTGGCGCGGTCTGAAAAATGAATAGCCCATATTTTTCGTCGTGTATGAAATCAGCTCGCCGTTCGCTGGCGAGCGAGAAAGACCAACAGACCGTCGGATCTGAACTCAGAAAACGCGTACGGGAAGTAACCGTCACTCTCATACGCTCGCATACGAAACAGGTAATCGGCAGTGGCTTGGCCAGCGCTAATGATCTTCAGCGCCAGATCGTCCCGCTCCATCTGCGACATGTCGTTGTGACCGTAAAGCATGTCGCTGAAGGCCATCCGGTCAGCTACTCCATACAGTTCCTGCTTCCAAATATTTTCCTGATAGTTTCCGATCGCATCGAAGATTTGCGAATACAGCCAGTCGATGTCAACAGTCGGCATAGAAGGATTCGCCACCCAAGCCCGGAGAATCCGAAGCTCAGGCGGCGAATCCAGTACAAGCGTCTGCGGCTTCCGAGTCGCGCGGAAGTACATGGTCAACACTCCCGTGAGGTCAGAAAGCGAATGAAGACCAGCAGATCGGAACCGATCCACCGCGGGCGCATCTGCTCGCCGCAACTGTCCTGTGCGATCTCGAACAGTTTGGTGCGCAGGTGCTGCTGAAGCAATATATCGGCTGCCTGTTCCATCTCTTCCGCGACAAAGCGAATCACGCCGAGATTGAACAGGGCGCGATCCTGATTCAGAATGTCACGCAGACTTTGTTTCCCGTACAGATCGTGATGACGATCGACCGCGTACTCGAAGTCTTCCATTACCTTCGCCGCGAGACCGCGAGCGTAGCGATGGCCGTGGTGGTAGTTCGTCGTGTACGGACTGTTGAAGGAGCGGGTGAGAATGGCTTCCCGGACCAGGTCCTTCAGGCCGGAATCGTAGAACTCGAAGAACGGCGCGTATTCTTGGAAATCCCGGATCAGCGAGCGCGTATCGAGGACTATTGGTTTCATGGATTATACCCCTTGCCACCCCCTAGTACGGGCGGGTGACGAGCAAGTCGTATTCGGTCATCGCGAACGCGAGGCCCTCTCGGTTCTGGAAAGAGACCTCCGGCATGGTTTGCCCGACCGTCTCGACGAATGCGGAGAACGCTTCCTCGGCGAATTCGTGAGCGGTGCGTTCATCGATCCCTAATTTCTTCAGCTCAGCCTCGCTTTGAACGAGCTGTCCCATATTCCGCACGTCCCCGTCATGCCCGCCAAAGATTTCTTGTACGAGCGCATCGAAGAACGGGCAGATGTTGATGTCCATCAGGCGAGGCGGCTCGGCGAGAACGCCGTACTGCACGCGTCGGTGTTGGGCCCAGTAATCGCGAATCCTCAAGCGCAGCAGGCTCACCACGTGGCTCATGCCAATCCACGTATGGCGTTTGGGCTGCCGCACGAAGTGCGAGAGCGGCTGCCCGAGCACTGGCACTCTAGTCATACGCACATCCTTTCATTCGGTGCCAGTCAGCGATTCGAAAATCGATGCTTTTCTCGACCATTAAGCCGAAGCCTTCCCTGTGCAGAAAGTGGATGACCCAGCGGTTCTCGCCTGCGAAGTCCCGCACCTGCCCACGAATGGGGCTTGCCATACCCAGAATCTGATTGGCAATCTCGGGGTCCGAGCGATAGTCAGGGTGGATGACGGCAGCGACCTGGGCGAAGTCATCTTGTCGAGCGCTCCGCTTGCGCTGGTCGCCGTAGATCGAAAGCGTATCGATGAGGAGGCGTTCAATGATCGCCATGCCGCGGGTCGGCAGAGTCGGATCGTTGGAGAGCATTGGGATTTGCCCGGGCGTCACGACCACATTGCCGTCCAGGTCTCTGACCTCAGTACCGCGCTGTATGTCGGCGATTGTCCGGACAACAAAGTTACCGATGTCGCCTCGTTCGTTTCTACCCTGCTGATAGTAGACGCCGCTCGGATGCATCACCGGGTCGAACTTCCCCTTCGCATAGATACCCGGGGCGGGCTTCACCAGGTAGTCGCCGACGACCGCTTCAATCATCGAAGCGATGGGGAACGGGTCCAGCCTGAGTGTTTGAATAATCGGGTAGTTCATGGCCTAGTGAAAAGGAGGGCGGTGTCGATGTAATAGAAGACGTACAAATCCGTGCCTCGAAGATCGATGCTCACGGACTGGTCGTCGTAAATCAACGGCACCTTTATTAACTGTCGAACCGGCAACGAGATGGGATACGGCAAGGCATTCGCAACTTGATCGTGAAGTGCGCTGTAGACCGAGCGCTCGCGGGTGTGTCCTTGAACGGACAGGCCGTAGCAGTTCTCGATCTGCTGCGCGATGATCCATTCCACCGTGTCCTCGATTGATGCTCCCGAGAAGCAGACGTTGTCTTGCTCGAATATTTCCAGCAACGGCGGTTGGATAATCGCGAAAAACTCGCGGATGTCCTGAATGAGAGTGGCTTGTCGAAACACTTCTGGCTCCTGGTCTCTACACGATTTGACGTGGAGATATAAACTTCCCAGCACGAGCCCGTCAGAAGCGTTTCTGAGCGTTTTTAGAGGCATTCTGGAAAACAAACAGGCCGGGATTTTACACGGGTTCCGTTTGTTTCACTGGCTGGCTGAATTGACGGCATAAAAGGCAATTAGGGCCAACTCCCTCCTCGCGTAATGCGATCCTGGGGAATTGGCCCGTAGCTCTGCTGTGTCCGGCTGAGCAGTACGGAGACAGACGCTCTTTGTTTTATCCCGCTGAGCAGTTGGGAGACCATCACGACGTCGTGCAAACAGTGGATCAGCAATTAGGCCAGCACTAGCCTGCGCGCTGCCTTGTTGGCTCGAGTCGATGCTCGTGCCAGGCCCGCGCAGCCGCGTAGGTGGACGCTATATGTTCCAGACTGAATGCGGAATGTCTTACCACTCACTAGAGGGTCACTTGATGGATGGCTTCAGTCAATCGGACTGGAAATGGGAGCGTGAGCTAACCTACTTCATGGCGGACCTCTTCGGTTGTTTTGCGGATGTTGATGGAATCCAGTCTCGGAATGGGCCCCGCTCGCGGCCAGCGCCAACCAGCGCGTAGCGAGTGACGGAGACTGGGACAAACGCAGGATTGAAATCAGGTATGAGCGCCTTCCTCACATCACCTCCCCAGGCGATCTGATCGAAGTCAATCACTTGGATTGATCGAGACCTAAACTACTGCAGCCTAAGTTTGTTGCACTGAATTCAACCCTGCGACTACCGGCGCCAAGGTAGCGCGGGCGTGACGTTCAAACGCGGGCCTCACATTGTGTTAGCTCACCATCACGCCCAACGGGCAGGGCGCGCCGTTTGCGCGCCGACGCCCAACAAAAGAGCACCGCAGCGCGGGAGCCAAGTTCCCGCAAGCGGCGCGCGCCGGTTAAGAAAAATCAGACCGTGGCCGGAACTTTGCCTTTGACGTAGTCGATGATGCTCTGAACGGTCTTGAAGCTTTCCGCGTCCTCGTCGAGGATGTCCAAACCGAAGTCGTCCTCGATTGCCATCAGCATCTCGACTTCATCGAGCGAGTCAGCACCGAGGACTGCGACGATCGTGTCCTCGTTCCTGATGTCCGTGACGGGGACCTGAAGCTGAGCCGATACGATGGCTTTAACGCGTTCTTCGATTTGCTGTTTATCGCTCATGCTTTCTCCTAGATCGGGTGGACGACGTGGGGACTTTTCACCCCCGGCCCTTTTCAGACTGCTGCTATGCCCAAACCGGTTAGGCGTGCTCGTCTGGCCCGGTATCGCGCATACCGGCTCGCCGTCGTCCGTAACTGTTGATGTTGATTTGGAATGCGCTCAGCGCGAACGCATTCCAAACCTGCCTTCGCAGGCTGGTTGGGATCATCCCGTCCTCCGAGCAATCGGATCCTGCGGGACGATCGGTAGATTGGTTCTCACTGAACCTCGATCGATGCGACAGTGCCTTGGACCTCATTCGAAACAATTGCTCCCTCTCGGGACCAGCCCGATGCCTCGGGTGGCTGAACTCAAGTCTCGTGTCAGCACACTTCGCGATGACCAGCTTCCTGATAAAGAAGCTTCTTGTTTGTTCGATGTCAGGTGAGAAATCTGGCGAGCGGACTCGTCATGTCCCAGGCAAAACCCGCCAGAGCGTGGGGTCCATACGGCCTCCATTTGACCGCGGTATCCGGCTCTTTAGGGTGTGCAGTTAGCTTGGGGACGAACGAGCGCATGTGCACGTCATGCGCCGTCTTTGACGAGTATCCGCGTTTGATCAGAATCCGGCACGCGGGGGTTAAGCACAGCCCGCGCATCAGATCCCGCCACCAGTTACAACACCAGGCCGGTATCGGTAGCCTGATCAGCACTGGTCGAAATGCCTGCCTTGTTCAGACGTGCGGCGGTCTGCTCTTCGAGCTCGCGGAGCACGGTGTTCAGTCCGGCGGCGACTTCCGCGAAGACGCCGTCGGAGGTGACGTAGTGGAACGGTGCCAGCATGTTGAGCTTGTCGGAGGCGGTGTCGCCCTCGATGTAGCCGACGTACTGCACTTCCGGACGCAGCGACAGGCTCGGATCGACGTCAGGCATCGTGAGCGTCGCGATGCTGATGAGGTTGCCGATCTTGCTGAGGCTGGTGGCGTTCAGGTCTTCGATGAGCGTGAGCGCGGTGAGCGCCGGCTTGTACGAAGTGACCTTCTGGTAGTGCAGCCAGTTGTACAGATCCTTCGAGTCCAGCTCCCGGTTGCGGCGCGAGAAGAGCAGGCACAGTGCGGCTACGAGATGCTGCACGCGCTGATCGACGACGGGGCGCGTCATGTCCGCGCTGTTCTGCAGGTACGACATGATGACCGGCTGCTGACGTACGGTCGACGCGATCTGGTCGTAGGACTTCAGCGTGTTCAGTGTGTTCTCGCTGTACTTCTTCGTGCTGTCATCGCCGACACAGATGACGATCGTCGGATAGTCCTTCGCGAGGAGTTCCGAAACGATCGAAGGTGCGATCACTGATCCGGAACCGCCACCGGCCGACGAAAGGACGATGTTGAGATCGACCGGCTTGAACGTCTGCAGGATGTCGCGCACGCGCTCGCTGATGGCGCCGTGATTTTCACGACGCACTTGACCGGAGCCGTCGAGGCCGTCGATCAGGTAGACGCTTTCTGCCTTGATGTCGGAGTGCAGGTTCGACTTCGACGTGTCGATGTATACGACGTCGAGCTGGGCGAACGCTTCGTCGTTGCTCTGCGCGACGCGATCGACTTTGTGACCTACGTTCACGCCTGCGCCGCCACAGGCGTAAAGGCGTACACGGCCGCGTTCACGTTCATGCGTAGTCATGGTTGGTGTTCCTTGGGGTTGTGACTTGTGGTTGGTCATAACAAGCCTGACGGGGATAAAAAATAACTGCGACCTAAATAGCACTCGGCGAATGCTGTGTACGTCACAGCTCCAGTAAAGTGATATATCGCCATTTTTCTATTGGGTTGAGTCCCGGGAGATCCCCCCATGAATCCCATTACCAAGGCCCTCGCAGACATCAAGTTCCGCATCCCGCCCGAGGTCTTGCACACCGTTTTCGTTCAACGTGTCGAACGTTGGCGCGACACGCCGAAGAGCATCGACGATCAGATCATGAACCTGGTCATGCGACCGCGCGTGCTGATCGATTGCAACCTGGTTGGTGGCACTGAGATCTGGATTTGCCTCGACGGATTGTGCGAGAGCGGTGGCAGCATCTACGAATCGGTCTACCGCATCCCGAAGAGGATGACCAACGGTCGGACGATCATGTCCGTGCTCAATATCTCCTTCGCGGATCCCTCGCGTGTCTCGGCAGCAGGTATTGCAGCGAACGGCCAGAACAACATGATGTTGCAAGCAGGTCAGGCCGTAATGGATGCGATGGGGATGATTCCCCAAACGTCTACGGCTCGGCTCGAACTGATCGGTGAGAACGTCGTGCTCGTTCGCGATGTGATGACGATGCCGGCCAATGCGTATCTGCGCTGCACTGTGGCGAATGACGAGAACTTGAACAACATTCAGTTGCGCAGCTATCTGTCGTTCGTGAAGTTGGTGGAATTCGCGGTCAAGTCCTACATCTACAACACCTACGTCGTCCAACTGGATATGGGCGAATTGCGTGGTGGGCAGACGCTCGGTCGAATCAAGGAGATTATCGACGGCTATGCCGACGCCGAAGAGCTGTACCAGACCCACTTGACCACTCGTTGGAGGAAAGTCGCGTTCATGAACGACCCGGAGAGTTACTCTAGGTATCTTAGACTTATGATCGGCGGCAATCGCTGACAGCATAGAGGCCCGGGAAATCCCGGGCCCTCATGACGCTAAGTCAATTACGCGGCAGCTTCGCTCATCTGCCGCACGGCGCGGTTGAACTCCTCCGGCAACACGAAGGTGAAGACCACACCGCTACGGGGACATATGTCGCGGAGGCTCGGCTCGACGAACAGATCGATGGTGCCATTGACCCCGGGTGTCCAGGTGACCTTAACCGCATGGGAGTGAGCAAGCAAGGTGCGACGCAGTTCGTAGAAGAGCGTAGCGAACTGGAGCGTTCGCCTTTCCCCATTCTGGCCAGTGCCCAGCTGGTACTCGCCTTCGAAGACAGCGCTGTTCATGGCTTTCAGGACCGCCTCGAGTTCCTGAATAGCGTAGGAGACGCTATGGTAATACGCATGATCGCCGATACCTTGGGTCGTCATGTGCAGCGTCGCGAACGGCATGGCTTCATCGCCCAGCAGCGCGACGTGCTCGTGGACCTCGGGAAGCAGGCCACCGTTCTCGTTCGGCAACACGTGCACACCGTAGGTCGCCGAGAAGCCCGGGTGCGACGACAGGATGCGTAGCGTCTCGCGCCATTCCGCCAGGAACTTCTGTCCCGCTTTGTCGCCCATGTGGTCGTAGGCGATCGCCTTCAGAAACGGACGATCTTCCAGCGGGAAGCTGTAGCCATGGAACAGCAGGCTGTGTGCGTTTTTCATGTTTCGTTCGGTCCGTTCAATAGCCGGTCTTCGGGACCAAATCGAACTTCACGTTGAAGCCCAGCGCGTTCAGGAGTTCGTGCAGACGATCGATCGTCAGTGACTGGCGGCCGAGCTCAACCTCGGAAATCGAAGAAGGGCTGAGCGTGGTTTTCGCGGCCAGTTGCGATTGCGTCAGTCCGGCCTTCTTGCGCAGTTCTCGCAATGTCCGGCCGAGTTCCTTGCCGAGCGACGGCGCAGATGCGACCGCCGACGTTTCGGCCGGCTTCGAGACGAGGTTCTTGAACGCGGAGTTCGCTTCAGCCTTCTTCTGGGCGAGCGACTTCTTCGCAGCCGGCTTCGTCGCGGCGGCCTTCTTTACAGCGGGCTTTGCGACGACTGCTTCCTTAGCGGGCAGCTTCTTGACCGCGACGCTGGGATTGATCGCCTTCGGCGCCGTGGCCGTTGCTGCGTCAGCGACCTTCGCGGGAGCGGTGGGCTTGACCGACTTTGCGGCAGCCTTCTTCGCAGGTGCCTTCACCGGAGCGATTGCGGCCTTGACTGCCGGTGCCTTCGTGACGTCTGCTTTCTTCGTGATGCTCTTGGTGGCCATGTTGGTGTTGTCCTTGTTACTGTGGTTTAGAAATGTGCTGATGTCGCATACCCTACGGTTTCTCAGTATTTCTTCCCCGCACACCGGCATAAGAGCCAGCCTGCGGCCGGCCGGACTTTCGGCCCCCCTCCCCCCAGAAAAAGCGGGGTTTTTTCCTGCAATAGATAGAGGAGAGGGGACCTTCGTCCCCTCTCCTTGGATCGACGGCCCCCCTCCCCCAAACCCATTCATTTTTTATATATTGAAGGTCACTTTTTCTTGGTGTTGTTGTGTGTGACTTTCGATGCAAAGAATGCAGATAGAACGGTATTTTTTTATTCCGTCGGTCGTATGTATTTAAGAGGCTTCTCTGCGGAAGCCTCAATGAGTCAAGTTTGACCAACTTTTAGTTTCTAAGATGTTGCATCGAAAGAAGGCATAGACAGACAACACAGAACAACAACGAGAACAGAATCAACGAAAGGATAACGACTAAAAAGCAAAACCTCCAAAAGGGCGGCCGGGGCGCGGCGGGGCGGCGGTCGGAGCGGCGGCGCACGCTAATCCTGTGTTTGAGTGCAGTTGGTCTGCGCTCGTCCGAATATCCCCGGAGGAACTATGTCCCTGCTCAAAGCTGCGCTGGAAGGCGAATTCGTCGGCCAACAAGAGACCCCGGCGCAAGGCGCGTCGGATAAAGAGATGCTGGAACTGAAAGGTCCGCTCTCGGAAGTCTTCTCACAAGCACTCGCTCAGGCTTACGCGCGTCCCACATCCAACGATCCGCCGGAAGGCGGTGTGGCGACGGAATCGCAAGCCAATGACGCGCTGGCAATCGCACAACTCGTGAACGATGTCGAGATGGCCGGCGCCGCGACGCCGTCTGACGGCAATTCGACCGTGGTGTACGGTGTCGCGGCGAGCGACGTGAAGCCGGAAAACATCGTCGAGGTCAGCAAGGATCTCGCTGATCGTGACCTCGACGAAGCGGAATTTGTGCTCGTGATGGATGCCACCAATCCCTCCGTCAACGGCGACGATAGCGGCGTGCCGACGGAACGTATCGAGTATCTCGGCAAGGCGCTGGAAGCGCTCGCTGAAGCATACGGCGTGAAGGTGTATCCGAGCCTCGAGGCGTTCGCTGCCGCGTGGGTCGCAAAGAAGCGGGGTGCGTGATGGTCTTCCCGGTCCAGTTTTACATGCTGCAATCAATCATGGTCCGCTCCCAGATGGAGCTGATGATGACGCCGTGGTGGCTCTGGTAATCGCGTCGCGCGGCGGGGAGACCTGCCGCGCTTTATGCCGGCGCCAATCTTGTGATCCGGACGCTTTATGTCCGAGCCAATACTTGAGGAAGCGACCATGCCTGGGACTATTCAGGGCGTCTTCACCGAGGCCTGCGGTGGCCTGGTTTTCGATGCCGCATTCGCGAAGAAGCTCGCGATCTACAGAACCTCGTTCGCGCACAAGAACGAAGACCACATCAAGTTCTTCGGCGGCAACCTGCTGGGTGTGGAAGTGGTGCGGTTCACCGACGCGGACCGCGATCAGTGGTTCGATGAAATTTTGAAGGCGGACCAGAATGGTCTGTCCGAAAGTCTGCTCGCCTTGCCGACGGTAAATCCGACGTTCAATGTGTCGAGCGACACGATGAACTTGTCGTGCGCGTGGCTCATGCATGCGCTGTATAACTCGCCCAAGCTGAATCCGCAGCAGAAGCACGACGCGATGGTGGATGTCGGTCTCGTGCTGCAGTACAAATTCCTGACCTCGCGTCTCTATCGTCACTTCCGGTATCCGGCGGATCGTGCCACCGCCGAAGCGACGTATGCTGCGCTCTCCGGCAAGTACGCGATCAAGCAGCTCGGGAGCTGGAACCGCGTGCTCGAGCAGCGAACAGAAGATCTGATCTCGCCCGAAGGCCTGCACTTCAATGCGATCTCCAAGATGAACAACGATCTGGAGGTGATCTACCTGCTCAACGACACGCAGGGTCGCATTCGGGACATGTTGAAGAATATCTACGACGTGTTCCTGCAGGTCCACCACCAGGGCATCAAGATCCAGTCCACGTCCTCGCTCATGGAGTACGACGGCGAAGTGTTCTTGAAGGACCGAAACAAGAACCTGCTTGCCTACACGCGGTACCTGCATTCGCTCATCACGGACAAAGCTTCATTCATGCGCGAAGAGCTGATGGGCGTGATCGAGAAGTTGATGCATACGACGCCGCCGCGACTCTTCCGCGAGACGCTCACGTGGCTCTCGGACAACTATCGCCAGTCGGGCGCCGGCAAGATCGAGGAGCTGCTAAACGAGGTGCTGATCCACAGCTTCGACTATCTGGCCGAAGAACGTACGATGGTGCGCAACCATGTGGATCTGCCGACACTGCTTGCGCGACTGAAAGGCGTCTACACGTCCTCGCGCAGTATCGACCCTGCGCTCTTCTCCCTTCGACAGAAAGCGGAGTGGTGCGTGAAGCAGGCGACGGGCAATCGCAATGAGAGTGTCATTGCATCGGTCCGGACGTCGGTCCTGTTGTACCTGGTCATTCGAACGATGACCATGCAGCACTACACCAACAAGTAGGTGCTGTTTTCTTTGTCTTCTCAGGATCGCCCTTATGGCACTGCTAGTTGATTTCTGGGAATGGGGCCGGGCAATGGTGCAACGGGGAATTGCACGATTGCAGGGCCCGAGCTGGGTGCAAGAGTCAACGAAGGGAGAGGTGAGCAGCCTTTCCATTCACACGGTACAAGGATACGATCTCAGCATCTGTGTCGAGGCGACGTACTACGAGCGCAGGTATGAGCGCTTCTATATGCCGTCGCGCCTGATGGCGAGCTACCACGTCTATACGCTGGTGCCACCCGAGGCCCCAGAGCGTCTTCGGATGATTGCGGGAAACTTCACCGCGGATATTCCGCGTCCGTACACGTGGGCAAACGAGATTATACAGAAGCAGGGGGCGATTGAAGCCTACCTTGACGTGCTCATCAGCCGACTTGATCGGCGCAGCACGAGCGGACTGATCTTCGATCGGTAATGTCATAGAGGACAGGGCGGATTACTCCGCGCTGGCCCTTATGCCCTTCATGCTCCAGTTACTTTGCCTAGAAAGACGCCGAGTGCAAGCGTCCCGAACCGATCGATGAAGCTTGCTGCTTTCTCGCTTTTCGGTGTTGCCAGATAGCCCTTCCACAAAAAGACAATCAGAACCGAAAGCAGAAACGCGTAGAAGCCTACGACCATCCAAACCCAAAACGATGGAGGAATACCTAAGGGCGGCGTAAAGCCGACTTTATTTGGCGGAGCACCGGATTGAGCGTAAGCGCTCGGGATAAGACCAAAAGACGCTCCGGTTATTTGGTTCAAGATAAGAAGGAGCAATCCGAGCCCTCCTAACACGGCGCCGGAAAAACCTTCGTGTCCACGAAAATGTAAAGCCATCCGCAATGTTAGATTGGAATAACTTCGTTCGACGAGGTATTCGGCGCGTCTCAACTTTCCGAGGTATTCCGGATAATTCTGGGAACCTTCAGCACGGTTCCCAATTCGCTCGAGAAGAATTTCCTCTAGACCACCGAAATCTCGCTCATGTTTATTGCTTTCCGGCTTCAAGGCCATTGCTGCTTGTAGCGAGGCCCTAAAAATTTTAAAATTGGTGTCTTCAAATATCCCCTTCACCAGTGCGCTTAACGAGTCGTAACTGAATTGCGTAACTCCAATTTGAGCTCTTACGTCTCCGAAATTGGCACCTACGTATTCAGCAAGCGTGCTGGTAATTGCCTCCGCGTCGTACAGGTGTTCTAAGAAGGGATAAAGGATTCTTTCTCGTATTTCGGCCAACCTCTCGCGATCTGAATTTGAGCTAATTCCGCGAAGTAGAAAGTTCGGAAAGTGGAGTGCTAGTACGCAAGCGATTCCATACTCGTAGTCGGACGGCTCCTCGATTGGCGAATCCGATAAGAAAACTAAATAATTTTTAACTTTTGGAGTTGTAATGGGCAGCTCGTCGATTGTGTAAAAAAACTGAAGCGCCTCTGAAAGACTGGCCTCCATCTTTTCCTCAGAGGACATTAACAACCATTCCGGATCTCGAGTCATTTCTAGGACAGCCATCTCTTCACCTCTTGCGTAGGTATTCAAGAACGTCCACGAATCAATCACGAGTATAGACGGCAAAACATCATAATTGCCAGAGCGGATTGATCCGCTCTGGCAATTATGCCTTTATGCCGCCCGGAGGAATCTCCGCTCGTACGCATTCATCGACATGGTGGGTGGTCGATCGCTGAAATGCCCGTGCATGTTGTTATAGGACTGCGGCATGTTCCGCCTGTTCGACGCACCTTCTCGCATGCGCTCGCGCTTCTTCTCGCGAGCGTTGTTGAGGAGCGTATCCAAACTGAAGATCTCGCCCTGTTCCAACACCAACTTGCGGTCGAGCATACGGAGCTGATGTTCGAGACGCTGCGAGATCCACTCGTTCGACTCCTTCGACAGTTGCTCGTAGACGGTCTCGATCTGCTCGCGTATCTGCTGTTGCTCTTGACGCGTCTGACGATCGATGACCTGTTCCTCGGTTGCGCCGCCCAACGCTGCACCGATACGACGCTGGTCAATGCCGTAGAACGAAAGCATCTTGCCTTTCGTCAGCAGCCAGTTGCTCAGCAGCCAGCCGATGACCATGTCGTCGTGCCCGCCTGCCGGGTGATCGATACGACCGTTCTTCGACACCAGCGAGGTAATCTGCTCAATCAGCGTCTTATCGTGGACGACAGTGCAGCCGCGTTTCGCTGCGAGTTGAAGCGATTCGGAGTAGAGCAGGGCGCGTGACGTTGCACCCATGCCGCCCGAAGTTGTGAAGCCGAACATCTTCTTGTACCGCACGTAGATGTCCGCGGGGCGACGACCCATCGGAACCTGGATCTCCTTGAAGCGGTCCGGCATCTCGTCGTAGTCCTGCACCACCTTGTTGAAGAGACGTTCGAACGGATCGATTCCCATCGCGGGCAACATCAGCAACAAGTAGTCGAGCACGGTCGCGCCCGTACTGCGGCGCTCAATGTTCGCCGTGAAGGTCGAGAAGCGGGCGAACCAGCTGCACAGCCATTCGCAGAAGGTGATGAGGTTGGTTTCGTTGTACGTTCCGGCCGCGATCGTTTCCAACGTCTCGATGTCCTGGAGGTAGAGCGAGATGTCGTCACCGCCCGAAGCTTCGGAGGTGTCCATACCCATCACAAAGCGACCCTCGGCCATCCGTTGCTCGATCTCTTCTTCCTCGATGTACCAGCGGGTGACGTAGCCTTGCGGGCTGATCTCCGTGTGCTTCACATCCTGCACGCTGTTTGTGATCGCCTTGAGGATCGCGATCGGCAGCGGGTTGGTCAGCGAGCCCGCCGTCCACATGTTGAAGTAGTCTCGGTTCGCGTCATCCCCGCTCGCGGTCGACGCTTCGAGCTTTTCACGCAGCCATTCATCGGTCTTGCCCAACTGGCGGTGATTCAGCGTGATATTCACCCGATAGACGCCACCCCTCTCGCCACGCGATGCTTTACGAACCATGTCCTCCAGCTCTTGCTGGTTCTTCGCGTCGTAGAACTTCTCCGTCCAAATCGCAGCCGCTTGAAGCAATCCGTAAATGAAAGCACCGTCCTTATCGTCGATCTTCCCAGCCGTCGTGGTGAAGATGGTCCCGTAGTCGCCACCATTGGCCTTGACCTTATCGACTGCCGCACCGGTTGCAGCCAGTGCCGAACCGACTGCAATCTGGACGTTAGGCTGGAAGGGCGATTCGTCGATGTGCATGATCGGCGAGGTGAGGCCGCGACCCAGCTTGTAGGCGCCTTTCTCAGACGCCTGCGGCACGTGCGTCTTGTAGATGTTGCCCATCGAGTTGATCGTGATCGCCTCGGTGTTGTTCGTATCAACCTTCGGGTTACGCTGGATCAGATACGGCGGCAGCTCGTCAATGCACTTCTTCAGTCGGTCGATGTTGGTCTTGCGGAGGGTTTCGTCCTTTGTCAACAAGTTGATTTCCGTGTTCTCGCAGCGGAAATTCATCAGCAGCGTCATCAACAAGTCGGTCGAGAGCGACTTACCCGTCTGACGGATCTGAATCAGGAACGTCATGACGTGGTTGAAGAAGCACCAGAACAGCGCTACGTTGCCCCGGTTGCCTTCGAACGGTGTCGAACCACCGCCACCGATCGGCGGGACGCGCGCGATTTCGCGCATGAAGTACCACGGGTTGTTCTTGACTTCAACAGCGACCGCGGCCATTTCCTCGATCGTAAGATCGGGCGCGAACGGGTCGAGACCCTGGAGCGCAGGATTGATGAGTGCCAGACAGAAGGCGTTGTTCTTCACGCCCATTTTTCGATAAACCGAGGCGAGACGGACGTAGCTTTGATTGCTCGTCTTGGTATCGATGATGGCGTTCGGATAGCGATACCAATCTTCAAGGAACAGAATCATTTTCTTTCTCAATGAACCAAACAACACGCCGTCCACCCCGTCCTCCCCAGCGGGGGAAGGCGGGACAGACGACAGATTGATCAGTTGGTCTGTTGAACGGGGATACCCGCGATGGAGAGCTGAAGGTCGTTTGTGCTGGTGCGCAGGAAGAACGTGATGAACAACGTGCTGCGATCGGCGATCGGCGTCGTGGAGGTCTGCGTCGAGTTCCACTGCGAGAGCAGACAGACGATCGGCGAGCTGCCGTCGGGCATCTGAATCGCAAAGTGCGTCGGCACCGGCACGCTTGCTTCCTGGGCGAGATCGGTCAATGGCAGCGCGTTGTAGTAAAACGCTTGCAGCCAATCCGCCTGGGACGCGTAACCGCTGGTCAGGTTGAGGGTGTAGTTGTTCGCCGCCAACATCGTGGTCGCGGCGAAGTTGCCCGGACCGAACGGCGGTTGCTGACCCGGCTCGAACTGGACTTCCCACGGCGACGACTGTGTGCCCGGTGCCAGAAGCGTGATCGCTACGGTCGCCGTGAACAGGTAGTTCGTGAAGCCCGGATCGACCTTGTTCAGCTGAACCTGACCTTCGATGTTCTGCTGGATACCGTAGCCCAGCGGTTGGAATGCGGGCGAGGCCGGCGAGAAGGTAACCAGACTCGTGACATTCCACCAGTTGCTGCGATCGAGTTCGTACAGGTACCACTGCAGGCGGTAGCCGCTCACCGCGTCGATCCACACCGGGAACGCGAAGAGCTTCAGCGTGTAGTCGCCGTCTTCGTTGATCGTGACAGCGCTGTACTTGGACGTGATGAACTTGGCGTTGTTGACCGAGTTCGCGCCATAGACCGCCTCGTCCGAAGACAGGTTGTACTTGAGCACCAGGTCGAACTTCTCGCCCACGACCGTCGAAACGAAGCTGTCGAAACCGAAGATCTGGAACTTCGTGCCATCCACCGGCAGCGTTGCCGACGAGCCGTCGCTGTACTGCACCACACCCATGAGGTTCAGGCCCGAGAGCAGCACGTTGACCGGGAACTGGATGAGCGTCGGATCAGACGTCGAGAGGAACGGCGAGAGCAGCTGGATGCCCGTCACATACTTCACGCCCGTATCCGCCAGACGGATGAACGAGGTGTTTTCGACCAGCAGCTGTCGCTTCGAGACGACCATGCCCGAGCTCGAGTACGCCACGGCCGTCACCGGCGTGCCATCAGCGACTTGCACGTTGGTGTAGCAGACAGGGACCGTCATCACCGTGCCAGACGAGCCGTCCGGGAACGTGACGGTCTTCGGCGTGGTCGGAATCGCCTGATTGAGCAACTTGCCGGACTGATCGTAATTCGCCGAGATGCAGTTGTTGTTGTTCGAGAAGTCCGCGCCTGTGAAGATCTTCACAAACGCTGCTTCGTCGCCCGGGAACCACAGACGCGCGTCGACCGCGAGCGAGTACGGGATCACGCTCGTATCCAGATAGACGCGGTAAGTATCGGCCTGTGTGCCCGGCCCCACACCCTGAAGCAGATCGCCGGAGGTCATCACGGCATTGGGCGCCGTGGTGAGCGCGACCAGGGTCGGGATGTAGGTCACCGGATCGACCACCGCCACCCGATACCAGTCGTTCGTGGTGTAGTCGCAGACGTAGTCGTTGACCTTCGGGATGTACATGTTACTGCCGGACTGGCCCTGAAAGACGGACTGAAGCGCCCAGATCTGCCACAGCCCATTTGGGTTGTAGATCGGGACGCCCCCGTCGGTGCCGGTCGGCAGATTGACTGCGTCAGCCATTGACGACTCCAAAGAGGGAAAGAATTAGCTGCTGCTGATCGCGCTGGCGCTGCTGATGCTGGCGATCGAGACGAAGTTGTTCAACTGCACCAGACCGTTCAGGTAGATGCGGATAACGTGATTCAGGAAGTTGTAGGCGTACAGGTCGAGCGAGATCGTGACCGTCAGGTTGTGCGGGCGGATCGTGACGAAGTTCGGGTCTGGGCGGTTCGCCGTTTGCGTCGGGTCGTACGCCAGCAAGTACTCGTACGGCGCGCACACCTGCTTCACATACGCGTCGTTGTAAAACTGCCTGAACGGTGCTTCGTCGATGATGCCGAGCACAAGGTCGTAGATGATCTTGCAGGAGAACGGACTGAAGACCGGATACAACTCCGTGATCGTGTCGGGACCACTCGCTTGGGGCAGCGGGTAGTACAAGGTCATGTAATCTTCGACGGCCTTGTCGATCGCCATTGCCTTCTCGAGATACACGTACGTGTCCTCGGTGGTCACGCCCAACATTGGCACCACCACCTTCTGAATCTGGTAAGGCTGTCCGTTGATGGATTGCGGTCCCAGCACATCCGCCGAGCTCTCCGCGAACTTGAGTGCGGACTTCGGATAGACACCCCCGCCCATGACGATCCGGGTAACGTCGTCGTCCCGGATGTTGTAGCGGTTGTTGTTCGAGAGCAGACCGTACTGCACCCAGCCCGTTTCACGATAGCTGCGCGGCGTCAGATCGCGATTGCAGAATCCGCTCCAACGAATCGTGATCTGCTGCTGTTTGTCTTGCGGGAAGTCGAGCGCCGTCACGTTGTTGATCATGATCGTCGGAAACTGCATCACGAAGTCGAGCTCGTCGATCATCGTCCGGCCATTCACGAACACATCGAGTTGCCCCATGGGAATCTGCATCGCGAAGAGCTGCAACACATAGTTCCGAATGCCTTCCTGCTGGATCTGAATCGGCAGGTAGCCTTCCTGCGGCTGGATGTAGAGCGTGTAGGCGAGCATCACCTTGTTGCTTCGCACGCAGGTGTAGACCTTCGTTGGATCGATCGCCCATGTGAGCGTCGTGCCCACGATCGAGTACTGGCTGCTGCCCGTCACGTCTTCCCAGGCATAGGTCGGCTTGCCGGTGATCTGATCGACCGGGCACGTGTACATGCGGTAGTCGAGCGCAGGGTTGAGCGTCTGCGTCGTCATCCCGTACGTGTCGTCCAACTGCTGGCCTGCCGTACCGGCGTACATCTCGACAAGGGCGCAGGTGCTGTTCTGACAGGTGTAGACGCCACCGCTCGCATGGTTATAGAAACCGAGCAGCGTGCCTTCGCTGTCGTATTCCCACGCGGATGAGTTACTTTGCAGGTTGTAGGGCAGCGTGACGATCAACTGACCGGATTGCTTGGTCGGAATGAGCGGGCTGTTTCCGACGAGCTGACTGGTCGCGTTATAGCCATACGCGTCTTCGACCAGTTGTCGCGTGACCTTCGTCGCCGGCTGTGCGCCCATCACCTGCGCATACGACGATGCTTCGAGCGTGGCGGCCTGCCAATTTTCGAGCGTCGAGTTGGCGCCAGCCATGGCGCTTACGATGCCCGCGTCCGGAAGCTTGTAAAGCTCCATGATGCGATTGCTTTCGTAGGCGAGCGGTCGCGCGAACCCCGCTTGACGGATGTGCAGACGGATCGTGACCTTGGCCGCCGCTACCCAATCATCCTGATCTGCCACGAACCCGGCCACATACGCGGTCGGCATCGAGTAGTCGCGATGCGTGACGTTACGCAGGGCGTCCGGACGGTTGTGATGGTAGTAGAGACCCTTGGTGAAGCCGCTCGGGAACGTGTAATAGATCCACACGTCCACGTCGTCCTGGAAGTCGATCGTGTTGTCGCTCGTGCCGTTGTAGTGCAGCAGATACTTGAACTTGCTATCGAGGGTGCTGCTGAACGTGGGCAGATTCAGAAACGGAAAGTCGACGACCTTGTAGACCGAGCTGTCGTAGAGGTACTCGATAACATCCCCGATCTGGGCGGTCAGCACGTTCACCTGATCGACCTTGTAGCCGTTGATGAACGCATACACTGCGCCGGGTTTCGTCGCGAGCGCCGCAATCTTGTTCTGAATGTTCAGGATGTCGCTCTTGAAGGCAGGCACGACACCCGCCGTCTCGATGTAGTTCTTGGTCGCACCGAGCGTTGCACGCGGACTTTGAAAGAACGCGTTGCTGTACAGACGGAGAAAAAGTGCGTCCGTGTCCAGGTTGACCGCGATGGGCGATTCGAACTGGACTGCCACGATGAGGTTCTTATTCTTCGTGACCATGAAGTACGACTGGAACCGAGGCATCTGCAAGCCCTCGTTCGTGTATAGATCCGCGATCAGATTGTTCGCGTTCATGGCCGTCGAGAACGTGGTCCATGACGTCGCCGAAGAAAGCAGCCCGACCATGTGCGGGCTGATCTGACCGATCTGGTACACGTGGAAGTACACGCCCTTGGAAGGGAGATCGTACTGTCTCCAGCCGACCTGAACCGTGTTCATCGCACCACCATCGGGCGTCAATCTCGCCAGCTGGAAGATGTCCTGCCGGTCTTGCGCCGGCGCGCACCAGATATTTTTCAGTGCGTTATCGACGAGGTAATCAAACATGAGTCACCCAATGGCGAATACTCCTGGGGCCATACAGCACCCCAGGAGTCTTGAGTCTTGAGAGGAATTAGGCGGTTGCCAGTTGCGTGAGGTTGAGCACAGCGCGCAGGAACTGCTTGTTCGGCTCCTTGTGCGCCTGACGCTCGACGAGCTTGGCGAGGCCCGAATTCTTGTAGGTGCGCTCCACGTGCGCGGCCATCAGAAGAGCTAGCCAGGTGGGCGGATGCTCGAGCGCCACAGCCAGCATTTCTGCTGCGCCGACGCCGAACCACGTTCCCTTGATGATGCTCACCAGCACGCCCGGATTGAAGGCTTGCAGGCGCACGCTTCCGGTCGCGCCGGCGGCGAACGAGCAGAAGTCAGCAATGCTGTGGCAGGGACGCGATTGGTCGTCGAGCACCGAGAGCACGTCTTCCGCTGAGCAGCGCATGCCGCGCGAGATCTGCGTGGCCATCTTCATGCGCATCGTGTCGTCGAGGAACGACGCGTCGGTGAAGAGCGACTGGTAATGGAACGCCGCGAGGATAGCGAGGTTGAGCTGTTCCTTCGGGTCCAGCGCAAAGCGCCGTGCCACGTTCTCGCTCACCCAGCTCGCGAAGAGGTTCATCGCGACCGGGGAGACATCGCGCAAGAGTGCCGAGTCCTCGTTGATCCAGACATCGTTCAGCTGAGCGCGACGTAGAAGCAGCGCATGCTCAATCGTGTTGCGAACAACGAATGTTCCCTTCAGGCGATCGAAGCTGCCGTACGGGCGCGCGTCGATGCAGATGAGTTTCTCGCCATCGAACTCGAGCATGAAGGGGTGCTGGAACTCGGGCACGGCTGCCGCCACCGATCCGTTGCCTTGAATCTCGATGATGTTCGAGCCGTTGTCACGGTGATATTGCAGGTGAATCACCGCCGCTTTGAGGCTCGCCTCGAGCTTGTCCAACACGTAGCCGCTGCACGCGGTCGTGTCGTATGCAGTGTAAAAGAGCTTCATCTTAGAGCCTCGTCGCGTCATGCCGTCGGGGCACCGACAGCATCCTATGTCTTAAAGAAATTCGTGCGTTTCTTGCACACCGGGTCTGTGTGCCGGGGTCATACACCTAAGTAGTGCGAAACGTCGGAATTAATATGATGCGGCGCATCGTCTTCGAACCCATACCATTATTGACAGGAACTCAACCATGACAACGGCACAGATTGTCAATGGCGCTCCGATGACCATCATGCAGGGCACTCAGGATCTGAGTACCCAGCAGGTCACACCGACGCCGGAGCAGATCCCGCAGCACCTCCCGCTGATCCCGCTGTACACGCAGAAGGGCCCATTGACGACCGAGCTGGTGTCCGGGGCGGACCTGCAAACCATCTACGGCGCGGACTCTTTCGATCTGCGCAAGAAGTGGGCAAACCACGCAACCGTGCTCGCGAGCACGGTGAACGGACAAGGCAACGCCATCCAGGTGCGACGGATGCAACCGGCGGATGCGAATCCCCCGGCGTCGCTGCGTCTGTGGCTGGACGTGCTGGCGACGGACATCCAGCAATACGAACGCAACACCGATGGCTCGTTCAAGACGGACACGAACGGGGCGAAGGTCGCCGTAACCGGCAACGGCGCAACGATGCCCGGCTTCGTCGCAAAGTGGGTGCTCTCGGAAGTCAGCTACACCAACGGCGCAAGCGACTTCGGCACCGCGACCCAGATGGCAGGTGACCAAACGTCTGGCACGTCGACCACCTCGACCCGCTTCCCGATCCTCGACCTGCAAGTGTCGAGCTTCGGCGAGTACGGCAACAACTGTGGCCTGCGTCTCTGGGCACCGACCGTGAACTCCAGCACGCCGGCCAATCCGAACTTCATCGAAGACGACCTCGTCTACCCTTTCCGTGTCGCCTGCGTGCAGCGCAGTGCGTCCAACGCGACGGGCAAGGTTGCAGCGTCGATCGCTGGCTCGCAGTCCTTGGAAGTGACGTTCAAGCCGAACACGATCAACGTGGCGCTGGACAACCAGATCTCGATCCAGGACATCTTCATCTCGTCGTACCAGAGCCTGAACGACCCGAGCGGCGTGGCTGACATCTTCGGCACGTTCGGCAAGCTGCACGTCTACGACAGCAATGTCGCGGAGCTGGTCGGCGAGTTCTATGCCGCGGAAACTCCGGCGATCAACCAGTTCTCTGACTTCACCGGCGCTGACGGCGAAGAGTGGCTCTTCAACTTCGTGAGCGGCGTGTCCTCGCAGGGCGCTCCGTACTCGACGTTCCAGATCGACTCCGAAGGCACGGATGCAGCCTACCTGGGCGAATCGACGACCCTCTGGGCCGCTGGCGGTTCGGACGGCACGATGAACGACACCCTCTTCGCAGGCCTCGTGTCGGACTTCATGTCGATCTACTCGGATCTGACGAACCCGGTTCAGGACATGGTCTTGGCACCGGAATCGATCTTCTGGGACTCGGGCTACCCCCTGACCGCGAAGAAGGCGATCGCGCAGTTCATCTCGCAGCGCAAGGACACGTTCGTCGCCCTGTCGACGTTCTCGACCCTCTCGCCCCCGCTCACCGCGGAAGAAGAGTCGTCCATGGCGATCGCGCTGAAGGCGTACCTCCAGCAGTTCCCGGAATCGGATTACTTCGGCACGCCGACCATGCGCGGCATGATCGTACCAGGCTCGGGCACGCTCACGGGCAGCCAGTACACGAAGCCGCTTCCGCTCACGATCGAACTGGCCTCGAAGGCAGCGGGGTACATGGGCGCGAGCAACGGCAAGTGGAAGTCGGGCAACGCGTTCGATACGACGCCGGGTTCGGAAATCGACCTGTTCTCGGATCTGAACTGCGTGTTCTGGCCGGCGAAGGTCCGCAACGTCGACTGGACCAACGGCATGGTGGGTGTCGAGGCGTTTGAGCGTCGGAAGGCCTACTTCCCGGCGCTGAAGACGATCTACGACAACGACACGTCGGTGCTGAACTCGTTCTTCAACGCGATGGCGATTTGCCAGCTCGAGAAGATCGGTGACAAGGCTCGTCGTACGTTCTCCGGTGACACGAAGCGCACGAGCGCCCAGCTCATCAAGGACATCAACAAGTACGTGACGGACCGCGTGTCGGGCATCTTCGACAACCGCTTCACGATCGTCCCGACGACGACCATCACGGGCGCCGATGCGCAACGTGGCTACAGCTGGACGCTGGTGATCGCAATCTACGCGCCGAACCTAAGGACAGTCGGGACTTTGGCCATTCAGAGTTACCGCCTGGACGCCCTCTCGTCGAGCAACTAACCACCCATGCCATGACCGGTTCCGCGTGAGCGTGGGTCCGGCTGGCCTTCAGGAGAATGAAACATGGGTCGTATCGCAAACGCGATTCTGCAGAACACGACAGCGTTCGCGCAGGGTCACAACAACCCCATGGTGGACCTCCAGTATGGCGGTCAGATGGGCTTCACCCCGAACTACACGCAGTGGGTGAACAACCAGCAGTACATTCGTAAGAACCTGATCTGCTTGCTGATCGAAGCGCCGCTTGGCTTCCAGTATCTGCCCAACCCGGACGTTTGGGTCGGCACGCTGCGGGCGTTGGTTGAGCTGCACGCGATTCGCATCGAAGGTCTGAACGCACACCTCACGGTCGAAACGGCAGAAACGCCGGTCGGCGGTGGCGGGAACATGCAGCAGGACGTCGTGAACGTTACACGCGAACGTTCGCAGCCGCAGTTCACGTGGAACGAAAAGTACGGCATGCCCGTCTCGATGTTCCACCAAGGCTGGATCACGAACCTGCTGATGGACCCGGACACGAAGTTCGCGAACGTTGCGACGCTCGGTTCGGGCTCGACGTACGGTCCGCCGCCTGACATGCTGGCTGACATGTATTCGGCCACGATGATCTTCATCGAACCGGATCCGACGCACACCCGTGTCGTGAAGTCGTGGCTCGTGACGAACATGTTCCCCCTCTCGACGGGCGACATCGTTGGCTCGCGTGACATCACGGCGCAGGGCGACAAGCTCGACCTCAACATCACGTACGCGGGTATCGCCCAGTACGGACTGGGCGTCGACGCATTCGCGCAGCAGCTGCTCACGTCGATCAGCATCGCAAACGCGAACCCGTACACCGAGAACGCCTTCGCTCAGCAGATCGATCCGAACGTCGCAGCAACGACGACCGGCTACCAGAACGAAGTCGCGCAGATCGCGGTCAACCAGGTCAGCCCGACCTCGGCGATCGGCACCGGCATCAGCATCTCGGCGGATATGGTGATCTCGGCTCAGGACTCGGTCTCGGCCGTTCCGAGCGACACGATCCTCGCCTAAGGTCATTTTGGCTGTTTCCAGCCAAAAAAATAAGGACCGTCATAAGGCCCAAGCCCCCGCAAGGAGGCTTGGGCTTTTATGCCGTTAGTTCGGCGGCGTAGGGGTTGGCCGGGCGGGGCTAAGGCGTCAGCATCGCAACGACATGTCTCACGATCCAGATAACCTCGTCGTCGGACTGGTGGGGCTTCAGGATGCCTCCAGCTTGACCGCCATCCGATCCCTCGACGATGTACGCGTATTGAACGCCTCCGAAGGGCAAGCACTTCAGTCGCAAATCGACATCGAGCTTGTCGTCTTTTCGCACCCATTGCATCGCGAGCGATCCATCCACGTTCGGACTGATTTCACCGCTCATCATGACAGCGGGCAGGCGTGACAGTAGACCTTGTGCGCGCTGGAGAGCTGATTGGTTGACAGTCATCCCGCGCTGCGTGTCCAACTTCAAGAGCAGGGCGGTTTGTCCGGGCAACGTCGGAACGATTTGTCCTTCCACGCGTATGGTCATTCGGATTTGCTCACTTGGGGAACGCAAATGAAATTTACATGAGGGGTCTTGGCCCCGCGTGCAAACTCTCTATAGACCATCGCCCGTGCCGCTTCGCCGGCTTTCTTGCACGCAGACTCGTCAGCAAACGTCGCGGTCGTGTAGTTGGCGGCCGCCCCGCCGGTAGGTCCGCCTTGCGTAAACTGCCAGACGACCGAGAGGATGAGAATGAAACCGTTCATGTGCGCTCCTTAAAAAAGTCAGCGTGCTCAAGTGGCGTCGGGACGTGACTCATCGTGCTTCACCGCGCGTTGTTCACGAATGATTCGCAGCATACCGCGAATGTACGCCATGCCGATGTAGATTGACCAGACCGGCCACAGGATCGCCAAGACAAGCGAGGAAATGGTGAACACCAGGTCGCTCCCGGCCGTGCGCCGAATGATGCGAACGACTTCGGGATTGCACCGGAGCCAGAAAAGCCCGACTAAGAAATAGAAGGGAAGAAAGAGGGCGAAGCCTGCGAAGATTGCCAGCGTATTCATGCTTCTGCTTTTACGTGTGGAGGGATCGAGGAGATGAGCTCGCCCGCGCACTTCACCTCGAACTGGGCGTCCTTGAGATAGTCGCTGAGCAAGTCTCGGAAGAGATGGCGATGGCAGAAGACCCCGGCCTTGCAATAGCACGCGAGGGCGATCCTTTCCGGCAGGGTTTTGACGCGTTCCCATTCCTTGGATTGTTCCCGTCGCGAGTGACGCATCCGTGCGAGGTAACGTTTGGTGTATTGCTCCTCACTGAGCACGCCGCGCTTGTACGCCATGACGTCGTCGAAGAGTGGGGCAAACGCGGAAATGCCCGAGCGAGCGGTACAGTCGATGAGATGAATGCCGAGTTCTCGTGCTAATCGCCACTTGGACAGCTGTATTGTCCAGATCGTCATCTTGCGGTGCATCGATGAATCCTGTTGTTCTGCCCCCTGGTACAGGCCGGCCTTGATACGGTTGGTAATTGTGGTCTTGTGCACTCCGAGTGCCTCCGCCGCTTCGGCTAAGGTCCGGTATGTTGTACCGTCGATTAGAACGCTTTTTGATCGATATGCGTTACCGCGTCGCATGTTCAGCCTCTTCGCGTCCGTGTCTTTTCGACCGCGTGCAACAAGACTGAGTTTCGCGCGATGTTCCGCGCTTAGAAGCTTACCGCGATGGCCTACGCTGATTTTCAGCCGTTCTAGCGGATCGTCGAATCGAGCCTTGCCGCTTATAGAGAGCTTGGCTTTCGTTGCTGCAGACAAAGGAATGCCTTTGAAGCATTCCCGCAGGCGTTCCTTCTGCTCCGCGCTCATCTTTCTGTTGAGGCGAAGAAGTCCTTGGCGCGACTTCTCAATATGTTCAGCAGATAGTTTTCGCCCAGTCAGTGCCTTGCGCATTCGTTCGATTGAAGCAGGGGACTGCCACACGTTGCAGTAAGCCGCGTCTTTCGAAATGTTCAAGAAGGATGGTGAGCCGTAAAACTCGTCAATGATCGATTGCTCGAGCGCGAGGGCGGTATCCCGATCGGGTACTTCCATTGACACAAATTCGAAGTTTGGTTTCCTGGCGTAGCATCTTTGAAATTTGTAGTTGCTGTGTCGAGCGCCTCTCAACGCAGAAAGGTGTTTGCGTTGGCGGTACTTTTCGTCTTTTGTACTCCCTACGTTGACATCGCCTGTCTCAGGGTTGTGGAAGATGTAGACGTATGCCTTGTCTTGCTGTTCAGTCATGCCGTCTTCGCAGTAACAAAAGAAGGGGAAATAAAAAACCCCCGCCCGAAGGCAGGGGTTTTCTCGTCTTCGAAACGATACCGCTGAGAGTGCTTAGCTGCCGAACACCTTCGCAGCGTCGATCGCGAGCTGCTCCTTGACCTTCATGAGTTCGCCGCGGCTCTTCGTGCCGTAGGTGCGATAGCCAACGCGCAGCGAGCCGTGAACCGTCTTCGTGCCGACCGTGCCGTCTGCCGTGCGGTCCGGAACTTGGCGCGTCTTGTCGTACGTGAAGTCGAAGCCGTCCTTGCCGATCGTCGGCAGGTCGAGCGTGGTGCGCTCGATTTCCTTGTTGCTCTTCAGCACGTGCTCGGAGAGCTGGCCGAACGCGAGGCCCGCGGCGGCCGCGACCATCGTGTTGTGATCCTGCACGCCCTTGATGATCGGTACCACGTCGGCCTCGATGCCCGGGTACTTCGCCTTGATGTCTTCCGGCACCGCGCGACCGAGGTTGTCGACGTACCAGTTTTCCGTCACGGTACCGACGCCGGTCTTCGGGTCGAGCTTCATTTCCTTCTTGATCTCGGCGGACAGTTCCGTCGTGGTCGGCTTGAACTTGATGTCGGTGGTCGTGGTCATGATTACAGATTCCTTATTTTACGTTTGTGATAATGCTTATGGCCCCGGGTATCGGGGCGATGGTTTTAGGAGGCGAATTACAGGCGGCGAGCCATTACGACTTGTGAAAGTCCCTCCGCGTGCCGGCGCCGTTTGAATTCGGGTTGTAACGATTGGAGTACGGCCGCGCGCCTTCCCGAGGCGGGCGTTCGCTCCGATAGGGTCTGTTGCTGTTGTCGCGCTGGAAATACTCCGAACTGCGGATCTGTTGCGTGGATGGCACAACCACTTCAGAGGGAGAGCTGGTAATGATCCGAATCTTCTTCAGCCCTGGCGAGGAGATGAGGCGGCCCTTGACGGTAGCAGCGCCTTGCTCGAACGCCTTCTGCACGGAACTCTTGCCAAGCAAAACCGTGTACTTGCCTTCCTGCTTGAAGAAGGCGATTTCCCCGTATTGCAGCTCCGGTGCAGCAGGCGCGTAGCATACACCGAAATTCTGGGAGTCGGCACCTGTCGGATCGATCGGATTCAGATCTTCGGGTTTGACTTCAATTACGGGAGCCTGACGCATCAGGCCAATGAGCGTTTTCACGAGATACTCTTCGCCTTTGAATTGCAGGCGAATCTCATCGCGGTTTTCCATGTTCATAGAGCTAATTGATTTCCGGTTTGGTTCTAGCCATAACAAGGGGTTACCGACGTAAAAATTCCCCAGATTCCTTTAGAACTCTGGGGTTCCAGGTTCAAGTTAGTGATATGTGTTTGTTTTCGGTTTCAATCAGGTAAGCAGACGGCATAAGCGCCAGCAGGTCACCCCTGCTGGCGTATGTACGTCGACTATTCCTTCCAGTTGTTGCCGCAGTTCATGCAGCACCACCAGCCGCCCTCATGCTCCGCGAGCATGAAACTTCCGCATCAGGGACACATCGGTTAGTTCCTTACCAGTTCAGGTAGGCGGGCTTGTTACCGTTGTCCGACGCCCATCCGCAAGCTTGGAACAGCTCTTGAACGTTGAGGCGAACCGATTCTTGAGCGATACCTTGTGCGGACGCCCGCTGCGCACCTTCCAGATGGCGACGCGAGAACATCGATTCGGCGATCTCCTCGAGCGCCGGCGACTTGAACTTGTTGGCGATCGCAATGCCCGGCTCGTTCACGTAGTCCCACGTCACGATATTCTTGAGCACGCGGTGCGTCGTGCGACCGACCTGATCGTCGCGCGTGAAGGCACGGATCGAGAAGCAGACGTTCTCGTTCTTGTTCTCGAGCGAGCGACGCAGCGCGTCACCCTTCGGACCACTCGGGCAAACTTTACCGACGATCGCGATGCACTTGCGGCCTTGCGGATCGCGGATGCGGTCGAAGTCCAGCGTGATCTCCCTGATGTGGTGGGACACGTCGCCTTCGTAGATCGACAGGATGCGCTGAGCGTACGAGTCGTAGCTCTGGCCCGGCACCATCTTGGGATGCCCGTATTCGCCGCGCAACGCGCCGTTGGCTACGCGTCGCATCAGCTGGCTGGAGCTGGTGAAGAGTTCCTTAGCGGGCTCGTACGGATAGAACTGGTCGGCGGAGTTATACACATCCAGCCCACCCAGCACCACCTCGTAGTAGCCGTCTTCGTCCGGTCGCAGATCGCCAGCCTTGTTCGTGCCGTTGAGCGCCGTGAAACCGAAGCGGATGTAGTTGTTACCCATGATGCGGTTCTCGTTCTAAGAAAAGGGTTGCCGCTCAACTTGTCAGTAGCTGGTCCAGTCGCTCGACGCGCTCAGAGGGGGAGACCAGAGCACTGACGACACCGCGACTGAAGTAGCTGCCCGCGAGCTTGCTGAGGGTGTTGCTCGCTGCGTACTCGACTGAGCGCAGCGGAATGAAGACCGGCTTGTTGGTTTCGAGCTCCCGCATGTCGTTGACCGTCGTGCGGTAGTACTCATGGCGGTTCTTTGGATTGCGCGCGATGATCGAGACAAGCAACTCAGTGACTTCGTGGTTGCCGCCCACGTTTGCCCCGGCGTGGTAGCGCGCCGTGTCGAAGATCCGGGCCATCTCGTTGTAGCCTAGGTACCAAGGCGTATGGCCGCCTTCGATAATCTCCTTGTAGACTTTGTACACAAGCGTGTCGGTCTTCACGAGATCAAGGGTCGGTGTAATCACCGCGCCCTTCTCGAATTCGAACTCGAAGTATTCGTCCTCGTCGATCATGATCTTCATCATCGAGGTGGGTTCGATCCGGATGAGTGCGTTCACCAACGACACCGCGTAATAGCTGTCTTCGACAGTCATTGCATAGATGCCGTAGATGTACGTCTCGATCCCGATCGAGGCCAGTCCTCGCTCAGCGAACCGGGTTGGAATGTAGATCTTCACCGGTTCCTTGGCGATGAGCTGACCTTCTTCCGTTTCCCGGAGAGCGCTTTTGACCCGTTCAGGGTCTCTGATAAGAGTTTTCGGATCCATCACGTCCTCACAAGAAACAGAAAGATGCGCGCTTAGCCGACTACCTTAAGTTGCGTGCCGACCCAGTAAGCGATGTAGTTCAGGACACTGGCTGCTGCCGCTTCACGCACGGAGATGTCCGGGTTCTCGCACTTTGCTTGCTCGATGCCGACGAGGATGCGTTCAGCGTCCGTCTTGAAGAAGCGAGCACGGCACACGAGGATCAGGCATGCACTGTAGAGATCGTTCAGGTCGCTCTCGCGCAGCTTGGCGAGGCATTCCTTGAACAGACGCAGCACGGTTTCGCGGTTGTTCGCGGTCGCTTCTTCGCCATCGGTCACTTCCGCGAGTTGTGCACGGAAATGCAGATCGAGCAGATCCTTGGTGATGTTGAAGCGCTTGTTCGATTCCGCGGTGCGGGTGATCGACGCATGCGTGTTCCAGCGCTTGGCGAGCTGTTCGCGCTGAGCCATGATTGCTTCGATCGAGGTCGCAAACGGAATCCCGAGCGCGTTCGCGAAGAGCATCTCGTTCGTGCCGCCTTCTTCGAGGAAGCGTCGATAGACCGGTTCGTACACCACCGTCTTCGTACCGACCACGTCGCGCACCAGCTGACCCGACTTGCTCGCGCGCTCGATCTTGTCCAGCGCACGGCAGAGTGCAGCGCCGGCCTGATTGCGGAAATCGACGATCGTGCCTTGATAGCTCGAGAGCGACATTGCAGTGCCTTCGAGCGGCTTGCCATCGCTCAGCTTGCGCGCGATCAGGAAGACGGCCAGTGCCACGTCCGTGCCCTGTGCGCGGTCGGTGACCCATTCCCCGAACGAACGCACGCGGTCGCCGTCACGCGGGAAGGTTTGCTGGAAGAGGCTCGCCCAGACATAACGGAAAAAGTCATCTCCCTTTTCCGCCATCCATTCAGCGATGTCGGCGTCCAGTCCACCACCGCCCGAGAGCATCAGTTCACGGATCTCATCCATCGACAGATCCGGCAGGCGCAGCGTGAGCGAGGGGCTGTCGAAGGACAGACCGTCGAATTTGCGCACGGCGCTCTGCAGGGCGCCATTGTCGAGCGGCTTCGGCTCGCGCAGCACTTCGACTTCCATGCCCAGCAGCGACGACTGATTGACCTCCGCCAGCGATGCTTTCACGCGGGCGTACAGATCGTTGATCGCCGGTGCCACGATGGTACGGGCGAAGGCGATGTGACCTTTCACCGCAGCGATCGCAGTTTCGGCGATCGAGTCGAGAACAGCATCGTGCTCGGAGCACTGCATCATCGGGTCGGTCGTGTTGGCCATCGTGCAGATGCTGCCGATGAGCGCACGGGGGTCGCCGTTGGCAGCGATGAAAAGGGCCGAGTCCGAGCGGGTCGAGGAGCACAGCGCGTCAAGCGGCGTACCCGAAACCGGATACAGCGCGAGACCGCGCGCGTCCAGTCGCTCAGTCAACGGCAGCGAAGCCATCAGGACTTTCTCGTTCAACATGGTCTTCGCGTCCTTTTACAGGTAGGGTTGCACCGCAGCCTGAAACTTGGCCTGGGCGATTTGGTTGATCACATCCGTTGTGAGCGGCGCGCCCCCGAAGGTGTCTGCGGCGTCGTTGCCGAGGACGCCCTGAACGATGGTGCGCACGAGAGTCGTGGCATTCGCGAGCGTCACGAGCGTCTTTTCAGATTCTCTGGATTTCATGAAAATTCCTATCAGCAGGACTGAATAAATCTTGAACAAACAGCAGACCCGAAGGTCCGCCGTTTGTCCGTGGGGTCTACGACCGGTAGAGTTCTACGGCCTTCTGGCCGATCACATCGAGCAAGGTCGTGGTAGTAGCGATGAGTTCCGGGGACGACACGATCCGGTCTGCAACGGATTTCGCGCCAAAGATCGCATCGACCTTCAGTCCGGACTCCGTTCTCAGCTCACGCTCCATCACCTGACCAAACACCGTTTTCAACTGGTTGCCGAACACGCCCTTGTCACCCACGCCAGCCGGCACGTCCGCAGTGAGGTAGATTTGAATCGCTGCGGTGTCCAACTGAAGCGGTGTGCCTTCGACGCGGAAGCTTTCGTCGACGCTGCCGGTGTAGCCTTTCTTACCCACGGAGCGCGAACGCTTGATCATGGCCGCATCGGATGTGGCCGCGAGCTTCTGGAGTGAAGGCGACATGTCCTCCAGCTCCCCGTGGTAGAAGACCTCAATACGCTCAACGACACCCGCGGATTTCGCCTTGGGCGTTTGTTCGCTGAGCACACGCAGCGTGTCAAGAGACTCCTCGTCGAACAGACGGTTGCCCGCTGTCACGGCGTCCTCGATGACGCATAAAATATCCTCGGAGCCCAGAACGCTGCCCGGTTTTACGAGCTTGTGGATCTCTTGGTCGAAGTTGACGACGACGGTCCGCACCTTGGTCAACTGCGTGGTCAGCAGTTCCGAGACCTCTCTCGAGATCGCCGAGGAGTCCTCGAGCGTCACCATCGCCTCCATGAACACAGTCTTCACCGTGATCCCGGCTTTCCAGACAACACTGTCAGGATTCAGCACGTCCGGCTCGAAGAAGCCGTCGTTGTAGGAGAGGAGAGTGCCTGGCTTGAACGTCTGCCCGGCCTTCATGTTCGTGTTGACCTGGTGCGGAACCACGAGACCGGCGGCGTTGCCGTAACGGCGTCCGAGCTCGATGCCTTGAATCTCACCGTCTTCGTACTGCACCTGCATGCCGTGCTCATTGACGGATAGCACCTTGCCGCTCTTCTTCGCAGTCACTGCAAACAAGTCACCTGCACGATGAGCAATAACGCCCTCGTAACCCGTGCGAAGCGCTGCCTGCTTGTAGCCGCGACAGGCGATGCCGTGACTCTGCTGGATGCCGATGAAGTTCACCCGTTTCGGATCGTCGCGATCAGCCGCCGGTGACAACAGCGCCGACGTCGAAAGCAGAGCCGTTGCGCCCGACTTCTTCACGTCATAGGGACGCGAGACGCCACGCAGCGAGGTGAACTGCGGATCCGCGCTGGTGTAGGTGTTGATTGCGACGTCCGAAGAGTCGACGGTCGATTCCGAGATCGTGCCCATGTCGTTCTGATGGTAGGCACGGGTCGACTTCGTCATGCTGCGCGAACCTCGACCACCAACACCCGAGTACGTCACCGCTTCCATTTCTTTCAGGTTCTGGATCGGATTGATTTCCGACACCTGGATCTTTGCCGGATCCTGGGTGATGTTCTTCCAGACCTGGAACGGGTGCAGGTCAATCGGCAAACGCGATTTGCCCGCACGACCGTTGTGCACACGAATGGAACGCACGATTTCCGAGTAGACAGCACCCGCCATCCGCTCGTAGCCCTTGATCCGCATGTAGCGCGAATCGAGTTCGTCCGGGTGATGGTCAGTGAGCAGCATCTCGCAGGCCTTGAGTAGCAGGCTCTGATAGTCCGTGGGCTCCTTCATGTCGACGAGCAGCTCGCGCGTGATCGGGTCAACGAAAAGCTGATACTGAAGATCGATCTCGCGCAGATAGCGCGTCGATGCGCCAGCCGACTCCAACAGGTTCAGGTACACGCCGCGCCGGTCGAACTCGTGAACGTTGTATGTCCGCAGGCTGCGGTGATACTCGTTGAAGCCCGCGAGCACCATCGAGGCGAACGTCCTGTCACGCGGGAACGCGAGTGTCTCGTCCGAAAAGACCAGGCTGTATTCGTTCGGCTGCAGATTGACGCGCTGCCCTGCCGGTACGCGGCGAGGTTCGACCTTGAGCAGCTTCATCAGACGCTCGAGACCCATTTCGTAACCGAGCACCACACCCAGCGGGATCGTGCGTCCCAACACTTTCACTTCGGCGAAGTCGACAGGCGCCTTGGCAGGCTCAAGCTGCAACATCTCTTCGATGCTCGGCAGCACGAGCGGCAGATGACGCTGACCAAACGTGGCATGGTAGAGCGCACCTTTCGCGTCCATCAGAAGGAAGGACTTCGGATCCTTCATCGACTTGCCACAAATGACAATCCCGTCACGCTCGTAGACCTTCAGCATCTCCTCGCCATACAACGCCGCACGCTTGCTGTGATCGAAGTTCCACTCGAACCCCGCCAGCGTGAATCCACGGAACGACATCGCCAAGATGCTGTAGAGCCGAGGACACGGGAAGAAATTGTCGAACACATCCGCCATGTGCATGTTCCCGAGCAAGCTGCTGCCTTTCTCGAGCCCGATCGCGCGGATCGAGTTACACAACCAGGTCCCGTAGTCGTTCACGCGCTTCGGCGACCGAGAGACAAACACTTTGCCGTAGTAGCTCGTGAGCGCCACGATGTCCGGACCGATCTTTCGGATGGGAAGCACCCCATCCAAGGTGGACCATATCTTCACCCGCCTCGATTCGAGGGTAGGGTGCCTATCTTTTCGGATGTCTTGCGACGTCCTACTCTACTCGCTTGAATCACCGAGAGGTGACCACCTGGCTTTATACAGGTGTCGTTAGACGCCTTGCGTCGTAGCTTTCGATGGCCTCTGAGCACACTCCATATACCGTGGGTACTTAGGAGCTTCGCTGCGTCGGTTGCGCCACCCAACAACATTTTCACCATTCCTGTTTGGATGATTACCCTACAGGTGCTACGCTGCGTTTCCGCGCGTAGGTGGTAGTTGTTGGGTCTAGGCGGGTTCCCGCAATTAGATAGGTTTTCTTGTGCCGTATTTCTACGACACGGGGACCATACATGTTTTAATCCCCTCGCTGCTTTCGCACGCGATACTTCACACCGTTGCTGGTGAACGTACCGTCTTCAGCTACTGTTGGCAGCCGGAATCGGAACGTCGATTGTGTCCCATCGACCGGTGTCACGCGCACGGTGTAGATCTTGTATTCGCCCATGACATCATCGACGTCTTCGACCTCGTAGCCGGTGACGCAGAGGCCGGCCTGCTGAAGGTTGAGCACCATGCTGGCGACATCCTTCTGCATGACCTTCTTGATGTAATGTGAGTCGAACACCATGAGCGACGATTTGAGCATCGTCTTGTCCGGCACCGTTGCGACATCGGGTAGGGCTGGCGATTCCGGAATGTGTACGTCTTCTTTCGCAACCTGCGAAAAGTCACCCAGCGTCGACTTGCCGTCCGGTGCAACGATCTTCTTGTACGCCTGCGAGAGCGCTTGATAGCGACGGTGTTCGCCGGCACTCAGCATTCCCTGCTCGGCGAGCCGATCACAGATCTTCATCACGGCGCCTTCGGGACTGAGTGTGACCGGCGCTTCGATCACCGCTTCCGTGCGTGTCTCTTCCTCCGGATCGCTCAGATTCGCGATGTGCTCGAGCTGGTCCAGATCCGCGTCGATCTGCTTCTCCAACTCCATATCGCGATGGATGTCAGTGCCGCGCTCATCCGGTGCATCGTCTTCATGCTTGAGCGCTGCGACCACGCGCATGGTTTTGGTTCGGTCACCGTCTTCATCATCGAGATCCGCATCCAGCTGCTTCGGCACCTGGAAGTAGGTTGGTACCTCGCTCGGCTGCTGAACCGTCTTGGTGATCTCGCCCGTGGTCGGATTGACCGAATCCACGACGTTGGTCGGTTCCTGGGGGGTTTCGCCCGTGGCCGGCACCGCGCTATCGCTCTCAGCCATGACTTCAGGTGCTGCGGCAGTGCGGACTTCCATCAGGGACATGAGCATACGCAGGAAGAAACGCTGCATGCGAGCAGGCGGGTACCCGTGCTGATTCGCGTCCGGATTGGCCTCCAGCTCAGACGGCGTAGCAATCCGCCAGCCGTTGAGCGTGGCGAGGTTCACCACGAACCAACGGCCGCTTTCCTCGAACAGAAGGTTGACACGACCGATGTTCGCATCGTTCACGTGAGAGAGCATCGACGACTTGCGGTTCTCGCCGAGCCACTTCCAGATCTCAAGGATCATCAGCGCTTCGTGCGAATTGAAACGTTTGATGAGTCGCTGGTTGATGCCGCTCATCTCGCCGACCTTCAGATCAGCCAGACACGGCAGGATCTTGGGCAAGGTGATCGGAATGAACTGATGCCGATTGGAGCGCGAAGCAATGTCGCCCACCTGGCTCCAGAGCGTCTCCGCGATGTTGTGCCACTGATAGAAGTTGGCGAACAACGATCGCGGGTAGCGGTACATCCGCCACAGGAACGCATAGTTCATCACGGCCAGCGTGTTGTCGTCCCGCGTGCCCGTCTCGAAGTTCACGATCTTCTTGTACCGCCGATGCTTCTGGAACCACTGCGAAGAGAGCAATGGGGTCGAAGTCCGGACGAGGCGCGGGTTGCCCTGATTCGCGCTTTGCTGAAAGACGTGCGAGACGACGATCGGCTTCGTGATGCCACGAAACTCGATCTGGTTTGAGTCGGGACCGCTGTCGAGCGGACCGCCGCCCATGAAGTGGAACAGGCTGCGCTTGGGCAGCGCCAGTTGATCCATGCCCGGAAGGGGCGGTTGAATCAGCTGTGCGGTGCGGCGCACGCCGTATCGTCGATAGAAGTATTCGTACAGGAACATCTTGTTTAATCCCCGGTCAGGTTGTGCAGCACCAGGTTCACTGTGGAGACTGCTACGCTTGCAAGCGCTCGGCCGTCGGTGCCCACATAGGCGCGACGACTGGCGAGAAACTCATCAACTTCTTGAATGCTTTCGTCGGTGTAGGTGACGTTGCCCGAGGACGTATCGCCGTCGAAGTCAGCGCCCATCAGGCCCAGCTTGGAGCTGTGCGGCACCAGTGAGTTGATGAATGCGCCACCGTCGACAGGAAACTCGTAGGCCACGTAGTCGTCGCCCAGCGGATTCCAGTCCGGACCCAGTTCCTTGCGTCGTTCGGAAAGCACCGTCGTGCGAACGTGCGCCTTGCTTGGCACGATCGAGCCGATACCCGTAATCGGGTAACGCGTGACAAAAAGGGGCAGGCGGTCCATCTCACGATAGGTCGAGAGGTAGAGCAGCTGACAAAACGTGATCGGCGAGACGTCTTTCTTGTCGCGACCCTCGGGTAGCTCGTCGATGCTGTTCATGAAGCGAAACGTCATGTCCGGGCCCCGGTAGATGAGGCCCAGATACTTGCCGTCGATCTCGATGGGTTTGTGGCGCAGATCCTCTTCACCGAACGCCGTCAGAATTTTCTCGATCCCTTCACTCGTCATCCAGCGGTCGAAGTAGTCCACCTTCAACTGCGTCGGCTCCGCCTGTAGAGTTTTCTTGTTGACGAGCTTCGCAGCCATCCCAGCACCCGGAAAGACCTTTTGGAGAAAGCCATTGCGGATGTGATAGACAGCCACCGGTCGAGCGGCCTTCAGCATCTGATACAGGCCGATCACGGTGTTGTTGAAACCGACGTTGCCGGGCGCGCCGAGATACGCCGCCGAGGTGTCCATCGCCGTGATCACGTTTCGCGTACCGTCAAAGACACGCCGGCTCGCCCACTTGCCCATCAGAAGCTTGCGCTTGCCTTCTACCATGCTCTCGAGCAAGTCATAGAGCTTGTTGAAGGTCATCTGCAGGCTGTAGCGAACCGTATTGATGATCTCGGGGTTCGTGCGCAGCGCCGAGTCGGTTACGCTATTCGATTTGGCGATCAGCTCCCGGTAGATCGTGTTGATCTCGTCCTCACGCACCCGACCATCTGGACCAATCTCCAGATCGCGCATGCCAGCGGGCATCACTACGATCCTCGACGTCAGTCCCTTTTCCTTGAACTTCTCGATGAGCAGGATGTTCTGCTCGCGCGTGTCACTCTTCGTTTTCTCGAAGGCGATGTTCTTCCAGTTGGACACGAAGAACTGAAAGCCCGTCTTGCCGTTGACTGGATCGCTGCGTTCAAAGTCGCGGATCTCCGGATTCCACACGGCGTATTCGGCACCCGAGATGATGTCGCCGTACAAGCGCTTCAGGCTGACGAGCGCGCGGAAGATCACTGGATGAAAGATCGGCACGCGAATGTCGATGAAAGAAAAGCGTTGCGAACGCTTCTCGTCGCCGACTTTGCCGAAGATGCTCACGGAGAACAGGCCGTCTTCCGCAAAGTTGTTGCTATTGCCGTCGAAGAAGGCGAGTGAGGTCACGGGCTTCAGCCCTTGCAACTTGGCTGGCGTGAGTTCGAGCAAGCTCAGATTGAAAGGAATCGCAGAACGCTGTGGCATTTAGTGTTCCTACTTAAAAACGGGAAATCTATGAGGGGTCGCGATGTTCCGCGGCCCTATTTTTTTGGAGTCGCGTATGGCCAAGAAAAGGAAGCTCTCCGCAGTCGACGACTTTGGCTTCGACGAAGATCTCGACTTCGCGTCGGATTGGAACGCTTCAGCACCGAAGGCTAAGAAGAAGGACGACCGGAAGCCCGCGACCCAAGCGGCAATGGATTTCGGGAAGGGTGCGGTGAGCGGCGTCTGGGACTCGGCCCGGAGCAGCTCGTTCATCAAGAAGACCGTCAAATCGGCCTTGCCGACGGGCTATGGAACAGCCCTCGACATGGCAGATCAGACCAATGCGTCCCTGCGGACTCTATACAATTCGTCCGTCAAAGAGGTCCGTCCGCTTCTCAACGACATGAAGCGCGCGACCAATAAGTTGCTCCCGACGACTGAAAAATTTCTGCCGAAAAAGGTCCAGCAGCGCCTCAAATCCTGGTCGGAGTCGGCCGACAATGGCTCGACGGGTATCTCGGAAGAGGCGTCGCGCCACGCGGCGCTTCAGTCCACACTCGGCGACATTTTCAAGTTCCAGGCTGAGACGAACGCGCAACAGCGCGCAGAAGACAAGGCCGAATCCGACATCCAGAAGAACATCGACAATAATCGCTCCAATAACCAGCTGGGGCAGCTCAACTCGATGCGCATCGCGTTGCAGCGTCTGGCGGACTACCAGGATCGAGTGACGGTCAACTTCCAGCGCAAGTCGCTCGAGATCCAGTACCGCCACTACTTCGTCGCCATGGATTCGTTGGCGGAGCAGAAGGCACAGGGAGCACGGAATCGCGAATTGCTGGAGAACATCCAGAAGAACACTGCGCTTCCAGACGTGCTCAAGATCAAGATGCGCGAAGACTGGCCGACCCTCGCGAGGAACAAGTTCTTCGGCAATGTGGGCGGGATGGTCCTCGGTCAGCGCTCGGCGTTCATGCGCAACTTGACAGACCGGATTCAGAAGCAACTGACCGCCAGTCTGTCGAGCTTCGCGGGTAGTGCGCAGATGGCCCTGGGCGCTGCTGACATGGCCGCCGACGCAAGCGACATGCTGGGTGAAGGTGGTCCCAGCAAGTCACAAATGGCTGGCGAATTCTCCGGTGGTATGGTGGCGGACTCCCTTGGTGCAAAGGCCGGGCGCTGGGTCGGGAAGAAGCTCAAAGGGACACGCCTTGGCGACAAGATTGACAAGTACGGCAACAAGGCTCAGTACTACGCCGGTAACGCACCGCAACACCTGACCGAATGGGCGCACTCGGATCACGGAGACAACGTACCGCTCGTAGGTGGAGGCATCCGGTGGTTGAAGGATCAGATCCGCGCGTCAAACGGTGTCGAAACCGGGATGCACGTCGACAACCTGCGCAACCTTCAGGATCCCGCGCCGTTCAACGGACTCGCCCGCAAGTCACTGACGGAAGTCATTCCGGGCTATCTGGCACGCATCTACCGTGAGCTGCAGATTCTGCGCACGGGCGACGCGAAGACCGAACTCACCACGTACGACTACACCCGGAACTCGTTCCATAGCAAGAGCGAGATGGCGAAGAACGCGTTCGGCTCACTGGTGCGAAAGGAAGACAAAGCCTGGGTGCACGAGAAGGGCAAGAACCTGGTCGATCACCTGGAGAAGGAAAGCGGGGTTCAGCTCACGAAGAAGCAGCGTAAGGCACTCCTGCGCCGGATGATGCAGGACAACCTGACGAACCGGACAGGGTCCGCGAAGCGCTATAGCGATGTTTTCAGCTATGGCGGTGACAATGCGGAACATGCGGGCACGTTCGCCAAGCTCTTCGAGAACTACTTCAAGGACGACCACGACGGCGGCAAACAGATGCGCTTCCAAGCGCGGTTCGCCGATCTTGGTTCGGGCATGGGGGATCCTCGCGCCGCTATCCAGGACATGATCAGCAGCGGCATGCTGGACGTGGTCATGCAGACCGGTCTGGTCAAGAACGGCCGGCTGGATCTCGACAAGCTGATGGACTACTACCTGCATGACACGTTCAATCCGGCAGCGAGTTACGCCGGCGGCAACGTTCGTCCGATGGGCGGTGGTAGTAGCCACGGCATCCATGCGTCAATGGCGTCACGTCACCGCGGTGCCAAGCGTGTCAAGGGTCAAGGACCTCGCAAGAAACCCCGCCGTGCGTTCACACCGACTGCGCGTCATCGTCCGTCTGCGCAGACGCTGGGAGCGATGAACTGGAACGCGGCGCGTCGTCACGAGCCGGACGGCTTTGACGAGTGGCTGCGCGCGCTCGACGAAGCCGACGACCCGGCAGAAACGACGCCTGAGCACCACCTGAACATCGGTGGTCGGAAGTCGGCTGAAACGGGGGTCAAGGACTGTTGCGACCAGAAACCGATCATCGAGGCGATCAAGGAAAGCAGCAGCAAATCAATCTCGGAGAAGATCCATGAAACTCTACTCGCGATTCAAAAGAAGGTCGAGGAAGGTATTGATGTCCGTCATCGTCGCTCGGGCGTTGGAACTCACATGGGTGACGCCGATGGAGGTGGCGTTCGACGCTCGAAGAATCTGCTGACGTGGACCGTCGGCGACTTTGGCAGTGCAGCCGCCGGCGCAGGGAAGTGGGGCCTCGACAAGGTCAAGGGTGGCTTTCAGGGCGCCTGGGACTGGTGGAAACGTCCTTCGCCGATGTTCCACAAGGTGAAGGGCTGGGGTAAGTCGGGTCTCGACGCCGTCTCAGGCGGCGGCAAGAAGGCGCTGAGCTACGCCAAGAGCTTCGACGACATCTACCTTCCCGGGTCGAAAGAGCCGGCCCTCCTCGCATGGAAGATGCGCGCAGGTCACTACCGCGACAAGGCGACCGGCAACATCATCAAGTCTTACAAGGACATCACGAGCGACGTCGAAGACATCTTCGACAACGACAACATCGTTCTTGAGGCGAAGGACATCGGTCGCGCGTACAGCAAGAGCAAGATAGGCGTCAAGGCAATCTCGGCGCTGGGCGCGGCATGGAAGGGATTGAGAGGCGCATACGACAGTATCGCCGGAGGTGTATTCAGACTCGTCCCCAAGGTGATTGAGCACGGGATCAAGTTGGCCGAGAAGGGCATGGACCTTCTTGACCAGCCCGTCGACATCTACGTCAAGGGTAAGGACGACCCCGTGATGCTTGCGATCATGATGCGCGGGGGCGCGTATCGGTCCCAACTCAAGGGGACGCTGATCACCCGTCCCAGTCTCATCGATGGCCCGGTCGAAGACATCAGCGACAAGAACAACATCAAGTTGGTCTTGACAAAAGAGGATCTGGCAAAAGGCCTTGTGGACCGGAACGGGAAGCCAATGAAGACGCCGCTTGCGAAGCTCCTTGACTTGGCGAGGAAGCCGTTCGCGATGGCGGGCCGTGCTCTGTCGAAGGGCTTCGAGATGGCGAAGACATTCGTCTCTGCACCCTTCAAGGCACTGGGTAACTGGTTCGAGAATTGGCTGGGCAAGGACGGAATTATCTTTGCAGGCTCCCGGACCATGATCGACCGTCTCACCGAGATCCGCGACATCCTCACCGAGCGCTTACCGCGCCCGAAGAAGCGTCTCTTGGGCGATGACGGAGAGGGCTTCGTCAAGGGCTCCTGGGAAGAGAAGGAGCACGAGAAGAAACTTCCCGCGGGCGACGGCAAGGCCGGTGAAACCGGGATGGGCGCTGCTTTGTCCAAAATCAAGGATGCGATCAAGGGCTTGACGGATCGCTTCAAGAAGAAGGACGAAGAAGAGTCGGAGGAAGCCGGTGAGGCGACTGCGGGCAAGGGGTTCATCCGCAAGGCCATCAGCAAGATCGCGCCTGGCTTGTCACGCGCCGGCAACATGCTCGGCGGTATGGCGAGTTCGCTGGGACTGAATCGCGTCGCCAAATTTCTGAGTGGTTCGTCGTTGCCACCCGAGCTGGCGAAAGACGGAAGGATCGCGGGTATGTACGCCGCGATGAAAGCCGCGATTCAGGATTCCGAGAGCGACAGCATCGGTGGCGGCGGTGGGATGTTCAATAAGGCGAAGCGGCTACTCAAGCGCATTCCGGGTGCCGGTCGTGTAGGCAGGATGCTCGGAGGCGCGAAGAACGTCCTGAGAAGCGGAATGGGACGTCTCCTTGGCCGCGGTGCGTTGTCTGCCGGGTTGGAAGGCGCGGCAACTGTTGGCGCAGAAGGCGCAGCAGCGGCAACGGGTCTGGGAGCAGCCGAAGCCGGGCTGGGTGCGGCAGCCTTGACCGGTGCTGAGGGTGCGGGTCTTCTCGCTGGCGCAACGGGAGGTAGCGCCCTGGTCGCAGGCGGAGCAACGGTGTTGTCGGGAATTGCCACCGGCGCCGGGATGCTGGGCGCTGCGCTGCTGAGTCCGGTCGGTCTCGGTATCGCCGGTGCTGCTTTGTTGGGCTACAGCCTCTACAAGGGCTACAAGGCGCTGACGAAGAAAAGGCTTGGGTCGCTCTCTGCCCTGCGTTTCGCGCAGTACGGTTTCACGAAGGAGCAGGAGAAGTCGTATCTGCAGGCGGTGTTTGGTCTTGAAGACAAACTGATAAAGGGCGTCGTTTTCCAGAATGGACAAGCCAGCATCGACGCGAAGGCGGTGCCTGAGTTGCAGAAGCCGAAGGAGCTCGCCGAAGGTTTCGATCTGGACCTGAAGGACAACCAGCAGTGTGCGAATTTTGCACAGTGGTTCAGGGGTCGTTTCTGTCCGGTCTTCTTGAAGCACATGACGGCACTTCAGACGGCGAATGCTAACGCGAAGCTCGGGGAGGTCGACGAGAAGCTCAAGTCCGACGAGAAGAAGAAGTACTTCGAGGCGTCAAAGTGGCCGCAAGGTCCGTACTACGTCTCCGCGTCGCCGTTCTGGGATCAGCCGAGCCTGCAAGCAGGTCCGGAATATGTCCAGAAGATCACGCAGGAAGTTGCTGCCGAAATCGATAAGGACGCGGGGAAGAAAGACGGCGACAAGGGAACCGCGGGCGTTGTCGCGAGTGCCGCTGCGGCTGGTGCGCTGGCGGGAAAGACGGCGGATGACGTGAAGCCGAAGGAGGCCGGGCAGGACAAGGCGAAAGCGCTTGTAGCTCAGGCCCTGGGTATTGGTACTGCCAAACCGTCCGAAACAGGCGTTGGCGGCAAGTCGACTGCGTCCTATGCAATCGACCCGGCGCTCGCAAAGCCCGGTCAAACGCCGGGCAAGGTAGAAACGCTCACGGGCGTGCGTTACCGGACGTACGGTTTGAAGGACCTCGATGCCGACAAGTGTGCGCTCCTGCGTGCGCTCGAAGCGGAGACCTTCAAGTCCGTCCGCGTGACCAACGATGCCGCGCAGTTCAACGGCGATCCCGCACAGCTTCAGGAAAAGTTTGGCGCGCAGTTTGGTGTTGTGGGCCACCACAATAACCAGGCCTACACCTGGAACGCGTGGTTCAACATGCGCTTCCTGCCCACCTACCTGAACTACCTCGGCACGATGTCGAGACTGAGCGGCGGACCCACCATGGTCGGCAAGCTCACGGGTCGTTCGGAGGACATGCTCGAACCCGTCCTCGCAGCCCAGATTGCTAAGGCGATCGTCGGGACGCGCACGCCAGATAGCAAGTCGGTGCGGGAGGTCACGCAATCCCCGTGGCCTGGCTACGCGATGAACACGGATCAAAAGTCCGTGCAGGCAGCGCTCGACTTCCTCGATGGCAAGAGCAAGGACAAGGCCAAGACGCTGAACGATGGCACCGGCGTGTCGAAAGACAAGCCGAAAGCCGACTCGAAGAAGTCCGACGAAAAGAAGGAGGGTGACGGTGGCAAGGGCTGGACCAACTACTTGGCCGATAAGGCAGGGGAGGGATGGAAGAGCGTCAAGGACTGGGCGAGCAACGCGTTCAACTCGGCGAAGAACGTGGTCAGTAACGTTGCATCTTCGATCGGCAACGCTGCGGGCAAGGCATACGACGCCTTCAAGAACACCAAGGTCGGCGGTGCCATTGTCTCTGGCGTGAAGTCAGCGGGCAACTGGGTTGAGAAGAAGTATTCAGCGAGCGCTCAGGCAATCAAGAATGCCCTTCTCAAAGCGATGGTCGCGGCCGGCATCACGAAGCCCGAAGAGCAGGCTATGCTTATGGCGCAGTGTGACCATGAGAGTGGCGGGTTCAAGTCGCTCACGGAAAACTTGCACTACAGTGCGGGCAACCTGATGAAGGTGTTCGGGCCGAAGCATTTTCCGACCATGCAGGCCGCACAGGAGGCGGTCGCCGGAGGCGAGCGAGCAATCGCTGATGCTGCCTACGGCGGTCGTCTCGGCAACAGCGATGCCGACGATGGCTATAAGTATCGCGGTCGCGGCGTTATCCAGCTGACGGGCAAGGCCAACTACGCTCACTTCGGAAAGAAGATCGGGGTCGACCTGATCAACAATCCGGACCTCGCGTCCGAACCGAATACGGCGGCAAAGCTAGCGATCGCATTCTGGCAAGAGAACGTGAAGGCGGCAGGTAAGAACGGTGACGTGCGAACGGCGACGCTCGGTGTCAACGGGGGTCTCAACGGCCTGAACGATCGACAGTCGAAGTATCAGTTCTACCTCAAGCAGGCTCAGGACGGAAAGCTCGTCCCGACCGACATTGCAGGAAAGACGGACGCTAAGTCAGACGGTACCTCGGCTGCACAGACCTCGGCCGCTGGCGGTTCGGCTCCGGCATCCGGTTCGGGAAGCACTCCGCCCGCCGCTCCAGCTTCCGACACGTCCAGTGGATCGACCGGAGGCAGTGCACCGTCGACGGCTTCCACCGCTTCAGCTTCGTCCGGTTCGGCGACGTCGTCAGCTCCGGCGGCTTCGACAGGGAGCAGTCCGGCGGACTCACCGTTCGGTTTCGGTGGTTCGTCTGCCAAACCCGTCGGCTCGGGAAGTCGCAACATCGCGGCGGTCCAGCAAGCTCAGCATGACGAGCACATGGATGCCTTGGGCGGCGTGGGTGACACGCTTGGGAAGTCGTTGAAGGTTCACGAGGAAAGCCTTGGCACGCTGAAGGCAATTCTCGCCCTGATGCAAACCACGTCAAAGTCGAACGACCAAGGCGCGACGAGCGCTCCATCGACGACCGCCCCAGGCACAGGCCCGATTCAATCGGGACCGCCCCAGAAGATGCCGACTCCACCGGTATCGATGCGCAAGATGGTTTAATCATGTAGTCTAGGCGAGGGAGGAGCTTCGGCTCTTCCTTCGCTTTTTTTTCGCGAGATTTAGGAGTCCAACGTGGCAGCTCCATTAACCAGCGTGTCCGATGTGAGTTGGGTGAGAAACGCGTTCCTCGTGAGCGCCAAGGATCTCAGCGACGTCGATAAGCAGAACCGCTTTTACACTACAGCAAGCCTGAAGTACACCGACACCACGCCGGGCGGAAACTTCGCGATCAATCCCCCGCCGCAGTTCACGAGCTTCGCAGATCCCAAAGCACCCTCCAGAAAGAGCGGCGGCAAGGGGATGGGTATCTACTACTCGGAAGCTATCGACGATCACTCGCAAGTGATCCACATGCGTTTCGGTGTGCCGCAGTTCAACTCACTCACGCAGTTCTTCACGCACTTTTACAGCAGCGGCGCGGGAATGGTCGCGCGAACAGGCCGATCAACCGACGCAGTCTACAACATCGGTCGAGCAGCGGGCTTCGTTGTGTCGGTGATGAGCTGGAAGTTGCTTGGCCTCCTAGCGCTTGGCGTGGGGCTCAGGTTTCTCCAGAACAAGCCTTCATCGAAGTTTTACTATCTGAAGCCTGCGATGCCGGTGTATTGGCAGGTCGTGCAGACGATCGTGAACCAGATCGCGGTGAACAAGGGCGTGATCCCGCGAGCCGGCGAAGCGGTTGCTGACGCGACCGTGAATATGACCATTGCGGATAATTACGCATTCGACCAGACCGGCAATTCTCGACTCCATGATCTGCTGCCCGACATTTTCTTCGAGAAGGGCGGTATCGATGTCTATGCACTGGCTACTCGTGCAAAGCGTCTCCAGCGCAAGCAGCACCAGAATGAAATGCAAGTCCTGGGCGACTCGTCTGTGAACCTCAGTTCGGCCATCGGGTCCTTGTTCAGCCCGCAAAATAAGCTGACGGACGATAAGCGACCCAACTTCCCGGACTACCTCAAAACCTGGCTGAAAACGTCCAACTCGAAGCCAAGTGATTCGACTAGTACCAGCGACTCAGGATCGGAAGCCCTCGACACGACGCCGGTCGGGAACAGCGGACTCTTCGAGTTCTTTAAGGCCGAGTTGGATGATGGTTCGGCTTTCGTCAGCTTTCGAGTCGATACGACAGGGCCCGTGGCAGAGTCGTTCTCAAATCAGACGGGTGACTCGCCTCTCGCCAGCAAGATAAACACGATGTCGAGTCAGTCGCGCGAGACACGGTTCGACATGGCTAATGGGAATCTTAGCGACGGACTCATCGGCAAGACCTTAGGAGCCATTGTCGGCACGGCTGCCGATGTTGTGAGCGGAATCGCGGATGGACTCGGAATATCCGGTATTGCGTCGCTTGGTGGTTCCGCATTCGTGGACATCCCGAAGCATTGGACATCGGCGTCTGCAGAACTCGGCCGTTCGACGTATTCGGTCCAGCTAAGAAGTCCGTACGGTAATCCCGTTTCGCAGTTGATGAACCTTTACCTTCCGCTTGCTATGCTGCTCGCGGGCGCGCTGCCATTGGCGACTGGCCCACAGTCGTACACGTCGCCCTTCCTCTGTGAGTTGTATGACCGTGGCCGTCGTCAGGTCCGATTGGGCATCATCGATAGCTTGCAGGTCACACGCGGTGTAGGCAATCTCGGATTCGATGATCAAGGCAACGCGATGGGGAGTGATGTGACCTTCAGTGTGCTCGACTTGTCGAATCTGATTTATCTCCCGATTTCACAGGGTCTGACGAACGCATCGGCTCAAGCACTCGGTGATCTCGGCTTTGAGGTCGGTGCTGCGGTCGGTGGTGTTGCTGGTGGCGTCGCAGGCAGTGCGGCAGGGCCGGTCGGTACCGTTGGAGGCGCAGCAGGTGGAGCGGCAATCGGTGGAACTGCAGGTGCGGCGGTACTTGGAGCCGGAGGCGCGGTCGTCGACACGATCAATAACGTTCAAGATACGCTCAACGGTCTGTTCGACGGCGACAATCCATTCGCCGACTATATGGCGGTGCTGGGTGGGATGGGCCTAGCGGATCAGATTTACATGATGCGGCGGTTCAAGTTGAACCTCACCATGCAGATGGCTCAGTGGCGCAGCTGGCTCACACCTGCTCATTTTGCGAGCATGGCAGGCGATCTGCTTCCATCACGAATGGTCGGCATGTTCTTCAAGGGTACCAACAAGACTTGATGCGACGGCATAAGGGCCCGGGTCACGCCGGGCCCTTATGCCGTCAGTTGTTGAGACGCTGCAGCGTTACCGGATCCACTGCGAGGTAGTTGTCAGTCCCGTCGCCGTGATCCAGCCCACCAAAGTTGATGCCGGTACTGGTCCATGCTTGACCGTTGCCTTTGCCCTTCGCAACCAGGTAGGTCTCCGTGCCGCCATACTGGTTGGCGACGGTCTGGTAGGTCTGCCCGTTGACGGTCTGGTAGGTAGCAGGGTTCGGTTGACTAGCAACGCGGTCACTTGCGGGAGGAGTCGCAGGTGTGGCCTCGCCGCTACTCACGGGATAGTAGTTGTTGGTACCATCTCCGTGCGCAACGCCATCGCCGAAGTTGATGCCTGTAGACGTCCAGCCTTCACCGTTTCCATCATTCGTCACGCGATAGGTCGTGCCACCTATGTTCTGGTACGTGGTCGGCGCCGGCACAGCAGTCTTGCTGGTCGAGGCGTCGACCGCTGGTGTTGCGATCGCAGCCTGCTCAGGTTCGAGTGGCACGCCCGTGGAGCGCAGAGCAGGATCAATGTAGGTCGATGGATACATCGCCTTGAGATCGCTGTCCACGTCGCTCGGTTGATAGACCGTGGCGAGCCCGTTCATCTGCTCGACGGGATCGGATGAGTTCATCACCCCCGAAGCCAGCACACTCGTGAAATCGTCCGTTCCGCCAAGAAGACTCGAGATGTCCACCGCGTCATCGTCGTCGCCATCACTGCTGCGTGTCGATACGTTCCACGTCGGATCGGCCGTGTTGAACGTGTCCATCATCTGCACGTACGTGGCGCCGTCTTGGTAAGGTGTGCGTTGAATGACGCTGCCGATCAAGGAGCGGTTGTAGGACTGCACGAAGCTCGGCAGAAGGCTCGGGTTGACTGCGGAGATACCGACGCTGCTTGCGATCAGGGACAGGCTCTGGAGGCTTGTCAGATCGCCCGTGCGGACCAGACTCGGGAGCGTCTGAGCAATGATCGAATTGAGCACGTACGGATTGCTAATCCGGGACACCATCTGTTCGAACGCGCCCGAAATGCCGTACTTCGCACACTGATTGATGACCCCGGCAGCCATACCCGCGAGCGCCTGCGTGTCGACCATCAGGAATGCACCCGCGTCATTGGCGAATCCGTTGATGACCGAGCCCAGGGCCTGAATGTCACCGACCGCACCGTTCACGATCGTGTTGACGACGCCACCTACGGTTGCCTCTACTTGACCCAGCACCTGACCGGCTTCGCCAATTGCCGACTGCACACCCGATGAGAGAGCGCTGAAGGCGCTGTTGAGCGACGTACCACCTACCGCGGCCACGAGTCGATTGGAGGCGGTCAGCAGCCGCGCAAGGGCTGCCTGTGGGTTCATCAACAGCTTGCCATTGGCGATGCCCTCGACGATTGGGACGAGTTGGGCAGCCGCTGCTCCGGCGCGCAGCATACCGATCAGATCGACGTTGTACTTCGCCTCCAGGCTCTTGATCGAATTGACAATGCCGCCGGAGGTGCCGGTGTAGACGTCAACGGTGACCAGGTTGTCCTGCGGTCCCGTTAGAAAACTTGGGGATGCCAACACGTTCACAGGCATGAAACACTCCTACGGGCAAAAAAAGAGGACACCCGAAAGTGTCCTCCTTGCATTGATTGACAGCTCCGCTCAGGGCGTCGCCGGCTGCGGCTCTACGAATAGAACCTTCGGTGCCGCAGGCATGATTTCGCCTTTCTTCAGCAGCTCTCGGATCTGGTTGAAACCTGCACACAGCCAGGTCGCTTGCTGCGGGAAGATCTGGAGCTGTTCCGGACCGAACATGTAGTAGTACGCGAACGGCAGATCGGACTCGATCATCGCCTGCTTGATGTCTTCGTTTTGAACGATCTTGTGGAAGTTCGCTTCGTTGATGACGTCGACGAAGTGTTCCCGCCACACCATCTTCTTCGTCTTGGCATACGCCTTCGCGCGACTGGCTGTCAGCACGCGGAAATTGTCGTCCATGTCCTCGCACTTGATGAAGTGCCAGAAACCCTCCATCGACTTGAAGGGCCCGTAGATCGGGTGAACGAACTTCGTAACGGCGAAGTGCGCGAGCTTACGACCAAGCTCGGTCTTGCCATTCGTCGAAACGTTGAGGTGGGTTTGCCCGTCTTTCTCAGGATCGAATGCCGTCCTCGGAATCAGCAAGGCGGGGAGCCTGTTATTGGCGCTCGTGGTCATAGTGGGTAATTCCGTTGTTTTTGTCCGCCAGGTAGCGCTGGTACATCTGCTCAGCTTCTTTCTGGACGGCGCCGAGCGCGTGAATGCTTTCGTCAAGACGCTCGCTCTGGAGCGTGCGGGCTTCGTAGAGATCAGCTGTGAGAACCACGGGCTGTTCTTTGCCGGCCGCACCGGCGCTGGCGTTGTTTCCGGTCGGATGTTCAGTCTCCGATTCGAAGGGGAACATCACGGTCTGGGCGATGACGCCGCAGAATTCGCGCACCTGTTCATCCTCGAGTTCGGGCGAGGTCGGGGTAGTCACCTGCAGCTCTTCCAGGAACTGGTTGATTTGCGGACGGCTGCCGAAGTCCACGGTCGTGCCGTGCGTGGTCGTACGGCCGTTAGCGTAATGGCACTTGATCGCAAATTCGACTCTGACGACTTGCAGGAAACGCAGCGCCTTCATGAAGACCTTCCAGGTCATCTGGGGCCGTGCGAATTCCTTCGTGATGTTGCCGCGCGCGCTCGTCTGGTCTTTTCGCGTCGGCGCGATGCCGTTGCGAATGTCGGTGACAAAATCGCGCATGAGATCACCGTAGCGAGCGGGACCGATATTCAAATCCATCAACATCTGTCGCCACAGACGCGAGAGAACCCCGTTCGCGCCCGAAGTCTTACTAACGCCTTTATCCTCGGAATGCAGGATGCGTTGGAAAGGGTTGCGTGCCATATTAGCTTCCTTGTGGACCTGCTTGATTGACCTGCTTGATTAGACTGCTTAATGTAGGGTCGAGACCTCATTTACCGATCTCGAAGCTGAGATCGACGAGGGTCAACACCAGGAGTCGAACGTTGACCAGGAGTTTGGTCAGCATCCGCAAATTGTGCTCATGTACGCCGAGGGCGGCATTATCGCTGTTTTCCATCAACGTACATAGGATCAACGCGTCTCTTTTGAACGCGGCGAGCGAATCCGCCACATTCAGGTAAAAACCTTCCGCCGACGTGAAGAAGTGATCCAGTCCCATGGGTCGGGCGTCGAGCGTCGCCCAGGTGGTAGGCAGCGCTCCCTCACGCGTGAGGTAAGAGTTGATGATCTTAATTTCGCGCTGGTAGACATCGATCGTCGGGTAGAACGGCTTGATCTCGATGCCCACAGCGTGAGAGTTGCGAAACGACGCAAAGCGCGCGACATCCAAGGTGCGGAGAAGATCCTCCAAAGTCTTCCGGCCCGGGTGGTAGTTTGAGAGCGCAACGGTCTGCTTTCTCAGCGCGGCGTACTCTCGCTGAACACGGCGCTCTCGCCAGTGGTTCTCCCACCGGCTAATCCATCGCCTCATTTCTTTACTCCGATTTGTAAAATGTCTTGTGAAGATGCTTGATTAACGAATACCTCACGTAAATCGCTCATGAAAATAATATGTACCCGAGATTCTTTTGAGCTTTTATTGGAGGTGGACTATGTCCGGCCCGTATGAACAGGATGAATATGACCGCGTCCCTGAAACCAGTGGTTCGGATGCGGCGATTCAAAACATAGAGGTCATCGAGAACGAGGACCAGGTTCTCAACTTCACACAGCGCAAGCGCCAGCAGATCGTCACGCAGATGATGGGCACCAACGGCGAGAAGCTGAAGGAACTCGAACGTGGCGACAAGATGGTGCTGCTGCAAGCGCTTGACGGCATGGACCGCTCAGCTCTCGGCAAGAAGCGCTTGAAGACCGACGAGAAAACAGCCGCGTCCGCACAGGCCGCCGCTGCACTCATCGCGCAGGTGCTCACCGCGCCGGGCATCAATCACGCGGGCCGAGGCGACGCACCGCGCGCAGCGATTCCGACGCTGCCTACCGACATACCGGACCCGCACTTGGTACCTGGGGAGATCGCAACGGATGCTCCCCAGATGGACGTCGACACCTTTATGGCCCAATCCTTTGACCGAGGAGTGGGCCAGCAAGACGTGTAACCGCGCGTCTAACCTCCTCCCACAACCTGCCCAGAAAGAATCGGGCGGGGAGTGGGAGGGGGTTTATGCCGGTCGTCTTACGGTGCTGAAACTATGCTGAAATACCTGATGTCGATGAGTTCGAGCCCGACAAGTGGCGAGGCGAGCATGGTCATCGCAATGAACGGATGAGCCGCGTCGCGGACGAGTGACTTCAGGGTTTTCTCGTCCGGTTTCTCATTGAAGTACAGCGCAGGGGCGATAAGGTGGACCTCATTGAGCCGAGTATCCTTGAATGCCTCCGCGTGCATGTTCATCCAGGCTTCGTACTCGTACATGAACAGCATTGCGTAATGCGTCTTCACGACTGCGGGCGTCAGTTGCTCAGGGCGGATAGAGACGAGTTCGACGGGGACGTTGCCCCCAATCCAAGCCGTCACAGCTTTGCCAATTGCGTCTGCCGTCGCTGCATCGAGGACGTACGGAAACGTATTTACAGCAATCTGGACCCCATCGAAATAGGGACGCTCGATCGCCATCTCGGTCAGGAACGTGGTGAGTTCGCGAAACCGAGTTGTTAGCGCCGTAACCTTCGAGTGCTTCAGTGTTTCAACATCACGGGCTTGATAGAGTTGCCGGAAGGCTTCCCGATCGACGCCGTCAAAGACATCCTGCTCCCTGGCCAGGTAAGCAGGCGTCAGAACGCGAGCGGCGAGTTCTTCGCCCATGCGTTCGATTGTTCCCAGACGTGTATCCAGCAAGCAGTCAAGCTCCACCAGAATCGTCTCGATCTTTTTATTGGCTGCCATGTTCGCACGCTTTACGGGTTAGTCGTATCGCGCGCTTGGTCTTGCACGTTGCGTTTGCTCGCCTTCGGAGGTTCCGGGACGAGAACGAACAGCTGGATCATCAACAGCGTCACCAGCCATTTGTTTTGTTGAAGGAGAGTCAGCACACCCTCGGGATCAGGCAAGAGATCCCCGATTTCGGCGGGCATCATGACGAGCGATTCCTGTCCTCGAACAGGATTGCCGTCCCCACTTACTGCAAATGCAAGGGCTTGCACCAACTCGCTATAGCGACCCAAACCGCCCCAACGCGCGAGGAAGGTGAAGCCCAACGTGAAGACAAAGTCGCGGATCACTTCATCTTCGAAAACAAGTTCGATCGCATGCTGAACGCCTTTCGGGCTTGCGATCATGTACGGCTTTTCAGCCAGCACCATTGAGTACACGAACTTCGAAAGCTTGCCGTAACGTTCTTCGCTCATGCGCATGCAGTTAGCTAGCACGTGCTGCATGCTTGCCACGAAGACTTCGCCGGTTTCGATGAGTTCGTTGGGTAGGAGACTCATGCTCCGTCTCCTTAGGTTACGAGGCCTGACACCTGATAGTGCATTGCCGTTAGGATGGTGTTCAGTGCCTGCGTGGATTTCACGCCACCGCGCAGATGCTCGATGGCCTTCTGTGACGCTCCGCCCGTACGAGCGAAGCTGTCGTTCATTGCGTTAAAGCCTTGTGTATCGCCGCCGCGCAAGCTGATCATTTCCGCGATGTTCTTGTCGAGCTTGAGTGCCGACAGCACCTGCGTTTCCGGGTAGGAGATCTTGCTTGCTTCCGACTTGCCCGAAGGCTGGCCGGTCATGTCGTCGACGCTGCGATTGTCCTCGGGAATCGAGATCTTCTTCACCAGCACCTGTGCCTGACGGCGCAGCGTGATGTCGCCCACGAGATACTTTACCGGCGAGAGATACGGCGGAATGTCGTTGCCGTTGTCGATCCAGAGTCGCTCGAAGAAGTTGTGTCCCAGCTCGTCGCCGATGGCGAGATTGTTGGGGATGGTCACTTTCTCCTTCGAGAGGTTCGGCGCGATGATCGCCAGCCGGATTTCCTTGCGAGCGAGCTTGCCCATCCAGTCATCGAACGCCTTGTCGTCCATCCGGGCGAACAGGTCCTTATACAACTGGGCATTCGTTTCCGACCCAGGAATCAGTTTTCCGATGTACTTCAGGATGAAATCCTCAGTGATCTTACGATTCTTGGTCGTCATAGTAGCCCTTGCTTAACCGGTAATGTAGCGTTTGGTTCGGAACGCCTAGCGCTCGCGACGCGGCGAGAATGCTGGGGTACTCGACTCCGTTGATCGTAACCGGCGTAGATCCGTGCTTGTTCTGACCGGTGATGTTTGCGGCAAGATTCTGTCGCATCGCATCGCTTCGCGTCGTTCTGGACCATGAAACGCTTCGCTGCGCAACACTCATGCGAGCTTTCGCTTCTTCGGTGTGTTTCCTGCCAGTTAGGCTTGCCCTGACGTTCTCGACATGTTCAGCGGAGAGCTTTTTGCCAGTACGAGACGCGCTCATTCTGCTTCGTGACTCCTCTGACATCGTCTTACCAAGGTTGGCCTGCCGAATTCGCTCCTTTGTCTCGGGGGAATGTCGGTAGCCGGCGCGCTAAGCGAGAATCTTCGCCCGTTGCTCTTCCGTCCACTTCGTCCCTAGTGTTGGAGCCGTCGTGTCCAGGGCGATGTTGTAGAGGAAGTCTTTTCGATTGAACTCCTCGATCAGGTTTCTTTCAACGCCGCGAATGTCAGTTTCCCGGTCGGTGTAGATTGGCTGAACGCTGAACACGTGTCCCAGGTTGAACGATCTCTGAAGATGAATGTTGCTGTGTCGCTCACCGCGAAGGTCGCTGAAATGTTGAGATACTCTTCTCGGCACATTTTCGCTACTTCCGATGTACATCTTCCCGTTCGTCAGATCACCAATCAGATAGAGTCCGCGGCGACCTGGCGGTTTTTGCTCAGACGAGTCCGCACCTAACGCCTCGGTCTCGGCTCTCTTCCCTAAAGCTTTGGTCATTGCTTTCTTTCCTATCAGGATCGATCAAAAAGATCTTGGGTTCGATCTGACAGCGGCGCGCCTCGTCGATCATGTTCCGGGTGCCCGGTGAGCGGCCATCCCAGAAGCACACGACGTGAGTCGCGTGTTGAGCCATGAGGCGGTTGCGGAAATGACCTGCCGCAGCGTTGTACCGCTTACCACGGCGATTGATTCGGATCACAGCACCAGGCACTGTCAGATCATCCCAATCTGCCGGGAACTCAGTCCACGCGCGGCCGTTCTCACGGCACCATCGGATAATCATAGAATCTGGACCGCGACTGGCTTTCCCAGAGATGAAGATCGGTCGAGCCGTGGGAAGCTCCATGCAGAGATACGCTTCGAGGCAATCGACGAACTGTGCGTAGTCGTTGAAGTTACGACCACCGGCCACGACAATCGCCTCACCGAAGTCGCCGATTGCTGCATGTGACAACGCACAGTGCTCGATCATTCCGAGAGGGGCAGCGAGTGCTCGATGATGCAAGGCAGGACTCCCATTTCGAACAGACGTTTCCAGTTCTCCACCGAACCCTTCTGATCGATCAGGCAGTAACGCACGTCCATCGTGTCGACGCCCTTGGCCTCGTTGAGCTTGCCGAGGATCACACGCCATGCGCGATTGATCGCGAACTGCTGGTAGTCTGGATCGGGCAGGGTGTCCACGCCGGGCTGGAGATACTGCTTCCATGCTTCCGGATTCGGATGGTCCTTGGCGATGAGAAGTTGCGTCACGTGGGCGACGAGATTCTCGATGGCTTCACCTGCGGGTACCTCGGTGGAGGTTTCTTCTACATCATGAGTCATGGCAGTAAAAATTCTCTAGTAATCTTATTAACGTGCGCTACCGCACATTGAGCGCGGCAGCACGATTCACCGGTCAGCGGCTTGCTTCTCGGCAGCGTAGGCGAGGGCAGTTCCTTCCGGAACGGATTCAAATCGACCGTCTTCCATCTCCGCCTGCGAACGAACGCAGATGCGGCCGTCGATCATCATGTACGCGTAAGCCGGCTCGCGGGAATGCTCGAGCACGTACTCGCTCGGCAGGCCCGTGATGATGTAGACGCCGCCCTTGGTGTGGCGAACTTCCTCGCCGACGCGGAACTTAAAGGTGCCGTTGACGGGATCCATCACGACTGCGAGGTTTGCTTGCAGGTAGGGGTGAACTTGCGAGATCTTTTCTTGCTTGTCTGCGTCCATAGGGACCTCTTGATTAGGCTGCCATCGCGTGCAGGAGACCGTCGCGTTCGGCAATGCGTTGAATCAGTTCTTGATACTGCGGCAGCGGACGCTTGTCTTCACCCATCCAGTACGGGAAGTAATGGTCCGGGTGTTCCTTCGGCAGCGTCATGCGCAGCAGGTCCATCGTCGAAAGGAACGGCAGCTCGTGCGCTTCGCCCAGCTCATGCGTCCACCAGCCGCGGGTCGTCAGCAGGACGTTCCAGTCGAAGCCCAGTGCCTTCAGGCTGTCGAAGAGTTGCTTCGACGTCAGCTTCAGTTCCGGCGCCATGGTGTGCCACAGATAGCTCATCTGGCACATCTCGCTCGTGATGTTGAGCGCCCGGCGCAGCAGCGGATCATTGTCGATCTTGCGACGAACCGTTGTGCGTTGCAGCTTGCAGTCCGGATACAGCACGAGGCTGTAGTTGATGTTGTTGCCTTCCAGCCCGTAGCGACCCTGTTCCTTGATGTGATGGAACTCGGTGAGAGACGGCAACACACCTTCCGACTGTGACACGATCAGCGTGAACGCCATGCCAGATGCGCCTGACTTCGAGCGCAGATTGCGCAGCTGCACCGTGTTCAGATCGGTGTCGAGCTTGAGCGTGTCGTCCTGATTGCGCGGATACTCCGGCGCGCGGTTGCCGTCGAGCAAGGGCGCCGAGTTGTAGCAGTGCCAGCAGTTGTGCGTGATGAAGGTGAACTTGTCGGTCGTACCCTTGATCTTGTCGCCGTTCTTCAGGTGCTTGAGCTTCTGGATCGGCACGGAGCCGGCCGGACCGGCATTCTGCATCGTCGACTCTTTGCCGAGGTGTGCAGTCATGAGGAGGTAGTCGTAGGCCTGACCGTGCAGACGCGGCGCTTCCATCAAGATACGCAGCTTCGCCAGGCCCTGACGCATGTGAATCGTGTTGCCGCCGGATTCGCCCAGATCGTTCTTGTCCTGCATTTCGATCACGTCCGATGTCTCGAACTCGGTGAACGAGTCGATCTCGGTGAACGTCGGGATCAGCATGGTGAATGCGCCCGTGCGCTCGCGATTGAAGAATGGCGTATTGACGATGATGTCCTTCCGCTTGCTCTTCTCCTCCAGCTCGTTCTTGTGGTTCTTGTACCACTCATCGCCGACGTAGACCGTCTTGTCGGTGATCGACCAGCGCTGCGACTCCAGCACATCCTCGCCGTGGAACGCTTCCGTTCGGGCGACGAATTCGCGGTAGTGCCATTCGTGGATGTTGACTTCGGTGTCGTACGTCTTTGCTGCCGAGTACAGCATGCGTGACATCGCGGTCAGCATCATGTAGTGCTCGGTCGTAGATTTGAAGTTGTTGCCGATACCCGTAATGCCGGTCAACGGCGCCAAACCACCGTTCAGGATCGACTCGTTGCGACGACCCTTGATGTAGTGGCCGGTCGGAATGTCGAAGCCCGCTCCGATATTGATCATCACCTTGACATTCGGTGCTGGTGTCAGCTTTGTTCTTAAGTCAATCGTCATCTTCTGCTCGTTCGTAAGGACGTCTATGTTCGATAACTAACGCTTGCGCAAAAGATGGATTTGACTTCGTACATTTTTATGAACTGCCCTATTGCTTATTTCACACCGGACCCCTTATGACGACTCTGCTCGAGAACCAACGCGCCGTGGTGGCGCTTGAAGCCTTCACCCTGCAAGACACCGGGAGTCTTTTGCATCGGGTCTTCCCGGCCATCCAGGCGGGCTTCCGCGACCTTTACAACCTCGTATCCCCGAACGACAAATCGACGGCGCCTATCACCAGCCAGCAGAAGGTGTTTCTGGAGGCGATCGCGGGCCGGAACTACGTGTCGATCTCGCCGCTGCCGGCGCGCGTGCCGGAAGGCCTGAAGGTTCCCTATCTCGTCTATGGCGAAGCGCTTTCGCAGGCGGTGGAAAATGCCACAAAGATTGTGGACCAGCTCTCGCTCTACACGCTGTTCCTGGGTCAGCTCGTCACCAACCACGATCACCAGTTCAGCTCCGAGTTCAACTCCAGCTACTACAAGAAGCTGCAGGGAACCCGCGACCTGGACAACCAGCAACTGGGCGCCTGCTTTCAGCCGGGATCGACGAAAGCCGACCGGACCTTCGGGGACGTGGTAGCCCGCAACGCGGATTGGAAGAGCGTTTTCAATCTGACGAACGCGGTGAGCGAGCAGATGGACTCGGTCAACCGTCGCATGCTCAGCAAGAAGATCGAGGAGGCGGGTCAGCTGCTCGATGCCATCGAGCGAAAGGTTCAACGCAACGAACTGGAAGGCGTGTCGCCGCAGGTGGTGACGGAGCTCTCGGAAGGGGCGTACCAGATCGCCTCGCAGCTCGAGATGTACAGCGCTGTGTATTACAAGGTGCAGGCCTTCGTGACGGCCGTGAACTACTCGATGGGCGTTGCCATCCGGGCATTCAGCAAGTAAGCAAGCGGCATAAGAGCCAGAGGGGACCGCGAGGCCCTCTCTGGCTTCTATGACGTGCGTCGCTATGCGCCCACCTGTTGCCAGTTGCGCAACAGTCGCTCGACATCGCCCAGCATCCGGCAATCGTCGCCATAGCGTAGCCACTTTGGCATAGCCGATACGATCCGCATCCCCAATCCCCGCACATCCGTCTGATCTTGCAGCGTTCTGGTGTCGAATCGCACGCCCATTTCGAACGGACGGTTTCGCCAGATCGCACGGCTGATGTGGATGGGGAACTTGAGCGCCGCATCATCCGTCGACAAGTCCAGCATCTTGTTCAGCTTGTGCAACATGTCGCGGTTGAACTCCTGCGGCGCCTTCAGCTGCGCCGAGAACGAAGCCAGGAACAACAACCGTTTGGTGCGTTGGGGCAGATGACGATCGAGCATGCTTGAAAAACGCACTCGCATGCCGACGGTGACACCCGAGAACCGGCCTCGAATGACGTCTGTGACACGATTCATTGAAAAAACTCCTGAACGGCAGGGCAGCCAGAACGGGCCTACGTTGTCCTGGGAGTGCCATGCCTTAAAAGGACGTGGAAAGGGTTATACGACCATGCGGAGGTTCGAGTAGACGCCCGCCCAGATCCCGACGTCCCCGTCTGCTTCCACCACAGTGGCGTATCGGAACGCCGTGGGGGATTCCAGCCAGGTAAGTAGGGTGACCTTGGGTTGAGTCTTCTCCAGACGCTTGAGCGAATTGCGATTGAGCAAGTCGATGCCCAGCGTGAGGGTAACCGGAACCTGTGCAGTCCCGTCTCCGTCGCGGTAGTTTGCTTGAACCTCGAGTGCTGCAAAGCCAACCACAAACTGCGGACGCAGCTCCATGGTTGAGACCGTTTCCCCCTTCTTACCGACAGGCTTCTCACGTGTCTCATAAAGTATCTCGGTCAGGTCCGTCGCAGTCACGAGCGGGTTCGCAGCCTGATACATTTCGAGCTTGTCGATCAGATCGGAGAGCGCCTCGACAGCACGCATGGCAAGCTTGGGAGGACGGCACTCTCGCGTCAGAGGCTTTCGCTTGTGGCCCGGCCCCGGTTCCTCGTCCAAGCAGTTCAGATCGAGTCGCCCGAGGTTCGCCCGTGGCATCGCGATCGTCCCATAACGCATGACTTCCTTGTGGGTGACCGCGCTGAAGAGTTGATCGAGTCGAATCATGACGATGGAATCCATCCCGCACGCGAGATCGGTCGTATGGTTACGCACGAACTCGATGGAGGGATCAGCTTCTTTCAGTCGCACGACCGAGTACGCGCCATCGCTGATGCGCTTGCCCAGCAGGTCGTCTTCGGTTCCATGCTCGCCGAGATAGTATTCGCCCGGCTTCTGATATTCCTTGACCGTGTTGAAGTACATCCGGCGGTTTGCCAACATCGGATGGCGTTCGCTATCGTACTTCCAGTAGCCGTCAGCGACCGTGGTCGTCACGTCGCTCTTGAAGATGTCTTGCTGCGAAAGCAGAACGCCGAGGGTTGCATGCTTGTCGGCAATGTCGTTGCCCAGATGACCGTCGTGCCCCTTGACCCAGGCGAACGCCACTTCGACGCCCCGGTCAACGAGTCGCTGCTTCGCTGCGATCAATTCCTTCCACAGCCCATCGTTCGCAACGGGTTCGCCGTCACGCTTCAACCAGCCGTTACGCTGCCAGCCTTCGACCCACTCTTCGATGCCCTTGCGCACGTACTGAGAATCGGTAGTGACCAGCACGCGTTTGATCTCGTAGTTGATCGCGTGCTCGAGTGCGCGCGTCGCAGCCATCAGCTCGCCCACGTTGTTGGTCGGCTTCTTGGGCGAATGGGACACGAGAATCGAGCCGTAACCGTCCACGTAATGAATCGGTGTTACTTCAGCCACGCCGCCCCTGTGAGTAGCGTCGGCCTTGGTGATGTAGCCGCGCTGAGTCAACAGCCAGCCTCCATTACCCGTTCCCTTCTTCGGCTTCTCGTCCGAGTAGAGGAAACCATGGATTCCCCAGCCGCTGGGACCCGGATTCGGCGAAGCGCCTCCATCAGCATAAAGGGACATCCCCATTGCTACTTTGACCGCATCTGCGGTCTGTTCCTTGACTGTGACTTCGGTTTCAGTTGTCATTTCTTCTTGCTCGATGAGTTTCCACGTGGGGAAACCCTTGCTGTTAATGCGATAGCTGACGTGAGAGTGATGGATCCCGTGCGCTCTGCCGGCTTCGTTGTAAGACAAGTAGAGGACCCCGTCGACGAGAACCTTCTTCGATGTTGCCGACACACCGAGCTTGAGATTCGGAAGTGCCCGTTCGACTAGAAGCTGTCGCGAGTTCGGATCTCTCCACTGTTCCTTAGCGACTGCGGAAAGCCGTTGTCGTGCATGGGGGTTGTCGGCAAAGTGCTTGCGCGCAATGAGCGACATCCGTTCAAGGCGCTCCCGGGTGAAGACTTGTCCTCTGGCAGGGACGATCGCATCCTTGGAAATGTTGAGAACTTTGCCGGTTTCCCAGTACTGATCGACCAAAGTCTGTTCCGCCCGGGTGCGGTCTTCCTTCTCCTGCAACGCCAATGGAAGAAACATGAATCGCTTGTCGTTCGAAGCGTCGTATGCGCCTTGAACTTTCCAATTCGGATGGATCCGATTGGCGAGATCGAACATGTGTTTGTTCCGGCGGCGGTACAAGTTGTTGGTTTTTCCGAAATAGACACGGTCCACCTCGGGGAAGTAGAGACCGTAGACACCGGCCTGACCTCTTCCTTCTTTAGTCCGCGCGTGCCAAACGGGTCGACACCAGCAACGGCCATTTCGATCTCATGCTCAAGCCAGTCTTCACGTATTTTGCTCACTGTTCCGATCCTGAGGTCTCTGACTACGGGATTCGGGAGGTACGTCAAAAATACCTTGCTCAAGACTTAGCGCGATGTTCGATATGTTTTTTGTGCGTCTCACAGCGTTTGACGTAGTCCTGGTATGACTTCTTCAGAATGCGTTGTGTCTGGTCTATGTAGTTGTGCAACTCGACGATGTGAGCACGCGCGAGCGCGTCCACAGCAGCATCGTCGGAAGGCTTGATGGCATCCAGTTGCTTGATCGGGACGTCGGGTGCACGAGGAAGGGTCGGCATGCGGTACGCAGGACACAGACCTTTCGTGACCGGGGGTGGTTCATCCGGTGGCGTGGGAGGCGGCGATTTAGCGATGGCCGGATCAACACGCATGTCCGGAATGATTACGACCAGCCCGCTGATCTGCGACGGTGGGTGGTCGCTCGATCCCGCTCGAATCGCCGCCTGATTGACTTCGAGTAGGTGGTCTTGTTGAAACTGTTGCAGCCGGCCAAAGCGAGGCCCAGCGCGATTCCAGCGCCGAATAGGAACTTGAGCATGGTGGATTTCCTGCGGTGAGTTAGCGGTGTGCGGCTTGCAGACCCGCGAACGTGCTTTTGAGCGCCTGATAGCTATCAGGCGGGGCCGCGTGGGGCGGCTCTGGAGGCGTGGCGCTCGCTGCGGGCAGCGAAGCGGCAGCAGGCTCGGGCGGCAGGCAGTCACGTTCGACGCGTGCCTTCAACCGGATGACTTCAGCGCGTGACGTCTTGTATTCCTTCTCGACCTCAAGGTACTTCGCGAGAATCGACAAGAGCCGGACGTCCGCGCTCAGATTCACTAAGTTGAGCGTGAAGCTCGCCATGATCACGATGCTGAAGATCGCGCGGCGCTTACTGTTCCTGAAGGCATAGGCGAGACTTTTGCCATCCAAAACCATTTCCTTGACGAATGGCCATGCGCTCCACACGAGCTTTCCAATGAATTCAATCGGGCTCAAGGTGAATCCCCTTTAGCTAATTTTATAGTCTGAGTAGTTATTCCAGAGAAGGGCTGGCCATGCCCTTTTCGTCGCCGCGATGTCATGGGAGAGGGAACGCGATGTACTCGCTTAAAGGCTTTATCAGTAACGATGTGTTTGCGGACAACGCCCCGGGAGCGATCGCAACCATCGGCGAACTGTCTACACAGTCGAGCACCTATTCGCTCGACAAGATCTACTACACGCAGGAGACGTATCCGGATCTCACGTTCGTGAGTTTCCTGAGTCAGGATCCGGACGCAGGCGCTGTCGGCGTGCCAGCAAATCTCGTCACGCAGGTGATGCAGATTGCTGCATGGGTGTTCGCACAGACGCAAGCCGTGCCGAACCCCGGCCAGATTGCCGCGAGCACGATACTCTCAGGCCTGCTCAACCAGTTTCAGACGAGCGCACAGAACTTCACCTGCGGGGACATGGTCACCGACGGCACGTACTGGGTACCCGAATGGCTGCAGTGGGAGAACACGACCGACTCGACTTACGGCTCGATCGCAACGGGCAAGGACAACCTGATCAAGATCTGGTTTGCCGATGCCTCGTTCAAGGCGGAGTACGACGAGTATTCGATCGTCGTCGTCCCACCGATGGCGAATCTGGACAACTTCTTCACGACCTCGTCGAACGTGCAGGCGGAGCTGAACGCTCAGACCTTCGTCAACACGATGACGCTCATTCAGGCGGCAAAGGGCGACAACCCCGAGTCGATCCTCGACGCGCTGAGCTTCGATTACATCGATCCGGCACTGCCGACGAATACGATCCCGACTAACTGGACCGTGTTGATCTACGGTCAGGCCGGCAACAACATCGACGCGATCGCCAATGCCATCATCACATACGTGCTTGCGAACAGCACGCACACGCAGGCTGAATGGACGGAGATCCTGCCGGATTTGTTCAAGCGAACGGAGTTCACACTGATTCCCATGTGGGATCAGTACGCGATTCCCAACCGCAACCAGGTGAGCGGGATTTACTCACCCGTTGCCAACCCATCCCGCGCCCTCGCGATGATGACGCAGGTCGCCACCGGTTACCCGGCGGCTCATATTAATTCCAACTGCTGCGTGCAGACGTATCCGTATAAGTCGGTGGCGCTGGTGACCTGCGGCTCGCCGAACAACAAGGATTCGAAGTTCCAGATCGAGCACGTGTTCCCGGACATCCTCTCGGTGCCGTCGCAGAGTCTGGACTTCGCACGCATGGCAACGGACACGCAGAACTTCGTTCTGCTCCTGGGCCAGATGTTGGCGGCGGCCGAGGGACTGACGCAGTACGGCAACGTGCCGGCGGGCATGACGAAGCTCACGCGCAACAACGTTCTTTATCTGGTGGCGACCTACGACGGCATCAACTACCTGATGGTGGCGAAGGCCAACTTCCCGATCTCAAACGTCGCGGAGTTCGGCGCGGATGGCGTGTACGTCGCAAACACCCAGTAAGTATTAGACAAGGAGCATCATGACCACCCCTCTGAATCCGAATATCGGATCGTCGGGCCTGTGGACGCTGGCAAGTCCCTTCGACGCGAAGCTGCAAGCCGGCGTCGCATACCGCTGCGTCGCCGTCCGACTGCTGAGCGACATCATCGGGAGCGGAGGGGATCCGTTCACGCTGTACTACTCGCCGAGCGGTCTCACGCAAACGGATTTCCAAAATGACGTGTCTGCGGGCGCGTCAATTGTTTCGCTGCAGGCGACGGGCGGTACGTGGCTTTATCTGCCGAACACGTACATTACCCAGATGCCGAGCCAGAACAATGTTCCGTATACGAGCATCGTGCTGGGTGTGCATTGCGGAGCGTTGCCGGATTCTCTCGATCTCACCTACGTGAAATCGAAAGTGTCGCTGGCCGTGCAGGACGCAATCGGTGTGACGCCCACAATCAAGTCGTTGGCAGTATCGGCGAAGACATTGATCAGTCAGACGGAGCATGCGGCGATTACCTCGACACGCAATGCCGCGATCAGCCAGGCCGGTACTCCCACGGCGCAGCTTCTGGCGCTGAAGGATCAGCTCACCAGCAGCCAGCAACAGGTCACGTCGCTTACGTCGTTCATCTCGTCGATGATTTCCGCCGGACTGATCGACGCGAACGGCAACATCGTCTCGAGCGGGGGAGGCGACGTCTCGAATACGCTGGATCCGCAAAGCCTGCCGGACGGGCTCGTGCTGGAGGACGACAATCTTACGGTCGCTGCGCCGATGAGCTTTGGGGCAGCGCGTTCTATCGTTGCCCATAACAGCGGTCTGTATTACGTCGAGGCGACGATCGTCAGGTTCTCGACCGCGGTGGGCCTGGGATTGGTCAACGGTCGCGAAGATCTGGCCTCAGTGGGCAGTGATGGAAACGGCATCATGGCGTTCTGCGGGACCGACGCCGGAAATGGCGTCAAGACCAACAACGCGTTCATCAGTACCACGCAGAGCAAGTTCAACTTGTCGGCCGGCGACACGCTTGGGATGGCGATCAATCTGGACGCGAAGCTGGTGTGGTTCCTCATGCCAGAAACAGGGCTCTGGAATGGCGACGAATCGGCTGATCCGGTCGGGAACGTTGGCGGCATCGACATCAGTGGGATCATGTCCGCCGGCTATAACGGATATGTCTATCCGTGCGCGATGGTCGAAATGACCGGCGACGGTGGCGTGCTCGAGACGGCCGACACGGTCACAGTCAACCTCGGTGATCAAGCCTTCGTCAATACCGCTCCGTCAGGCTACAGCGTCTGGGGTCACACGACAACTTCTGGTGGAGACGGAGGAAATACCGGAGGGGGTGGCACTACGCCGACCGTCACGGCGACGTTCGACTCGTCCGTCTTGCCGTCGGGCATGGTGCTTCAGAGTTCCAACATGACCGTCGTGGGTACGAAGAACGAGTGGCAGACCGCCCGGACCACATACGGTCAGTCCTCGGGCCTGCTGTACGCGGAAGCCACGATCAACCGCCTCACGGGCGCGGTCGGCTTCGGTATCTGTAACCAGCTCGAAGCGCCGAACGGCGAGCTGGGCGCCGACGCCAACGGCATCATGATGTACACCAACATGTCGAAGGTGACGAGCGGGATCTTCTACTTGGGTGCCACGGTAAACGCGATTGGCTCGCAGGCGCCGATGCAGGGCAGTACGGTAGGTATTGCTGTGAACCTCTCGGCCAAGTTGATCTGGTTCTATAACCCGATCACGCAACAGTGGAACGGCGGCACGCCGACCGAGCAGAATCCGGAAGGCAACATCGGCGGGATCTCGATCGCAAGCATTTGCACGCAGGACGGCCTTGCAGCACAGGTCTTCCCGGCAGTGTCGACGTGGCAGATCTCCGACTCGGTGACCTACAACCCGGGCAGCAGCACGTTCGTTAATTCGGTTCCAGTCGGTTACAAGGCCTGGAACACGGAAAGCGTCTCGTCCTAAAAGACGGCATAAGCGCCCAGGGGAAGACCCCTGGGCTTTATGTCGCTTAGTTGTATTTTAGGTTCGGTGCCGTGATCGACTGGGTCGCCGCAATGGTGACCGCCGAGACGTTGCCCTTGACATCCATATCGCCGAGCAGCTCCGTCTGACCAGCAATCGTGATCTTGCCGCTGCCTGCCGTTCCTCCACTACCGCCGCCGCCCGCCGCGGTGGTCATGTCGCCGTTCAGCCCCATCGCGCCGTTCTCCGTGAAGTCGCCGTTGTGCGTGGTGGTGGCTTTGATGCCGAGCGTGTTGGAAGTGATATTCGACGTCTGCGCCTCGAGGTTGAAGTTCTTGGTCTTCATCGAGATCGATTCCTGCGTCGCCATGGCCAGATTTTGCTTCAGCATCTGTAGCACCGATTGATCACCGTTGCCGAACTCGAAGTGGTTCTGCGTCGAGTCCAGGATCAGGTAATTGCCGATGTCATCCTGCATGCGGAAGTAGCCTTCCTTCGTGCTGAGCTGGATGTCGTAGCCGTAGGGCTCGCTGTTGCCCTTCGACGTATGCAGGGTGATCAATCCCTGGTGCGTCGACACTTCCATGTAGTAACTGTTGGTCGCATCCGTGCCCTGTGATTCGTCAGCCGTTCCGCTGAACGCCCAGACGACCGTTTCCAGCTTACGCAGCGCGGAGTCGTCCGTCAGCGTCGTCCACCAGTACTTGTCCTCATCCGCGAATTGATAAAGCGCCACCGTCGCGCCGCGGCGCACGTCCGGTGCTGTCATGCGGTTGCCCGCGCCCAGCTTGAGCCACGTTGCCTTCACCGTGTTGGACGACGCGACCTGGGTCTTGTAGGCCGAGCCCGTGTTGTCCGCACCTGACGCGGTGATCTGGCTACCCATATCGGACAGTTCGCCGTTCAGGAAGGGCAGCTTTTCGATAGGGGTGACTTCGATTTCGTTGCTTGAAAGAGGCTTGTTCGCGGCGACGATGCCGTTGCTGAAAAACTTGAGTTGGGAAGGACCCATTTCTGACTCGCTTGGTAAAAGTTACGCCATAGGATCATCGTCTGTGGAACAACAAAGGAGGGGACCGCAATGCGCTACACGGCACTGAAACTGAAGGGCTATAAGCGGTTCAAGCTCAACCAGATTGAAACGTTCGAGATCCGTCCGACCGAGCTGATCCAGCTAATCCTCGGCACCAACGGCTCGGGCAAGTCCTCACTCATCGAGGAGCTCACGCCGCTGCCCGGGAACCCGGCGTTCTATACGAAAGAGGGCAGCAAAGAGGTTCATATCGTCGATCGCGGACATCAGTTCGTTTTGACGAGCACGTTCGCGTCCGGCAACAAGCACAGTTTCATGAAGGACGGCGAGGAGCAGAACCCGGGCGGGACCGGGGCGGTGCAGAAGGAACTCGTCAAGCAGGAGTTCGGGATAACGGCGGAATCGCACGATCTGGCGACCGGCGTGGAGAAGTTCACTAGCATGGGTCCGTCTCGTCGTCGGGAGTGGTTCACCCGGCTCGCGGAAACGAACTACGACTACGCCATCGGTGTGTACAACAAGTTGCGGGAAGAGTTTCGGAACGTGTCGGGCGCACTGAAGCTGGACAAGAAGCAGCTCGTGATCGAGCAGGCGAAGATCATCTCGGAAGAAGAACAGCAGCAGCTGATCAAAGACGTGAAAGAGCTCCACGTCGAACTCACCCGTTTGATTGAGATGCGCGCACCGATCGAGCGCCCGCTGTCAGAAGTCGATTCTGCGCGGATGGCAACGGAAGCCCAGCTTCGGGTGCTGAGTGAGCGATTGCTGAACCTTCGCGTGGAGTCGCCCGCTCGCCCATACCGGAACGATTGGTACGAGTTGGTCACGCCGGTGTTCAATTCGGTTGAGGATGTCGACCGACACATGGACACGGTCCGGCACCGAATTACCGCGCAGGAGGCAGTGCTCACAAAGAGCGTGACCGACCACGAAAAGTTGAAGGAGACGGTCGAAATCCTGAAGAAGCGCGGCACTGATGGGGTCAAGTCGGTTCAGCTTCGAATTCAGCAAGCGCGCGACGCACGCGATGCATTGCTCAGAAGTCGACAACTGAAATTGGAAGGCTTTGATCCGGCGGTAGCGATGCAATCGTTCGAGTCGATTCACGAGGCGATGTTTGACCTATTGAACCGCCTGCCGGAGAACCAAGATGAACGGTTCAGCCGTGCCAAGTTAGATGAATCGCGCGCCGAGCTCTTAACGTACAAGGAGCTTCGTACAAAAAAGGGACAGGAGCTCGCTCACTTCCAAGCGAAGAAGCAGCACCTCGAACAGCACAAGGCAAACGGTGCGACGACCTGCCCGAAATGCCAGCACACGTTTACACATGGAGTGAGTCTGGAAGCACTCGATGTGCTCACCCTTCAAATCGTGAGGAACCAGACGGAGCTTGAGTCTCTGGAAGCCTTGGTCGGGAAAACGGAGGCAAGGATCGCGCAGATTCAGTCGTATGGTGAGCTTTTTCGGGAAGTGCATCAGACGATCCGCGGAACACCCGCACTGCGTCCCTTCTGGGATCACCTGCTGGAGACCGATCATCTGAAGTCGGCACCGAAGGTAGCGGCCAACATGCTGGTTGGGGTCCTTCGGGAAGATCTCGAACTGGAGGTCAAGGCGAAGCGCCATATCGACGACATTGAGGAACTAACTAAGCTTCTCGTCCAGTCGGAAGAGCTCGGCGACCAGAACCTTGCCGAAGTCTCCGTGAAGCTCGGCGAGTCCAGTCTGCAGATCGAGGCGCTCACCAAGACGCTCGGCGAAGCTCGGCAAGATCTCAACGCTTTCGCCCTCTACCGTCGCCAGCTGATGGAAGCGATTGACCTGGCGCAGCAGATCGAGGTTGCTCGGAGGAGCTTCCACGATCTCACGGAAATGCAGGTCGAGACGCTGCGCCGCATGACGATCCAGCAGTGCATCCAGCAGACCCAGAGCACGCTCGCCCGCAAGGAAGAAATCCTGAACGCGCTCAACCAGCAGAAGGCCATCGTCGAAAGTCTCAACAAGACGATCGCTCGTCGGACGCTGGAAGAGGAGGCCTTGCGAGTGAGTGTTCGCGGACTCTCGCCCACGGACGGACTGATTGCAGACGGGTTGCTGGGATCGATCAGAAGTTTTACCCACCAGATGAACCAGTTGATTCGCAAGATCTGGGCGTACCCGCTTGAAGTTCTGCCGTGCGGGATGTCGAGTGAGCGCGGCGCGGAGCTGGACTACAAGTTTCCTCTTCTCGTCGGTAGTCGGGACAACATCGTTGCGGACGTCAGCCGCGGCAGTAGTGGAATGCAGGAAATCGTCGATCTGGCTTTCAAGGTCGTCGCGCTGAATCGCCTGCATCTCGACCACGGTCCGCTGACGCTCGACGAGTTCGGAAAGACGCTCGACCTCGAACATCAGCACGCGGCAGTCATGGCCATCAAGACACTGATGGACACGAAACCTTTCACGCAGCTTTACATGATCTCGCACTTCGAGGCCCACTACGGTGCCTTCACGAACGCGCAGGTCTGCGTGTTAGACGCCCGGAACATTGCGGTGCCGAAGGTCTACAACACACACGTCACCATGCATTAAAAGGAAACAAGAAGATGGAAGTCAAAGAAATCATCGACACGCTGACGGCGGTCAACCAGCATCTCACCAGCGCGCAACGCGCGCTTTTGCAACTAACGCTCCGCCTCCAGCACGTCTCCGAAGATCAACTGAACCTGGCTGCTGCGCAACCCTCTCAGGCTCCGCAGCCGGACGCCGGTGACCGTCCGTCGGACGTTATGGCGCAACCGGTAGACCTGGTCGTTCCGGGCGCGGCACAAGTCAACATCGGCTCGGATTGGAAGGTCGACCGATTCGACGCCGGTGAAGACAAGCACAAGGCTCCCCTCGCGCCGTCAATGGCTGACGCGCTCGAAACCGCGAAGACCGTCCTGAAAGACGCGCTCCGCGCCGCAGGCCAGTCGCAGCTTGTGGACATGGTCGACCACGTCAGCGAAGCGGATCTGAAGCGGGTTCAGGCGGCGACCGAGCAGCCCACGCCGGCAGATGGTCCGACCCCGGCCACGACGCCGGCGCAGGCACACGAGCAGGAGCGTGAGCGCGAGTCGTTGAAGGCGTTCATCGGTCCGGAGAGCATCTTTGTCTCTTATCTGAACAGCGGCGCAGTGACCGGCGGCCGAGGTGGGCTCGGCAGGAACAGTCGTAGCTTGAAACGCTGGCAGGAAGATGCCTTTTGGATCGAGGAGTCGCGCCTCAAGAGCTGGCCATCTGGCTTTTACCAGAATCGAGACACCAAGGCTACGCAGCTCCTGATCAACACGGAACGCGCGGCCGTCCTCGTCGACGGTCTTCCGGACGCCAATGCCAAGGTGTACGTGCTGCGCTACGGTGCGCAGGTGGGCTTCGAACCCGTCGAGATGCTCCCGGCACTGGCCCGTACGGCCGTGGCGAAGTGGGTGGAGGCGAAGTTCAAGTTGTTGCTGGAAGAAGCCGCCGCGTAGGTAGCAGACGTCATAGAAGCCAGAAAGGACTTCGCGTCCTCTCTGGCTCTTATGCCGTTTGCTCAGCCTACGTCGATGTCACAGCCGATCCGGAGGAAGAATGCCGAACTGATGTCCTGCGGGTTCATCGGGTTGCGTGAATCGGTCAGCGTCACCTGCGCCTTGGCTTCAACGGTGTGAAAGAGATAGTTGTCGCGCAACGTGTCTTCCGTGGTCAGTGCCCATTGCCCATCCTCCTCAACGGACCAGTACTCCGACACCTTCCCGTATCCCGCGACGAGCGGCCACTGTGGCTCCACGTAGCTCACGTAGAGATTCGGAAATTTCGCTGCTCGCACCCGCACGAGATCCGTCCAGAGTTCGGTGTTGTCGATCAACACGACAAACGACTGGGACAGCGTCAGGTACGCCTCGATGAACGCATCCGAGAGCATCTCGTCCACCGAGAACGCTTCCGAATTGTTCGGGTAGCTCGTGAGCGGCAGCCCGGACAGATCGATGTGCGGCTTCGACTCGAAGTAACGCTCGAACAGCGGCAAGTTGTTGAAGTCGATCATGATCGAATTCTTCCCCACCAACCGGACAGTCTTCGAATCGAGCACATGCAGGTACCCACCGATCACCACCATCACCGTGTAGTTCGTGAGGTCACGCCCGAAATTCAGGTAGGCATGGTTGGCGTAAGACTGCGTGCTCTTCTGCTTGAAGAACATGTCGCTTGTGATCGGAATGTGCGTGAGCGCGCCCAGATCCTGAAAGCTCACGATGCCGAGCTTGTTCTTCTTCGAATGGATGCAGGATTTCATCCCGTCCGTCACCCAGACGCCTGTTTGCTTGTCGGTGTCGATCAGGTGGAAGAAGCCGTTCACGGAGACCAGACAGCTTTCGTAGAAGGTCTCGTAGTTGATGTCCGAGCGCGTCAGCAGGAGGTCGGCCTTTTCCGAAGTCGGCAAGGGCGCGGTGACCGACGCTCGCGAGCTGATGGGCGTGATGGCATACCCCGCGCGAAAGCCGTCCTGATAGCGCGCGTACTTCGTCGAGAGCGTGGGGATCGTCGTCGAGGTCGGTAGCGCCGTGTTCCCGAGGCCAGCCAGATACGCGTTGAATGTCTGAAACTGGTTGGTGATCTTCGGGAGGATCTTGTTCAGATTCAGGCTAACGTTGCCTGCCAGAAACGGGTTCGAAAGGACCGCGTAGACGGTCGAATAGTTCTGAATTACCTTGGCGAAAGTCATTTTGCCAAGGTCAATGGCGCTCCATTTTTCGCCGTTTGCGAGCGACTTGCCAATGGCAGATACCAGGGTATACATGCGTCTCTCCGAGCGACCGAATCGTAATCGTATGTCAAGTTGACCTAACCATACGATGAGCTTTCCGGCGTTCGGGAGTCTTCAGCATGTCCACATCCACTCTTTCGTATCCGTTCGATCCGACGGGTTCGCTGGCATCGAACCTGATCAAGGGCGAGCAACAACAGCTGGTAGCTCAGAATTTTCGGGACCAGCACCTCATCATTCCGGCCGCCGCGCCGTTCTTCGCTGACACTGTCCAGATCACCTACAAGGACACGTCCGGTCAGATCAGCACGCTCCATGAAGGCGTCGACTTCTATTTCACGCACTGGTTCATCTCGGCAAGCCGAGCGTGTGCGAAACGGGTGTACGGCTCGATCAGTTTCATCGACACGGCACTCGCCGGTATTGTATCCCTTCAATATCAGACGGTCGGTGGTGTCTGGACGCTGAGCGCGCAGCAGATCGCGACAATGCTCGCGAACACGCTGGACAATGCCCGCACCACGTCGTGGGAAGAAATCAGCGGCACGCCTTACGCATTCCCGCCCGAAGCACACAGCTGGGACATCAACGATCTCGTCGGAATGACGGAGGTGGTCGACGCGCTTTCCGGCATCCAGACGGTTCTCCAGCAGACCGGTGGCACGGGCCTGGCCGCACACGAAGCGGACCACAACAATCCGCACGTCGTGACCGCATCTCAGGTCGGGCTCGGGAACGTTCAGAACTACGCGCCGGCGGCAAACAGTGACGGGGTCGCGGGCACCTCGACCACCATGTACATGACGCCAGCGACCACCGCCGCGGCGATTCAGTCGCAGGTGCTCGGTCCGATGAACTCGCACATTGCGAACTACACGAACCCGCACCATGTGACGGCTGCTCAGGTGGGGTTGGGGAACGTCCAGAACTACGGTGTGGCCACGCCCGCGGACGCGGCAGCAGGCGTCTCGACGTCTCTGTACATGACGCCCGCCACGACGATGGCTGCGATCAACAATTCGCTGGGCTCGTCACTGAACGCTCACTTGCTGAACATCAGCAACCCGCACCAGGTAAGCGCGGCACAGGTAGGTCTCGGCAACGTTCGAAACCTGTCGACTGCCACGACCGCAGACGCGATCGCTGGTACGAGCAACGACCTGTACATGACACCAGCCGCGACGGCCGCTGCGCTCAATGCGAGCGGCGCGATGGGACTGATTACGACGCACGAGGCGGACTTTACCAATCCGCACCATGTGACGGCTGCTCAGGTTGGCGCGTATTCGAGCGCCCAGGTCGACTCCATGCTGCAGAGCTATCTGACCACGACGGGCAAGGCGGCGGACAGTTCTCTGTTGGGCGGCTTGACGGTCGCGCAGCTCACCTCGCAGATTCTGGCTGGCACGGCAAACAACGCGACGATGCTCGGCGGCATGACGCCCGCGCAGTTCCAGACGTATGTGTCCGGCGGCACGGCGAACGACTCGGAGATGTTCGGCGGCATGTCGCCCTCGGACTGGGACACGTACATCGCGAACGCGACGGTGGCGAATGCGAACCTGGTCTACGGCCTGACGCAGGCTGCGCTGACGTCTGCAATCCTGTCGGGAACCGCAGCCAACTCCCTGGAGCTGGGTGGTCAGAATGTCTCGCAGTTGACCGCTTCCATCCTTGCCGGTACCGCAGCGAACTCGGCCCAGCTTAACGGCTTGACACAGGCTCAGCTGACGTCGGCAATTCTCGCAGGCACGGCAGCGAACGCGACGGCATTGGGCGGTCAATCGGCGTCGCAGTTGCAGGCAGCAGCGATCGCAGCGAGCAACGCGCAGCTCTGGACCTCGGGCGTGGTGGCAGCGCAGGAATCCGTTCCGTCAAATACCAACGCAGCAGCAAACGTCTGGACGCCAATCGGGCAGCTGAACATGCCGGGTAGCGCGCAGGCGCAGACGGTGTTTCCGGACGTTCAGTGGATTGTGACGGGCGGCGATGCAACCACTGACGCGCAGAGCGGTGCGTGGTTCCTGCGTATCTCGGTACGTGATACGACTCAGACCAACAACGTTGCGATGCAGGCGATCAGCCTGAGCGGTCTGAGCACGACCACCGCTGTCTTCGGCTACACAATCGACACGACCAACGCGAATGCGCCGGTTCTGACGGTCTGGATGAAAACGCCGGGTCACACGAACCAGATCTCGGTGACGTCGCTCTCGGAAAACACCAGCCAGTTCCTGTCGACGATCACGCAGGTCACGACGGAACCGACGGGCATCGTCTATACGACGTCGGACACGTTCGCATTGGCGTCCGAGATGAGCAACATGCTCACGCAGTTGACCACTGCGTTTACCACGCTCGCCAACGCTGTGAACGGTACCACCTAAATCGTCTTTTCCGATCCCCTCAAGACCCACGTTAGGCGGCAGGTGCGCCCAGCGTGGGCTTGGGCGTGGTCGCCGTATGTATTCAAGCCGGGCTTTGTGCTCTGGCCGGAGTCAACCCTTATGTCTACGCCACCGCTTACGCTACCTTTGGACCCGACCGGTAGCGCAGCCAGCAATCTCATCACGGCTGAGGTCCAAACGATCGGAACGCGCGGCACGCGGGCGTTTCCGGTCAACTACGGTCTTTTTTTCCGGAAGTCGTTGGTCGTTAAAGACACGACCACGAATAAGGTTCTCGTCCAAGGGTCGCAGTATTACGCCACTCAGATGGACGTCGAGGCCTCGATGCGGTACGGGCAGGAGATCGACGCGAGCATTGTCATTACCGACTCGAGCGTGGGTCCGAATGTCAGCGTGATGTACCAGGCGCTGGGCGGCGTCAACAGCATCTCTCAGGCTGCTGTGACCACGGCCGTCACTGGCTTGCAGATTGATGACGCACCTGCTACCTGGGCGAGCATTACGAACAAGCCGAGCAAGTACCCGGTCGCACCTCACCAGCACATCGCTGACGACATGTACGGCATGGAGTTCGTCGTCGTCGCGTTGGATCGTCTCGGAAGCGCAATCCAATTGGGTCAGGGAACGGCCCAGGGGGAGCTGCAAGCGTATGCCGAAGCCGTCATTCAGGAACTGATCGGTCAGATCGCTGCAGCTAACACTGCACTTAACGCTCACGCCTCGAACTTCACCAATCCGCATCAGGTGACGGCGCATCAGATCGGTTCATACACGACCGAGGAGACGACCGCTGCGCTCGCGACAGAGACCACAAATCGCGTCAACGGGGATTCGTCGATCCAAGGTCAGCTCAATACGCACGCCGCGGACCACACCAATCCGCACAAGGTCACGACCGCGCAGCTCGGAGCATTCAGCACGACGCAGTCGGATGCAGCGATGACCGCGATGCAGACTGCGCTGCAGGCGACGATCACGGCGAACGAGACGACGCAGAACGCACACATTGCGAACTATAGCAACCCGCACCAAGTCACCGCCGCTCAGATCGGCACCTGGACTACGGGCCAGATCGCAAGTGCAGTGGCGTCCCAGAAAGCGACGCTGCAAACGCAAGTGACCGCTTTCGAAAGCTCGCTCAATGCGCACACCTCGAACAAAAGCAACCCTCACGGGGATACGGCAGCCAACATCGGAACGTGGACTTATACAACGATCCAGAATTCGATCGTTTCTCCGTATTCGTCACACGTCAATAACCTGAGCAACCCGCACGGGGTCACGATCGCGCAGCTCGGCACGTATAGCGCTACGGACATCAACAACAACATCGCCTACCAGTATCAGGTGGTTGTGAACGAAGTCAATGCGCTCAACGGCACGATCAACGCCCACGTGGGTAATCAGAACAATCCGCACGGGGACAACGTGAATAACACGGGCGGTGCCTACACCGGCGCGTATCTGCAGAACCTCATCAACAGCACGCTGCACAGCCCGGGCTGATCGACGGAGTAAAGGAAACATGACACCGAATCTCTATCGGTACCCGCTGGATAAAACCGGTCAAAGTAAAGACAATTACGTGACGGGCGACGCCCACGCGATCGGGACCGATCCAGTCAGAGCAATTGCGCCGAACTATGGTGCGTTCTTCGCGTCGTCGATGGAGATCGTCGACAGCTTCACGCAAAAGCAACTTGACGTCACGCAGTATCAGTTCCAGTTCCTTCACGAACAAGCATCGAGCCTAGTCGGACAGGAAATCTACGGCGTCGTGGTGATCACGGATCCGACAGTGGGTCCGAACGTCGAGCTGAGCTATCAGGCGCTCGGTGGCGAGTATAGCCGTCCGATTGCAGCGATTGCGACCGAGGTGGCGACGCTGGCGAACGATAACCGGAGCGTCAAGTTCGCGAACATCACGGACCTGCCGGATACGTTCACGCCCGTGCTGCACATGCACGCCGTGGGCGACACGTACAACTGGGACTACGTGGTAAGCGGGCTCGAGATGATCTTGAATGCGATGACGCTCATCAAGGCTTCGTCGTACGACTCGACACTCAACTACCTGGACCAGCAGGCAGCGCTGCGCAACGCGGACATTGCCAACTTGGCACAGGCGCTGGCGGCACACATCGCGAACGAGAACAACCCTCACCAGGTGACACTCGCTCAGGTTGACGTCTACTCGGCGGCCCAAGTGAGCAGCTTGATCGCAAGCGAGGCCAGCGCGCGCACGGCCGGCGATGCAACGCTGACGACGAATATCACGGCGCACGCGACGCGGACCGACAACCCGCACCAAGTGACTGCTGCGCAAGCAGGCGGCTACACCTCGGCGCAAGCGGATTCGAACCTGAGCTCAATAACGACAGCACTGAACACGACGCTCTCAACGGACGCGGCCGCGATGAGTGCCCACATCGCGAACAAAAGCAATCCGCACCTGGTTACGCTCACCCAGATCGATGGACAGACGACGGCGCAGATCAATACCACGATCAGCAACGCGATGTCACCGGTCACGACGCAGCTGAACGCGGATGAGGCGACGATGAATGCGCACATCGCGAACACGAGCAATCCGCATCAGGTGACGCTCACCCAGATTAACGGGTGGGACAGCGCAAGCATCGGCAACATAAATAGCGGCGTAGCAGGTCACGTTGGTAACGGCAACAACCCGCACCAGGTGACGACGGCGCAGGTTGGCACGCTGACCGCAGCGCAGATCAACAACAACATCGCCAACAACTTCACGACGCCTGCCCAGGTCTCGTACCTGAACCCACAGACGAACTGGATCAACAGCCACATCTACAACTACAGCAACCCGCACAACGTGACGGTCGCTCAGTTGGGAGGGTGGACCTACGCCCAGTGGCAGAGCGCGCTGGCAACGGCGGTCTACAACCTTTCGTATCACTAAGCCGGCGCTTGGTGGGAGGAAAACATCATGTCAGAAGTCTTGACTTTGCCGCTGGATCCCACGGCGAAGGCACCGACCAATCACATCACGTCGGAGAGCCACAGCATCGGATCGGGGCTGGTTCGCGCGTTTGCCCCGGTATACGGCGGCTTCTACGAATCGACCCTGAAGATCACCGATTCGACCTCGAACAATCCCGTCACCCCATCGCAGTACTTCACCACGGGCCTGATGGATCTGGCGACGACCAAGTACGGCACCCCGAACGACACCAACATCGTCTCGCTCGTCGTCGTGACCGACCCCAGCGTCTCCGGCAACCTCGTAATCGAGTACCAGGCGCTGGGTGCCGGTTTCGCAACACCACAAACGGTGCTCGCAACCGAAGTCGGCACGTTCGAACCAGCGACGCGGCCTTCGACGTGGCCGTCCGTAGTAGACCGGGTATCCGATCTGCCTGCATCTGAGGCGATGCATGACGACGGTCAGGCGGGTCTCATCACGTTCGAGTACGTGGTGCATGCTATCGACCGCATCGCGCAGCTCGCGATCATGGGCGATCCGCTGGCGCAGTCTCGAGTTCGGGCATATGCGGACGCGATGGAGAACGACGAGCTCCAGGTTGTATCGGCCCAGAACACGGCGCTTGCTGGTCACATCGCAAATCACAGTAACCCACACCAGGTGACGTCCGCCCAACTCGGCGCGCTCACCGAGGCGCAGCAGGATGCTGCGATCCTCGTGGAGACGCAGGCGCGCCAGGCAGGAGACGCCAACGTCGCTCAGACGCTGACCAACCACACGTCGAACCAGAGTAACCCGCACGGGGTCACACTGGCCCAGGTCGGAATGTATTCGGTGTCGCAGGCCAATGGAAAGATCAGCGCTGCGCAAACGACGGTGAACGGAACCATCAGCGCGAACGCTGCTGTGATGACCGCGCACCTGAACGATACCGGCAATCCGCACCAGGTGACGGTGACTCAACTGGGCACGGAAAGCGTGCCGGCAATTCAATCGGCGATCGCAGCAGCAGCAGCCACGGTTTCGAGTAGTGCGAGTGGCGCGAGCTCGGCGCTGAGCGCGCACGTCGCGAACACGAACAATCCGCACGGCGTGACCCCGGCGCAACTTGGAACGTGGACAGCGGCGGCGCTGCAGACGCTGATGTCCACATTGACCAACCACATTGCGAACCGGAGCAATCCGCACGGCGTGACGATCGGCCAGCTTGGTGGGATGACGCAAGCGCAGTACGCCGACGCCATTAACAATGCCGCGAACTGGATGGCGGGAATCTTCAACTCGAACTCGGCCAGCATCAACAATCACATCGGGAACTACAACAACCCGCATGGGGTCAGCGCGCAGGCGTTGGGTGCAGTGGGGCCGTGGAATAACCTCGGCGGCGATCTGGCCAATGCGCAAGCGCAGATCAACGCGAGTGGTCATCCGGTCACGGAGACCGGAACCCAGTACTACGGCACCAATTATTCGGGCGCGATGGCTGGCAACATGGGCCGGAGCTTGGAGTTGTGCTACTCGGTCCAAGGTGCAACGGCGTATTGGAGACAGACCGGGGGCGACACGACGGTTACGGGCAGTTTCCCGTTTTTCACGGCACCCGGCGGCGCTCAGATTCAGGGCTTTTTCCGGTCCGGCAACATCGTCACGGTTATCTGCGCGAACGGAAGTTTGGACAACATGGTCTTCCATTCGTCGCTGGGCGATAACGTCGTGCTGTCGAACGACCGCTCGTACAGCTTCATCCAAAACGGCAACGGCTTGTTCACGGCGTACTCGGGCGTAAGCGGTGTCGGTCAGACGGGTAGCCCGCGTAGCTACGCGGTGATCATTCAAGGTTCGCCGAACCGCGGTCAGCCTCAGTATGGTTACATCAACGGCGCAGCTCCTCCTCCCCCGTCCTCAGGCGGTGGTAGCACTGATACCTGCTGCTTCACTGCAGGAAGCCTCGTGCTCATGGCAGATCAGAGCTGGCAGCCGATCGAAACGGTTCGTGCGGGCGACTGGGTCGCGGGAGCGACGGGCCCAGAAGAAGTCCAGCGTCTCCACGTTTCCCGCCTGGGACATCGTCACCTGATGGGATTCGCCGGCGATCGCCTGCGCTGGAGCGAAGAGCATTCGTTCTGGGCGCGCAAGGACGGTCGTCAATGGTGGTGGTCGGCCAATCCAGCGATGTGGCGAAGGGAAGTTGAGCTCGGCGTTGTCAAGGGGTTGAAGGATCTCTACAGCCACTTCATAGGTGATGTGGACTTCGCCCATCTGGATGGATTCGTCAAGCGCAAGGTCGAAGTGATGCCGTCGACGCCGGACACGCTGGTGTACCTGCCGGTGACGCTCGGGTCGCCAATCATCGTCGATGGTTATGTGGTCGGTGCCTCGGTGAACGAGTTCATGTACGACTACACAGCACTTGATTGGCTGGAGCATGCCCGCAGTCATGCGAAGGCTGCGGTCAGTCTGGAGAAGAAGGCTCGTGCCCGTCGCTGGAAGGATGGTCTCAAGCGGCTGCTCCGGATGAAGTAAGAGGGCAGTGAGCGTGACGCATAAAGCCGGAGCGGGGCAGCCCCTCCGGCTTTATGCCGTGATTTCTATGAGGGAAATACACAAAGAACCCTCGTAACGCTCATTCATAGGGCCCTAGCATGCCGACTCCCCTCTGCGACTACAGCAAAAAGTCCCAGGACATCATTCGGGATCTCATCTACGCGAGCAACGGCTTCATGTTGCCTGCGACCGGCGTGCTGTACGGCATTCCAACTAGCACTACCCCGCTCGTTGCCGACGCCTATCAGCGCGACACGTTCGTTCAGTTGTCGATGGACCCGAACGTGTTTCCTCGTCGCTATCGCGGCTCCCGCACCTTCCTCTACAAGCGCATCGATCTGGCCACGTTGACGGCGTATGCATCAACGCCAACACCGATCCAGGTCACGAGCTTGCCGACGGACGCCTACACGCTGCTCAACCAGATCAACGCCTACTACGGCTTGCAAATGGCGCAGGCAGACGTGCAGAACATCACCTACGGTTCGGTCGTCGGTGCTGTTCTCGCGGCCGAGCCCACATCGCTCGCTTTCCAGGGCGTCCTGACGCTGAACCTTCAACTGGCCAGCGCTCCGGCATGACCTAGCGCCTTCTCGGGGAAAAGAGGGCGTCTAGACGGCATAAAAGCCAGAGTGGACTTGTTCCACTCTGGCGTTATGTCCGTCATGTTTCTACAGGTTGCTGGCGAACGAAGTTGGTCGCGTAGCAATTCTTCGCCAAGAAGCACTCTTCGTAGATTCCGCGCAGCTTCGTTTCTTCCTCGGCACTGCGCTCGCCCGTCTGCTTGAGAATCCACTCCAGAGCCTGGAACGGAAACGCAGGCAGATCGGCGACGTCCTTCGTCCGCTTACGCACTTCAAGGTCGAGTTTGACCCACGGGAAGTACGTGCCGTCGGGCTTGAGGAAGAAGTCGACCTCCCATTTCAAACCGCTCCCCAGGCCGGGCGGCACCGCGTCATCCGAAATCACATACTCGTAGCGATCCTTGATCATTCCGCGATCCGAAAGCATGCGGAATTGTTCGAAGTTCGCCACGGTGGTCGGAATCGGTACTTCCTCGTTGCTCCCATCGGAACGTCGCACCTTGGTCGTCATCACGTACTCGGGCGGAATCTGTCCGCGGACATTGATCCGCTGCGTCTTCCTGATCCTGATGCCGCCTTGGCCGCCGTTCTGATCTGTCTTCGGGATCTTGAATTCCCACTGCTCCTGGTGCTCCGAGAAGCCCCAGCCCGTCGGGACTTTGACGGGTTCCGGGAGGCGAGCATAAAACACGTACTCGATCTCCTCGAAGGCTTCGCCGTTGGCGACTTCCTCGAGGGCCATCTTCAACAAGCTTGTCATGATTCTTATTCGGCCTCGAGGAAGACCGTGACGATCTCCTTGGCCGTGTCCAAAAGGTTGTGGAGGCAAGCGCCTGCGGTGATGACGCCCATGTGCACCGCAGTGGTGAGCACCGCACCTAGCAGCACGGCAAGCATGAACGCCAGGAGAATGCCTGCCAGAACGTAGACTTGCGTCTGCAGACTTCGCGTTTCCCGGGTCAGTTCTTTCGCGTCGAGCTCGGTGGGAGGAGTCGGATCCTTGTCCGCATCGAGATGCTCGCTCATCACTTGTTCCCCACAGGAGCGCTTGCCGCATTGGCCTTGTCGACAAGCGCTTTCTGCTCTTTGTACCAGGTGCGGATGCCTGCCTTGTCCTGGTTGCAGCTGCCGATGTTGTTTGTCTGTGCCTGGTAGGCGCCCGAGAGCAGTTGTTCCTTGGTCTCCGTGTCCGCCGCGGCGTAGACGTCTCGCTGGGGCGGAGGAGTGACGGGACAGTCTGCCACCAGGATGGCGGGCAGCTCCGGTAGGAACGTCTGATAGCGTGTGTCCAGCACCGGCTGACTGCCGCACCCGGCCACACTCAATGCGGCAGCCGCGACAGCTGCCAGACAGCGAAGTCGTTTCATTTTCTTCCCCGAAAGGTCTTGCTTCTTTTTTTGTTGATCCGCTCTATGCGGACGGTGCACTCGCAGGCGTGGTCGGAACCGCGGCGCATCCGGTGGTGGAAGCGGGGACGTTGTTGCAATAGGTGTCCCACAGGCTATTCACGCGGATGCGACTGATCTCGCTGGATTCAGCTTTGGCTGCACTGGCGGAAATAGCTTGCCCTGCGACCGGCTCGTACTTCTTCTTCACGACGGCGACCTGAGCGTCCGTCTTGGCCGTGATGACGGCCTGCGAAGCAGCGGTTGCGGCTTTTGCCTGAACGTCGTCGGTCACAACCTGGTCGTTGACCTGTCTGGATTTCTTCGCGAGATCGAGCTGGCTTTTGAGATTGTCGTTCGCGGACTTCAGGTCCTCGATTTGCTGCGTGGACTCACCAGCGGCCTCGGTGAGGGTTTTCACCTTGTGTGCCTCCCAGACACCAAAGGCGATCAGTCCCGCGACAACAACAACGACGACAGTGCCGATGATGGCGGTTGCGTATTCCTTCACTTGGTCAAGCATAGTTCCTCCTGATGGGCTCGCCAGCGGCCGTACGCCACTGCCAGTGCGTCGACAGAGTGTTCGTCCAGGCGAGCGATGGGAATGTCCCCGCTGTATTGCAGATCGGGAAGGGCCATGAGCTTGGTTTTGACTTGGTCCTTGTCCGCGTTGCCCGAGGCACCGACCGCTTTCTTCACGGTGGGCGGATCGATCAGGTACAAGGTTTTCCACATGTCGTAGCGCATGACCGCGCGCCGGATGGCGCAAATCACTTCGGTCAGCGCACCATAGGCTTGGGGCCGACGCATGCTCATGAACGGGGACTCAGAGGCGATCATGTACGGCTGCACGTGCCGGAAGAGATGAACAAGCTCCTCTTCGAGCGATGCAATGCGGCCGATGCGATCACCGAACAACTCGGCGGTCCACAACTCTTGACCGAGTCGATCGCCGCGGAAGGTCTTCGCTGAACTCGCGATGATCTTCATGATCGACAGATCGACCCACAAAATCGACGTCCCAAGGCAGGTACTGCCCGGGTCGATTCCGATGATGGAGATGATGGATGCCGAATGCGTGGGCATTCTGAGCATCGTGACTCCGTCGCTTAGGACGATGCGAGGTTGAACAGCGGCTCGGTCGAGCCCACGTTCAGGTTGATGGTCGTACCGTTGTTCTGGTAGTTCATCGGCACGAACGTATCGATGAACGAACAGATCTGAGCGCAGATCACTTCGTTCATGTTGAACGAGCCACCCGTCGCGGGAACGGTCACGACCTGGTCTACGCCCGAGACCATGCCGATTTCCGAGATGATGGCGTAGCGCGGATCACCGTAGATGATGTTCGCGCAGTTCACCAGCTCGGCCGCGTCCTGAGTACTGAATGAGAGACCGACGACGGCGGCGGCCGACAGGTAGTCACCGGACACCACGTTGACCGAGCCGTTCGCCACCGTGGGCGGCGTCGGGTTCAGGTTCGACGAGTTCGCGCTGTAAGGCGTCGTCGTCGTGTTGCCGCTCGAGACCGTGTTCAGATTGACCTGCGCAGCCACGCTGGTGTAATCGATCCGGCGCAGGAAGTAGCAGGCGTACGCGATGCCACCGTACGTGATCACCTGACGCAGCGCGTACTGCGCCATCTGACCGGCTGACAGATCCGAGCTCACCGGCCGCATGATGAAGGGCAGGTGATTGTAGAGGGCCGCATCCGTCGCTTCGTGCTGAAGCGGTGAAGGAGCTGCGATGCCATCCGAACCTGTCGTGATGCCGTGACCGCCGTTGCCGATGCAGTAGTAGCGCTGCGCGGGCAAGATGCTGGCAGCAGGCGCGACGCCGGACTGAATCCCGAACTTCTCGTTCAACGTCGTGTTCGGCATCATGGTAAAGGGCAGTTTCTGCAGCAGACACGTTTGCAGATACGCGCCCCATGCGGTGCGTGCGGAGTTTTCCATTTGGAATCCTTAATTAATCAGAAATGACTCGGACTGAATCCTTCACAGGATTCGTTTTGTTTTCAGACGATCATTTTTTTTATGTCAAGTCGAAGGAGCCGTGTAAACGAGCCCGCTCAAGGTCGTGGTCGGCCAGAGCTTGGCCATTTGCTTCATCGGCGTGGACGAGGTGTTGTAGTTCGGCGCGTAAATGCTGACGAGCGCCTCAAGCTGATTGGCCGGTGACAGTTCCAGCCACGTTTCCAGACCAATCACCGGAGGCACGCCACGATCGTTCTCTTGCAAGGGCGTGACGGGAGACGGATGAACACCCGTTGCAAAGAGCATCTCCGTGATGATGAGCGGGTCTTTCGCCGGCGCTGCGTCGATCGCAGCGTGGTCCATCTTGTCGATCACCGACGACTCGTACAGGAAGTTCGTCGTGGCGGCGTTCACGTCGTAAGAGGTCGACGCTTTGCCCAGTTCGCCAATGTCTAGCACCTCGGCGACCGTGTCGGATTCGTACAGCACAATCGAGCCGGCATTCGTCACATCGCCCACGCGGACCATCGGCCAGTCGATGTCCTTGATTGCGCTGTCGTTGATCTCGGAGAGGAACTGAACGCTGTAGCTCGACAGCCGTTGCATCATCGCGATCATCGACTTCTGGATGTTGGCGAGGGTGTTCGCCGAGTTCAAATCCAGACCCGTCGCGGCTTCGACGATCGATTGGTACAGCAGCTCGTAGTCGCTCGCGGAAAATGCCGTCAAATCGATGTTGCGCAGCTTGAACCAGTCCGCATAAGTCTGAGTTCCCCCATCACCCAGCTGGATCATGTTGTCAGAATACAGACGCCCCACCATGCCGTAGACCATGCCACGCCTGACTGCATGCTCCTGATACGCCACCAGATTGCGCTGCGTGTTCGCCGCGACGTAGATCGACTGCGCTGTCGCCACAAAAGCGTCGACCGAGATCATCGGCTGGATCGCGGGCTGGTAGGAGATAGCCTGCTGGGCAATATCTTGTGTAACCAGCTTCTTGTCGACCACTGACATCAGGTCAGCGACACTAGGCGTCGGTATGCGCTGAACACGCTTGGCGAGCACCGCGGGCACCGGCTTGTCGGTCAAATCGATGCCGATTGACTGGCAGTAGCAGTACCACATGAAGACGTAGCCGTCTTTTGCGTTAATCGGGACAATCGGCTCGCCGGTCACAGGGTTGTCAACCACGAGAAACGCGGTGTACCAGTCCTTGCTGCTGAAGAACAACCAATGGTTCATCAGAACGTCTTCGAGGGTGTACGGCGTGGAGTTCGACAAGTCCAACATCGCCGAGTTAAGCACCTTCGTCTGCAACTGATTCGAGAGGGAGTTTTCCATCTCCTCGAGAATCTCGCCCTGCACATCGACCTGGATGAGCGCGTTGTCGCTGGCGGCTGTCTGTTCGTAGTTCAGCATCTCGTCGAGTGTCCACGTCGTCTCCGGCAACAGGTTGTAGCCGAAGTTGAGCGGATCCGACTCGAAGGCGATCGTCGGGTAGAGCGCATTGGGCATCAGCGACAGATCGTGCTTCATCAGGTAAGCCGCGAGCGGAATGTTCCGATCGGTCAGCAGCTTCTGAATCAGTGTCTTGAACGTGGACTGCTTGCCGACGTTGCGCTCGATGTAGTTGATGTTCCGGTAGAGCCACAACGACTGCTTGAGTGTCATGTGCTCGAGGAACTGATCGAGCCCGAGATGCGAGGCAAGGTATTGCTGCACATGGTAGCTGTGCGCCTCGGCCGTCCCGCACGCCTCCTCACGCAAATTGATGATCGCCATGAGAATGCCGTAGTACATATTCGCAAGCTGGACCATCGGGTACAACTCGTCGCTGATCGCGTACTGCGGATTGACCCATCGCGCTTTGAAGCCATAAATCCAGCGCTGCAACTTCTCCATCAAGCTGTACTCGTTGACCTCTACATAGGTCGCTGGGTAGCCGAGAATCTGTCCGTCCTTTGCAGTGATCGCTGCGTCGATGTCGACAGGATAAAGAATCCCGAGGATGAGCGAGACCTGTCGCGGGTACTGCTGGACCAGCGCCTTGTAGCTACGCGTACCGAACTGATATGCCTCGGCCGTCGCCGTGTGCACTTTCAAGTTGTCTGCAGTGAAGTCGATTTGCTCGAGGGTGTCGAGCGACGTCACCTGCATAACGGTATCGGAAGAATGATACTGCCCCGAGACATTCATGTAGTACCTCCACGAAGTCGGGTCCGTCTCGTCTACCGCCGATGATCCGTAGTAGTCCGTCACGTACTGATTCAGGCCGTTGACGCTTTCTATGGACTTCACCGAAATCGTCTGTGCTAACGCCGTGCACTGACCGATGTAAACCGCGTACTCGTTTGAATTCGAATTGGTGGATGCCACGATGTCCCCAGGAAACAAAAAGAGGTGTAACAGATGACGCAGAAAGCCTATAAGAGAGCCATTGAATTGGCCGGCACCGGAAAAAAGTTTCCGGTGATGCAATTGGTTCGACAGGACCCGGGGATGGCGGCAACCATTGCCAAGCTGATTCCCTCGCAGCATCCCGTTCAATATGGCCATGACGGGAACCGCGAGACCACGCAACCAAATCTCTACAACTTCCGCAATACGGCTGAGCAGACGGCACAAAACGTCAATGACGCTGAAACCGTCATGCAACTGTTGCCAGACATGGAGCTGGCGCAGCAGATTCTGGTTTCGAGCGTGGGTTCGCCGAAAGACATGATGTCGCTCGAGCTGACGTATACGCCGCCCGAAGGACTCATGGCGCCCGATGTCAGCGCGGCCATGATCGAGCGGTTCCGTCAGCATTTCGAGACGGTTCATAAAATAAAGCCGCTCATTCCCAAGATGTTGCGCGACATGCTTTTCGCAACGGGCTCGTATCCGATCGCCGTCATCCCCGAAAACTCCATCGACGAGATCATCAACGGGCAACAGCGGTTGTCGATGGAAGCGCTCGCCGAGCACATCAACTCGGATGGCACGATGAAGTCGGTGGGGCTGTTAGGACCGGCAGTCAAGGCGAAGCCCACAGAGCCGCGCCGCGCAGGTCTTTCGTTGGAGTCGTTCGCCGACTACAACTACGACACGAACAAGGGCATGGGCGACGTCCGCTTCGAGCTCGGTCTGAAGCAGCCGCTCCCACCGGACGAGACGTTCTTGACCGTTACCGACAACCCGTCCGTCCTGAAGATCCCTCAGATCAACCAGAAGATTCGCGAAGAGCGGATCTTCGGTGCGATGGGCGGCCGGGCACTGGAGTCGATCGGTCTAGGAAAGACGTCCCAGGCGCATCGCCTCTCAGATCGCGAGCTGACCGGGATGCTCTACAAGAATCGGACGTTCGGCTATCAGCCCGTCGCGACGCTGAAGACACAGGAGCAGCTTTCTCGCACCACCGTAGGCAATCCGATGGTGCTGCACATTCCGTCGGAAGCCGTGATTCCCGTTCACGTTCCGGGCTCGCCGCGACACCAGATTGGGTTCTTTGTCCTGCTGGACATGGACGGTCATCCGGTCGTTCGTCAGGAAATCACCGACCACTACCAGCAGCAGGCGCAGCGGATGTCGACCTCGGGCTCGTTCCCGTCGGCGATGCTCACGAAGGTCAAGAGTCAGATGCAAGGCTTTGACCTGAGCAACAAGGATCACCTGGACTTCAGCTCCCGGGTGTACGGCGAAATGGTCGAACAGGATCTCTTGGCGCGCCTGCGCAATGGCGCCTACGGTAATGGTGTCGAGCTGGCCAAGCGGGAAGAGATCTACCGGATCATGTTTTCGCGAGCGCTTGCCAAGCAACATACGCAGGTGCTGTTCATTCCTGCGGAGTTCATGACGTATTTTGCGTTGCGATTCAGCAAGGACGGCATCGGCGTTTCGTTGCTCGACGAGATGAAGATTTTGAACAGCCTGCGCTCGATGCTGCTCTTCGCGAACGTGATGGCTGGCATCAAGAACTCCATCGGTCGGACCGAAGTCAAGCTGAAGTTCGACGAGGACGATCCGAATCCGGAGAAGAGCGCCGAGAACGCGATTCACGAAATCATCCGTTCCCGCCAGAACTTCCTTCCGCTTGGTGTGAACTCGCCGGCGGAAGTGGTCGACTTCATCACGCGTGCGGGTTTCGAGTTCACGTTCGAAGGGCACCCAGGCATGCCTGACGTGTCCGTGGACTTTGGCGAGAAGAACTCGAACTACGTCCGGCCGGATACCGATCTGGAAGACAGCCTGCGTAAGCGGGCGATCATGAAGACGGGTATTCCGCCGGAGACCGTCGACGCGGCCTGGCAGCCGGAGCTTGCGACCTCGGTCGTCACGAACAACATCCTGATGTCCAAGCGTGTCATGCAGATTCAGGACGAGTTCCATCCGCAGCTGGCGTCTCACATGCGGATTCACGCCATGAACTCCGAGGAGCTGATGAGTGACCTCACGGAGATCCTGCGCGAGAACTTCCCGAAGCTGCGACTGACGAACGATGATCGCGACGATGCGAAGAACAAGTCCGGTCTGAGCCGTCAGAAGGCAGGCATTCCGATCGTCGACGAAAAGCAGCAGGGCGCCAAGAGCTTCACGGAAGAGCAGAAGGCGTTTCTGATCCAGCAGGTCCTGCGCGAGTTCTTGATGAACGTGGAAGTCTCTCTGCCGCGTCCGAACTCGTCGACGCTCGAGAATCAGGTCACGGCGTTGGAGACGTATGTGAAGGCGCTGGACATGGCGCTTGATGCATGGTTGTCAGAGAAGTTCTTCACGTCGGATACGGGCGGTGATGTCGCAGCCAAGATCGAGGTGCTGAAGGAAACCGCCAAAGCCTACTACATTCGCCAGTGGATGTCCGAGAACGGGATGCTTACCGAGCTCGCACAACTCACAACGACGGGTGAGGACGGCAAGCCGGTGGTGGACGTGTTCAAGGTGCAGGCCGACCATATCGAACAGTTGCAGAAGACGTTCGGTGAGTTCTTCAAGACGCTCACGCCCGCTACGAATCGTGCCAACGATAAGTTTCAGGCAACGATCAAGAAGAGCAACACGCAGGAGGGCAGTTCGTCCTATTCGTCGGATACGGACAGTTCGTCGGGCGGCGGCTCTGATGACTTCGGCTTTGGCGGTGGCGACAACAGCGAAAGCGGTGGCGGTGGCGGTGACGATGATCTGAATGGCGGCATGCCGGACTTCGGTGGTGGCAGTGGAGACACTGACACGAACGATACGGAGACCAACTCGGACAACAACACTGAGACCGGTTCGACGGACGAAAGCTCCAATTCCAATTTGAATGGTGAGAGCAACGACACCGACAACGAGGAAAAGGAGTCGAAGTCTGGGGACAACAAGTCGCCGAACGAAGACTCGGACAAGGAACAGAAGGACAAAGAGGGGAAGGACGACGAAAAAGATAAGGACAAGGACGCCGACAAGAAGGACGGCGCTTCGCCCAGCATCTGATCGGAAGCACAAAAAAAATAGTTCGGCCTCGCGGCATAAAGCCCAGACCCCCGCAAGGAGGTCTGGGCGGTTATGCCGTCATTCAAGCCTGAACTCGATCGAGGTCCGGCAATGGAGGTTGACGCTGTCGAGGGTCGTGAGCGAGAACCTCGCCATCTTGATCTGCAGGACCTTCAGGCCTTTGCAGAACGTGAGCCAACTCATAGCGGGACTGGCGAGTGCGTGACCCAAGGTGGTGCGAGCATGCATCTGAGCCATCGGAACGTTGGGGATACCGTTCGCAGGGTCAGCGATGTACTCGTCCAGCAACTGCATATAGCGCTTTTCGTCGATATGCAGATTCAGGAGAAGCTGACGAAATTGCTGAGACAGGATGACTTCCGGATGGATGTCGTCCATTGGATCTCCACGTCAAAAATAAAAAAGCCCAGGTCCTAGACCTGGGCACTTATGCGGTCATCTCGGAAGCGATTAGAACGGCGCGTCCTCCGTCACCGCTTCGTCCGCCGGCTCCGCGCTGGGCTCGACCGCCGCATCCGTCGTGCCGTAGATGATGCGGCCGATGTCGAGGTTGTCTGGGTCGTCGCACATCTTCAGGACGTCGTCCGCGTGTGCGTTTTGCTTCACCGTGATCGGCGTGTCGAAAATGGCAGGGCGCTCAACGCGGAGCACGTCAAGCAGCGACGGGATTTCGCCGACGACTGCGTCCACGTTGCCTTCCGGCGAGTGCACGGTAACTTCCGTGAAACCCGCTTCCGACAGGGCGTGTTGAACGACGCCGTACACGACAGCGTTTACGTCAACCGGGCCACCTTGGACGATGACTTCGAGCGGATCCTTTTGGGATGACATGATGCGTTCCTTGGTCTAAGGGTGGTACAACAAAATGGACGTATCGATGCGAATACGTCCGGTTAAAGAAGAGAAAGTTGCGTGCTTACTCATAAGTTTTCACGCGGCGGAGGTGCTGATCCCGATGAGAGGTGGAATGCGAAGAAGCATGTCGCCTCCAACGAGACGCTGGAAAAGAAAGACGAAGCGGCGCGCGCCGTTGCGATCGGGTCTGCTGAAGCAACCCATCTGCTCTATCAGGTTGTAGACGCCCATGCCCAGCCTGAAGACGGCCTCTTTGAGCCTGGTAAAGTCAGCGGCTGCTTGGCTGACGCTCTGATACTCGCTGTCGTCAGCGAGGTCGACTTCTTGAGTGGGACGCAAGTAGCGCAAACCTTGTGGCGTGCGATCAAACTGCGGGATCTTCACGCGATCGAGACGAGGCAGCATCCTGAAGCTGTGTTCCACGCCGTCGATCTGGTCGCCGTAGACCATGATGGGGATCATGATCTCGTGTAGAAGCTGAACCACGAACTCGTCGCTGAAAACCATGCCTTGGGTGTTGTTGCGAAAATCATTAACGAGAGATGCGGTGGGAAGGATAAGGTGATCCGGGTAGTGAGGCTCCTGCTGAGAGGGGATCATTTTGTTCCCTTTTTTCTTGTCAACAAGCCGGCATACGGTGGGGAGCGAACGCCCCCCACGCAGCCTTTTAGTCAACGATCGTGACGTGCTTCAACCACTGCTCGCCGGACGGCAAACCACGCAGCATGTCGAGCTGACCCTTGTCCGTGGATGCCAGTTCGATATTGGTATCGCGCAGAATTGCGCTCTGCAAGTAGTTCACGTTAGCCAGCGCAATCACGCCGTGCTGCTCAGCGATGCCCGTGAGGGTTTCGACAGACTCCAACAGCTCATCATGGAACTTCAGTGCGTCACCAACGCGTCGACTGTCGATCAACAGATCGGAAATCACGTCCTTCACGAGCTTCGCGCTTCGTTCAGCGTCTTCGTCATCGGCAAGCTCGTGCGGGAGCAGCTCCAGCTCGAGCAAGTGGTTGATGACGTCTCCCTGAAAGTCGCTAGAGGAATAAGCCATCAACGCTCCTTACTTGACGAGGCGAACGACGTACATTTCCTCGCCGATGAATCCGACATCGACTTCGAGGATCTTGCCGTCGAGCGTCTGAACGAGCTGACGATCGACCGTCGTGGTGAACGTTTCGCCTTCGTCCATGATGTCCTTGACGAGCTGATGGAACACCGGCGAGACCGACTTCATGATCACAGCCGTCTCGCCCTTCGCGAACTCGATGCAGAGCTCGTGCGACAAGCAGTTCAGGTACGTGAAGCTGACGTTCGAGGTGAGGAACGCGAGCTTCGGCTCTTCGCCGTCGATCTTCACGTCTTCGATCAGATCCAGGGTCAATTGCTCCTGCACTTCGTCCGGCAACGCTTCGAACGTGGCCGTGATGAGACGACGCTGATTGCGGACGAACGCCTTCAGGATCGTATCGCCGTAGCCGTCGCGCAGCACCTGGATCAACTCGTCGATGTCGTGCACGAACGAGTCGATCGACACGCCCGAGAGCGCCAGATTCAGGGAAAGCACGCGGTTGACCATGTCGGTCGCGCGAGCATTGGCCTTGTACCAGAGCGAAGTCGAAGCTTCACCGTACGCATCGTCGAGCAATTCCTTCAGCTGGATGAAGGTTCCTGCATCGCGGAACTCTTCGATGAAGTGCGCTTCGTCTTCGAGACTGATCGTCGCATCGACCACCTGGCCGTATTGACGGAAGATGTCGGGACGCTTGCCGTCTTCCGTGGACTTCGCCCATTCGATCGCGCCCTTCAGCCAGCAGGATTCGACCGACGTGTCCGCGTACCAGGCCGCGCGCACACGCGTGGCGAACTTCGGCGTCTCTTCTTCGCGCCGTGCTTCCTTCTCTTCCGCGATTTCCTTCAGACCCTGGCTCAGGTTTTGCATCACCTGATCCGTGTTGGCCAGATCCAAAGCCGGCGGAATCGGACCGAAGACGCTGCTGGTTTTGTGACGATCGTAGTCCATGATGTTCTCACGTTGTTTGATCACCGCGTTGACCGTGCCGTTGGCGAGCCGCTGATAGAACAGCTGGTGCGTGACCGGGTTATAGGCGGGGTGATACGGTTGATGATCCGAACGGGTCCACTTGAGGCTGGTTGTTTCTGCATCCTCGAGCGGACCGTCCGCGTTTTGTTGTTGTGACATCGTGATGGTCTCCTGCGCGACCGTAGCGACCGGCGCTTGATACGACTGTGCGGGCGGCGCTGCGGGGGTTGCCATGTCGGGCATGTTCGCGTAGCGGTCCCCCATGCTGCGACCCTGCGGACCCACCGGCTGCTGCACACTCATCCCGCCGTTGTTGAAGATGCTGCCGTTTTGCTGCGGCATCGTCATGCCTTGCGGCTGATACGGGTGATGCCCAGCGTTACCGAAGCGCGGATCGCCGCCCGGATGGTGCTGAACATATCCCTGTTGAGGCGGCACGTAGCCGCCTCCGAACGCCTGTTGCTGCTGCTGACCCGGAGGAGCCTGCAAGAAGCCGTACTGATTGCGGAACTGCGCGATCTTGTTCGAGATTGCGTCGAAGCTGCGGATATGGTTGTCGAACGCGGGCTGGGACTGCGGCGGGATGTAGTTGCGCAGGGGCGGGTAGACCTTGATCATCGTGGCCACCATCAGCTCGATGATCTGCGACACCGACGTCTCGATAACCTGTTCCGGGCGCATCTGCGGCCGCTCTGCGAGCGACAGCACCACGTAGTCGAGAATGCCCTTCACCAGCGCCGTGAACTCATCGTTCGCGAAGGCGTTGTTCGAGAACAGATTGAAGAAGAACCGGCGCAGCGGATTGGATTCCGCCAGGTTCTGAATCTCACCGGCGGCCATTCCTGCCACCAGCGGCACGTAGCCGGTCAGCCACGGCTCGATCTGGATCTGCGGTACGAACGGGGGGTTCTGTACCGAGAAACTGAGAAACGGACGCTGAATCATGTCAGCGCTCACCGGCAGGTGCATTTGGTGGTTGGGATACATCGCTTATTCCTTGTTTGCTTTGAAGTTTTTGTGTTGCTGCTTGATTCGATTAGCGCCGACGCCTGATTTCTTCCTGGATCCTATCGAGCCGCGGGGCAAGGCGCGGGTTCCGCAGGACGAGACCAGACGGGTCGAGTTGCACCCACGGCGAGATGCGGGAGTCGCCGGTCGGTGCTGCTTTCGGGAGATTGCTGTATCCGCCGACTTCGGCGAACGAGACGTGCAGGAAGCGAGTCGGATCGTCGAGGTTCGCGCGGTCTTTACGGCCGCCCTGACGTGAACTGCTCGATTGCGGAATCATCCAGCCTGTGATCTTGGTCGCCTTGTTGTCGCCCGAGCTCGCAATGTTGACCACTTCCGCGTGCTGCTTCGTGATCCGGTAGATCAGACCCGTACTGATGGTCTTGTTCATCCGGTCCTCGATGTCCTTCTTCGTCAGTTCCTTCTTCGACGCGGCCTTCAACTTGAAATACAGCTTGAAGATTTCGGTGGTGATGTCCTTCAGCACGAAGTAGAGGATCGACAGCTCCTTGTCGTAGAGGCTGTTGACCTTGTCCGACGCCTTGAAGAGCCAGTCACTGATCTTCTCGATCACGATCGCGAAGAACTGATAGAGATCCGTTGCAGCGATCCCGATCTCCTTGAACTTCATCAGGACGATGCTATCGATGTACTCGTCCAGCGAGCGGATGTGATCTTCGACGTCATCGGCGAGACGACCTTCAGGAAGGCTCCCGGAGAACAGCACGTGACCCATCAGGATGATCCAGGTCCGCGTGTTGTCCATGTACTTCGGGTCGGTGTTATTGACGTACTCCGGCTTGACGCGCGACGGGAAATGATCGACGACATAAAACAATCCGCCGATCATGTTCCGAACCATCGTGCGCTCATAGTCCTCGCGCCTGACCGCGATGCGCAGGTTCGAAGGTTCGTACAGAGCACGGCCGAAGCCCTTCGGTTTGATCTGCGTGCTGCTGCAGACGACCCACTGATCCGCAGGATAGGTGTGCTCGTTGATCTCGACCCCGCCGACCACTGGCGTGCATCCTCCGAACATCTCGAACGTTTTCATGAGGCCGTACTTGCAGAACAAGTAGTGCATCATGGTCGAATGCGCCTTCACGGTCGGGCGGATCTTCTTCATCTTCGCCGACTTGTGATAGATCATGGCCCAGGCAACGTTTGCCTGCTCGCGCTGACCATTCGCATTGAAGTTCTGCGGCACGCGTTCGAACGTCAACACGTCACGCAGGAGCCGCACGAAGACTGTGTTCGTTCCGACGCTGATCACACGATCGGACAGAACCGGCACGATGTTGAAACGCGAACCACTCACGAAGATCGAGCCCGCATCCCGCACGAACGGCAGGTACATGTAGCGATCGATCTTCTCGCCGCGATACGTGAACATGTAGTTCACCATGTACAAGTCCGACTGCGCGACGTCATACATGCGCTTGTTGTTGCCCTTCTTGCGGGACGCTTCGTTGAGCTCTTCCGGCGGCGTACAGCGCTTGCAGCCTTCGTACGTCAATCCCTCCGGGAAGCCCTTAGCTGCGGATCGAAAGACCGAATCGATGTACTTGACGACGTGAATTTCCTGCATATGAGAAACAGCGAGACCCTCAGCAATCTGAGGGTTGATCTTCGGCATGTGACTGTCCATCAATCGTTCGATTTCGGCATCCATATTCTTCTTTCCTCTTAATCACGCTTATGCTTGTTTATTTGCATTGACGGTCGCGGTTTTATACGCAAGCCAGGCAACGCCTAATGCACCGAGAATGGCCGGCAGTTGCTTGAGCCATTCAGAAGTTTCTTTTCTTCTTTCCTGGCTCATTTTCGCGTCGTACATTTGCCGCTCGTAATAGGCCTTTAAACGCTCCAATTCCATCTTGGTCCGATACGCTTCATCAGCGTATGCGGCCTGCTGGCGTTCGAATTCACGCTGGAGCTTGGTCTTTTCGAGTTCCCATTCGTGCTGTGCTTTCTGGTGGGCGAGTTTCTGCTCGTTGAGCTCGTTGCGGGCACGGATCAACCGCTCCTCTTGTGCGAGCAGCTCTTGCTTACGCTTTGTTTCCCCATCACCACAATGTTCAGCTTCTGCGTAAGTTTTGTATAGATCGAGTAGTTCGTCGGCCTCTTGCAGCGTGTAACGCCGCCAGCCAACAGTCGAAGGTAGACGTGTGTTTTCGAACGGCTTGTTGCGGATCACCCATACACCCTCCTCACGCGAAGAGTCGTGCGTGCCTTGGATGCGGTAGATATTGCCATTTCGATTAATAAAGCGGTCGCCAAACTGACCGGTATTATCCACGATCTTGATCGTTTCCGAGAATGTCTCCTGTTCATTGCGTGTTGCATTTTCGTTTAATAGGGCCAGTGCACGTCCCATTTCAGAGAAAGGATGTGGACCCGATTCAAGCCCACGGTAGAGCGAGACGACAACATCGTGGTCATGGTCATAGATCTCGCCCCGATACCGCTCCAGGTCGTCTAACGACAAAGTGCGCTCGGTTCTGAAGAGCAGGTACTGTTCGTATACTGTTGGTTGATGGCGTGCCGCAATCTCCCGCAGGTCTCGGATCAGTTTCGACTCGTTTTCCCGAACGACCTTGATCCATGCGAAGAACTCCCGATGCAAGTCCTTGTGGATCTTCCATTCCGTCTGGATAGCGAAGCTCGCGCGCTGTACGTCCGGGATCGCGGGGAACTCCCACTGCATCCCGGACCGCTCAAGGACGGTAACCGGTCTGGAAAGGAAGTTGTAATACTGAACCTTCCGCTCGAATAGTTCGTCTTTCCGATTTGCGCTTAAATGACCCAGGCCGACCTGACAAAGTTCGACCTTCCCAAACAACGTATCGGGAATGAAATGGTCAAGTGACATAGAGAAAATCCCATTGCTTTATTTCTCGCGATTGGTTAATCGCGTTGCTTGCCGCGTCTCCGTATTTCCTCCCGCCCAAATTCGATTGAAACTAAAACTCCTTTATTCCTTCGTCGGGTAGGTAATATGTAACCGAGATTTGATTGAGACGGCATAAAGCGACGGCCCGTGCCGTCGCAGACTATGAGTAGGCCACCGTTACGAAGGCTTTCCAAGGCTGAGCTACGCAGCCAGATCGGTCATCGGTTAGTCGCGGTGTCGACGACGGCTAGAGATGCCGGCACCACCAAGACTGCGAGTAGCCCATTGGCTCAGACTCGGCATTGTGAATGTCGGCGCAGACGCCAAACTTCAAATACGCCAGCATCAGCACCGAGGATCCGATCACCCACAGCAGCATCCAGGTGTAGAAGACCCTGCGGTTGCGTCTTTGCTCAGGGGTGCGCATCCTTGGCTTCCATAGATCACGCACCGTCAGGAAGGCCGTGCCACCCAGAAGTACGGCGGCGATTACAGTACGTAATATGTCCGCACGCGTGTAATGACTGATGTCGTTGCCGCTGATCGCCAGAATAACCAATGCCCACACACACCCAACCACGACTGCCACGCTGAGTACGAAACGTCCGAGAGTGAACCAGTTTCTGAGGTGCTCTCGCTTGAACATCCCCACTCCGGTTGCGATCGCTATGATTGCTGCGATTTGCTCCAGAAGATGGTCCATTGCCCTCTCCAAACGTGCGTGTGAGAGTGAGCCTACCATTCGAGTCTGGCCCCCTGCGACCCCCCTATAGAGAAAATTTCTCGCCAATTTTTTGGCCGGGACCTAATCCGCGGTCGGCCTATATTTTAGTCACCACCTGCCAGGATTTCTCATAGCTAGGTGTCATAGTAGGGTATTAGGGGCGTCAGCCCCGTACACCTACACTACCCCCCGGTACTAATGAGATTCTCAAACTTCCCGTGAACTGTAGTTTCGAAGAAGCCAACGATTTCCACTAGGAGATCGGTAGCCGGCTTGTCCTGATTAAAAAGGTCTAGAATCGGATCGTTTTCAACTCCGAGGCTCTATTAATAAGGGAGGCTTCGAAGTCCTCCTTCGATCGCAAAAGGCGTTGTTCTCTCCGAAGGTAAGGCCGCTTCGAAAGCGAAAAGAAAGCAAACGGCATAAATGGTCCTCCCAGGTCCCGAAGAACCCAGGAGGACCATCAGCCCCAGTGACCTTCTTGCTGCTCCGGGTGGTGACCCTAGTGAAACGAGTCACCTACGTCACTCACCCGCCAACCCGTCCTTAGACGGTATGGAAGTTGACCGGCACCTTCGAAGCCGCAGCCGCGCTGATACCCGTCACGTCGATCACGCCCATCACCGGCAGGTTCGTGATGTGCAGGAACGACGGCTGGACCGTCAGTTCCTTCGACTGCGCGCCGTTGCGGATCATCGGCAGCACGACCGTGAATTCCGGCTTCCACGCCATGTTGCCGAAGTGCAGCGGGTTGGGCACGCCAGCACGCTCTGCCGAGAAGTCGCCGAACGACATCACGATCTTGCCCGACATGCGCTCGTTGAGCGTCGACACGATCTTCACGTCGAACTGACCGCCCAGCGTACGCAGGTCGCCCGTCACCATCAGGTAACGCGCGATGTACGGATCCGTACCGATGATCACGGTCGGAACCGGTGCGACGCCGCCAGCGAGTGCATCGGCTGCTGCCTTGTAGCCCGACTGGACGTACAGGGTGTAAGCCATGTCACGCAGTGCGTTCACCAGGGTAGCCTGGATGTCCGCAGCACGCTGGTGAGCCGACAGCGAGTCGAGCGACGTGCTGATGTTCAGCGGCTTGTACATGTAAGCCGGCTGAACCACGAAACGCGACACGCCCATGATTTCCGGCGTATCTTGCGCGCTGTTCGGCGTGGCCGACGTGTTCAGTGCGCTGGTCGTTTCTGCGAGCAGGTCTTGCACGCGGAGCAGCTCGTCGACCGCTGCGTTCGACGTACGAATGCGCGTCGTGGTGATGAGCGCAGCCAGATCCGACGAATCGTTCGAGTCGCCCGTTTGCATCGGACGCGGAATGGTGATCGGAGCCAGCAGCGGCACCGTGTACACCTGGTTGTAGAAGTTCGTGTTCAGCAGCTGGCCGCGCTGACGGCGGTTGCTGTTGGTACGACGTGCGTCGAGATCGTAGCCGATGACCTTCGCGTTCGCGATCAGCGCAGCCAGGGTCGCGCCCGTGCCCGTCGAGAGGTCCAGCGTCGCATCGCTGTTGTTCTTGATCGTTGCAACCGACACGCTCGATGCGTTCAGTTCGGTGTTGCCGAGTTCGAGGTTGATCGAGCCGAACACCGAGAAACCAATGCGCGCTTCGTACCCACCCGACACGATTGCCGACAGGATCGTCGATGCCGAACCGTCAGCCAGAACCGTGTTCGGGCCGATCAGCAGAGACTGGGTCTCGTACTGGAGGTTCATCTGACGGTACGTCGCCTGCACCGCGAAGTTGAACGTCGCGAGCGGCAGCTGGCGGGTGTTGAACTTCACGACTTCCGTCGTCGGCGTCGCGCCACCCGTCGTGAATTGAACGTACACGGCGTCGAGCGCGAGCTGCGTGTCGATCGCGTCGGTGACGTCGAGCAGGCCGGTGTCGAGCAGCGCTTCGGTTTGCGAGATGCCGAGCAGCGAGAACTTCTTGCCGATTGCCAGCGGTGCGGTCGAGACAGCGGTGTCGTCCGAGAGCATCACGCTGTACGGTGCGACAGCTGCTGCCGGCACGAAATAGCCAGCTGCGGTCGCTTCGTCGTTCACGACCGGGACGATTTTCGTCTGGTCGTTGCGCAGGATCGTCGGATCGATGACAGCCTGCACGATGTTGCGGCGGCCGAAGTTGGCCGTCGGTGCGCCCGAGATCGGACGCTTCGTTTCGTTGTACACCTCGATCAAGCGGATCGAAACGGTGTAGCCCACCTGGTCCGGCGTCACGACGACGGTCGGGTAGAACGCTTCGCCGAATTCATCCTGGCGAGCGGCTTGCATGTTGTACGCGACGGAGTAGACCACCGCGTTCTTGTTTTCCTTCTCGTCGTACGCTTCCAGCGCCGGCTTGATGCGCTCGAGCATCTTGTCTTCGCCCTGCGGGACGATGAACTTCATGCTTTCCGTCGAGACGCGATCGTGCTTGATGGTCGCGTGCAGCGCGCCGGTGATGTCGCCGGAGAGCGTCGCTGCTGCCAGCGCTGCGTCCTTCTGAGCTTGCGTGAGGTCGCGCAGGCCGTGTTCCGACACGATGTGCTCGAGAGCGGCGTTCAGCGACTGCACCGAGCTGTTCAGCTCGCTTTGCATCGTGTCGTTGATGCCTTCCATCGCGAAAGCAGCACGCGAGACTTGCGGGGAAGCGAATGCGACGCCGCGATCGTGTTGTTCATGGCGCAGCGATTGGACGATGGTGTCCAGTTGTGTCATCGGCTGCACGCCGCCGCGGTTCTTGTTTGCGAACAGAGTGGTCATGAGTGATCCTAACCGTTACAGTTAAAAAAGAGACTACTGGGGCTTGTTGACCTCAAACCGTCAACTGCTTTGCAGACAACAGATCGAGATAACGCTTGAACAGAGGTGTCGCTGCCACCTCGTGATATGCGTTGTACGCATACAATACCTTTAGGATCTGCACGATCAGCGCGGCCTGATAACCTTCTGTGCCGGCCTCTTGCGTGAAGAAACCCGGATTAATCACGACACCCGCGACTTCGCGTGTGATGTCATAGATATAAAAGGGTTCTGCGTGGTGAGGCATGCGCGACTCCGGCGCAAATAGCCGTGCCTGCAATTCCGCCTGGACGTTGAGTGAACGCTCCAGAGGACAAATCGTTTGCTCGAAGAACACCTTGTTCTGACCATGAGCACTTGAAACCCACTGCAAGAGCAAACTCCAGTCGCCGCCCTCGACTCCCATGAGCTGAGAGCAGTACTTCTGCATTCCCAAGAAGCACACCAGATCATTGACGCTCGAAAGCGGCTTGAGGGCGTCGAAGTTCAAGCACTCCGACAGCGGCAGTTTGTTGCGGGCGAGCGTCTCATGCACCCAATAGGGAATGAGGATCACCTGCTTGAGTGGGCGGGCATTGGACACTTTGTTTGCTCCAGCGAATAGAGGGACCAGTAAATAAAAAAGTCACTGGGTCTTTTCTATGACCCAGAAAAAGCTTTCTCACAGTATTTACAAACATGAACCACAAACTGCTGCTGGTTAAGTGCATCACTCTCATGTTCCGCGAGAGCCAGCTGCCGGGCGCCCATGAGAATTCGGGGGCTCTCGTCAGGAGCATCATCAACGAGATAAAGGAACCACAACTGGCCATCGGTCTGGATCATGAGCGCGATATAACCGCTGCTCTGAAGAAGACCGCGCTCTCAATGTGCGAAGCCCCGCTCGATCACGAGTACGAGCCGAACGAAATACTTCAACAATTGAAGGTGGATTGCGGCGAGGACGAAAAGCTTTACGAGTCGTTCGTCGAAGGCATCGAAAGGGAATTGACGGAAAGCAAGATCAAGAAGACGGCGGTCAATCTGCGTCGGTCTTTGAACGAGTATTTCCGCGAGCAGAAGATCCAGGAGATCATCTTCCAGGCGTCAAACAAGCTGCGGTTCAACCGCACGCAGGTCACGAATATGAAGCAGTTCGTGGCTGAGGTGTGCTCGGAGCTGGAACCGTATCAGGTAGATGCAACCGCGAAGGATCCGGCGATCGTCGCCGAGGTCGATCTGTCACGTATCGACGAAGTGAAGCATATCTTCAGCGAAGTGCAGAAGACCGAGAACGGTGGTGGGATTTTGAGGACGGGCTGGCAGGGCGTGAACCGAATGTTGCGTGGTGGTTTTCGTCGCGGCCAGCAAACGGTGATCGGCGCACTGCAGCACAACTTCAAGACGGGCTTCAGCCTCGGCGCGTTTATCGGCGTGGCGCTCTTCAATGAGCCGGAAATGATCGACGCGACGAAGAAGCCGCTCTTGCTCCGGATCTCCTTTGAGGACGATCTCGAGCTGAACTTTCAATACATGTACGAAGTGCTGATGGCTTTCGATGGCCGCGAAGCCGAGATCGTCAAGAAGACCAAGGAAGACTTCGAGGCGATGTCGCCGGAAGAGCTGGACGCCTACATCACGAAGATCGCCGCATACGTGCAGGAGCGCATGCGGGTTAACGGTTACGAGATCAAGATGTTGCGCGTCAATCCGTCGGAGTGGACGTACAAGGATCTGTGCAACAAGATTCTCGAGCTGGAAGCGGATGGCTACGAGATCCATATGTGCATGGTCGACTACCTGCCGATGATGCCGACCACGGGCTGCCTGCAAGGACCGACCGGCACTGACGTGCAGGACCTCTACCGCCGCGTTCGTAACTTCTGCTCGCCGCGCAAGATCGCCTTCGTCACACCGCACCAGCTCTCCACCGACGCTAAGCAGATGATCCGCGACGGCAAGAGCGACTTTGTGAAGGAACTGGTTGGCAAGGGCTACTACCGCGGCTGTAAACAGATCGACCAGGAAGTGGACCTCGAGATCTTCATCCATATCGAGAAGAGTAACAACGAAAGCTTCCTCACGATCCAGCGAGGCAAGCACCGCATCATCGGTCAGACCGATCACCGCGATCTCTTCTGCGTGCTGCCGTTCTCGAAGTTCGGCATCTTGTTCGACGTCAATGGCGTGGACACGACACGCAAGAAGGTTGGGGGTGGTCCGATTGGATCAAATGACGAGACGCCGTTCTGGGCCTTCGACGAGGCCGCCTAATCTTGTGTAACAAGCAGTTCCGTTGTTGAGGGATGAGCCCAGGGAACCCTAGCACTTGTAGGGGTCCCTTGGGCAATTCCTTTTATGCAGTCTGTTTTTTTATCATAGGACGACGCCATGTTTTCGGCACTACAACGGCTGATCGGTCTCATTCGGGTTGAAGAATCAGGCGATTTAATCAAGGTCTCAGGTTTGCCCGGCGACTCGGTCGCCAAAACGATCTTCGAGGTGTGGGGCACCAGCAAGATCGTGGACAACATGTTCACCAAGGTAACCCCGTCGGACGTTGTATTTAACAGGTTCTTCGCGCCCGACGTGGTCTATGCGTTCACCCGCATCGTCAACGAGAAGAAGAAAGGGCACAACATCCGCGCATTGAAGAAGGTCGTCGAGGGCATCTACGAACACACGTGGATGAAGACGACCATCATCAAGCACCCGGACATTCTGGATAAGTCTCAGCTCAGCCAGCTCAAATGGAGCCCGCTGGAGCACCAGGACGGGTTCTTCGCGTGGTTCAATGAGATGGTGCCACGCTTCGGTCTGAGAGGCGCCATGCTCGGCGCAGGGCCTGGTACCGGGAAGAGCCTAGCCCTCGACGCGCTTATCAAGACACCTGGCGGTTGGTCGACCATGGGTGCTATGCGCGTCGGCACTGAAGTCGTTACACCGAAAGGAACAGTGACGACTGTTACCGGCGTCTATCCGCAAGGCACGATCGATATGTACCGCATCACGTTTAGTGATGGACGCAGTGTTGAGGCTTCTGCTGACCACCTTTGGAAAGTCCATCTTCGCCATGAACGTAGGAAAGGCTACTGGCACGTCCGCACCACGAAGGAAATCATGGAGTCGACGTCCTTTGCTGACATGAGGGCATACATCCCGCTAATAGAGGCGGAGGACGGGCCGGCAGTGGACCTGCCTATCGACCCCTATCTGCTCGGAGTGATTCTTGGCGACGGCTGCATTTCCGGCAAAGGTCGTGTCGTGATTACGAAGCCCGAAGAGTTTATTAGGGAGAAGGTACGGTCCCGTCTCGATGTCGATATGCGGGTGGGTGAATGGATTGACAATGGGAAGTCGTTCGCTCTGAACGGTGCGTACGAAGGTGAGGGTAAGCGAGCTAACTCGCTAAGTGTGAAGATCCGGAAGGTGGGGCTGGCAGGGAAGCGCGCGCACGAGAAGTTTGTTCCTGATGAATATCTACTTGGCAACCGACAACAGCGTCTCGATCTGCTTAACGGACTACTCGATTCCGACGGCACGAGCGAACTCACGGGCGGCGCAAGCTTCACCAGCACGAGTCTCGATCTTGCGGAGGCTGTTCAGTATCTGGTTCGCTCGCTGGGCGGCATGGCAAGCCTCCGTATCAAGCGTAAGCAGTTCACCTACCGGGGCGAGAAGGACTATGGTCGGACGTGCTTCACGATCAGCATCCGCCACAAGTACCCGGAGGACCTCTTCACCCTTCCTCGGAAGAAAGAGCGGTTGAACAACAGCAACCAGTACTGCGAGAATCTGAAACTGCGCATTGACAGCATCGAATATGTTGGCCAGAAGCCCGCCCAGTGCATTGCGGTGTCGGACGAGGAGCGCCTGTACGTTACCGACGACTTTATCGTTACGCACAACACCTATATGGGGATCGCGCTCGGTCTCCAGCTGCACGCGGATGTCGTCATCATCGTCTGTCCCAGCCGCGCTGTGAAAAAGGTTTGGGAAGAGACGATCGTCACGCAGTTCAAGCGCCCGCAGCCGTACTGGCATTCCAAGATGGGAACGCCGCCGAAGCCGAAGCAGAAGTACTACATCGTCCACTACGACTCGCCGGAATCACTCCAGCGGTTTATGGAGTTCGCGAAGACGCAGAGCTGGCACAAGCCCGTCATCCTGCTGGACGAGTCGCACGGGTTGAACGAAGAGTCGGCACTGCGCACGCAGCTCTTTATCGATCTGTGCGCGCTCACTCGCTGTCAATTCGTGCTGTGGGAGTCGGGCACGCCCGTGAAGGCGATTGGCGGGGAGATGGCACCGCTCTTCAGGACGATCGACCCGTTGTTCGATCCGGACGCTCAGGCACGCTTCCGGGCGATCTACGGCAAGGCGAGCGCTCGTGCGAACGACATTCTCTCGCACCGGCTGGGCAAGGTCACCTACAAGGTCGACAGCAACAACGTGGTGAAGATCTCCGTGCATCACCCGGAATCCAAGATCAAGATCCCGAACGGCGACCAGTACACGCTCGCGTCGATTCGCAGCGAGATGCGCTCTTTCATCGACGAACGCATCAAGCACTATACGAGCAACATGCGGATGTATGAGCGCATGTTCGAGAATGCGCTCAGCTACTTCTACAAGACGCTGGTGACGTCCGAGCAGAAGGATGCCTTCAAGACGTACGAGAAGAACATCAAGCTGATCCGCAAGGGCTATGACCCGTCTCTGATGAAGGATGCGGCGACCTACTGCAACAACTACGAGAAGAAGGTCATCATCCCGGCCCTGCCAAAGGACCTGAAGGGGGACTTCAAGACATCGAAGTCGGTCGTCAAGTACCACAAGCTGAAAGTGCAGGGTGAGGCGCTCGGCCGGATCCTTGGGCGGAAGCGGGCGCAGTGTGTGATCGACATGATCCCGTACATGGGACTCGAGCAGAAAATCGACACGGGCCTCAAGAAGACGCTGATGTTCACGAGCTATGTGACGGCGGTCGATGCGGCCGCGGACTACCTGAAGCAGCGTGGATACGGTCCGCTGCGTGTCTATGGCGAGACGAACAACGAACTCGCCCAGATGGTCACGGAGTTCGGCAAGAACGAAGACGCGAATCCGATGATTGCGACGTATCAATCGCTTTCGTCGGCCGTGCCGCTCGTCATGGCCAACACGATGGTCATGTTCAATTCGCCGTTCCGCTCATTTGAGTACGACCAGGCCGTGGCCCGCTGCAAGCGTCTCGGTCAGGACGAGGACGTCTACGTGTACGACATCGTCCTCGACACGGGCGAGGAGCCGAACATCTCCAGCCGCACGATCGACATCATGCACTGGAGCCGGGAGCAGGTTGACGAAATCTTGGGGTTCGAGAACACGCAGTTGATCGCGGCCGAGGCAATGCAAGACATGTCCCCTGTTGAGCAACACAGCTACAAGGTGGCGACCGAGCAGATCGTCGAGCAGGAGTTTGAGGAGGAGATGGCGGCCTTGGAAGGACTGAATGTCGCGGAGGTGTCCGAGCGTCGCGATCCTGCATGGGCCCATTGGGCCACCAGCTTTGGATACGGGGAAATAGAAATCGTTTGATGAACAACCCATCCCAAGTTCACTTTTCCCGTAAGGGTTAAGCGGATCAATACCCAGGGGAGACAGGCGCTTGTACTCCTGTTTCCCTCTTATTTCCGAGACAAGAACATCAAGGCGGATTTTGAGAAGGGCGACCTGCTCGCCCTAGAGTCGCACCTAGCGACATTGGTATCCGTGCGTAGTCAGTTGATGCAAAGCGGTACGTTGACCACAGGCATTGCCCTTGAGGCGGACTCCGTGCTCGGCGGTAGCCACTTTGCTTCGTTGCAATTCAGCGGGGGCACGAAGAGCGAACGAACGCGCGTCGCTCTCGAGGGCATTGTCAGCACCGTGTGGGACACGATCAGGAAGCTGATTCGCAAATCGGTCGAGATGATCAAGCGCTTCATCGGCTGGCTGCGAGGCGACGGCAAGCAGTTCGACGAAGCCCATCTGAGCGCCGTGGAAGAGCAGGGCAGAAAGCTCGCCGATGGCATCGAACGTCTCGCCCAGATCCTCCAAACGGAACACCTCCGTCAGCGGTACGAGGAGAATCTGTATTCGAAGCTGATGGCGGATTCGCCAGCACAAACGCGCGCGATTCTCGACGCCAACTCCGAGTACAGCAAGGCGATGGTGAGCCTGAGCCAGTCGTTCGACAAGGGCGACTACACGGAGATCATCGAGAAGGGCGTGGCGTCCTTGGTGGCGTGGTACGAGAAGGAAAGCAAGCGCGCCGAGGCGATGGATGCGTCGGGTCAAGCCATGCACCAGGATCTCGAAGGGTTCGCCAGGGAGCTAGACACACAACTCAGCACCCAGGAGGACGGTAGCGGCACGATGTCGAGTCTGACGGCACGTAACGCCCTCGAGCTCACCAAGGGTCGGTACGACGCCATCAAGCAGGCTAAGACATCTGTCAATACTGGACAGTACGCGAGCATCCCGAAAGACATCTCGGCGCTCAAGAGTACGGTCGTGAGTGCGCAAACGCTTATTGGAGTTGCGGGTGCAGCACGGTCCATGCGGCAGGCCCAGCAGGCACTGGAGCAGATGACGGAGCACCTCAACACGGTGTCGATGAAGATCGATCGGCTGACCTCGGAAACCGAGCAGGGCAAGGTACTCGTGGCGCAGCAAGCGGTGGCACGGGCGTTCGTCAAGCATCTTCGCGAGCTGATGGACAGCTTCCACGTCGTGATCGTGGCGCATGAGTTCCTGTACGGCGTGTGGATCGAGACGCAGAAATCGATGCTCAAGATCTGGCAGGAGATGGTCAAACTCTACGACGCCACGGTGGTCGACGAGCCGATGTCCGATGCACAACGGAAGGACCGCGCTGAAACCGAGAAACAAGTCCGCACGGCACTGAAAGAGTACGCTGGTTTGCTCTGATCAAACTGACGGCATAAGAGCCCAGACTCCTCCCGGGGTCTGGGCATTATGCCGTGAGCCCTCTAGTCCACAGAACGGACAATGGCGTTTGTGAAGTCAATCCCGTGTTGCAATGGATCGTGGACCGATTTGAAACCCATGTAAGCGACTCTCCAAAATCCTCCCTGATATTGGAAAAGCTGGCGTTTTCACACTTCCTGAGATTGAGGAAGTGTGAAAGTCAAGGGTGCGGCAGTGTGCCGCACCCTCCTGCAATGGGAGGGGTCACGCGCACACGCGCGCCCTAGCATTGGGGCATGGAAAGTTTTCACACCAAGCTGAAACGGGACCTTGAGCAACACGAGCTTGACCACAGTGTCTGGCGCGCGGGGCTTAGGTTCGCGGCTGCTCATGTGATCGCTTTCACGAGTGCTGCGCTTCTGATTGCGACGGATACAGGGGCGGAATCAACAACAGTTTCATCCCTCAATCTGGAACAATACATATGGCACAAGCGCCGTATTTGATTGCGCATGGCGCAAGCAGTTCTCATTCCCATGACTTCGATCTGACAGATGAGTACGGTCGCCCATCTGGCGCACGCTACGTCCTGGGCACCTATGTGCGTCACCGCAACGCCCCCGAAGACTTCTCGAATGAAGAGCTGTGCGAAAAGCATTACGAGGGGTTGTGTGACGACAGCGAACTTGGCAGGTGGTACACCGTATGGTTCTGGTCAACGAGAAACGGCCACGGCTTTGGTCCGCGACGCCCTATGCAGCACTTCCGCACGCGCGAGCAACGTTACGCGTACTGCATGGCTGAACTCGACCGCATGCGCAAGCGCAACGTGTATGACTTCGCACGAGCAGCGCGACCAGCTGCCGCAGCCTCGGCGGGGTCACCAACTACAATGCAAACGGCACCCCTCAAGTGACACGGTGGTCCCGACCGCCCCTCATTTGACCAAAGGTACTACCCCGGAACCGTTACAGGATCAGATGCCGGCAGAGGCTCCTTCTCAACTATGTCCGGCCCCACCTTCTCAGCTGACCGCATAAATTCAATCAGCTTAGAGCAGGCTTCGCCGACACGCTTCCGTTCGAAGCGATTCGGCCAGCCGCACAGATAGTGCGAAGGCGTATGCCAGACGTCCCAAGTCTGGAGCGTCAGCGAGTTGCCGTGAATCACCGTCGCAGGGATGCCAAGGAGCGCCAGTTGGACATACGCCATGTGCACGCAGGTCGGGTCGATGTCTGTGCAGGTCGCATGCAACATAGTGGGGTAGTTCAGGCCCGCCTCATGCATGGCTTGCGCGACTGCGACGACCATGCCGGCGGATCCGCACGCGGGCTCGTCCATGGTGATGAATCCCCGTTTGCGGATGTCAGAACCATCGCCCACCGTGACCATCTTGGCCATCATCAGGGAAACCTCGGAGGGCGTGAAGAACTGCCCCGCGCGTTCGCTCCCGAGATCAAGTGCCATGAAGATCTGGCCGAGCACGTCTCCGATGCTGTCGACCGATTCCCTCAAGCCTGCGTCGCCTAGAAGGTCGAGCCTTGCTTGATAGCACGCCTGGAGTTGACCGAGCGTCCGCGCGAACAGATCCAGCTCCTCCTTCTTGTAGTTCTTGACGATCTCCAGATACCGCTTTTCCCGCCTGTCGTAGTTGATCAGGTCGAACTTGTTGCTGAGCGCCAACGCCGACATCTCGATGAAGTCGCAGAAGACCTTGAAGGTGTTGTGACGAATCGAGAACTGCTGCAGCGACTTGATCACCTCGGCCTTGTAAGGGTCCGCCCAGACCGGAGAACGGTTCAACTTGGCCCGCCGGCTCACGATGCCTCCGCGGCCTTCGCCTGTGCCTTCTGTTCCGCGAGCTTCTTGTTGGTCGCCTCCGACTTCTCCTTGCACTCCTGCTGGAGCTTGCCGTAGAGGTCGTTGCTGAAGTTGTCGATCTCACCCACATTGCAGAGGAACGCCATCTGGTGAACGATCATCCGGATGGCTGCGTCATCACGGACCTGCTGCGTGCCCATGTTTTCCTGATGCTGACACTGGTTGATTGCGCGGACCAGCGAGCGCGCAACGCCGCTGAGATTACACGCGCCTTCCTGAATGAACAGCGCGTCGCTGTGTCGGTTGAGGGCATCCTGGTTCATGTTGTCGAGGCTCATTTTGTTCTTCCTGAAATGGCTTGTTAGACCCAGCAGCACCGGTAGCTGTCGCGCAACTCGCAGCAGACTGTCCAGAGCGTTCGTTGGATGTTTGCTTGATGGTCCTTTAGTTCCTCCTCGCTCCAGGCTCCGTACTCCCTCAGGTGCGCGGCTACGACCTCGGCCGCCCAGAACGCAGTCTGATCCTTCACATCGGGGTCTTCGGAAAGCCTTCGGATTTCTTGATCTTGCAGGCCGACTAGATTGACCGAAAAGATCTGAGTTGCGGTGAGCTCGAGATCCAGTCGACCGCATGGAGACGACCAGGCATTCGTTCTGTTGGGTTTTCCCCATCTGAGACGCACCCTGCCCGGAGCCGTCATCACGACTGCGGCGCCTTGATCAGGCGGGACTCGACGAGATCGCCCGTACATCCGACGATCAAAGAGAGGCCACGAAAGAGAATCGTGGTGGCGTATGAGTCCCCGGCGTTGCAGTAGTAGACATCATCACCAGTGCGGCGATGAACGCCGAGGAACTCGACGCCGTGTGTTTCGATCAGCTTGTTGACCTCCTCGCGCGCCTCGTCTCGCATGCGTACCGTCTTCCAGACATTGCGGACGGCTTCCGCGATCTCCGGCGTAACGTCCTTGATCTGCTGTAGCTGCTTTGTTGAGGCAACGCGTCGTTCCGCAAGTCGTGCCATTAGCCAGCCTCCTTTACCGTGACCTGAAAGGAATCAGGCCAGTCGCTGATCACGGTGTCCGAACTTGCGATGTAGAAGTCGCCGCTTACGTTCTGGACATACAGGCGCTTCTTTCCTCCGAAACCGTCCGGTGCGATCGCAACGAGCGTTTCGTAGCCAACCTTTGGAGTCGGATACATCCCGCATAGCGTTCGCGCAGAAGCGGCGGAGATTCGTCGCATATGCTCTGGTCCATAGCTCCAGTGAGCACCGAGCGGCGGATATGCAAGAGACTTGACTTCGTTCACGCTGCCTCCCGTTCGTCTTCCTCCCAGTACTTCACGCCCTGTGAGATGTCGATGAACCACGATTCGGGCATGTCGGTTCCATCGATCATCAGCTTCTGGTGGTTGACACCAAACGCGCGGCGGCCGATTTCGATGTAGGTGTCGTAAGGCGCAGTCTCGGTTTTGACGAAGTTGTAGCGCGTCATCGTCGACGACACTGCGATGACGAACGGAGTTGCCACGCCATGTCGATAGACCGTGTACCGTGTGCGCGGGTCCCTGCGCAGAGGTGTAAGAAACTTGCGCGGGTTAATCGGCTTGGGCAACATGAACTTCGGAATGTTGGATGTCATGCGCGCGCCTCGACAACCAGCTTTCTCTGCGCCAGTTCGAGCACGTCGCGGGTGATCTGACCCATGCGCTGATAGGAGGCATCCCAGATCACGCGCAGGGTAGTGGCAACCCCGGTTTGGCTGTACCGGACCCGAACGTGTCGGGGATCTCCGTCACGCAAGAAGACCACGTACTCGCGGTCTTTGTGCTGAACGGTTACGACTTCACCGCGTCTTGCAAGGGGCATGAGTTTCTCCTGATGAACATGCGGACCGCAGGATCGAGCTCCGGTCGATAGGGCACGGCCCGCACATGGCGAACGGTTCGTCCGAGCACACGCATCCAGTACTTTCCCGCGACTTCTGCGCGCTTGATGTCGTCTGCCCGGACGACGACTGAAGGACCGATTCGCTTGCTTGAGTTGTTGATAGGAAAGACTTCGAAGGAGGGCATGGTCACCGGGCGCGGGTGGATGATTCCAGTCGCGGTCGGCTGTGTGCTGCTACGGGTTCCGTTACCGATCTGCTTGACTTCGTTTGAGCCCGCGTTGTCCGGTGCGGGAATTTCTGGTGTTCCGACGGGGGTCAAGAAGGGAGAGCGACTGTTCCCGCCGGTGGCACGGATGTACTCGACCTCCACCTTGGCCGTCTCCACTGCGACAGCGGCGACCTGTGCGACGGCGCGTGCACGGTCCACCTCCATGGGCCTGTCCCGGTCACGCAGAGCAGCCAGCGTTTGCATCAGATGTTCACGCAAGTCGTTCATGTTGCTCACGGTCTTTCTCCTTTGCTTCACGGACAATACGGTTCAACTGGCGCGTGATGGCGCCCTTCAACTGGGTTAGCTTCGCCAGCTCCGGGGATTTGCTGCTTGGATGGTTACGGCGAGCTCGCTCGCGACGACTCACGAGTTCGAGAATATCAATGGTGATTTCGGTTGCGACGTTGGTCTTCTTGCCGGGGAGGAAGCAGACCATGTGGCCCTTGGGGACAGGACCATTCGAAGCTTCCCAGACCAGACGGTGGACGCCTACCCACCTGCGTTGAAACTGCACATTTGGATCGTCGGTTACTTTCCGCTCGAGGTAGCCTTCCTTCGAGAGCCGCTCCGTGCCAATGGGAACCCAGTTGTTATTTGCCGCCCCGCTGCGCTGACCCTTCCTGAACTGTGTTCGGCGAGAGTTCGGGTGGTTGCCGGTGCTGCCTTTGATGCCCTCATTCCACGCTTTTTGTCCTTTCTTGAACTGGTTCTCCTTCAACTTAGGATGGACGCGTCCCCGTTCAATTCGCAGCCGGACGTCCTCCTCCCAGTAAGCATCCGTCTTCAGAACACCGAGCTTCGCAGCCATCTGGTAGAGCGGCCCGATGCCGACATCCATCTCTTCAGCGAGCTCTTTCGTTACTCGGTGTGGATATTCCCGCCTGATCTTCTCCTTTTCCTCCTCACTCCACTTGTGACGGACCTTTGCGCGTGATGTAGATCTTTTCTTTCGCACGCTCTCCATCCTCCTCGAAGCTCGTCCAGACCGGAATTGCGAACTCACCGACGAGCTGTGCCGCGTCGCCGGCGAAAAAATCGCCGCCCTGCATCGTTTTGGAAAAGTCGAATCCTCCACATACGCGGATCTCTGCCACCTCAGCGTGCATTGTTTCGACGAGGGAGATCAAGTAATCGAATTCGCGAGCGGAAAACTCCGCCAACGGTCTGCTTTCGAGTCGGGGCTCGCTGGCCTCGCCGAACATGTCGTAGGTCATGAAGCCGGCACCACGACTGCGCAGGAAGCCAGGTCCGAGTTCGCGTCGCAGTTCTTCAGCGAACTGGTCCCGCACTGACGCAAAACGCCGGCGAACCTCGCCGAACGTGCTATACAGTTTCGGCATCGTGGGGCTTGCGCGGCACACCGCCGTGCTTTTCGAACAGGAACCAGAATTCGGCCTCGATACGTCGCTTGTTCGCACCGTCGCCCTCGATCCATGCGCTAGCCAGATTCTTCTCGAATGCGCTGAATGACTTGCTCATGAATTGCATCGCTCGCAACTTCATATCGCCGTCCCAGCCCCAAAGTGGATCGACGGTGCGATACCGCGGCATGGTATCCGCAAGATAGCCCCGACCTCGGACGATGTATTCGTCTTGGGTCAGGGCGAGGGTTTCTGCATCACTCGGCTTGTCAAAGCCAGCGATGATCTGTTTTGTTTTGCGATTGATGACGTAGTGGTTGAAGTTCGGATTATTCGTCGTCATGTGCGCTTCTTCTTAGCGGTCACTGGGGTCTGCAGCTCGACGCATGTCTCTCTGACCAGGTTCGTGAGCGTCGTCCATTCCTCTGCACGCTCGTGCATGCCCGCGCGGCGATATGCCGGCCAGATGATGGCGTCACCAAGACCATTGCCTTGCTGTAGCGCATGCACGTTCGCGCCCGCAAGCAGACAGCCTAAGTCGGAGTTCGGATTGGCGACGGAAAGCTCGATGAAAGCATCGGTAACATCCGCCATCGCGAGAGACATGTCGGCTGCCCTCGGATCGCCAAGCTCCCGCAGTTCAACAGCGTTCCGGCGCAACAACGTACCACAGTCTTTGATCAACTTCTTAAGCCGATTCTTCCAGATTCTCTCCTGCATGATTTTTCTGACCTCCCATCAGGCAACGACTTCATAAAGCCCGCAAAGCGACTCCATAGTTCGGGGCGACGTTGAATGTTTCGAGCCAGTTCTTCGCGCGTGAGACCTTCCCGGACCAATTCAAGGAATGCCTCATTACCCTCAGGATTACCCACAAGTTGGCTGATCATGCTATTCGTTTTGCCTCAAGAGGCGATACATCTTCGTGATCTCATGC
>NZ_FCOG02000042.1 GCF_001544975.2 Caballeronia arationis | reverse complement strand
CTGCGCAAGGTGATCAAGACCCGCAGCTCGTTTCCGACCGACGACGCCGTGACCAAGCTGTTTTACCTGGCGCTGAACAACATCAGCAAGAACTGGACGATGCCAATCCGCGATTGGAAGGCAGCTTTGAACCGCTTTACTATCCAGTTCGAGGACAGGCTGATGCCCCGTTAAACCACAACCTGTTTACACAAAATTCGGGACACCCCCCCTTCTGTCTGCCAACCCGCCGCGATCCGAACCGCGTCGAATCAACCTGGGGTCACCTCACATCATCCCGCAAGCCACCGCCGCCGCAATCGACGCCCCCACGAGCACCAGCCCCACCGTCCGGCGCTTGTTCAACTCGGTCCACAGCAGCACCCCGGTCAGCGACAGCAAGATAATGCTGCCTGCGAGCGTATCGATCAGCAGCACCCAGCCCACACTTAGTCCCACGCCCTTATGCAGGTTGTTCATCGTCGCGAGGAAACTGTTCTCCGAACGCTTCACCGAAACGAAACCATTTCCCACCCAGTACTCCGCCGATACACCGCCACTCGGCGACGCAAGCATGACGGTCCATTGTTCGGGCTGCATCGTCGTCTGATCGCCCCAGGCGACCGGGCGTGCCGCTTCGCGCTTCACGCGTCCGAGATTCCCGTCGATCTTCAACTCGCGCTTGAGCCATCCGCCGAGTTCCTTCGGTGAGTGAAGTCCTCCAGCGGGCACGGCGAGCTGCATTTGCGACACCTGCGGTTCGCCGGTCGAAATCCTGAGCGGGCCGCCGCGATGGTTCAGCAGAAATCCCGTCGTGCCGAACAGAAGCCCGAGCACCGCACCCCACAGCCCGACCCAGCCGTGCACCTTGCGCAGCCACTTGATGAACGTCGCGCGCCGCGAGCGGCCGCGGCGCACGGCCTGCTCCGCGTCGTCGATGAGGCGATGCGTGCCCGGCTCGGTGTGTGGCTTGTACTGCTTCGCGGATGCATTCGATGGCGCTTGTTGCTTGATCTGGTCGGGCGCGTTCACGCGTCTCTCCGTTCTTCGGCGGGGAAAGGGAATGGGACCGGAGCGGTCGCCGCCGCCCCGGTCCTGATACGTAACAAATGAGAATCGTTATCATTACATGGCGAATGAGTTTGTTCAACCCGCTGAAATTCGCCGTAATAAAACGAAGGGAGGTGAAACGACAGGAAAGGGAGTCAGACGGGCCAGAGCGGCCCTTCGTCCATTGCGGCGACCTGCTCGCGCAATTCGAGGATGCGATCTTCCCAGTAACGCTGCGTGTTGAACCACGGAAACGCCGCGGGAAACGCGGGATCGTCCCAGCGGCGTGCCAGCCACGCCGAGTAGTGGATCAGCCGCAGCGTGCGCAGCGCCTCGACCAGATGCAACTCGCGCGGCTCGAAATCGCAGAAATCCTCGTAGCCGGCGAGCAGGTCGGCGAGCGCGCGCGATGCCTCCGCGCGCTCGCCCGGCAGCAGAAGCCAGAGATCCTGGACGGCCGGGCCCATGCGGCTGTCGTCGAAATCGACGAAATGCGGGCCGGCGTCGGTCCACAGCACGTTGCTCGGATGGCAGTCGCCGTGCAGCCGGATGGCGCGGATTTCGCCCGCCCGCTCGAAGCAGCGTTCGACGCCTTCGAGCGCCATCCGCACGACGCTCTCATACGCCTCGCGCACGTCGCGGGGTATGAAATCGTGCGTCAGGAGAAAGTCGCGCGGCTCGAAGCCGAAGCTCTGGATATCGAGAATCGGCCGCTCGCGATACGTCTCGATGGCGCCCACCGCGTGAATCCGCCCGATGAAGCGCCCGAGCCATTCGAGCGTTTCGCTGCTGTTGCGGCCGTCGATGTCGGGCGCGCGGCCGCCGCGGCGCTCGAAGATCGAGAAGCGAAAGCCGTCGAAATGATGCAGCGACGCCCCGTTCAACATGCGCGCCGGCACGGCCGGAATCTCGCGCCGGGCGAGTTCCGCGACGAACGCGTGTTCTTCGAGAATGGCATCGTCGGACCATCGGTTCGGCCGATAGAACTTCGCGACGACCGGCGGCCCGTCTTCCATGCCGACCTGATAGACGCGGTTTTCGTAGCTGTTGAGCGGGAGCATGCGCCCGTCCGTGCGTTCGCCGGCGGGCAGGAGGACGCTGTCGAGGGCGTCGAGGACGCACTCGGGCGTGAGGCCGGCGAAGGGCGGCACGGCTTGCGTGGACTGCGCGTCGCCGGGAGACGAGGCGCCGGGTGCTTCTGACTGGTCGTGGTTCATCCCGGCATTGTGCCGCGCATTGACGCGGCAGGCACGCACCGTCGAGTGCCGACCGGGCGCGGCTTCGCCTGCAAAAACTAGTGAACGACCGAATTCGCCGGCCGCACGACGTCGCCGGTATCGATGAGATCCTCCAGGAAGAACGGTTCCGTGTTGAGCAGCTGCGACACACCGGGCTCGCCCGCATACCACGCGACCATAGCCATGTCGCCAAGAATTCGCATCACGATGCCGCGCGCGCCCTGAGGCACGGCGATATGCACGGAGCGGACAATCGAACCGATTTGCATGATGAATCCCCGTCAGAGTGCCGGCTGCGGACGTCTCGCGCCGGTCAAATTATCGTTACCAAGCACGGGCTTTCCAGGGCCGGTGCACCAGACTGCGGCCGCTTGCGCGCGTTGCCATGCGCAACCGCGGGCGGCTTCGTTGCTCGTATTGCGCTTCTACTTTAGCGCATCGAGGTGCGCGCGGTCCAAGTGTCGCGTCTCCAGCATCCAACGAATCGCGATCCGGTTACGTGCGCGTGACAACGCGCGGCGTCATGAAAGGACGACGAAAGCGCATGAGGCCCAGCTCGGCACAATGCTTGCATTTGGCGTAAGGTAAGGGGCTTTTGCGTTCCCGGAGGTTTGTCGTGACAGCTTCGCCGGCGCCGCACCGGCCCTCGTCTTCCAGTACCCGCCATTCTTCTTCTCCCGATTCCCCGCCTTATCTCGAACGCGGTTCGCGCGCTTACTGGCACGCCTCGCTTGCGCTCTTGTTCGCCGGGTATGCGACTTTCTCGCTGCTCTATTGCGTGCAGCCGCTCCTGCCCGAATTCACCGCGGCCTTCGGCGTCAGTCCGGCGCAAAGCGCGCTGTCGGTGTCGGTCTCGACCGCGTCGCTGGCCATTGCCATCTTCGTCGCCGGCTTCGTTTCCGAAGGCTGGAGCCGACACCGCCTGATGACGATGTCGCTGACGGCGTCGTCGATCCTCACGATCGTCGCTGCGTTCCTGCCGAACTGGCACGCGCTGCTCTTCGTTCGCGCGCTCGAAGGGCTCGCGCTCGGCGGCGTGCCCGCCGTCGCGATGGCGTATCTCGCGGAGGAGGTCGAACCAGAGGGCCTCGGACTCGCGATGGGGCTTTATGTCGGCGGCACCGCGATAGGCGGCATGGCCGGCCGCGTGATCAGCGGCGTGCTCGCGGATTTCTTTTCGTGGCGCGTGGCGATCGGCGGCATCGGCGCCCTCGGACTGCTTTCGACACTCGCGTTCCGCGCGCTCCTGCCGCCCTCCCGACGCTTCGTGCCACGGCGCGGCATGGGTTTTCGCCATCACCGAAGCGCGCTTGCCATGCACATCAGGAACCGCGACCTGCCGCTCCTGTTCCTGATGGGCTTCGTACTGATGGGCAGCTTCGTCACGCTGTACAACTATGTCGGCTACCGGCTGATCGGCGCGCCGTTCAGGCTGAACCAGACGCAGATCGGCGCGATCTTCACCGTCTATCTGACGGGCGTCGTCGCCTCGCCGTGGTCCGGAAAAATGGCCGACGTCTTCGGGCGCGGGCGCGTCCTGATCGCGAGTCTCGCGCTGATGATGGGCGGCGTGCTGCTGACGATATCGACGTCGCTGCCGGTCATCGTCGCCGGGATTGCGTGTCTGACGTTCGGCTTTTTCGCCGGGCATTCGGTGGCGAGCGGCTGGGTCGGCCGCCTTGCCCTGCACGCGAAAGGACAGTCGGCCGCGCTTTATCTGCTCGCGTATTACATCGGGTCGAGCGTGATCGGCTCGTATGGCGGCCATTTCTGGACGGCCTTCGGCTGGGGCGGCGTCGTCGGATTGATTGCGGCGCTCCTCTTTGTCGGACTTGCGGGCGCGGTCTATCTCAACCGGCGCGAGCGCGGTCTGGCGGCGTGAACGCAATCGTCATTCGAAAGCGAATCGAAACCTGGGGAATCTAAGGGTTTTTCCGTGTCCGCTTAATTCGGCGTGCCGCAAACGCTTGACTGGCAAGGGCAAGCGTCCGTCGGGCCACACAGCGTGCGTCATATCGTGCGGCATGTCGCGAAAGCGCGGCCTATACTCGAATCGTCCGTACAGCGCCGAGCGAAAATCCGGCTCGGCGCTCATAAGACGAAGGGAGACGAGCAATGACGACGTACTTCACTATCGGCGACTTCATCCTGATCATCCCGATGGCGCTTGCCGGCGCACTTTTTCTCGGCGCCATTCCCTGCGCATCGCATTTCAAGAACAACGTGCTCCGAGCGTTCGGCGCGCTGGTTGGCGTGCTGGTTGCGTTCCTGCTCGTCGAAGGATTGCCAGCGCTTATATAATGCCCACGGCGGACGCTTTGTGCGTCTGCCGGATTGTCTTGCCTTGCAGTGCCGTCTGCCTGCGGCGCATCTACGCGCGGACACCTCTCTCGATGCGCGCGCGATTTCAACGTTCGCGTTGCGTCTGATCGCATCGGCTTTCCCCCGCCCCTGACATCCCCGACGCTCCTCCGCGCCGCTCTGGCACGCGCGATGCTCGCGCATGCCTCGCATCCGCCGCGATGGCGGCTGCGTATGCACATCGACGATCCATCGAGGCTTCCATGTCGCCACTAGCCGCAGCCGCTCTTGCGTTCGCCGCGCTCATCGTGGTGTTTGTCGCCGTGTGGGCGTGGCAACTGCAATCGCGCAACGCCGGGATGATCGATCCCGTGTGGGCCTTTTCGCTCGGCGGCGTCGCGGTGCTCTACGCCGCGGTCGCGAACGGCGATCCGCAGACGCGCCTCATCGCGGGAATCGGTGCGATGGTGTGGGGCGCGCGGCTCGGCGTTCATCTGTGGCGCCGCAACGCGGGCCGTGCGGAGGACGCGCGATACCGGAAATTGCGGGACGAGTGGGGCGCGGCCGCGAATCGCAAGATGCTGCTGTTCTTTCTGCTGCAGGTCGTGATTTCGATGCTGCTTTCGGTTGCGTTCCTCCTGCCGGTTTATCGCCAGGCGCCGCCTGCGGCCGGCTGGGTCGCGCTCGCGACGCTCGTCTGGGTAACCTCGATCGCGGGCGAAGCGCTCGCCGACCGTCAGTTGCGCGAGTTCAAGGCCGACCCCGCCAACGAAGGCAAGGTCTGCCGAGCTGGCTTGTGGCGCTATTCGCGGCATCCCAATTACTTCTTCGAGTGCGTGCACTGGCTCGCGTACATTCCGCTCGCCATCGGGCCGGGCGGCGCGGGATCGTGGACGTTCGCGATGCTGCTGCCACCCGTGCTGATGGCGTGGCTGCTGCTGCGCGTCTCCGGCGTGCCGATGGTGGAAGCGGAATCGGCGAAAAAGCGTCCGGGTTACGCCGACTACATGCGCACGACAAGCGCGCTGATCCCGTGGTGGCCGCGCCACTCCTCCTGAACCGGAACCCGCGACCATGAGCGAAGCCACGCTTGCGCAACGAACTTCTCCGGACGGCTTCCTGATCGACTGGTGCGAGCGCGGCCGGATTCCCGATTCGCTCGTGCGCCTCGGCATGCGCCAGTTGATACGCAGGCGTCTCGCCGACGAATCCGCCGGCGACGACGAAGCGCGCGCTCAACGTTTCACGCGGCTCGTCGACGAATTGCGCGCGAGCCCGATCGCAATCGAAACGCACGCCGCCAACGCACAGCATTACGAGGTGCCGGCGGAGTTTTTCCGGGCGCATCTCGGGCCGCACCTGAAGTACTCGTGCTGCCTGTACCGCGAAGGCACGATGACGCTCGCCGAAGCCGAGCGCGCGATGTTCGCGCTCTACGCTACGCGCGCGCGACTCGCCGACGGCCAGCGCATCCTCGACCTCGGCTGCGGCTGGGGATCGCTGTCGATGTGGCTGGCTGAGCGCTATCCGCGTGCGCGCATCGTCGCGTTGTCGAATTCGCGCGGGCAGCGCGAGTTCATCGAGGCCCGCGCCGCCGAGCGCGGCTTGAGCAATCTGCGCGTGGTGACGGGCGATGTCGTCGATTTCGAATTCGATCCGGCGCTGCTCGGCGAGGGCTTCGACCGCATCCTCTCGGTCGAGATGTTCGAGCACATGAAGAACTACCGGCTTCTGCTGAAGAGGGTCGCCGGCTGGATGCGCGACGACGCGAAGCTTTTCGTGCATGTCTTCGCGCATCGCACGCTGGCGTATCACTTCGAGGTGAAGGATGGCAGCGACTGGATGTCGAAGTACTTTTTCACCGGCGGGACGATGCCGTCGGAATCGCTGCTGCTGTATTTCCAGGACGATCTGGCGATCGACCGCCACTGGTGCGTGAGCGGCACGCACTACGAGCGGACCGCGAACGACTGGCTCGTCAATCTCGACGCGGCGCGCTCGCGCCTGCTGCCGCTATTGATCCAGACCTACGGCCCCGCCGATGCGCCGCGCTGGTTTCAGCGCTGGCGCATGTTCTATATGGCGGTGGCGGAACTATTCGGTTTTCGCTCGGGCGAGGAGTGGGGCGTCGCGCATTATCTTTTCACGCGACGCTAAAGCGGCTAGCGCAGATGCTCGCCGAGGAAGGTGAGCGTGCGGCCGTGCGCAAGTGCCGACGCACGTGCGTTGTACGACGCGCGATCTCCGCAGTTGAAACCGTGGTCGGCGTTCGGGTAGACGTGGACTTCGGCGTCGTTGCGGCCGGCGAAACGCGAGCGCACTTCACCCACCGCTGACACCGGAATGTGCGCGTCGAGTTCGCCGTAGTGGAACTGCATCGGCACCTTGATGCTGTCGGCGTGGTCGAGCTGGTTCTGGATGCCGCCGCCGTAATAGGCGACGCCCAGGTCGATCGATCCCTGCGCGGCTGCCAGATACGCAAGTCGTCCGCCGAAGCAATAGCCGATAGCGGCGACCTGGCCGCTCACTTCGGGCAAGGCGCGCAGCGCGCTCGCGGCCGCGCCGACGTCGGCGACAGCTTTCTCCAGGTCGGTTTTCTGCAGCAGTTCCATCGCCTTTTCACGGTCGGCGCCTGCATAGCCGAGCTCCACGCGCGGCTGCGTGCGCCAGAAAACGTCCGGCGCCAGCGCGACATAGCCATCGGCGGCGTACTGGTCCGCGACGCTGCGAATGTGCGAATTCACCCCGAAGATCTCCTGCAGGATGATGACGCCCGGGCCCTTGCCCGTCTTCGGCAGCGCGAGATAGCCCTGGAAGCTGTCGCTGTCGGCGGGAATGTCGATCCATCGTGAAGTCACGGTCGTGGTCACGTCGATGCTCCTTCTAGTGCGTGTGAGAGGTCGGGCCAAGGAGTTTGCCACCATTCGAGCGCCCCTGCTGGCGCGGCGCTCCGGCCGCTACGGGTGTCTTTCAGCACGGTCCGGACGTAGCGCAAACGAAAGAAAACGGCGCGTCGCGGGGAGCAGGCACGGCGTTTGACGGCGTCGCTGAATTAGAGCAATGCATCTACAAATAAGCTTTTAAAAACAAGCCAATAAGAATCGCGATCGGCGATTAACGGCGCGTAATCGAGAAACTTGAATCGATTAGCGTCCGCGCGGCGGCATCTGCTCCGGAACCCGCATGTACAGGGGCTTTGCACGAATGCCAGCACATTTGGCAAGGGTTCTCAAGAACACTTTGATCAGTAGTCGCACCAGTATCCCAAAAAACTTCCCTAAATTAATTTGACAACCCTACACTTGCGCGCAGTGCGGATGGCGGCTGCCAAAAGCGGCCGCGCTGAAGGACTTGCCAAGTGCATGACGATGCATCCGGCGTGGTCGTCCACGGGACTGAGCGATCGTGATGAAAGACGGGGCACAGGGCGATTACGTTGTTTTTGGGACCGAAACTGGAGACTTACATGAAGACCAAGCTTCAAAAAGTGTTGCCGATCAGCGCCGCAGCAATGATGTTCGCAGCGTTGGCAACATCCGCAGCAGCCGATGAAACCGTCAAGATCGGTCACGTCGCACCGTTGACCGGCGGCATTGCTCACCTGGGCAAGGATAACGAAAACGGCGCGCGACTCGCAGTCGAAGAAATCAACGCGAAGGGCCTCACGATCAACGGCCAGAAGATCACCCTGGCGCTGGACCCGCAAGACGACGCGGCCGACCCGCGTACCGCCACGCAGGTTGCGCAGAAGCTCGTCGACGACAAGGTCGTTGCTGTTGTCGGCCACCTGAACTCGGGCACCTCGATCCCGGCATCGAAGATTTACAGCGATGCGGGCATCGTCCAGATCTCGCCGTCGGCCACGAACCCGACCTACACGCAGCAAGGCTTCAAGACGACCTACCGCGTCGTCGCGACCGATGCCCAGCAAGGCCCGGCGCTCGCCAACTACGCCGCGAAGCAACTGAAGATCAAGAGCGTCGCGATCGTCGACGACTCGACCGCCTACGGCCAGGGTCTCGCCAACGAATTCGAGAAGACCGCCAAGTCGCTCGGCCTGAAGGTCATCTCGCACGACGCGACGAACGACAAGGCCGTCGACTTCCGCGCGATTCTGACGAAGATCAAGGGGGAAAATCCGGACGCCGTGATGTTCGGCGGCATGGACGCGACGGGCGGCCCGTTCGCCAAGCAGGCGAAGCAGCTCGGCCTGCGCGCCAAGGTGCTGGCCGGCGACGGCGTGTGTACCGAGAAGCTGTCGGACCTGGCGGGCGACGCCACCGACAACGTCGTGTGCTCGGAAGCCGGCATGGCGCTCGAGAAGATGGAAGGCGGCGCGGCGTTCGCGGCGAAGTACCAGAAGCGTTTCGGCCAGCCGATCCAGATCTACGCTCCGTTCACGTATGACGCGGTGTATATCGTCGTCGACGCGATGAAGCGTGCGAACTCGACCGATCCGGCCAAGATCCTCGCCGCGATGCCGAACACCGACTACAAGGGTGTGATCGGCCAGACGACCTTCGATTCGAAGGGCGACCTGAAGCACGGCGTGATCTCGCTGTACGACTACAAGAAGGGCAAGAAGACGCTGCTCGACGTGGTCAAGATGTAAATGCCGTGTGAGAAGCGATTCCTGACGGAGTCGCTTCGCGGTTCGAGAAAGGCACGCCTCGCGCGTGCCTTTTTTTATATCTTCAACCGCCTGAGAATGCGTGGCGCCACGAGCGCGATCAGTGCGCAGCACGCCGCCACCACCGACAAGCCGATCGGCAGCGTGCTCACCTGCGCCACCCCGCCGATCAGCACCGGCCCGATCAGCAAGCCGAAATAGGCGAGGCCCGCCACCTGCGCAAGGCCTTCGGCGGCGCTCACGCCCTTCACGTGCGTCGCGGCAGCGAACAGCACCGGCATCATGTTCGCGAGGCCGAGCCCCATCAGCGTGAAGCCGGTCATCGTCGCGAACGTGTTCGGCAGCAATAGCGCCATCAGCATGCCGACGAACGCCAGCGCCGCGCTGCCGAACACCAGTTGCGGCGCGCCGAACCGGGCGCGCACGAAGTCGCCGCCAAAGCGTCCCGCCGCCATGCCGCCGGTGAACGCCGCGTACGCCGCGCTGGAAAGCGCGGGGCTCGCGAGCACGACGTCGCGCATGTAGACGGTGGCCCAGTCGTACATCGCGCCTTCGGCGATCAATGCAATCAGCGCGACACCACCGAGGGCCCAGAGCGCAGACGAGCGCCACCGGTTCGACGACGACGCCTTCGCATGCGCCTCGTGATGCGGTACGTGCGGAAGCACCGCGGGGATGGAAACCAGCAGCACGATCACGCTCGCGATGGAAGCGAGCGCGAGATGCACGGCGGGCGCCATGCCGTGCGCGAGCAATGCGCCGCCCGCCGCGGCGCCCGCCATGCCGCCGATGCTGAACATGCCGTGCAGCGACGACATGATCGGCCGGCCGAGCGCCTGTTCGACCGCGCTCGCCTCGGCGTTCATTGCGACATCGAGCGTTGCCATGCCGAAGCCGAACACTGCCAGCACGGCGAGCAGCATCCAGTAGGACGGCGCGACGAGAATCAGCGCGCAGCAGATCGTCATCGTGATGCCGCCCGCGAGGCAGGCGGCGCGGGTGCCGGCGCGGGCGATCCACGAGCCGGTCGTGAGCATCGCGAAGATCGAGCCGCCCGCGACCGCGAGCAACGCGAACGAGAGCATGCCGGGACTCAACTCGAACTTGTCGCGCACGGTCGGCACGTGCACGCCCCACGACGCGTAAAGCATGCCTGCGATGAAGAAAATGGCCATCGTCGCGTAGCGGGCGCGTTCGCGCGCGGCAAGCGGCAACTTGCGATGCGCCGCGAGCGACGCGTTGTGGTCGATGGGAGTGGAGGCGGATGTCGATTCGGACACGTAAAGCTCGTTCGGAAGAGGCGGGTGGAAGCGCGAAACGCCGTTAAAGCGCCGCCGGGAAGCTTTCGATTCTATCGAACGGTCTGAAGACATGCTCAGGCGCGGTGCATTAAGATCGATCGGGGTAGACGGCGCTGCCGGCCGTCCAGCTGCCTGATCGCCCATCGCGAAAGAGGAATCGAGCCGTGAACATTCCGCCGCATGCGCCGCTGCATCTGCTGCATCGAGTGCCGGATGGCACGCTTGCCACGCATTCCCGCGATCCGTGCGGGTTTCCCTATCCCACCGCGCTGCCGTTCGTGCCGACCGCGCGCCACATGCCGATGCTGCTCATCAGCCATCTCGCCGAGCACACGCGCAATCTCCACGCGGATTCGCGCGCCGGCTTTCTGGTCGCGCATGCATCGGACGGCAACGTGCTCGAAGGACAGCGCCTCACGATGCTTGGCTCGTTTTCTCCCGCGCCGCCGGAGGAATCGTCTGATCTTGCGCGACGCTATCTGAGATATCACCCGGACGCCGAGCGCTATCTCGGATTAGGCGATTTCACGTTCTGGACCATGGTGCTGGAACGAATGCGCTTTATCGGCGGTTTCGGCGCGATGGGCTGGCTGGCTGCGGACGCGCTCGACCCATTGGAGCCGCTTTCGGCAAATGAGGAAACGCTGCTGTGCGCGTTTTTCGATGATTTTGACGAACGTCCGTCTACCCTGGAGTTATTGGGTTTAGACCGATACGGATGTGATTTCCGGCAGAACGGTCGTCGCAATCGTTTTACGTTCGATAAACCCAAAGTCACGGTAACGGAGTTGAAAGCCGCGTTGTTCGACTGGGTGGAGCGGCACCAGTAAAATCGCCGAAGGCACTGGGCTCGGAGAAATTTGTTGCGTCCCGAATATATTCGCGGCGGTAAGGAAAATGTTGCCGCGCGGCCAATTCCTGCGAAACTCTCACGCCATGAAATCTCGTACTCGTTCATATTGCGCCGCTTTCATGCTGCGGCAACTTGGCGTCCGTGTCCTTATCCGGAATTAAGAAAATTCGCCGGCGCGTGTTTCGGATTCAGCACCAATTGTTACGAGGAAAACTTCCAATTGGCTTTTTAGTGTTCGCGCCCACATGCATTCCTAAATCGATTTGTGTTAATCTGCGCTTCATCCCGAGGCCACACCGATAAATGGAAGCGAGCGATACGACTCGCATGTTTTGCAAACCACAAAGGGAATTACCATGTCTTCATACAAGGAACTCCTCGCCCAGCGCGAGAATCTGGAACGACAGATTGAAGAGGCCAAGTCGCGGGAATATGCCGAAGTACTTAATGAGATCAAGCAGAAAATGGCTGATTACGGCATCACTCTTCAGGAACTGGCTGGCGGTCGTAGTGCCAAGGGAGCAAAAGCCCCGCGCGCTCGCGCAGGCGTCGCCCCGAAGTACCGGGACCCGCAGAGCGGCAACACGTGGTCCGGGCGGGGAAAGCCGCCGAAGTGGATCGCCGGTCAGGAGCGCGACAACTTCCTGATCCAGAAATAAGAGAAGCTCGCTCCGGATGGAGGCCGCGCCTGATGGCGCGGCTTTTTTTTGGGCGCGCGCTCTGGTCTTTTTCGTTTCGCTCTCGGCGGAACCGGGAAAGGCGCAGAACGAGAACGCGTCCTGTTCATTAACTCAATGATTTTTAAGGAATTTCTCTTCGATTTCCGAGCACCTTTAGTGACCACTTGATAAAATGAAGTATTGGATTTAATCAGACACAACTCATGTCGCTCTCTGTCCCACGTCCGGCGGAAAAGCAGGGAATCGCTCGAAGGACGACGTTCGTGAGTATCGCGCTGAACGCGGTTCTCATGACGGCGCAGGTTTTGGTGGGAATAATCGCGCACTCGCAGGCGCTGATTGCCGACGGCATTCACTCGCTTGCCGATTTAGTGTCGGATTTTGTCGTACTGGTTGCGAATCGGCGGGGCGCCGCTGCGCCCGATGTCGATCACAACTACGGTCACAGTCGCTATGAAACCGTCGCTTCATTATTTCTCGGCGGATTGCTGATTGCCGTCGGTGTCGGAATGTTATGGCGTGCGGGCGAACGTATTGCGAACCTTCAGGATATTCCACCCGTCCATTCGACCGCGCTAATTGTTGCGCTCGTCGTGCTTGCTTCGAAAGAAGCCTTATTCCGATACATGCTGCGCGCGGCCGAGCGCGTCAGGTCGGCGATGCTCATTGCCAATGCATGGCACGCGCGATCGGATGCGGCGTCGTCGCTTGTCGTCGCGCTCGGCATTATCGGCAATATGGCGGGCTTTCAGGTGCTCGATCCAATTGCAGCGGCTATCGTCGGTTTCATGGTCGCCAGGATGGGCTGGATATTCGGCTGGGACGCCTTGCAGGATCTCTCGGACCGCGCGCTCGACCAGGCCACCGCCGACGACCTGCGCGCGCTCGTTCTTTCCACACCCGGCGTGCGCGAGGTGCACGAACTGCGCACGCGGAAAATGGGCGACCTCGCGATCGTCGATGCGCACATCCTCGTCGACCCGCTGATCTCGGTGTCGGAGGGGCACTACATTGCGGAATCGGCGCGCGCGCAATTGCTGACCGACTCGCGGGTCGTCGACGCCCTGATTCACGTCGATCCTGAAAATGACGAGGTCAATCCGCCGCCCGGGCAGTTGCCGATGCGTCCGGTCGTCGCCGAGGCGGTGCGTGCGGCGCTCGGCGCACAGGGGCTGTCGTTCGACGCGATGAACCTGCACTATCTGAGTCGGGGCTTCGACGTCGACCTGCTGCTGCCGGCGCTGGCAAGCGCCGAGGAAAGCGCACAGGCGGACGAGCGCCTCGCAAAGGTCGATTTCGAAGCGCTTCGGCGACGCCTCGGCGCGCGCGAAATACGCGTGGCACGCGCGGTGCGCTCGCCGGGCGGGTCGATTCAGGCGGCGCGCGGCGCGAAGGAAACGGCTGCGCCGCGCTGAATTCTCACAGCGGCAACTGCGTGTCGAATTTGATTTCCCGCAGCACGACGCTCGTTCGCACCTGGGCGACCGCCGGAATCTTGAAGATGCGGTCGTGCAGGAATGCGTCGTAGGACTTGATGTCGGGTGCGACGATCTTGAGGATGTAATCGGATTCGCCGGTCGTGCTGTAGCACTCGGTCACTTCCGGACACGTGGCGATTTCGCGCTCGAACTGCTCGACGCCGCCTTCCGTATGTCGCGTCAGGTGAATATGCGCGAGCGCGCAGACGTGCAGGCCGAGCTTCTCGCGATCGAGCAGCGCCGTGTAGCGCTGGATCACCCCGGACTGCTCCATGTCCTTGATGCGCCGCCAGCAAGGCGTGCTCGACAGCCCGACCTGGTCGGAGATTTCCTGCACCGAACGGCGCGCGTCCAGTTGCAGGAGACGCAGGATTTTTTGTGAGAATGTATCGAGAGTCAACTGCGCCTCCGGTTTGGTCGCGACCTGACTCTCATGGTAGAGGCGCCGGAAAATAAACGCAATGCGAAGCGCCCGAACTGAGGGAGATTCCCTAACGCACCGTCAAGACTGCGCGTTTTTACCTTCCGGATTCGTCTGCTCGCTGGCGTCGCCAGTGGCTTCGGCACTGTTTGCCGGCAACGGCGCTTTCGACGCCCGCAACTCCGCCAGCATGTTGCAGAAGAGGGCGCCCTGTTCGATGGCGTCGTCGAGCGCCACGTGCGTGTGCGGCAGTTCGTCGAACCAGTGCTTCGGCAGGCGCGGCTTGATCGCCTTGCGGTACGGCAGGCCGGTCATTGCAAAAGCGAGCGTCTTGATGTCGAGCGCGGACCACGAAAACGGGCAGCGCTCGGCGAAGCGCATCATGTACCAGAACATGTAGGTGAAGTCGAAACCCGCCGGATACGCGACGAATACCGGCTTGCCCGGCAGCGCCTCGACCCATTCGACATAGGCGCGCAGTGCGGTTTCCGGCTTCTGCAGGTCGGTGCGGCAGGCGGCCCACGCGTCGGGCTGCGTCTTCCACCAGGCGGCCTGCACCGGATGCGCCGTCGCACCGTCGAGCGTCTCCAGATTCGCGGAGAACGTGGCAACCAGTTCCTTGTCCGCCGTATAGGCCGCCGATGCGAAACTCAGCATCGAATGCGGGCCGGGAATGGGGCCGTCCGCCTCGACGTCGGTGCTCACATAGATCTCGGGGATCGCGTTCATGCGGGCACTCCGTCGCCGACGTAAGGGTTGGTGCGGCGCTCGTCACCGAACGTCGATGCGGGCCCGTGGCCGGGCACGAACGTGATGTCGTCGCCGAGCGGCCACAGCTTTTCGCGGATCGCACGGATCAGGTCCGCATGATTGCCGCGCGGGAAGTCGGTGCGCCCGATCGACCCGGCGAACAGCACGTCGCCGACGAACGCCAGCCGATGCTTGCGGCTGAAGAAGATCACATGCCCCGGCGTATGGCCGGGACAGTGGTAGACCTCGAGCGTCTCGTCGCCGAACTCGACCGTTTCGCGGTCTTCGAGCCAGCGCGCCGGGGTGAACGCCTCCGCCGACGCGAAACCGAAGCGCTTGCTCTGCTCAGGCAACTGGTCGATCCAGAACGCGTCGTCGCGGTGCGGGCCTTCTATCTTCACACCGTAGTGGTCTGCGAGCGCCTGCGCGCCGCCGCAGTGATCCAGGTGCCCGTGCGTGAGCAGGATCTTTTCGACGGTGATGCCCTGCCGCTCCACTTCTCCGATGATTCGCTCCAGATCGCCGCCCGGATCGACCACGACTGCGCGCTGCGTCGATTCGCACACGACGATCGAACAATTCTGCTGAAAAGGCGTCACAGGGACGAGGGTTACGTTCATGGGCTACAACCAGCGCGTAAAAATGTCCATTGTACCGGGGCCGGAGCAGGCTCGTTGCGCCGCCGCATCGGGGCCAAAAACGGCCTCGAAATCGGCAATTCTTGCGCTCATAGTGAAAATCAATGACGAAATTCACAGTTCCGGGTAGCCAACTAATGTTTTTGGCTATAATGGCATCACTTGTGCATGTGTTCTTCCATGCAATCAATGGGTGATTCGTCAGACGCCAGCGCGTTTTTACAATCACTATCAGTACGCTGTTGGGGGCCAGAAGCCCCCTAACTGCAACTCAAGCATCGACTCCGTTCGATGCGCACGTCTTGTCCAGCCAGGTGCGATGCGCCTGCTGCGGCCGAAGCTGCCGCGACGCTGGATGGGGCCTACGCCGCCGTTCCTGCGCTGTCTATCGCGCGAGAACGTGATTGCCACGTTCGATGGCGGCATGTGGGGTCTGGTCAGGCTGCCGGGGACAGGTTGCGCCAGACGTGAAAATTAACCGGGCAATTGTGGCGAGGTACGCCGCAGCCGTGCATCCATCGGCCGTTCGCAAGATCGAACGGCGCGTTGCTTTGCGCGGAAAAAAGCCTTGAGCTGCCATCAGGCGCGCGCTCTTCGCGTCCCGGGCGGCTCTGCAACCGTTGATACACGTCTATGAATGCTCGACTTACTCGACATATTGGGAGTCTCTTTGCCGTTGCGATCCTGGCTGGCTGTGCTGCGCCGGGTTCCAGCGACCAGAGCGCCTCCACCCAGCAGCCGGGGAACAATTTCCTCAGCAGTAATGGTGCCCACGCGGTCGCGCCGCTCGCCTACGAATCGAAGCTGAATTCGACGCCGGCGGCTCCCGCACAGACGGAAGATTCGAAGTCCCTCGCTGACGCGGAGCCGATCACCAGCGGCCCGAACGTCGGCAACTTCGAACAGCAGGGGCGCGCCTCGTGGTACGGTCGCCCGTTCCATGGTCGCAAGACCGCCAGCGGCGAACGCTACGACATGCACGCGCTCACCGCTGCGCATCGCACGCTCCCGCTCGCGTCGTGGGTTCGCGTGACGAACACGGCCAATCAGAAGGTGGTTGTCGTAAAGATCAACGACCGCGGTCCTTACGCACGCGGGCGGGTCATCGATCTGTCGTACGCGGCGGCGGCTGCCCTCGGCATGCGCGGCGCGGGTACGGAGAAGGTGAAGATCGAAGGTCTGACGCAACAGGAAGCGCGTGTCGCGCGCGCCCAGTATGCGTCCGACAGCCAGATGAACTAATCCGCGCAGCCGCGCAGGCGTCATGCCAAAACGGGCCGTTTCGACGGCCCGTTTTTATTCCTCTTCCGATTTGGCGAGATGAAGCGCCCGCGCATACAACGCGTTGCGCGGCGCCCCGGTGAGCGTGGCCGCGAGCCGCGCCGCGCTGCTCACCGACAACTCCTCCAGCAGCGTCGACAGCAATGCGTCGTGGGCATCCTCGGCGGCGTCCTGATGCGGCGCTCCTTCCACCACCAGCACGAATTCGCCGCGCTGCCGGTTCGGATCGCCCGCAAGCCACGTTGGCCCTTCGGCCAGGGTGCATCGATGCAGGCTCTCATGTAACTTCGTCAGCTCACGAGCGATCAGCAACTGCCGCTCGCTGCCGAGTGCATCGGCGAGCGCCTGCACCGTCTCGACGATGCGATGCGGCGCCTCGTAGAAAACGAGCGCACCGGCCTCTTTCGCGAACGACTGGAGTTGCGTCGCGCGCTGCTTCGGTTTGGACGCGAGAAAGCCCACGAACGTGAACGTCTGCACCCACGCGCCGGCTGCGCTCAGCGCGGTGGTGAGCGCGCTCGCGCCCGGCAGCGGGATCACGGGAAATCCGGCCTCGCGCACGGCATCGACGAGCTTTGCGCCCGGATCGGAGATGCCCGGCGTGCCCGCATCCGACACGCACGCGATGCGCTCGCCGTTGCGCAGGTGCTCGATCACGCGTTCGGCGGCGCTGCGCTCGTTGTGCTCGTGCACGGAGATCGACGGCTTCGAGATGCCATAGCGCGAAAGCAGTTGCGCCGTGTTGCGCGTGTCTTCGGCGGCGACGCGGTCGACGAGTCCCAGCACGTGAAGCGCGCGCAGCGTGATGTCGGCGACATTGCCGATCGGCGTCGCGACGATGTAGAGCGCGCCCGCCGGATAGTGCTGACCCTGTGCGAGGTCGGTCAGATGTTGCGTCATGAAGGCGTACGTGCGAGGAAGGACGTCATTGTGCCATGCGTGTTGTGAGGGGCAGCGCGCGACGCTTTCGCGTCCGCACAACTTTTAGGGAGGAGCAGTGTCCAAATCGGTCGGCGATGCTTTCGAAGCGCACGCGCTCGTGTACCTTCAGCGACAACGCATGCGGCTCGTGGCCCGCAACGTCACATGTCGCGGCGGCGAGATCGATCTCGTGATGCGCGATCGCGACGGTGCGCTCGTGTTTGTCGAAGTGCGCGCGCGCAAGAGCCGGCAGTACGCCGGTGCCGCAGGAAGCATCGGCACACAAAAGCGCGCGCGACTGGTTCGCGCGGCGCAGCACTATCTGAGCACATGGCGGGGCGAAGTGCCGCCGTGCCGCTTCGATGTCGTCGCGTTCGACACGGGCGCATCGTATGGCTTGCCGATGCGTTTCGCGCCGACGAAGCCTGAACCGGCTGCCCGCGTGCATGCATGCGGTAAACTGCGCGGAGCCTGAATTTCATGCCGACGTCGAGCGCGCCGCTCTCGAACGTCGCACGCAACGAACCGCCGCGCGCGACGCGGCACAACTCAAGACTCGATGTCCGTCGAACGTATCCAACAGCATTTCCGCGACAGCGCGGCAGTCAAACTCGAAGCACTCGAAACGCTGGCGGTCCCGATCGCGGCCGCCGTCGATGCGCTCTTCGGCGCGGTCGCCAACGGCTCGAAGATTCTGGTGTGCGGCAACGGCGGATCCGCCGCGGACGCGCAGCATTTCGCGGCAGGGCTCATCGGCCGCTTCGAACGCGAGCGCCCTGGCCTGCCCGCCATCGCGCTTACGACGGACTCGTCGATCCTGACCGCCATCGGCAACGACTATGCGTTCGAGGAGATCTTTTCGAAGCAGGTCCGCGCGCTCGGTCAGGCGGGCGACGTACTGCTCGCGATCAGCACCTCGGGGAACTCGGTCAACGTGCTTGCGGCGATCCAGGAGGCACACGAGCGGGAGATGATCGTGATCGCGCTGACGGGCAAGGGCGGCGGCGTGGTCGCCGAAGTGCTCGGTGAAACCGATATCCATATCTGCGTGCCGTCGGAGCGTACGGCGCGCATCCAGGAAGTGCATCTCTTGACCATCCATTGCCTGTGCGACGGCATCGACGCGATGCTGTTGGGCGAAGACTGACAGGCCTACCCAGATTCATTAAGACTGACCAACGAAGGGGAACGGATTTGATGAACAAGACACGCGTCAAGACGACGCTTGCGCGCGCCACGCTGATGGCGAGCCTGCTGGCGGGCGCCGCGCTGACGCTGCAGGGATGTCCGCTGCTGGTGGTGGGCGGCGTGGCGGGCGGCGCGCTCGTCGCGACGGACCGTCGCACGCTCGGCGCGCAGACCGAGGATCGCGAGATCCAGGTGAAGGCGGCTTCGCAGATCAACCAGAACCTGCCGGACCAGGCGCACGTCAACGTGACCGTGTTCAATCGCCGCGTGCTGCTGACGGGCGAAGTGCCCGACGAGGCGTCGAAGCAGAAGGCCGAAGAGGTCGCGCGCGGCATCAACAACGTGGGCGGCATCGTGAACGAGCTGGCCGTACAGGGCGCGAGTTCGATTTCGTCGCGTGCCAACGATTCGTATCTCGAAGGCCGCGTGAAGACCGCGATGGTCGGCGAGAAGGATCTGTCGGCGAACTTCTACAAGGTTGTGTGCGAGCGCGGCGTCGTGTATCTGATGGGGCTCGTCACGCCGGACGAAGGCGCGCATGGCGCCGATGTCGCTGCGCGCGTGCCGGGTGTCGCGCAGGTCGTGAAGGTGTTCCAGTACATCAAGCCCGAAGAGGCCTCGGCGCTGAATGCGGCTGCGGCATCGGGCGCAAGCGCGGCGAGCGCCGCGGCTCCTGTGCAGACGGAACCGACGGTCGGCGCTGTGCCGGATTCGTCGGTGAGTTCGCGTCCGCTCGAGCAGCAGACGCCGGCGCCCGTCAAGAACTCGGATGTGCATCCGGGCAATCCGTCGAAGCCCGCAACCAAATGAAGCGGGTGCGTTCGACAATGTGCGCCGGCCTGGCTGGCGCGTTGCTGTGTGGTGTGGCGGGTGCGCCGGCGTGGGCCGCGGACCAGCCGGTCGCGGCCGCCGATGCGAACGCGATCGCGCGCAGGAACGCCTGCATGGGCTGTCACGCGGTGGATCGAAAGCTCGTTGGGCCGTCGTTTCAGCAGATCGCGGAGAAGTACAAAGGCGACGCGTCGGCGCCGGGCAAACTCGCGCGGAAAGTGAAGAACGGCGGCGCGGGCGTGTGGGGCGCGATCCCGATGCCGTCGCATCCGGCGATGAACAGTGGCGACATTCAGACGGTGGTGAGCTGGGTGCTGGCGGGCGCGCCTTCGAAGTGAGCGCGCGTATTCGGGTCCCGACCACTTGTCAGGCCATCCAGGGGCTGTGCTAGAATCGAAATTCGTCGGGGGGGTAGCTCAGCTGGGAGAGCGTCGCGTTCGCAATGCGAAGGTCGGGAGTTCGATCCTCCTCCTCTCCACCACGGATAGCTTTAAATGCAACGCACTACGTCTAGCGACGTAATGCGTTGTTTTGCTTTCTGACGCACTTTTTTGCACCGTGTGTGTGAGAAATTTGTGGCACGCGGGGTGTCGGCGGCGAGCGACACTGCAATGCTTCGCAATGTTGTGTCATTGATCCTGCACCGTGCACGACCGAGCCATGAGGAAGCGAAATGCTCCGAAACTAGGTTCCCTAAGCACTGGCACCCAGGAGCGAGTTCGGTGGTCTTGTTGGGACTGAGGGTCTGGCATCGCATGTTCTACGATCACGCTTAGCAGCGTCCCCTTCACATCACTTTGTTCGTCAAGCCGACGCAAGGTCGGAACGCGTTGCAAATGTCGCGGTCGTCCTGCGCCGCTCTCACCGGATAGAAAAGCGTTTACACCATGAAGAAGTGGCAGCTTGCGGCAACTGGCGAACAGCTGTTGCGTGCCCCTTGATTTGTGAGCGAACAGCGGGTCGCAAAGTCGTCGATATTTTTCGAGAGAATATCGTTGTGAATTGGCGCCTTTCGTGTGGAGCATGCCGACTCACTAGACGTCGGTATATATGCCGATAAAAGGGTACAGCACAGCCTTCTTGTTGGTCTGTATTAAGCGATGCGCCAAGCTATCTCCAAGAGAATCTAGCTGCTAAATTTATGGCGTTTGATAAAAGACGTATTTGTCGCGCCCTAACCATCGAATTGGTTTAGCTAAGATGACGTCGAACGTTGGCTTGAACACCACACGTTTCGTGCTGCGTTACGCCTTCATCGGAATCCGGAAGGCCTGCGCATGACATTGAGCGGCGATAGCGAACTTGCGCGCAAGCTTTTGCTGGAAAAGGTGAAGACCGGCCGCCGCCTGTATTTTCGAACCGACGCGATCGCGCGGTTGATCGATCTGGCACAATCGTGAGCCGAGTCAGGGCGGTATTTGTGCTGCCGCCGAACACCCCTGATCAGCTCAAACTAAACAAAACGTAGCACCATTACGAAAAGCCCTGCGGGGCAAACTGGATACTAAATGGAACCCGCAAAAAAAATGCACTTCGATGTCGTTTCTGCATCCGAGAAGCGGTTACGGAATGCGTTTGTAGCATTGGTTGTCGTGATTCATTGCTTGATGGTCTTGCTCCCGTCTGTCAATCAGGAATTTGTGTTTGCCGATGGCGCGCAGTTTTTCACCACGCACGACCAAGGTTTGTTGGATCGATATTTCTCGTATCAGGCCAATACGTTGGGGTTGCCATGGTTAGCCCATATTGTGGCCTATGTGCTCCCTTTCCGAAAGCTTGCAGTAATTCGTCTGCTCTCTGTAGCCGGGATTGTCCTTTTAACTGCTGGTTTTATCCGTATCAGTCGATACCAAGGGCGGCCGGTAGGGATAAACATGCTCGCCTTGCTTCTTCTGAATCCGTTGATCTGGACCTACTCTGCAAGGGCGACCGCTGATTTTTTACCCGCAGCCCTCGCCATATTTGCGATCTCCCTCGCAATCGAAGCAGGTCGAAACGTTTTTTTGTTACTGCTCTCAGGAGCACTACTTGGCTTCGCTAGTATTTTAAAGCCACATGTTTTTTGCGTTTTCCTTGTTTTATTTGGATTGCTATGGACTGGGAGAAAACGGGTTTCTCCTTGGTCGCCGGCGGCGATCGTTTTTTTGGCAAGTATGGGTATGTTGGCGGCCTATCTTGCCAAGGTACACGAGGCGTTTGGCTTCTGGATTGCGCCACCGCGATTCCAACACATCCACGCACTCTCGACGACGAACATCGGAGGCAATTTTGTAGCCTACGTGGGTTTCCTGGTCATGTTGACGGCGCCATTGTCATTGATCATCCCGGGAATTGGGAAGTTTTTGCAAAGGCATTGGAAACTGCTTTTGCCTCTCGCGATCGGGCTAGTGTTGGTATTTGCAGTTGGTATTCACGGTGAAGGTGAGATGAATCTTGGCCCGCTTGATCGGTTTGTCCCGAAATCGGTTCAATCAGGGATATTCATTTTGCTCTCCATGTTTTTTTTGGCACCGGTTCTGGTTTCGCAAGGCGTAGATGATTCGAATGCTCATATGCGCAAGGCTGTGGGACTCGCTGTGTTGGCCGCACTGCTGGTTTTCTCGCTGAGCCGTCCCGCGCAACGTTATTTGCTGCCTTTGTTGCCGCTTTTTCTCTTGATTCTTCCTCGCGAGGCGTTGCGGAAGAAGACGTTGATCATGGTGACTCTTCTAATATTTGCCAGCATCAATGTATTCATTGGTTATAGCCAATGGTGCACGGGAACAGCTGCCATCAAAATGGTTCAGGCGCTCCAATCCGCAGGGCTTCTTGATGAGACCGACCCAGGCGCTATTGCGGGGGACGTTGGGAATTACTTCAGAGCAGAACACCTTGGCAACGCGCGCTATGTTGTTGTGCCCGGTGTAGTCAATAATTCTAGATTGACCGTCCGCAGCGGCGGGCCACTTGGAAAGGCATATTCACTTGTCGCCGTGGCTAACGGCGAACATCGGTAGTTTGTTTGCCCTCAATGACTTTTAGTGCGGCACGCAGGTGTTCAATGCAATGAATCGCGAGACCGTACGTTGTCTGCTCATGTACGCCCTTCCGCACGAGCCCGCCCGCATGAAAAAGCGCACTACATCTGCCGATATAGCGCGCTTTTTCTCTCGGCCTCCGATGCCGGTGCTTTTCAACGCGCTCGTAGCGTCGAATCGTTCCGTCCTCCCGAAGGCTCACGACTTCAACGCCGTCTCTAAAACGACAAAAACCGCCGCGCAAAAAAAAACCGCTCAACGCCGGGTGGCAGTGAGCGGACAAGATCGGAGAGTTACAACGACAACATGCGCATACATGGAATACGCATGCGAAGGAGCATACGTGGCCGCATTGCCCCGTCCCATACGAAAGCTCTAAAAAAACAAAAGCCTTACACACGCTGCCTTTCAGCCCCATTTCGGCACATATTTCTCGCCTCGTATTCCCATCATTCAACACTTAAGAATCCACTGGGTAAGGCCGTAAAACGTCTGTGCGCGATACATGAAGCGTGAGATTTATCCGACTCAATCCGTCGAATCCATCGACGGGGCGTCGGATCATGGGAGACATCAATGAAATGGTTTGACCGGCTGTCCGTGATGAACAAGCTGTTGCTGTCGTTCGCGGTCGTCATCGTGATTACCGCGTGCGTCGGCGGGACGGGCGTGCTGGCCCTCTCGAAGATGCACGCGCTTACCGAGGAAATCGGCGCCCGTCACATGGACGGCGTCTATTGGATCGAAGAAGCGAACAAGCACAAGCTGAACACGGACCTCGCCGCCGCCAACCTCACCTTCGCCGACGACGCCGGCAAGGAAAAGCTGAAGCAAGGCATGGCGGCGTCGCTCACGAGCATGCATCGCGCGCTCGAGAACACCCGCGCGACGATCCTCTCCGCCGACGGCATCGCCCTCTACGACGCCGCCATCAAGCGCGCAGCCACGTGGGAAGACATCGTGCAGATGCAGATCGGCGCGAAGCCGATGCCCGTCTCGCTCGACCAGATGGGCCTAATCCAGCAGGCGATCGCCGCAAGCGAAGAAACGCGCATGGCGTTCGAGCGCCTCGCCGACTTCAAGCGCCAACGCGCCACGGTCGCGCAACAGACATCGACCGCCGAATACGAATCGATGCGCCTCGTGCTGATCTCGCTCGTGCTCGGCTCGATCGTCGCCGCGGGATTGCTCGCGACGCTGATCGCCCGGCGTCTCTCGGCGCAGCTCGGCGGCGAACCGGGGTACGCCGCGCAGATCGCGGATCGCATCGCGTCCGGCGACCTCTCGACGCGCGTCGCGCTGCGTGAAGGCGACAGCCACAGCATGCTGCACAGCCTCGCGGGCATGAGCGTGAAACTGGCGGACATCGTCGGCGGGATCCGGCAGTCGAGCGACTCGATCCTGCTCGCCTCGCGCGAAATCGCGCAGGGCAACGTCGATCTTTCGCAGCGCACCGAGGAACAGGCGGCGTCGCTGGAGGAAACGGCGTCGAGCATGGAGGAACTCACCTCGACCGTGCGCCAGAACGCAGAGAGCGCAGAGCAGGCGAGCGGTCTTGCGCGCGGGGCGTCCGAAGTGTCGGCGAAGGGCAGCGAACTGGTCGGCGATGTCGTCGAGACGATGCGCGATCTGGCTGCCGGCTCGAAGCGCATGACCGACATCATCGCCGTGATCGAAGGCATCGCGTTCCAGACCAACATTCTGGCGCTCAACGCAGCCGTCGAAGCGGCGCGGGCAGGCGAGGAAGGGCGTGGCTTCGCGGTCGTCGCGGGCGAGGTGCGCTCGCTCGCGCAGCGCAGCGCGCTGTCGGCGAAGGAAATCAAGGAACTGATCGAGACGTCGACGTCGCGCGTCGACAGCGGCGCGGAACTCGCCGAGCGCGCGGGCCTGACGATGGCCGAAGTCACGCAGGCGGTGCAGCGCGTGACCGACATCATGGAGCAGATTTCGGCGGCGTCGCTCGAACAGAGCACGGGCATCGAGCAGGTGAACCGCGCGGTCGCGCAAATGGACCAGGTGACGCAGCAGAACGCGGCGCTCGTCGAGCAGGCCGCCGCCGCGGCCGGCGCGATGGCCGATCAGGCCGAGCAATTGAAGGGCGCGGTCGCGGTGTTCGAACTGGAGCGCCGTCGCTAAATCGGCCGGGCCGGCGCCGGGGCGCTCAGCTTGTCAGCGCGATGTGCACTCCGTACACTCGCGCCTATTTCCAAGACAAGCCAAGACGAGGCGCGCCGCGCGGACGGCGCAGCATCGACGAGAACCGAAGGAGTGCGCCCATGTCCGATTCCTACTTCCCGCGCTGGCGGACCCAGCCGAGCGCCGACGCGGGCCGCGTCGTCGCGCCCGACGAGCGGCTTCCCTGGCCGCAGATGTTCGCGATGGGCATCCAGCACGTCGTCGCGATGTTCGGCTCGACCGTGCTCGCGCCGCTCCTGATGGGCTTCGATCCGAACCTCTGCATCTTCATGTCGGGCATCGGCACGCTGCTGTTCTTCGTGCTGGTGGGCGGGCGCGTGCCGAGCTATCTCGGCTCGAGCTTCGCGTTTATCGGGCTCGTCATCGCGGTGACGGGCTACGGCGGCCACGGTCCGAACATGAACATCCCGCTCGCGCTCGGCGGCATCATTGCGTGCGGTGTGCTGTACGCAATCATCGGCCTGATCGTTGCGGTAATCGGCACGAAATGGATCGAAACGCTGATGCCGCCCGTCGTGACCGGCGCGATCGTCGCGGTGATCGGGCTGAATCTCGCGCCCATCGCCGTGAAGGGCGTGAGTGGCAGCAACTTCGATTCGTGGATGGCGCTCGTGACCGTGCTGTGCGTCGGCGGCGTGGCGGTGTTCGCGCGCGGCATGGCGCAGCGGCTCCTGATCCTGATCGGCCTCGCCATCGCCTACGTGATCTACGCGGTGCTCACGAACGGCATGGGAATGGGCGGCAAGCCGATCGACTTCTCGATCGTCGCGAACGCCGCGTGGTTTGGCATGCCGCACTTCACGGCGCCCGTTTTCGACGGCCAGGCGATGACGCTCCTCGCGCCCATCGCGATCATCCTCGTCGCGGAGAATCTCGGGCACATCAAGGCGGTGGGCGCGATGACGGGGCAGAGCCTCGATCGCTACATCGGCCGGGCGTTTATCGGCGACGGTCTCGCCACCATCGCGTCGGGATTCGCGGGCGGCACGGGTGTCACGACCTATGCGGAAAACATCGGCGTGATGGCCGTCACGAAAATCTACTCGACGCTCGTCTTCGTGATCGCGGCCGTCATCGCGATCGTGCTCGGCTTCTCGCCGAAATTCGGCGCCGTGATCCAGACGATTCCGGGCCCGGTGCTGGGCGGTGTGTCGATCGTCGTGTTCGGGCTGATCGCGGTGACGGGCGCGCGCATCTGGGTCGTGAACAAGGTCGATTTCTCCGATAACCGCAATCTGATCGTCGCCGCCGTGACGCTCGTGCTCGGCGCCGGCGACTTCACGCTGAAGCTCGGCGGCTTCGCGCTCGGCGGCATCGGCACCGCGACGTTCGGCGCGATCATCCTCTATGCGCTCCTGCGCCGGCGCGGTTCGGGCGTAGTCTGATCCGCAGGGAAACGCGCGGCACGCCTAACTGGCCGAGCCGCGCTTTCGCGTGACGATCGCCGTCTCCGACAAGTCGATCTCGCGCATCAGTTTGTTCAGCGTTTCGTCGTTGATCGTCTGGTCGGCGCGCATCTTCAGCAATTCGACGCGCTCGGCCCTGAGCGCCGACATCTTCAGTCTCGTCTCCACCACTTCGCTCTGCCGCGCGGCCTTGCGCGACGCCTCTTCCTCGCCGTACGCCTCGAGCCGCCGGCGATAGAGGTTCATCACGCGCGCGGTGGTATCCGCGCAGCGAGCCGAACCCGCTTCGTCCATTTCGCTGGTGAGCCTTTCGTGGGTGTCGTCGATCGCGCGGATCGCGGCCTGCGCCGCGCGAACCCGCGCGACGCGCTCCTCGGCGGCATTCGGATTGCGCCCGCGCGCGAGCCCGCGCAAGAGAACCGGCAAGCCGACGACCGCCACCAGCAAGGACACGAGAATCGCTCCCGACGCGATGAAGATCGCGAGATCGCGGCCGGGGAGCGGCGTGCCGTCGCCGAGCGTGACGGGCAGCGCGAGCACACCCGCGAGCGTCACCGCCCCGCGTACGCCGCCGATGGTCGTAACAGCCAGCGTGCGCGCGCCGCCGGCAGCGGCGCTTTCCATGCCCTGCTTCGCGGCGCTGCGGCTCGCGAACCAGCGCAGCAGATACACCCACACGAAGCGCAGCGCGTACAGCACGACCATCACCGCCACCACGTAGCCGAGCAGGAGGCCTACCTGCTCGTTGCCGTCGCGATGAGCCTCGATCAGCGCCCGTCCCAGGATGTGCGGAAACTGCAGCCCGAGCAGGATGAACACCATGCCGTTGAAGACGAATTCGATCATCGTCCAGGTGCTCGTCATGCGCACGCGCACGACCGTCGGAATGCCTTCGCGCAGGCTCTGCAGGTTCATCACCATGCCCGCGGAGACCGCCGCGAGAATGCCCGAGCAGCCCAGGTGCTCCGCGATCAGGTAGGCGGCGAACGGAATCAGCAGCGTCAGGACGACGCCGGCGGCGGGGTCGTCGTCTTCGGAAAACTTCAGGAGCCGCGACGGAATCTCGGTGACGATCCAGCTGATCGCCGCGCCGATCACGAGCCCGCCCGCCGCGATGATCACGAAGCTCACGGCTGCGTCGCGCAACGAAAACACGCCGGTCAGCGCGGCCGCGATCGCGAACTTCAGCGCGACAAGGCCGGACGCGTCGTTCATCAAGGCCTCGCCTTCGAGGATATGCATCAGGTTTGCCGGAATCTTCCCGCGCCCGGCGATGCCGGTGAGCGCGACGGCGTCGGTCGGCGAGAGCACGGCGGCGAGTGCGAACGCGACGGGCAGCGGCATCGCGGGAATCATCGCGTGCAGGAAATAGCCGAGCGCGCCGACCGTGATGAAGACAAGCCCGAGCGCGAGCATCAGGATCGCGCGGCGCTGCATGAAGAGTTCGCGCTTCGGAATGCGCCAGCCGTCCGCGAAAAGCAGCGGCGGAATGAAAAGCAGCAGAAAGATATCGGGATCGAACGTGACGTGCAGCCTGAAACCGGGCCACGCGAGCAGCGCGCCGAGCACGATCTGGATCAGCGGCAAGGGCAGCTTGAACGGCAAGAGGCTCAGGCCGACGCCCGACAGCGCGACCGCTAGCAACAGGATCAGAACGGTAAAGACAATTTCCATGTTTTTTTAAGATCCACGTGACGCGTGCATGGAAGTCGGACGATCCGGCGTCTAGGATTATTTCGAGACAAGCGCGAAGTTTAGCCCGACGAAGCAAGATTCCGCGCGTTCCACGAGGCGGCCGGCGCGTTCCCTTTTATCCGACCGATTGCACCCGAGTGGTGCGCACCGCCCGCGTGCCTGCGCACCGATGGCGTTCCGCGGTGCATAGCCGGTGCAAAAACCCGACAAAAGCACGTTGCTCTGCGAGCACGGAGCTTGCTTTATCGAAAGCCACGGGACGCCATGATCCCCGGTGAGATCAAAGAGGGCCGTTGCATGAACAGCGAATCGGTTGAAGCGGGCGCGCGTCGGGGCGCAGGCCCGGTTGCAGGCGAAAAACCCGGCATGACACTCGTCGCGAAGGCCCGGAAGGGACTTTGGATGGTGCTTCAGGCCCGGATGCAGGCGAGGATGCAGAGATGGTGATCGCGAACCCCGAAAAAACGACGATTTCCCAGCGCAATTTCGAACTTAGCGTGTCGTCGGGATTCGACCGCTACTCGGTCGAGCATGGGGAGCTGACGCTGTCCAGCGTGTTTCAGCCGGTTTTCAGCCTGTCGCACATGCGCGCGGTCGGTTACGAAGGGCTCCTGCGCGCGCACGACACGCTCGATCGGCCGGTGTCGCCGCTCGACGTGTTCGGCCAGGCGGCGCGCGTCGGCGAGGCGTTGCAGATCGACAGGCTCTCGCAGGCGCTGCATCTCGAAAATTTCAAGATGCTCGGCGCGCAGAACGAGTGGCTCTTTCTGAACGTGCATCCGGGCGCGTTGACGGAGCCGTATCACGCGGCCGCGCTGCTCGCGAACCTGAAGCGCCTGAAGATCGAGCCGCGCCGTGTCGTGCTGGAAGTGCTCGAACAGCGCGCGGAAGATATCGAACGCCTCGCTGAGGCCGTGCAGCAATTCCGCGAGCACGGTTTCCTGATCGCGCTCGACGACTTCGGCGCCGGCCATTCGAACATCGAACGCATCTGGCAACTCGATCCCGATCTCGTGAAGCTCGACCGCGTGATGCTTTCGCATGCGGGGCACAACGTCCACGCGGCCGCGACGGCGCGCTGGGCCAAGCAGCGGCGCAACATGGAGGCGGTGCTTTCGGGGATCGTCTCGCTGCTGCACGAGGCGGGCAAGCTGGTGCTGATCGAAGGCGTGGAGACGGAACACGAGGCGCAACTCGCGCTCGCGAGCGGCGCGGATTTCGTGCAGGGCTTTTTCTTCGCGCGACCGAGCCCCGGTCTCGCCGACAGCGTTCAGGCGCAGACAATCATCAGCGAGCTGACGGAGCGTTATCGCCTGCAGACGGAGGCACGCGAGCGGCGCGTCGCAACGCGGCTGCAACCGTATGTGCGCGCGTTCGAGCGCGCGGCCGAGCGGCTCGCCGCCGGCGAGCCGCTGGACGAGGTGTGCTGGAATTTCCTCGCGCTCGATAACGCCGCGCGCTGCTTCCTGCTGGACCAGAACGGCCGGCAGGCGGGGCGCAACGTGGTGCTGCGCGCGGACCGCGCGGCGCACGAGGCGCGCTTCATGCCCCTCGTCGATGCGCAGGGCGCGAACTGGTTGCGCCGGCCGTATTTTCGCGCGGCGCTCGGCGACCCCGAGCGCGTGCACGTGACGACGCCGTATCTGTCGATCAACGAGGCGCTGCCGTGCGTGACGCTCTCGGTGGAGACGCGCGCCGGCGGGAAGCGCTGCGTCCTGTGCGGCGATATCGACTGGCTCGCGGAGGACGACGAAGAGTAGGCAACGAATGCCTACTTCGCGACCACGACCGGAATCCCCTTCAGACTCGCCGCGCCCTTCATCTCGTCGAGCGACGCGCGCACGGCCGCGCCCGTCGCCGTTTCGATGCCGAGCGTAGCTGCCAGATCGCGCTCGCGGCGTTTCACCATCGCGAGGTTCGCGAGCTTCACATGACCGTAGCCGCGCACGCGCTCAAAGAGTGCGGCGAGCGCTTCCACGTTCTTCGTGTTGTCGGAGGTGAGCGCTCCGAGTGCGCGTGACATCGTCGTTTCGTAGTCGTCGGCGAGCTGGCGTTCCATGCGGCGTTCGAGCGTCTTGCCGAACGGATCGAGCACACCGCCGCGCAGTGCCCTGAACTTCGCCATTGTGCCGAGCACCGGCCACAGCCATTGGCCGAACGTCATCTTGCGCGGCGCGCCGCCATTCTTCGGCTTCGACAACACCGGCGGCGCGAGATTGAACTTCACCGCGAAATCCTGGCCCGCCGTGCCTTCGAACTGCGCTTCGAGCGCCGCGCGAAAAGCCGGGTCGGCGTGCAGGCGCGCGACTTCGTATTCGTCCTTCACCGCGAGCAGCTTGTAGAACGTCGTCGCGACCGCGCGGGTGATCGCGTCGTTCTGGGACGCCGCCGCGGCATTCACCAGCTTGCGATACCGCTCGACGTACTTCGCGCCGCCGTATTCCGCGAGACGCCGCTCGCGATCCGAGATCAGCGCGGGCAGCGGCATCGCGTTCATGTCGACGCGCGGCGCCTGCGCCGTCTTGCGCAGCGCTTCGAGCGCCGGAAGGTCGGCGGCGGCGAGGCGGCCGATCGCAAATGCGAGCTTGTTCATCGGCACGGCGACATTGTTCAGTTCGATCGCCCGCATCATCGCCGCGAGCGACACGGGCACCAGCCCGAGCTGCCACGTGTAGCCGAGCATCAGGATGTTCGCGCCGATCGTGTCGCCGAGAAAGCGCGTCGCGAGTGCCTGAGCGTCGCAGGTCTGCATCCGCTCCGCGCCGGCCGCGTGTGCCATCTTGTCGAGGAGCGCGTCGGCATGAAGGTTGGCGTCGGGGTTCGTCACGAAGCTCGCGTTCGGAATCGCATGCGTGTTCACGACGATCCGCGTGCGGCCGTGGCGCACCGTCTGCAGCGCGTCCGCGCCCGCGCCGACCACCATGTCGCAGGCGAGCAGCACGTCGGCCTGCTGGGTGTCGATGCGCACCTGGTTCAGGAGCGCGTCGGTGGCGGCGAAGCGCACGAACGACAAGACCGAGCCGCCCTTTTGCGCGAAGCCCATGAAGTCGAGCACGGACGCGCTCTTGCCTTCCAGGTGCGCTGCCATGCTGATGAGCGCGCCGACCGTCACGACGCCCGTTCCGCCGACACCGGTAATCAGAATGTCGTAAGGCGCGTTGTCGAGACGCAGCGCCGGCATTTGCAGTCCATCGACGCGCCGCGCGAGTTCTTCGGGATCGAACGCGTTGCCGGCCGCTTTTTTCAGCTTGGCGCCTTCGAGCGTGACGAAGCTCGGGCAGAAGCCGTTGACGCACGAATAGTCCTTGTTGCACGACGACTGGTCGATGCGGCGCTTGCGTCCGAGTTCGGTCTCGACCGGTTCGACGGACAGGCAATTCGACTGCACGCCGCAATCGCCGCAGCCTTCGCAGACGGCTTCGTTGATGAAAAGGCGCTTGTCCGGGTCGGGAAACTCGCCTTTCTTCCGCCGACGACGCTTTTCCGCCGCGCAAGTCTGGTCGTAGATCAGGACGGTGACGCCGGGCGTGTCGCGCAGGCGGCGCTGCACGGCGTCGAGTTCGCTGCGGTGATGGAACGTCGTGCCGCGCGGAAACTGGTCTTCGTGGCCTTCGTATTTTTCGGGTTCGTCGCTGGCCACGACGAGCAGCGCGATGCCTTCGGCTTCGACCTGACGCGCGATCTGCGGCACGGAGATGCTGCCGTCGACCGGCTGGCCGCCCGTCATCGCGACGGCGTCGTTGTAGAGGATCTTGTAGGTGATGTTCGCCTTCGCCGCGACCGCTTGACGAATCGCAAGAATGCCTGAGTGGAAATACGTGCCGTCGCCGAGATTCTGGAAGACGTGCGGCGTCTTCGTGAACATCGAGTGCGACGCCCAGTCGACACCTTCACCGCCCATCTGGATCAGGCCGGTCGTATCGCGCTCCATCCACGACGCCATGAAGTGGCAGCCGATGCCCGCCTGCGCGACCGAGCCTTCCGGCACCTTGGTCGACGTGTTGTGCGGGCAGCCCGAGCAGAAATAGGGCGTGCGCTTCACCGAATCGGCTATGTTCGAGAGAATCTGCGGCGCGACGAGATCGACCACTTTTTCGCGGCGATCGAGCGCCGGCTTGTGGCGCGCGAGCCAGCCGGCGAAAACCGGCAGCACGCGCGACGGACGCAGTTCGCCGAGCGACGACAGTAGCATCGCGCCGTCCTGCGCCTGCTTGCCGATGACGACCGGGCGCGCGCCGCTCGTACGGTTGTAGAGATGGTCCTTGATCTGCTGCTCGATGACCGGACCCTTTTCCTCGATCACGAGCACTTCCGACAGCCCTTCGACGAACGTATCGAGCCGCGTCATTTCCAGCGGGAACGACAGGCCGACCTTGTAGATGCGCACGCCCGCCGCGTCGAGATCCTCGACGGTCAGTTCCAGCCGGCGCAGCGCTTCCATCAGGTCCAGATGCGCCTTGCCGCAGGTCACGATTCCCACGTTCGCGTGCGCGCTCGGCGCGATCCACTTGTCGATGCTGTTCACGCGCGAGAAGTGGCGCACGGCGTCGAGCTTGGCGGCGAGGCGCGCCTCAATCGTGAGGCTCGGCAGGTCGGGCCAGCGATTGTGCAGGCCTCCCGCGGGCGCGACGAAATCTTCCGGCGCTTTCCATGTCGTCTGAATAGCGTCGAGATCGACGGTCGAGCCGGATTCCACCGTTTCCGAGATCGCCTTGAAGCCGACCCACGCGCCCGAGAAGCGCGACAGCGCCCAGCCGTACAGGCCGAATTCGAGCATGTCGGCGATATTCGACGGGTTCACGACCGGCATGCTCCACGCGATCATCGCCTGGTCGCTCTGATGCGGCATCGACGACGACACGCAGCCGTGATCGTCGCCCGCGACGACCAGCACGCCGCCGTGCGGCGACGAGCCGTATGCATTGCCGTGCTTGAGCGCGTCGCCCGCGCGGTCGACGCCGGGGCCCTTGCCGTACCACATCGCGAAAACGCCATCGACGGTGCGTTCTTCGTCCGATTCCACCCGCTGCGTGCCGAGCACGGCGGTGCCGCCGAGTTCCTCGTTGATCGCGGGCAGGAATCGCACGTCATGCGACGCGAGCAGTTTCTTCGCCTTCCACAACTGCTGGTCGACCATCCCGAGCGGCGATCCGCGATAGCCGCTGACGAATCCCGCCGTGTTCAGGTTCGCGGCGCGGTCGAGTTCGCGCTGCATCAGCACGAGTCGCACGAGCGCCTGCGTGCCGGTCAGGAAAATGCGGCCGCGCGTGGCCGAGAGGTTGTCGGTGAGCTTGTAGTCGGACAGGGCGGCCGTCAGGTCGCCTTGCTGAGCGTTGTCCTGCGTGTTCTGGATTGCATCGAGGGGAACGCGCGCGTTCATGAAGTCTCCGGCGTTGTTATGTGGCGTGGGTTTCGCAAGGACTCCATTTTTCGCCGACAAAACCGGAATTTTTTTGCGGACTTGCTGCTCGCTTCGCCGAGTCGAACAAGAATCCGCTTGTTTTCGGGATAGCGGAGTGAGATCGCCCTCCGCGCGCGGCGTCCTCGCGTAAACCCGAACCTTTGGCCGGGCGCGTTGCGGTAATCTGAACGCTGCCGATTCACCCAGGGACGACCCGCCGATGAAGCTCTACTACTGGCCGAAGACCCGCGCCTTTCGCGCGCTGTGGATGCTGGAGGAATTGCGCGCGCCGTACGAACTCGCGTTCGTGAACATCCGCGCGGGCGATCAGAACGAGCCGGCGTTCTGCCGCATCAATCCGATGTCGAAGCTGCCCGCACTCGACGACGACGGTGTGACGGTTGCCGAGTCGGGCGCGGTGCTGCTCTATCTGGCCGACAAATTCCCGGATTCGAAGCTGGGCGTGCCGCACGGCGAACCGCTGCGCGGTCGCTTCCTGCAGTGGCTGTTCTTTACGGGCGCGTGTCTGGAGCCGGCGATGGCCGAGCGCATGACCGGCGCACCGGGTAATACCGTGAGCTTCGGCTGGGGCGATCTGGGGCGGGTCGAGCACGCGGTCGAAGGGGCGTTGAAGGACGGCCCGTGGCTCGTCGGCGAGCGCTTCACCGCCGCCGATATTCTGGTCGCGAGCACGCTGCAGATTGCGTATATGGCAAAGCTGATCGAGCCGGGCGGCGTGCTGTCCGACTATGTCGATCGGGCGGTCGCGCGCGAAGGGCACGAGCGCGCGGCGGCGATCGATCACCGCGAGGCCGAGCGGCTCGCGCTGAAGCCGCATGCGGGGACGGTCAGTGTGAAAGTTTGAGCGGGCCGGCCGCGCGTGGCGACGTGGCCGTCTTACTCAGGGAAACGCGCGAGGCTTCGGAATTCCGGCGCCGGCTTCGATGTCGGCGATGGCCTGCTTGTGCGCCAGATCGATCGCCTCGGCGGCGTTCGACAGGCCGCCATCGCCGCCGACGGTCGTCCATGTCTTCACGGCCTTGTCGTGATGACGGATTTCGTACTCGGCGTCCCAGCGCGCGCCCTGCAGTTCGAGCGGGCGCACGTGGATCGCATAGACGCCGTAGAGGAAGAGCTGTTCCGCCATGATGTCCTCCGTTCGGGCCAGCGGCGCTCGCGCACCGCGCGCGACGCCTTCGCGGCCGGACTTGCCTAGAGTTCGATTTCGCCGAGAATGCGATGCGCGAGCGCCCGGGCTTCTTCGAGCGCCTCGTCCTCGTTTTCCGAGGTCGCCTCGACTTCGTAGTTCGTCGCGTCGGTCTCCTCGCCGTCGTCACGCGCGAGCGAAACGAGACCCTGGAACTGGCCGCCGTCGACGGCGCGCACGCCGATCGTCGCGGTGTAGAGGCCCTTCGTGTAGGTCGTGTCGTCCATGATGGGGCCTCAAGCGTTGACGAAAATTCATGCTAGCACGCGGATATGCAACGTGCGTGACCTCAGCGCCCGAGACCAAAACTATCGCAGCAGATCCTCGACCTCTTCCAGCGACGGCGAATGCGCGCCAGAGAAGCGGCACGCCGCCGCGCCCGCCGCAAGCGCAAAGCGCAGATGCTCGGGCCAGCCGCCTTCACGCGACATCAGGCTATAGAGCAGCCCGCCGATCGACGCATCGCCCGCGCCGACCGTATCGGCGACCTGCACCTGCGGCGGCTTCGCCCGATAGACCTCGTCGCCCACGTAGAGCGCCGCCTCGCTCGATCCGCGCGTGACGAGCACGCTCGCCTGCGGATTCATCGCGCGGACCTGCGCGAGCGCATCGGCTTCGGGGATGCCGCGGAACAGCATGTGCAGGTCTTCGTCGGAAACCTTGATCAGGTCCGCGAGCGACGCCATGTTGCGCAGGATCGGCTCGTAGCCGGTTTCCATCAGGTTGCGATAGTTCGGATCGAAGCTGATCTTCACGCCGTGGCTGCGCAGTTGCGCTGCGAGCGCGGCAAGCGTGGCGCCGAGCGGCTGGCGTACGAGGCTGATGCAGCCGAAATGCGCCCACTGCACCTGATCCATCCAGCCCTGCGGCAGCTTCGACGGATCGAAGGCAAGATCGGCGCCGTTTTCGCCCATGAAGTAGTAGGTCGGCGGCTGCGTCTTGTGGACGATCGCGAGCAGCGGCGGCCGCTCGACGCGCTGCATGAAACGCATGTCGAGGCCGGCCGCGACGCTCGCGTTCCAGAGGTCGTCGGAGAAATTGTCGACGCCGAGCGAGCCCGCGCAGGCGGTCGGCAGGCCGAGCCGCGCGACCGCGCGCGCGACGTTCCAGCCCGCGCCACCCGGACGCGAGAGCCATGACGCGACGTCGGTGCGGATCATGTCGGTGAGGATGTCGCCGGCGGAGACGAACTTCGGGAAGGTCTGCTGTTCTGCGGCCATGTTGTTCACCTTGCGGTTGTCTCCGGCGCGGGGAGGGCGTTCAGCACCTCGTAGCACGCGCCCATCGTGTGGTAATCGGTTTTGCCGGCGGGGCTTTTTTCGTCGCCGTACTTGCGGTTGTCGCACGTCAGGATGCGATACCACGCGCCGTATTCATGGTCGACGAAATGCGCCCAGCTATACCGCCAGAGTTCGTCGTAGCAGTCCCAGAAGCGCTCGCGGCCCGTGCGCGCGCCGAGCAGCGCGGCGGCGGCGAAGCTTTCCGCCTGCACCCAGAAGTATTTGTCGTGGTCGCAGACGGTGTCGTCGGGGCCGAAGCCGTAGTAGAGGCCGCCGTGGCGGTTGTCCCAGGCGCGGTTGAAGGCGGCGTCGAAGAGTTCGACGGCGCGCGGCGCGAGCCACGGCAATGTGCGATGGCGTTCGAGAATCAAGAGAAGCTTCGCCCATTCCGTCTGATGGCCGGGCTGGAAGCCCCAAGGCCGGAAGATGTTCGAGCTGTCGGATTCGTTGTAATGCCAGTCGACCGACCAGTCCGGGCGGAAATGCTCCCACACCAGCCCGTTTGACAGCTTCGCCTGCCGCAGCGTGATATTGCCCGCGATCTTTTCGGCGCGATCGAGATAGATCACGTGGCCGGTCGCCTCAAAGGCGGCGAGCAGCGCCTCGGTCGCGTGCATGTTCGCGTTCTGCCCGCGATACGAGGCAAGCTGCCAGTCGGGCGTGGCTTCGTCGGCGTAGAGGCCGGCTTCGGCGTCCCAGAAGCGGCGCTCGAGCAGATGGAACGTCTCGGCGATCATCGGCGTGGCTTCGTCGATGCCGGCCATCGACGCATGCGCGCACGCGAGCAGCACGAACGCGAGACCGTAGCAATGGCGCGTGCCGTCGAGCGTGCGTTTCGCCCCGTCGCGCCATTCGATTTCCCAGTCGTAGCCTTCGTGTTGTGCATCCCAGTGGGCGTCGCGCAGGAATCTGAAGGCGTGGCGCGCGTCGTCCTGATGGGCCTTTTCGCCGAAATGGCGGTAGGCCATCGCGTAGTTGAAGACGAAGCGCGTGCTGCTGACAAGATGGCGCGTCGTGCGGTCGTAGATGCGGCCGTCGTCCTTGAAGAAGTGGAAGAAGCCGCCCGACGGATCGCGCGCGGTGGGCGCGTAGAAAGCGAGCGTGTCGCGCACGTGCGAGAGCAGGAAGTCGCGGCTGCGGAAATCGATCTCGCGATTCTGCCGGGCCTCTGCGGCGGGCGTGGTCGAATGGGTCGAATCCGGTGGTGTGGCGACGGTTGAGGCGGTCGAGTTCATGTCGAGGTCGAGCCGGAGCTCGCGCGAGGGATGAAATGTACCGGCACCAGCGTGTCGGCCGGGTCGAGTGTGTTGGGGCTGTCTTCCAGCAGCAGTTCCACGCCGCGCCGTCCGAGCGCTTCCTTGTCGACGGTCACCGTCGACAGCGGCGGCGTGCTCTGCGCGGCGGCCGGAATGTCGTCGAAACCGACGAACGCGATGTCCTGCGGCACCCGCACGCCGTGTGCGAGACAGACGCGCATCGCGGCGAGGGCCGCTGCATCGTTATAGGCGAAAACGGCGTCGGGGAGAGGATTCGATTGCACGCGCGCCTGCACAATCAGGCGCTCCATCGCGTCGGCGGCGGCCAGATCGGCGGCGAGACCGGGCTGGGTGTTGATTTCGAGCATCGGATCGAACAGGAGTCCGGCCTGAAAATACGCGAGCCGGTAGCCGAGCGCGCGCTGCGAGATGCTGTGATGCGCGAGCGACCCGCCGATGAACGCGACACGCCGCCGCCCGAGCGCGAACAGATGCTGCATCGCGAGCGACGCGCCCTTGATGTTGTCGATGTTCACTGAACGAAAGCCGGGCGCGCGCAGGTCGATGAGCACCGTCGGCCGGTTGAGCGAATGCAGGTGCACGAGCAGTTCCGGCTCGACGAAGCCGGCGACCGCGATCGCGTCGGGCGCGTGCAGCCGCATTTGCTGCGCGAGATCCTGAGTGGGGCCGGCGGTCAGAACGGAGGGCACGAGCCGCCGCTCGCGGCACGCTTCCTCGAAACCGTTGAGTACATGCGAGAAAAACGGGCTGACGGCGAAGTTGTTGTGCTGCCGATGCAGAAGGAAGGTGACGCGGCGAATACGCGTGCGCAGTTGCGCGGAATCGTAGCCGAGTTGCTGCGCCACTTCGATGACACGCGTGCGCGTCGCCTCGGACAGGCCCGGCTGATTTTTCAACGCTCTCGAAACCGTGCCGATCGAGACGCTTGCCGCCCGCGCGACATCGCGAATGGTTGTGCCCATCGTGGTGTTTTCTGTCCCCGCTGTATGGCCGTTTTGCGCCGTGTTTATCGTCGCGCAGTGCGTTCTGCGATTGCGGCGATTGTATAGTAAAAATTCGGCGAAACAACCTGATCAGGGACTAGAGAAAACCAGTAGAGGCTTGTTGTGTATGGATTTTGTAGCCTTTACTGTGTTTAGTAAAAATACTTGAACAAGGGCATTATTTCGCCTCGCGACAATGCACGGAACCCGGATTCGACGACCAGACGTCGAGCAGCATATCCTCGTCCTGATAATGCGACAGGCGAGCAAAGGGCAGCGTCGCGCGCAATTCCTCGTGAACGAAATCGCCCGAGTGCGGCCAGCCTTCTATTGGCTGGCGCCAGTGGCACGCGACGATTGTCCCGCCTGGCGCGAGCGATCCGGCGAGGCACGCGGCGAGACGCGCCAACTGCGGCTCGTCGAGGTAATACGCCAGTTCGCTGATGACGATCAGGTCGAAGTGGCCGTTCGGCCAGTCGTCGGGGATCGCGCGCTGCTCGATCTTCACGTTGCCCAGATGCGCGACACGGCGCCGCGCGAGAGCAACCGCATCGGCGCTCAGATCGGCGGCGAGAAGTGTGTCGCAGCGCGATGCGAGTTCTGCCGTGAATTCGCCGGTCGCGCAGCCGGGTTCGTAGGCGCGCGCGTAGCGCGGGTCGGGCAGCATCGCGAGCGTCAGCGCGCGTTTGCGCCTTTCGTACCAGCGCTCGCGCAGCAGCCACGGATCGTCGCTGCGCTCGTAAAGACCGTCGAAATAGCGCTGTGCCTCGGGCTCTCCGCTCATATCAGGACGACCTCGTAGGGCCGGGTGAGCCGCGCCAGAACGTGCTCCGGCAGGATCGGCGCGCGTCCGGTCGTGGTGTCGGGTTCCAGTTGGCTTCGAAACGCCTCGACGGCGTGCAGCTTGCGCGAGTGCGTGCCCGTATCGAGCACGATGCGGCGCGCGCGGCTCCACGGTACGCGCGAATCGTCGGGCGATGCCCAGTGCCACGTCCAGATCGGGATCTCGACGAACGGCAAATCCAGCCGTGCGGCCTCCGACGATACCGCCCGTCCGACCGCCTCGTGATCCGGATGACCGTCGTGGCGCCAGGTGCCGAAGACGACGTCGCCGGGACGCAGGTGCTCGGCGAGCGCGGCGGAGAGCTGCATTTCGAAGCGCTCGCCGCCGCCATCGGGCAAGCCGAGGCGCAAGGTCTGGACGTATCGCATGTGCAGTCGCTGCAAGGCTTCGCGCGTCTCCTGCGGACGGACATCGGCGAGGCGCGCGGGCGGCCACGCGGGCGATTGCGGATGGCTCGCGGTGCCGTCGGTAACTGCGACGATCAGCACCTTGCGGCCCAGCGCGGACAGATTCGCGAGCAGGCCGCCGGTGCCGAGCACTTCATCGTCGGGATGCGGCGCCACGATCACAGCGCGTGCGCCGGCCGGCACCAGCATCGCCGGTTCGACTGCCGGTAGCGTTGCCAGCCGCGCCCAGCTTTGCCAGACGTTTTCGGGCGTGCCCGACCCGGCGATCGTCCGCCGGACGCTCTCGTTCGCGGTCAGAGTTCCCATGGTCCGCGCTCCTCGTTGACGACGCATTCCGCGAGCGCGGCTTCATCGCGTTCGGCATGACTTTGCCGGACGAACACGGGAAGGTCTGCCATCAGGCGGGCGAAATACTCGTTGCGGCAGAAAGGCCCGGCGCCTAGCGCCCGCCCCGCATGGTCGATCACGCTCGCCGCCGTGCGTTCTACCGCGAGCCGCGCACGCAGTGCGGCGGGCATCGCGTCGGCATGCGGCTCGCGATCGAAGCGGGCGGCCGTTTCCCTCAGCACGCTCGCTGCGCTCGTGAGCGCGATATCGATCGCTCCGAGGTGCGCCAGCTTGTGCGGGTCGGCGCGCCGCGAGGCGTCACGCCGCACGAATTCGCCGATAGCCGCTGCCGCGCCGAACCAGCATGCCGCAATGCCGCCGCCGCCCTGCCAGAATCCCGGCCGCTTCAGATACGCAAGCGGCGCGCCGATCTGCACGGCGCTGGCGTCCTCGAATCGCACGTCGACGCTGGCGCTCGCATGCATGCCGACCGCTACCCAGCCCTCGTTCGTCACACGCACGCCCGGCTGACGAAGGTCCACCGCCGCGAGGATCGATTCGTCGCGTTCATTCCAGGCCGTGACCAGCGCGTGTGTGATTTGAGCGGCGCCCGAACACCATGCCTTCGTCCCGTTCAATTCGATGCGGTCGCCCGAACCGGTTCGTGCAGCGAGCCGGGCCGTGGGCGGTTCCGCAGCCCAGACGCCCCACGCGGCGCCTTCGTCGGGTTCGACGCCGCCCAGTTCGGCCAGAATTGCGAGCGCGTCCGTGTGGCCTTCGAACAGCTTGACGAGCGCAAGATCGAACCCTGCGACCGCGGCGAGCATTCGCCATCGTTCGAGCGTTGCGCCACTTCCTGGCAGCGGAAGGCGATCGAAGCCCGCGCCGACGAGCGCGCGAAGCACGTCGGCCGTTTCTGCCGCCGAGCCGCGTCGAAAGTTCAGTTCATGCAGGAAGGATTTCAATTCGGCGCAGCCGCCAGGCGTTGAACGGCTCATGACCATCGGCTTGGCGCCCCTCGGAGGCGGGTCTCGGAATTTCGGATCGACATGTTTTTCTCCCTTGCGACGTTCTCTGGACGTAAGTGTGGCAAGGCACATGCCCGGGCACCAGTCGGCCGGATGGCTTAGGCGAAACGCACGAACTTTTTTGCATTTGCGCTCCAGGCCTACATCGACTGGCCGAATCGACGTTCGCCGGCAGACAGGCTCAAATAGCAAAAAAGCCGCACGAGGCGGCTTTCGAATCGGGGAGAGCAAGTGCTACTTCGTTACGACTTTCGGCAGCACGTGGTTCAGCGACGCGCCGCAGCCGCTGCGCCCTCGCGCTCGCGACTCTTCTCCTTGGCCGTGCGCCGCGCGCCCCAGCGTTGCGCGAGCACCGCGCAAACCATGAGCTGGATCTGGTGGAACAGCATTAGAGGCAGGACGACCGCGCCGACCGTATGGGACGCAAAGATCACCTTTGCCATTGGAATGCCGGACGCGAGGCTCTTCTTCGATCCGCAGAAAATGATGGTGATCTGGTCGGCGCGGCTGAAGCCGAGCCGCTTGCTGGCAAAGGCCGTCGCGAAAATTGCAAGCGCGAGCAGCACGATGTTGGCGGCGAGCAGCCCGGCGAGCGTGGCGAGGGACATCGAATGCCAGATGCCTTCATTCACGGCTTCGCTAAACGCGACGTAGACGACGAGCAGGATCGAGCCCTGGTCGACGAACTTCAGCATGGCGCGGTTGCGGTCGATCCATTTGCCAATCGCCGGGCGCAGCAACTGACCGGCGATGAACGGCACGAGCAGCTGCAGCACGATATTGCCGACAGTGTGCCAGGGCGAGCCGGTGGCGGCGCCGTGATTATTGACGACCAGTCCCACCAGCGCCGGCGTGATGAAGATGCCGAGCAGGCTCGACGCCGACGCACTGCAGACGGCTGCGGGCACGTTGCCCTTGGCCATCGACGTGAACGCGATCGACGACTGAACTGTGGACGGCAACGTGCACAGAAAGAGGATGCCCATGTAGAGCTCGGGTGTGACGAGCGGCGTGAGTACGGGCTTGAGCGCGAGGCCGAGCAACGGGAACATCACGAACGTGCTGAGCAGGACGACGAGGTGCAGCCGCCAGTGCGTCGCGCCCGACACGATGGCTTCGCGCGAGAGCTTTGCCCCGTGCAGGAAGAACAGCAGCCCGATGGCGATGTTGGTCAGCCAGTTGAAACCGACGGCGACCGTGCCCCGGCACGGCAGGAGGCTCGCCAGGACGACGGTGCCCACGAGGGCAAGCGTGAAGTTGTCGGGAAGAAATTTGGGGCGCGCCATCTGAATCTCGCACTCGAACGTGCAGGGTTGCAAATCGGGTTGCAGGACGACTCGGCGTCGCGAATTGGCTGGCAAACGTCAAGGCCAGTCAAACGTCAAGTCAGGAAAACCAGTATTTTCGCCCGATTACGATTCAATAGGCAAATTCATTTAAATGATCGATTAATGTCGTATCGGTATGAGGCCAGTCCTAAATGGCGGAATGGCGAGCAACCTTCGAGCCAGCTCAAAACGCTCCTCTTGTCACACGATTCAGCGTTTTCACTCACCCCGAAAACTGCAAAAAATCCAGTAGTAACATGGTGTTACAACCATTGAGCAGGTCTAACACTTTTTGGCTCGACTAGCGCGGCGCGGCGCCATAAATTGTCCGTAGACCGGTTGAAGGGTGCACACGCGTGTTAATGCGGTGCACCGCGATGCTCCGACAACGACCGGTCGCTTGCACCCGACCCGCTCTCCGTTGGCCGCCGCGCAAGCCGAATGACGTCGGACATCCCGCAGTTTCGTTTCGACATGGCGCGCACAGGCTTCCGGAAGACTACTCGATATTTAATCGCCACCGCGATCGGCTCGATTGCGGTGGCGGGTTCGCTTGCGCTCGCCGGTACACCCGACGGCGTGTGGCTCAAGTCGGGCAATGCAGCCGAGCGTGCCGCGCTGGATCGCGATCTCGCGCGCAACGGCCAGCCGCTGCGTTACACGCAGGTGGGCGCGAAGGACGGCATGACGCCGATCAGCGCCGAAGTTCGCGGTGTGCCGCGCCCCGAACAAAACACGCCGATGCGTGGCGCTGGATCGATCCGCGCGGACATTACCCGTTACAACGAAGAACGCGGCATGCCCCGGCCGCCCGGCCGTCCCGGCGACGACCCGCGTTCCGCAGCGAACTCGAATTACCGCAACTGAAGCAACTGAAACAACCGAGCTATACGCGATGATCGACGCCCGTCGATCATCGCGTATCGCTGCCGGCGCGCACCGCGTCGAGAACGAAAAAATATTGGTCCGTCCATCTCTCCCGCTTCGGTGACGTAAGCACACCACAGTCGCGCGTCAAACGTTCGTAACATTTCCCCTCTTTTTTGCGCGCACCGACAATTGCGACCGGCGCGCGTCACGACATTTTCACGAACCGTGTGTGGCATCAAAAACCTCACCGTGGCCCGCGAAGCCTTGCGGCGCGGACACGACGACGTGCCGGACCGGCGAATGTCAGGACTCGCTGATTGCACGTGAACGAGAGCGATATAAGCACGGACTATCCGAACCGCTATACCCGCAATAACCAAAAACATTTTTGACCGGAAAAATGATCCGTAAAGATGGTCCCGCTCCGAAAGAGGCGCGAGCCCAGCGCGAACCCAATCATTACGCCGGTCTGACGAGGCAAGCCATGAGTCTTGCCCGCCAACGCTTTAACTTTTGACAAACAACAGGAGAGTTCATGAAGCCAACCGTCAACCGTGCGCTGAAGGCAACGGTCAAGGCCACCGCAGTCGCTGCCCTATTCGGCTTCCTTGCCGCCGGGTCGGCACAGGCGCAGTCGAGCGTTTCGCTATACGGTCAGGTCGACGAATGGGTGGGCGCAACCAAGTTCCCCGGCGGCGACCGCGCGTGGAACGTGAGCGGCGGCGGCATGTCGACGTCCTACTGGGGCTTGAAGGGCGCTGAAGACCTCGGCAACGGCTACAAGGCGATCTTCACTCTCGAGAGTTTCTTCCGCGCGCAGAACGGCCAGTACGGCCGCTTCACCGGCGACACGTTCTTCGCCCGTAACGCGTATGTCGGCATTCAGGCGCCCTACGGTACGTTCACGGCCGGCCGCCTGACGACACAACTCTTCGTCTCGACGATTCTCTTCAACCCGTTCGTCGATTCGTACGTCTTCTCGCCGATGGTCTATCACGTGTTCCTCGGCCAGGGCACGTTCCCGACCTACACGACGGACCAGGGTGTTGTCGGCGACTCGGGCTGGAACAACTCGGTTCAGTACACGTCGCCTGACTTCAGCGGCCTGTCGGGCAGCGCGATGTACAGCTTCGGCAACCAGGCGGGCGACGGACGCTCGAAGAAGTGGAGCGCGCAGTTCCTGTACTTCCACGGCCCGTTCGCGGCAACCGGTGTCTATCAGTACGTGAACTACAACAACACACCGGGCGACCTGTCGACGCTCGTCGCGGGCTACAAGAGCCAGAGCGTGGCGCAGGCCGGCGTCTCGTACGACCTCAAGTTCGTGAAGTTCTTCGCGCAGTACATGTACACGAACAACGACATCGAAACCGGCAGCTTCCACGTCAATACCGGGCAAGGCGGCGTGACGGTGCCGCTCGGACCGGGCATTGTGATGGCGTCGTATGCGTACTCGCGCAGCAATGGCGGCCTCGATCAGACGCACAAGAGCTGGGCGCTCGGCTACGACTACCCGCTCTCGAAGCGCACCGACGTCTACGCCGCATACCTGAACGATAAGTACACGAGCCAATCGTCGGGCAACACTTACGGCGTGGGCCTGCGCGCGAAGTTCTGAGCGTAGCGAGTCCAGGCCAATGCGCTGCGTTCAAACGCAGCGCAAAAACGAAAACGCCGCGTTCCCTGGGAACGCGGCGTTTTGTCTTCTGCGCCGTGAATGCCGCCGCCGGTCAGTTCAACCTGATCCGCGCCCGTGCTTCCTCGTATTCCTGCTTCAGGCGCGCGACCAGTTCCGCGACGCTCGGCACATCGTTCATCAGCCCGACGCCCTGGCCCGCGCCCCAGATGTCCTTCCACGCCTTCGCCTTGCTCGAACCGTCGCCGAAATTCATGGTGGCCTTGTCCGATTCCGGCAGCGCTTCGGGGTCGAGTCCCGCGGCGACGATGCTCTGGCGAATGTAGTTGCCGTGCACGCCGGTGAAGAGGTTCGTGTAGATGATGTCGGCGGCGCTCGAATCGACGATCGCGCTCTTGTAGCTCTCGTGCGCGTGCGCTTCCTGCGTCGCGATGAAGCGCGTGCCCATGTACGCGAGGTCCGCGCCCATTGCCTGCGCGGCGAGGATCGAGCCGCCGTTCGCGATCGAGCCGGACAGCACGATCGGGCCGTCGAAGATGCTCCGGACTTCACCGACGAGCGCAAACGGCGACGTCGTGCCCGCATGTCCGCCCGCGCCGGCCGCGACCAGGATTAGTCCGTCGACGCCCGCTTCCAGCGCCTTCTGCGCGTGGCGGATGTTGATCACGTCGTGCAGCACGATGCCGCCGTAACTGTGCACCGCGTCGACCATCTCCTTGACCGGCGCGCGCAGGCTGGTGATGAAGATCGGCACCTTGTGCTCGACACACACGCGTACGTCCTGCTCGAGCCGCGCATTCGACTGATGAACGATCTGGTTCACGGCGATGGGGCCGATCACGGCATTCGGGTTTGCGGCCTTGTGCTCGGCGAGCGACGCCTGTATCTGCGTGAGCCATTCGTCGAGCAATTCGGCCGGCCGCGCGTTGAGCGCAGGAAAGGAGCCGACGATGCCCGCCTTGCACTGGGCGATCACGAGTTCGGGATAGCTGACGATGAACATCGGCGAGGCCACGACGGGCAGCGCGAGATTTTGCAGGACGGCGGGCAATGCCATGGTGTGAGTCTCCTGATGCGTGCGATGTCCGGTCGATGAATTCTAGGATTCGAACGGTAGTCGTCGCGCGAAAATATTTTCGAGAAACCGGCGTCAGTTTCGGACGCCGTTCTCGGAGCTATAGAACGGTCGTTCGATTATAGGTGATTTGCCGGGGCACCGATGTCCGGGTCGATCCCGAGGAACTCTTCGGTTTTGTGGAAAGTCCCGTCCAGCAAGCGTCAGGCCGCACGCGTCCCGCATACAATGTTTCGCACCCTTCACGACGAGTTCGCCACCATGCCCTTTACGGACTACCAGCCGTTTCGCGTCGATGCAGCCGGCGTCGATATTTTCGGGATGAAGGGCGGCAGTGGTCCGCCACTGTTGTTGCTGCACGGACATCCGCAGACGCACGAGATCTGGCACAAGTGCGCTTCGCAACTCGCGCAGCATTTCACCGTGATCGCGACCGATCTGCGCGGTTACGGCGCGTCCGCGAAACCGAAGAGCGATGCCGAGCACACGCCGTACTCGAAGCGCGCGATGGCAGCCGATCAGGTCGCGGTGATGTGTCACTTCGGCTTCGAGCGTTTTCTCGTCTGCGCGCACGATCGCGGCGCGCGCGTCGCGCATCGAATGGCGCTGGACTTTCCCGAGGCCGTCGACCGTCTGATGCTGCTCGACATCGCGCCGACGCTCGCGATGTATGAAGCCACCGACCGCGAATTCGCCACCGCGTATTTCCACTGGTTCTTTCTGATCCAGCCGTCGCCGCTGCCCGAGCTTCTGATTGGCGGCAACACGAACGCCTACATCGAGCGCGTGATGGGCAGCCGCCACGCCGGGCTCAAGCCGTTCGCGCCGCACGCGTTGCAGGCGTATCGCGATGCGCTCGCATCGCCCGGTGCGGTCTATGCGATGTGCGAGGACTACCGCGCGTCGGCTTCGATCGACCTCGAACACGATCGCGCCGATCTCGAATGCGGTCACAAGATCGCGTGTCCGTTGCGTGTGCTGTGGGGTGCGGAAGGCGTGATCGAACGCTGCTTCGATGCACTCGATGAATGGCGCCGCGTCGCGCGCGATGTGAGCGGACGCGCGCTGCCTTGCGGACACTACATTCCCGAAGAAGAACCTCAGGCGTTACTTGAGGAAATGCTGTCGTTCTTCGAAGCAAGCGAGCGATGAGGCTCGCGTCGTGCGCAGCATGCGCAGCCGATGTTCGGTTAGCTGCCGTACATGTAGCCGTTAAAAGTTTGTAGGGAAAGCACCGATGCATGCTATTTTGGCATCGCGTTACGATGCAATCGACGCTGATCACGTCTATAAAATTACGCCGCTTGTCGTAGCTGACAAGCGGCTTTCTTTTTGTCCTTCTTGATCGTCGTATCGCCTCATCGGGCGAAAAGGATCCCGTCTTCGACCCGTACCGCGCCATTGCGCGCAAGTTCATCGACACACTGTGCGAGCAACGCATGCCGCCTGTCCGCCGCGACGAGCATGTCGGCGGCGCAGCGCATCGCACGCGCCGATTCGCACAGGTTCGACAATGCATCGAACGACATCGAGCGCGTCTCCATCAGCTTGAAGACGATCAGCACTTTCAGCGCGTTCTTCGCATTGCGCGCCGGATCGGCAACGAGATAGTCGAGCCGCGACGATGCCGTTTCAAGTGCACGCGACACGTCGCTGAACGGCGCACCGTGACCCGGGATGACCGCGCGCACATCGAGCGTCGCGATCAGGTCGAGCGCACCGCGCTGCTCGGCAAAGCCGCTTTCGCCTTCGAGCTCCGGGAAGATCACGCCGAAGCCGTTCTCCCAGAGCGCGTCGGCGCTGATGAGAATGCGTTCCTGCGCGCAATACAGCATCAGCGAGTGAGGATCGTGACCGGGCGCGCCGAGCACCGACCAGTCGAGTCCACTTAGGCGCACGGTATCCCCGGGCGCGATCGTGCCGGTGAAGCCAAAGCGCTCGCAAGCCTGACCGGTTGCGCGAAACGTGAGCGCTTCTTCATCCCAGTTGCGCACGGCTTCGGCTTCGCTGGCGGGAATCAGCGTGTCGCATTGATACGTGGCCTGCAGCAGCGCATTGCCGCCGCAGTGATCCGAATGCAGATGCGTGTTCACAATCAGATCGAGCCGGCGCGCGCCGAGTACCTGCTCGACGAGCGCACGCGTTTGCGGCGCGTGCGTGGCATAGCCGGTATCGACGATTGCAGCGCGTTCATCGTCGACGAAAAGCACGTTGTTCGACGACAGCCAGCCGCGTTCGAACACGCGCATCGATGCAGGGAAGCCGATCATGCCGCCGGCTCCTTCGGCATCACGACGATCGTCGCGCTTGCCTTCATCACGAGCTCGCCGTGCTGGTTGCGCGCCTCGCCTTCGAGCGTCACGAGGTCGCCCTTGAGGCTTGCTTTCCACTTCGCATCGGTGACTTGCCAGCTCATCGCGAGCACGTCGTTCGCCTTCACCGCGCGCGTGAGCTTGATGCCGAACTCCAGGCCGAGCGGTTGCGCATACTGCGAGAAGTGCGTGGCGAGCATCGCCATCATGTGCGCGGTCGGCTGCGTGCCGGACGCGATCAGCGAACCGAAGCGGCTCGCCTCCGCGTAGGTCTCGTCGTGATGCAGCGGGTTCAGGTCGTTGACGAGCGTGGCGAACGACCTGATCGAATCGGGCGGCAACGTGAGCGTCGCCGTGAAGCGTTCGCCGATGCTGACGACCCGCGCACCCTTGCGGCGGCTCGCGCTACGCAACAGCACGGCGTGCTTTTGCGTAGCGTCGAACGCGGCCCAGGCCGCGATCTCATCGATCGTGCGCCAGCAGCCTTCGCAGAAACCGGTGGCCGGATTCATCCGGCACACGTCGATGCAGGGCGACGGCGCGTCGTCAGCCGGCGTCGTCATGCAGGCTCGCGCAACGCGACATCAGCGACGGGCGCGCCTGTCAGCGCGACGAGATCCCGCGGCGTGAGATTGAACACCGCGTGCGGATGGCCGGCGGCGGCCCAGAGACTGTCGAGCGCGAGGAGGTCTTCGTCGATCAGCGTCACCGGTTCTGTCGCGTGGCCGATCGGACACACGCCACCGATCGCATAGCCCGTCTTCTCGCGCACGAACTTCGCGTCCGCGCGCGCGAGATCGCCGACGCGCGCCGCCACTTTCTTCTCGTCGACGCGATTCACGCCGCTCGCGATGACGAGCACGGGCGCGTCGTCTTCGCGACGGCGAAACAAAATCGACTTCGCGATCTGCGCAACCGAACAGCCGAGCCCGGCCGCCGCTTCCGCCGAGGTCTTGCCGGTTTCCGGCAGCATCACGACCGGCATCGAGTGGCCGCGCTCCTGCAACAGGCGGGCGACGCGCCGTGCCGAATCGGGCAGCGTGTCGAGGTTCTGCATGTCGTTCATCTTGTCCTGTCCAAATGATTCAGATCCGAGCGTCAAACGCACGCGCCGACGCCATCGCGCTGCTTCGCGAGCAGTGCCTTGCCCGCACGCGAAGCGCTCGGCTTGCCGATCGCGCGCGAAATAAAATCGCCGATCTCGATCAGCTTGCCGAGATCGACGCCCGTTTCGATGCCGAGTCCGTTCATCAGGTACACGACGTCTTCGGTCGCGACGTTGCCCGTCGCGCCCTTCGCATACGGACAGCCGCCGAGCCCCGCCACCGAAGCGTGAAAGATTTCGATGCCTTCCTGCAGCGCCGCGTAGATGTTCGTGACGGCCTGTCCGTAAGTGTCGTGGAAATGGCCTGAGAGCCGCTCGCGCGGAAATACCTTCGACGCCGCCGCGAGTACTTCGCGCGTGCGCTTCGCCGTGCCGACGCCGATCGTATCGGCGATATCGATCTCGTCGCAGCCGAGCGCCGCCATGCGCTCGACGACATCGACCACCGAAGCCACCGGCACTTCGCCTTGATACGGGCAGCCGAGCGAGCAGGAGATGCTCGCGCGCAACCGCACGCCCGCGTCCTTCGCGGCTTTTGCGACCGGCTCGAAGCGCGCGATGCTTTCCGCGATGCTGCAGTTGATGTTCTTCTGCGAAAACGCCTCACTCGCCGCGCCGAAGATCACGACTTCGTCGGCCTTCGCTTCGAGCGCTCCTTCGAAGCCGCGCATGTTCGGCGTGAGCACCGAGTAGATCGTGCCGTCGCGGCGCGCGATGCCGGCCATGACGGCGGCGCCGTCGGCCATCTGCGGCACCCATTTCGGCGAGACGAACGAGGTTGCCTCGACGTTCTGCAAGCCGGCCTCCGACAGCCGGTTGATGAGTTCGATCTTGGTCTCGGTCGAGACGAATTCCTTCTCGTTCTGCAGACCGTCGCGCGGTCCGACTTCGACGATCTTCACCTTGGCGGGAATCATGTGTGTCTCCTCTCTCCAGCTTGTGTGTAGTCAATAGCCGCGTGTCATATGGACGATGCCGCTGATGGATTCGCCGCGTTCCAGCGCCGCGATCTTCCGCGCGATCTGCTCGACGCTTTCCTCGCGAAGCGTTTCGGCGGAGACATGCGGCGTGATGGTCACGCGCGGCGCATGCCAGAACGGATGATCCTTCGGCAACGGCTCGGTGTGAAAGACGTCGAGCATCGCGGCGGCGATCTGGCCGCTGTCGAGCGCGCCGAGCAGATCTTCATCGACGAGATGCGCGCCGCGCGCCAGGTTCACCAGATACGCGCCGTGCGCGAGCTTCTCAAACACGCGGCGGTTCAGAATGCCTTCGGTGTCCGGCGTGTGCGGGAGCAGGTTGATGAGGACCTGCACGCCGTCCAGAAAGGCGTCGAGTTGCGGATCGCCCGCATAGGTCGACACGCCTTCGATCTGCTTCGCGCTGCGGCTGAAGCCGCGCACCGGCACGCCAAGCGCTGTCAACGCACGCGCGACTTCCGTGCCCAGCACGCCGAGCCCGAGCACGCCGACGGTAAAACTCTCGCGAGGGTGCGCGCGCAGTTTTTCCCAGCGGCCCTCGCGCTGCAACGCTTCGTATTCGTCGAGGCGGCGCATGTAGCGCAGCACCGCGTGCATCGCGTACTCGACCATCTGCTGCGCCATGCCGGTGTCTTCGAGCCGCACGAGTTTCGCGTTTGGCGGCAGCGTGCCGGGTTCCTTGCGCTCGACGTCGAGAATCGCATCGACGCCCGCGCCGAGGTTGAACACCGCCTTCAGGTCCGGCCGGTTCGCGAACAACTCGCGCGGCGCGCGCCAGACGATCGCGTAGTCGGCGGGCGCGGTGTCGCCGGGCTGCCACTCGCGCAGGTCGGCTTCGGGCAGCGCCCGCGCCAGGTCGTGCAGCCACAGGGAGGCGTCCGTGTTCCGCTCGTAGAAGATGATCCTTGTCACGTCGCGCTCACTTTGCAAACAGATTGCCGATGTCCCTGAAGGCCTTGAATTCCAGCGCGTTGCCGCACGGATCGAGGAAGAACATCGTTGCCTGCTCGCCGACTTCGCCCTTGAAGCGGATATGCGGCTCGATGATGAACTTCGTGCCGACGCCTTTGAGTCGCTCGGCGAGCGCGTGCCAGTCGTCCATTGAGAGCACGACGCCGAAGTGGCGCACCGGCACGTCGTCGCCGTCGACGGCGTTCTTCGCGGGCGGCCGCACTTCATCGGGCGCGAGATGCGCGACCAGCTGATGGCCGAAGAAATCGAAGTCGACCCACTCGGGCGAGCTGCGTCCTTCCGCGCAGCCGAGCAGTTCGCCGTAGAACGCGCGCGCGTTCTTGAGGCTCGTGACAGGAAACGCGAGGTGAAAGGGTTGCAGCGTGGCAAGGGTTCGCGAACGGTCCGACGCGGTCGGTTGATCGGTGGACACACCTGGCAAGTCAGACATACGGCCTCCGTGGGGTTTGCGTTCATTTTACGGTTTTGGCCGCGCCCGCGCGCGATGCAGGAGCCGCATCGCCTCCTGCGACGACCGCGGCACCATAAACAAATGACGAAATATTGGTTCGTTCGCAGCGGACGCCACCTGACAATGCCTCATGGAAAGCGCCGGCCCGATGCCGGCAGCGAGGTCGACATGAAGACATGCAGGTCAGGCTGGCCGACGCGGCTCGTCACCGTGCCCGGCTTGCACGGCAGCGAAGGCGCGCACTGGCAGACGTGGCTGGAGCGGCAATATGCGCGTTCGGCGCGCGTCGTGCAGGACGACTGGGACGCGCCGCATCTCGACACCTGGGCGAACGCGGTGCGCGCGTTGCTCGCGAACGAGCGAGGACCGGTCGTGATCGCCGCGCACAGCTTCGGATGTCTTGCGACGGCGCATGCGTTGTCGAAGAGGGATATGGTTGCGGAGGTGGCGGGCGTGCTGTTCGTCGCGCCCGCGAGCCCGGACAAGTTCCGCTTTGCCGGCGCTTTCGAGGCGCGGCGCCTGGACGTGCCGTCCATCCTGGTCGCAAGCGAAACCGATCCGTGGATGCCTTTCGACCGGGCAAGGCAATTCGCGCATGATGTCGGCAGCGCGTTCGTGAATCTCGGCGATGCGGGCCATATCAACACGGCGGCGGGTTTCGGTCCGTGGCCGCGCGCGAAGTATTTCGTCGATACACTGATCCACCTTGCCGCGCCACGTCATGTCGGCGGCGCGCACGATCCTCGCGCGAGTCCGCTCGAACTGCTTGCGTACGGCTGACCGTGCGCGTTTGGATAGAATCCCAACACGGCCGCTTCGACGCGGCCTTTTTTGTGTTCGACAACCAGGAGAAAACATGGCGGCATCGAAGAAGGCGCTCGTGGCGGCGCTCGGGCTGATAGCGGGGCTCGCGCACGCGGACACGACGCTCCTGAACGTTTCGTACGACGTCACGCGCGAGCTGTACAAGGACATTGACGCGGCTTTCGTCGCGGACTACAAGAAGAAGTCGGGCGAGACGGTGTCGATCCGCCAGTCGCATGGCGCGTCGAGCGCGCAGGCGCTTTCGGTGACGCAGGGCCTGCAGGCGGACGTCGTGACGATGAACCAGCCGAACGACATTGACCTGCTGGCCGAACGCGGCCAGCTCGTTCCCGTGAACTGGCGCACGCGCCTGCCGGACAACAGCGCGCCGTACACGACGACGATGGTGTTCCTCGTGCGTCAGGGTAACCCGAAGAACATCAAGGACTGGAGCGATCTCGCGCGACCGGGCGTGCAGGTGGTGATCGCCAATCCGAAGACATCGGGCAACGGGCGCTACACGTATCTCGCTGCGTGGGGCTACAAGAAGCAGCAGGGCGCGACCGACGCGCAAGCGCAGGACTTCGAGAAAGTGATCTTCAAGAACGTGCCGGTGCTCGACACGGGCGGCCGAGGCGCCACGACAACCTTCACGCAGCGCGGCATCGGCGATGTGCTGGTGACGTTCGAGAACGAAGTGGCGCTGATCGATACGGGCGTCGGCGCGAAGGATTTCGACGCGGTGTATCCGTCGATGAGCCTGCTCGCGGAGCCGCCGGTGACAGTCGTCGACAAAGTCGTGGACAAGCGCGGCACGCGCAAGGAAGCGCAGGCGTATCTCGACTATCTGTATTCGCCGGCTGCCCAGGAGATCATCGCGCAGCATCACCTGCGGCCGCGCAACGCCGAGGTATTTGCGAAACACGCCAGCGAGTTCAAGCCGCTGAAGACGTTCACCGTCGAGCAGATATTCGGCAGCTGGCAGAAGGCGCAGCAGACGCATTTCGCCGATGGCGGGACATTCGATCAGGTAGTCGTCGATAAGCGTTAAACGCGCGTTTTGTGGCTGGTGCTTTGGGGTTGGTCGTGTTTAACACCGTCTGATAGTTCTGGGCTTCTGTGGAACTTGCTTTGGTGTTGGTCTATTAGCACTGCCCCTGTCCGGGGCGGGACTTACTTTCTTTGCTGCTGCAAAGAAAGTAAGCAAAGAAAGCAGCTAGACTCCTTGACTGAATTGATCTTGTAGCAGTCGAGTCAAGTTTTCTACGCGGCGATTTTGACCTGATCGCACCAGGTGTTAACGGCCTTCTCAGCGGTGCGGAAGCTGCGCTGCAAAG
>NZ_FCOG02000009.1 GCF_001544975.2 Caballeronia arationis | reverse complement strand
CTCGTAGTGTTCCAGCGTCACCTGGCTTTCGAAAATCAGTTCGGGCGCTTCGCCGGCGAACGTCGCCACGGCGACGGAATTGTCGAACACGTCGTGCAGCCAGTGAAGATGCGCCGGCGTCGGCGTGATGTGCAGGTGCGTCGTGACGAGGCGCAGATCGTGGCTCGATCTCGGCCGGAACATCATGCGATGCTCGCCGAATTCGACTGGCTCCGAATAACGGTACGCGCTGACGTGGCGCACGACGAAGCGCTGGGGATCAGTCGCCTTGTTCATTTTGCGACCGTTGTAGAAAGTGCAGAAGGGACAAAGGGCGCGATGACCGAGACTTCCGGCACGCCTGAGGGTCGTAAGGTCAAGATTCGTCTCCCGTGGGCTCTCGGTGTCGGGACCACTTTAGTCCTTTCGCGGGGCCGGCGCATGATTGGCGCGTGCGGATATCGCCTGCGAGCGGCCGAGCGGTTCCAGCAAGCAAGCTATGTGCCTCGCTTCTTTTCACGGAAAAGGGAAACAGACTTGTACGCTGGGGGCCCTTTAGCGCACTGCGTGGCGTGCTCCAGGCGCCGGTCCGACGCGACATGTTCTCGCCCGATTAGCGCAGCAACGCATCAGCAATGGACAACCTGCGTCATCACGCTTCTGTCATATTCGCCACGGCACTGCGAGTCCCGTGCTGCATCAGACGTGGCTCGCCCTCAACCGCGACACGCAGAACGTCGGCCAACGCTTTCTCACGATGTTCTTCGGCGACCTTTTCGGCAGCCTTATTCTCATCTATACGATCAAGCTATGGCTATGGTTCGCCGGGCTTGGCGCAGCGGCGCCGCGGCGCGGCTGATCCGCCGCTCGCCGTTTGCGGCGGGTTCCTCCGCGCGGGCCCGGACATCGGCGACGCTTGCGAGCTCGATAAGCAGCGCATCGAGCCGCGCGCGCTGATGAGGCAGCAGATCGGCATCGCGCTGGAGGACTTCCACGCGACGACGCCAGTAAGGCGCCTGCCTCGCATGATTGCGATGCCAGTGCGGCGAACGGATCATCCGCTCCAGATGCACGATCTCCTGGTCGGCGCAATGCGCCGTGAAGCGAAAAGGCGCGGCCGCTTCCGCATGGCGCTGCGAGTGCGTCATATCGTTCTTTATCCTTGTCATGGCGCTGCCGCTCCGCATCTCGCGGAGCGGCCACGCTCTTATTTTGTCTCTCAGGTTCGCTTTCCGTCGTGGCTTGGCGACTGAATACAATCGTATCATTCGTTTATCACTTTGATAAGCGGTTTCGCGTAGCAGCAATTTTGCTGATGGTATGATTGATATGACTGATATGAGCCTATCTCCATGGCAAAAAAGCACCTCGTCGATGCCTATTTCCGCTTCCTGAATCTCGCACAGGCCGTGCAGGCATTGCCTTCAGTACCGAAACTCGACGCAGCCGAAGAGCGGTTGCTCGAAGCGCTCACCGCAGCGTGGCATGCGGGCCATACGCTCACCGTCACCGAGACCATGGCGCTCTCTGCTGCGGGAGCGCCAGCCACTGTGCATCGCAAGCTGACGCGGCTGAAGGAACAGGGTCTCGTGTCCGTCGACGAGATGAGCACCGACCTGCGCACGAAGACTGTCGTGCCGACCAAAAAGGCGCTGGACTACTTCGAGAAGCTCGCCGCATGCCTCGACGAGGCGAAGAAGAAGCGCTGACAGCGCCCGCTGTCGAAAAGGCGCATCATTTGAATCCCGCGTCGTTTCAGCTTCAGTCCCGATGACTTCTGCCAAGCACGATCGCCGTGCCTTTCTGCGGTTCACGACCCAGGCCGCCCTCGCGTTGCCGCTCACGCACGCCGCTCGCGCCCAAACGCCCGGCACCCACACCATGAGCAAACGTCCGGTTCCGTCGACGGGTGAGGCGCTGCCCGTCGTCGGTTGCGGTACGTGGCGCACGTTCGACGTCGGCGAGAACGCCAGCGCTCGCGCGGGTCTCGCCGACGTGCTTCGCGTGCTCTTCGATGCGGGCGGATCCGTCATCGATTCGTCGCCGATGTATGGCTCCTCCGAGGAAGTCGCCGGCGCGCTCCTCACGCAACTCGATGCACATCGCAAGGCGTTCGTCGCGACCAAGGTGTGGACGCAGGGGCGCGAAGCCGGCATCGCACAGATGGAGCAATCGAGGCGGCGGCTGCAGCAGCCGCGCATCGACCTGATGCAGATCCACAATCTGCTCGACTGGCGCACCCAGCTCGCGACCTTGCGCGACTGGAAGTCCAGCGGACGCATTCACTATATCGGCATCACGCATTACACGTCGAGCGCGTTCGGCGACGTCGAAGCAGTGTTGCGCTCGGAGAAACTCGACTTCGTGCAGATCAACTACGCGGCCGACGATCGCGACGCCGAGCGGCGTATTCTGCCGCTCGCGGCCGAGCGCGGCGTAGCGGTGATCATCAACCAGCCGTTCGGTGGCGGCGGTCTGCTCGGGCGGCTCAAGGACCGTCCGCTGCCTTCGTTCGCGCAGGAAATTGGCTGCAAAAGTTGGGCGCAGTTGCTGCTCAAGTTCGTTCTGGCAAATCCCGCCGTGACGTGCGTGATTCCGGGCACGGGCCGTCGCGAGCACATGATCGACAACGTGCAGGCAGGCTTCGGCGCCTATCCGGACGCTGAACTGCGCAAGCACATCGTCGACGCGGTTGCCAGCTGAGCCTGGCGTTCGCCGGAATCGCGGCGGGAATGGGCGTTGCTGGTCGAATGAGCCCCTCGTCGAGCCATGAAGGAGGAGATGACATGAGCGACGATTACGATCTTGAGCGCTTCATCGATGCGCAGCGCCCGGCCTACGACGACGCCCGCACCGAATTGCAGGCGGGAAGAAAGCGCACGCACTGGATGTGGTTCATGTTCCCGCAGATCGCGGGACTCGGGCACAGCGCAATGGCGCGGCATTACGCTATTTCGTCACTTGCCGAAGCCGAAGCCTATCTCGCGCATCCAATTCTGGGGCCGCGCTTGCGCGAACTCACGCGCATCGTGAACGGCTTGCGCGAGCGCACGGCCAACCAAATCTTCGGCTACCCCGACGACATGAAATTCCATTCGTCGATGACGCTCTTCGCGCAATGCTCGACCGATACAGCCGAGTTCGACGAAGCATTGAGCAAATACTTTGGCGGCAAGCCCGACACCGGGACGCTCGACCGGTTGAGATAAGGCCTCACATCCACGAGGGAAATTGCAAATGACGACGACCTTCAAGGTACGCGATCACGTCAGTTGGAACACCCCGCAAGGCGAGACGACCGGCCACATCGTGCGCGTCATCACGCAGCGCACGACCGTCGCCGGTCATACGGTGGGCGCGTCCAGTTCCGAGCCGCAATATGAAGTGGAAAGCGACAAGAGCGGTAAGCACGCGGTGCACAAGGGCAACGCGCTCAAGCATCTCGCGGGGTGATGATGCGACGATTTCCCCGGGCACGCCTCGCGTCCTTGCTCTATCGCGGTGCATGACTCGTGCAAACACTCCCGTGCCTCTCCATACCTGCAAAACGCGCGCGATTCCGTCACACTGCTAGCGCGCTCTCTCGCGCGTTCCAGATTCACCGCTCTTTCAACCTAAAGGACATGGACACATGAAATCGAGAATCGTCGCTTTACTGATCGCGTCTTCCACGATGGGGCTGGCGTCCTCCGCCGCGTTTGCGCAGGTCGCGGGAGCGCAGCCGCTCGGCGTGTCCGTTGAAGTATCGACGGCCATCGTGGAAGGCTGGAGCGTCAAGAAGTCCATTCTGAACAAGCCGGTCGTCAATGACGAAGGCGCGCGCGTCGGCGTGGTGCACGACATCATCGTCGCACCCGACCGCTCGGTTTCGTTCGCGATCATCGCGGCCAACCAGTTCCTCGGCGTGTCGCATCATGACGTGGCGATCCCCATCGAGCAGCTCGACTTCGTCGGCGGCAAGCTGGTGCTCGCGGGTGCGACGAAGGCCGCGATCAAGGCGTTGCCGGAATTCCAGTACACGAAGGTGAAGACAGCACCTGTGCCGCGCGCCCAATTTGAGCATCACTGACGAGGCGGCCCATGAAGCGATGGCGCACCGTCATCGCTTCATGCAGCGATTTGATTAGCTATACAACCAGACAAGCGCTTGGTTGCCGCGTGTGCGGCCTGCAAGCCGGAGACATGGAGTTTCACCGATGTTCAATGCACTGCTGCTCGAGAAAGAGGACGACCGCACGAAAGCGTCTGTCCAGTCGATCGACGAAGCGCGTCTGGTCGATGGCGACGTACTCGTGAGAGTCGAGTATTCCACGCTCAACTACAAGGACGCACTTGCGATCACCGGCAAGGTCCCGGTCGTGCGCACGTTTCCGATGGTGCCGGGTATCGACTTCGCAGGCGTCGTCGAGGAAAGCTCGCATGCCGAATTCAAACCTGGCGACAGCGTCGTGCTCAACGGCTGGGGTGCGGGTGAAACGCACTGGGGCGGGCTTGCGCAGAAGGCGCGCGTGTCAGGCGATCACCTGATTCCGCTGCCCGAAGGCCTCACCGCGCGCCAGGCGATGGCGGTCGGCACCGCGGGCTACACGGCGATGCTGTGCGCGCAGGCGCTCGAACGCCACGGCACGGCGCCCGGCGACGGCGACGTGCTGGTGACGGGCGCGAACGGCGGCGTCGGAAGCTTCGCCATCGCGATACTCGCTCGGCGCGGTTATCGCGTCGTGGCATCGACGGGTCGCAGTTCCGAAGAACCCCGCCTGCGCGAACTCGGCGCGGCGGAGGTGATCGACCGCTCGGCGCTGTCCGCGCCCGGCAAGCCGCTTCAAAAGGAGCGCTGGGCGGCGGCGGTGGATTGCGTCGGCAGCCACACGCTCGCGAACGTGTGCGCGAGCCTGCACTACGGCGGCGCCGTGGCAGCGTGCGGACTGGCGCAAGGCATGGACCTGCCGGCGTCGGTCGCCCCGTTCATTCTGCGCGGCGTGGCGTTGCTCGGCGTCGACAGCGTCTATGTGCCGCGCGAACGGCGGCTGCGTGCGTGGGCCAGTATCGCGAGCGAACTGGCGGTTCAAACCATCGAGCAGGTCGCAAGCGAGATCGCGCTCGGCGAGGCGGTCGATGTCGCCGGGCGACTGTTGCAGGGCGAAGTGAAGGGCCGCGTGATCGTCGACGTGAATCGATGAGCCAGCACGCGCCGCCATGATGCATGACCGCGCGTTCGCGTCAGAACGTGCTCCAGCCGTCGTTGCCGCTCGTCGCCGGGCGCAGCGACGGCGCGCGATTCGGCTTCGCCACGACCGGCGTCTTCCTGCCTGCGCGTTCCGGCGCGGCGTACGCAGCACCTTTCGAAGACCCGGCGAGGACGAAAAACGCCACCGCTTCGTTCAGTTGGCGGCCCTGCTCGTCGAGCGCGTGCGATGCGGCCGCCGCTTCTTCCACGAGCGCCGCGTTCTGCTGCGTCACCTCGTCCATCTGCGCGATGGCCTGGTTCACTTGCTCGATGCCGCGTCCCTGTTCGTCGGATGCCGCCGCGATCTCCTGCATGATGTCGGTCACGCGCGCGACCGCGTTCGTGACTTCCGCCATCGTCTTGCCCGCGTCCTCCGCGAGCACCGAGCCGTCCTGCACCTTCGTCACCGAACTCGCGATCAGGTCCTTGATCTCCTTCGCCGCCGTCGACGAACGTTGCGCGAGGCTGCGCACCTCGCTCGCGACCACCGCAAAGCCGCGGCCCTGCTCGCCCGCCCGCGCCGCTTCGACGGCCGCATTCAACGCAAGGATATTGGTCTGGAACGCGATGCCTTCGATGATCCCGGTGATGTCGGCGATCTTTACCGAGCTTTCGCTGATGCCATGCATCGTATCGACCACACGCCCGACCACTTCGCTGCCCCTCTTAGCCACGGCCGAAGCGTTGAGCGCAAGTGTGCTCGCCTGCTGGGCGTTCTCGGTGTTCTGCTTCACGGTCGACGTGAGTTCTTCCATGCTTGCGGCGGTTTCCTCGAGCGAAGCGGCCTGCTCCTCGGTGCGCTGGCTGAGATCGGTGTTCCCCGTGGCGATTTCCTTGGCCGCGCCGCCGATCGCGCCGCTACTCTCGCGCACGCGGCCGACCGTCTCGGTCAGGCGGTCGTTCATCTCGCGCAGCGCGCGCATCAGTTCGCCGACTTCGTCCTTCGAGTCCACGACGATCGTGCTGCGCAGGTCGCCGCGCGCGACGGTGCGGGCGATGTCGACCGCGAAACCGATCGGCCGCGTGACCGAACGCGTGATCGACACGCCGGCCGCGACCGCGAGCAGCACGGCGAAGGCCGACAGCCCAAGCAGCAGGTCGAGACGCGCCTCGTAGGCGCTCTGATATTCGTTCACGATCACTTCGCGGCGCTCGCGCGTGTAGCTGGCGTAGGCATCGGTCGCCTTCACCAGCGCGCCAAGGAGCGGGCGGCACTCGTCGTCCATCTTCGCAATCGCCTGTTCGCGGTCGCCGGCGAGCGCGAGGCCGACGATGTTGGTCGCAACCGGACCATACAGCCCTTCCACGCGATCCATCTCCGCGACGAGGCTGAGCGCCTTTTCGCTCGTGTCGGTGGCAGCGGCGATCATGTCCTTCAGTTGTTTGAGCTTCGCCTGCACGTCTTCATACGCGCGCAGCACGTCGGCCTTCTCGATCTCGATGTCGGCGGGGGTCTTCACGAGCACGAGGTTGCGGGCGGCGATCGCGCGCCGGTCCACGGCAGCGCGCAACTGGTCCGCGACGTCGGCGCGCGCGTTGATGCCGTTGACGTAGTGCGAGAATCCGTCGGTGGCGGTACTGAGGGCCCGCAGCGACATGCCCGCGATCACGAGCACGAGCACCGCCATGAGGCCAAATCCCGCGATGAGCTTGTTCTTGATTGTGATGTTCTTCAGACCCACGTTTCTCTCCGTGTCCATTCGGACGAAGGCGCCTACCCGCCGGCCGAAAGGCCGGGCTGTCGATGTCCGATCGGATGCCGCGGCCCTGCGGTCCGATCCAGCGCTCTTACAGGGAGATAACGAAACGGATCCAATTGTCTGAAGGAGAGTGGACAAACCATATTGCATCGTTTGCGGACACATGATTCGGGGTGTATCGTGCGAGTCCGGCGCTCTTCTGTGCCTTCTTGTCCACCATAAATCGACCGACTGTCCAGCGATGCTGCAACTCGACTACCGCCTGCCCGAATTCGACGCCGCGCTTGCGGCGCTGCCCGCCACGCCGTCAGCGAACATTGCCGGCGACGAGCCGTACTGGAGAGCCGTGCGCGCGCTTTACCGCCAGTCCGACGCGCTCGTCAACCTGGAGAACGGCTTCTGGGGCGCGATGGGCGAACCGGTGAAGGCGATGTACCTGCACTGGACAGAACGCATCAACTTCGAAACTACACTGCTGGTGCGGCCGCACTGGTCGGAAATCATGGACGGCGTGCGCGGCAAGGTGGCGCAGGCCATGGGCTGCGGGATCGACGAAATCGAGCTCACGCGCAACGCGACCGAAGCGCTGCTCGCGCTCGTCAGCGGCTATAACCGGCTCGAACCCGGCGACACCGTGCTCTACAGCGACCTCGACTATCCTTGCGGCCGCGACGCGATGGAGTGGCTGCGCGAGCGCCGGGGCGTCAAGCCCGTGCGCCTGACGATTCCCGAGCCCGCGACGCGCGAAAACGTGCTGGACACCTACGCGGCCGCGCTGCGCACTCATCCGCGCACGCGGCTCGTGTTGCTGTCGCATGTGTGTTTCGCGACCGGGCTCGTGATGCCGGTGCGTGAAATCGCCGCGATGGCCGACGCGGCGGGCGCGGGTGTGATCGTCGATGCGGCGCATTCCTGGGGCATGCTCGACTTCGACGTGCCGGATCTTGGGGCGCCCTTCGCCGCGCTGAACCTGCACAAGTGGATCGGCGCGCCGCTCGGCTGCGGTGCGGTTTATATCCGGCGCGGCAGTCTCGACGCGATCGATCCTTATCTCGGAGATCGCACCTGGCCCGCGAGCGACATCCGCTCGCGCGTGCACACTGGTTCGCCGAATTTTGCGGCGTGGCTGACCGTGCCCGCCGCGCTGGAACTGCACGGGAAAATCGGCGCGCATGCGAAGGAGGCGCGCCTGCGCGCGCTCAGGAACGCGTGGGCCGAGCCCGCGCGCGCGTTGCCGGGCGTGCAGATCCTGACACCCGCCGATCCGTCGATGACTGCGGGTATTACGTCCTTCCGGCTGCACGGGCGCACGTCGAAGGCGGACACCGACGCCATCGTCGCGGCGCTGCGCGAGCGTTTCGGCGTGTTTACGGTGATGCGGCCGGGGCCTGACGCCGGCGAAGTCGTGCGGGTCACGCCCAGCATCCTCACGCGCATGACGGACGTCGAGCGCCTGCTCGAAGGTCTTTCCGGGCTGGCGCGCGAGGGCTAGCGGGCAAGTTCGCGCGCGTCCAGCCGCTCGAGCAACGCGCCCAGCGCCGTCGCGCAGGATTGCTCCGCCTTGACCGCGAGCAGCGCATCGGCACGGGTGCGCCCGATATTGATCGCCGCGATCGGCTTGCCCGCCCGATGCGCCCACTCGGCGAAGCGATACCCCGAATACACCATCAGCGACGACCCGAGCACGAGCATCGCATCGGCAGCTTCGAGTGCGCGGGCGGCGTCGTCGACGAGGGCGCGCGGCACGCTTTCCCCGAAAAACACGACATCAGGCTTCAAGATGCCGCCACAGCGCTGGCAGGCGGGCACGTCGAAGGCGGCGAAATCGAGGTCTTCTAGCTGCGCATCGCCGTCCGGAACCGCGGGCGCGGTCAGGCCCGCGAACGCCGGATTGGCCGCCTCCAGCATGCGCTGCACCGCCGCCCGCGGATGCTGCTCGCCGCAGCCCAGACAGCGCACGCGCCCGATATTTCCGTGCAGTTCGATGACATCAGCGTTGCCCGCGCGCGTGTGCAGCCCGTCGACGTTCTGCGTCACGAGCCGCTGTAGCCGCCCGCGCGACGCCAGCGCACGCACCGCGTGATGGGCCGCGTTCGGCTCGGCGCCCGCGACAACCGGCCAGCCGATCAGGCTGCGCGCCCAGTAGCGGCGCCGGGCGTGATCGGAATTGAGGAACTCCTGCAGCAGGATCGGCGAACGGCCGGTGCGCTGGCCTTCGCAGTCGCGGTAGCACGGAATGCCGGAATCCGTGCTGATGCCCGCGCCGGACAGCACGAACAGGCGTGGATGCCGCTCGACGAAATCGAAAAGATCGTTCACTGCCGGTGTCCTTTGCTTGCTGCGATCGTTGCAATATATGACGAAGTCACGCGCCGCGCTCGGCCTCCCACCGGCCTTACCAATTCAATCAAATCACAACTGGCTTGACCAAATCGCGTGAGATCGCTAGATTAGGCCCTGCCCCACATAATTCCGAGACAAACATGCTGACTGTGATCTGCGAAACGCCCGGCCTGCTGCGCGCCGAACAACGCGACAAGCCCCAACGCGGTGAGAACGAAGTGCTGCTGCGCGTAAAGCGCGTCGGCATCTGTGGCACCGACCTGCACATCTTCACCGGCAATCAGCCGTATCTCGCCTATCCGCGCGTGATGGGGCATGAACTGTCCGGCGTGATCGAGGAAGCCGATCCGGCAAGCGGACTCAAGGCCGGCGACCCGGTCTACGTGATGCCGTACCTGTCGTGCGGCAAGTGCATCGCGTGCCGGCAGGGCAAGACGAACTGCTGCGTGAGCATCCAGGTGCTCGGCGTGCATCGCGACGGCGCGTTCACCGAATATCTCACCCTGCCGGCGCAGTTTGTCCACAAGGCCGACGGCGTTTCGCTCGACGAGGCCGCGATGGTCGAATTCCTCGCGATCGGTGCGCACGCAGTACGCCGCGCCGACGTGCAGGCGGGCCAGCGCGTGCTCGTCGTGGGAACGGGGCCGATCGGCATGGCGGCGCTCACTTTCGCCCGCCTGCGCGGCGCGACGGTGACGGCGCTCGACACGCGTGAGGACCGCCTCGCGTTCTGCCGCCGCGAACTGAAGGTGCACGCGACCGTGCAGATCGGCGAAGGCGACAAGGACGAACTCTCGCGCCTGACCGGCGGCGAATTCTTCGACGTCGTTTTCGACGCCACCGGCAACGCGCGTGCGATGGAACGCGGCTTCGAATTCATCGCGCATGGCGGCAAGTACGTGCTCGTGTCGATCGTGCCGGACCGCATCTCGTTCGCCGACCCGGAGTTCCACAAGCGCGAGGCCACGCTGATCGCGAGCCGCAACGCGACGCCCGAAGACTTCGAAACCGTGCTCGCCGCGATGCGCGCGGGCGAAGTGCCGAGTGCCGCGCTCAACACGCATCGCCTGCAACTCGCCGACGTCCCCGCCGAATTCCCGGGCCTGCTCGATCCGAAGGCGGGCGTGGTGAAGGCGATCGTCGAGTGCTGAGGCGCTGGCGCGCGTTACGCTAGGGCGCCGCTTCCGGGTACTGCGGGCGCCCTTGCGCGTCGTGCCACGGTTCGCGGTGCTTCGTCCAGATCTCGTAGGTCGGCGGATAGATGCCGACCTCGTCGAAGAGGCCGGTCGGGATTTCGACTTCGGGCACGCCGTCGAACGCGAGATACACCGGTGACCCGCAGTTCGCGCAATGATGCCGGCGTCCCGTCGCCGAACTCGACCACGCGCGCGTTTCGCCGGTGAACTGCGCGGCATCGCGCGCGAAGATCGCGTAGAGGCCGAACGGCGCGCCGTGAATCCTCCTGCACGTCATGCAGTGGCACAGGTTCACTTCGAGCGGTTCGGCGCTCACCCGCACGCGCACTGCGCCGCATGCGCAGCCGCCTTCGTGAATCGTCTGCTGGCTTGTCGATTCATCCATTTTCTGTTGCTCCTTTCCCCGCTCAATTCGCTGACGGATACCCGTCTGCATCGTCTCCGATCATTGCACGCGTCCGCCGTAAGCGGCGCGGTTCTCACGCCCGCACGACCGTCACGCCCGCGGCCGCGAGCGGGTCGGTGAGCGTGGCCGGCGTGCTGCGCTCGACCACGATCGTGCTCGCCATCGAGATTTCGCCGATCTTGTACTGCGACGCCGCGTTGATCTTGTCCGACGAAGCGAGCACGACCGTTTCGGCGGCGTGCGCGGCGAGCGCACGTTTCATATACGCCTCTTCGAGATCGCCCGTGGAGAAACCGGCGCTCGCGTGCACGCCCGTGACGCCCATGAAGAACAGATCGGCGCGAATGTGCGAGAGCGCTTCGAGCGCGGCCGCGCCGACCGTCACGATGGAATGCTTGAAGAGCCGTCCGCCGATCACGACAACCTCGATCGACGGATGATCGACCAGTTCCACCGCGATGCTCGGGCTATGGGTGACGACCGTCGCGCGTAGGCCGCGCGGCAGATAGCGCGCGAGTTGCACAGCGGTGGTCCCGCCATCGACGATCACCACCTGCCCTTCCCCGACCATTTCCGCCGCAGCTTTCGCGACGGCGCGTTTCGCCTCCGATTCGACGGATTGCCGGTGCGCGAAATCGGCCGTCGCCGGCGACGCCGGCAGCGCGCCGCCGTGCACGCGCTGCAACAGACCTTCGCTCGCCATCTCGCGCAGATCGCGCCTCACGGTGTCTTCCGACACGCCAAATTCCTCGGCGAGCGCCTTGGCAAGCACCTGGCCGTCGCGCCCGAGCGCTTCGAGGATGGCTTTTTTTCTCTGTGTGGTCAGCATCGGGTTTGTCCGCGCGCGTGCACGAAATTTCTTGTTTTTTCATGAAACTGCACGATACCATGTGAAGGTGACTTTTTCACAGTGGAGCGCCAATGTCGACACCTACCGCAGAGCGAGTACGCATCATCGAGACCGAGGTTCTTTCCGACGACTGGTATGTGCTGAAAAAGACGACGTTCGACTTCCTGCGCCGCGACAACGTCTGGCAGCGACAGAGCCGCGAAACCTACGATCGCGGCAACGGCGCGACCATTCTGCTTTTCGATCCGGTTCGCGAGACGGTGATCCTGACACGGCAGTTCCGACTGCCGGCGTTCGTCAACGGACACGACGGCATGCTGATCGAAACGCCTGCGGGATTGCTCGACGCAGCATCGCCCGAAGAGCGCATCCGCGCGGAACTGGAGGAAGAGACGGGTTATCGCGTGAGCGACGTGGAGAAGGTCTTCGAGGCGTTCATGAGCCCCGGTTCAGTGACGGAGAAGCTGTATTTCTTCGTCGCCCATTACGATTCCGCGTCGCGGATCGCGCAAGGCGGCGGCGTCGCATCGGAGGGAGAGGACATCGAAGTGATCGAACCCACGCTCGATCAGGCGCTCGGGATGGTCGAGCGCGGCGAGATCGTCGACGGCAAGACCATCATGCTGCTGCAGCATCTCGCGCTGCAGCGCGCCGGTCGATGAAACGCGCGGACCGGGTTGGCCCGTTCCGCGCGCATCCGCGACGCGGAGCTCAACGCACGAAGTAGCCCTTGCCCTGCATGCAGTCGCCGTAGGCGCGCCAGTAGCGCGCCATCGGCGGCTCGGGCGGCGGCAGCGGCGGCATCTTCATTTCGGCGTAGCCGGCATCCGACGCCCCGCTCGCGCCAGCCGCCGACGCTGCGGCAGGACCGGAGGCCGCACCGGGCATCGACGCTCCCGCGACCATTGCCGCCGATGCACCGCTCGCCGGCATCGCTGCGCTGGCGGCCATCGGCGCCGATGCAGCCGAAGCGGCGACCGCACCGGAAGCGCTCGGCGGCAACGGCGGCTCGACGGGGCGTGGCGGTACGAGAGGGCGTGCTTCGTGCGACTGATCGCGCGGAGCGGTCTGCGGCTCGCGCGCCATGACGACGCGTGTGGTCTGGTTGGCGAAGGCGTAACAGGCAGCGTTATCGACGGCCTGCTGGCCTGCGCTCTGGCTGCGGCCGGGCAAGGTCATCGGCTGCTGCGCGAGCGCGGCGCCGCTGGCGGCGAGCAGTGCGATTCCGGCAAAAGTGGACAGTCTCATTGGCGTGCGAACCCCGAAGCGGTGTTTTGTAATCGTAGCGGCGGTGGTCGGCACATGGCGGCTCGGCTTGCAGTTCGAGCCCCCTTTGTTTGCCGCCCGGCCTGCAGTCAAGGATACCGTTCCTGCATTGCATGCCACGCCAGAAGCACCGGCTTCTTCCGCCAATTTTGTGCGTACCGGCCGCATGAGACGCCGCACACATGAATCGACGCACGTCGACTGTTCGCCGCGGCACGTTACCGATCGCCGGCAGCAGTCAGCCGCGGCAGTCCACCCACTCGTGCGCCCAGCGGCACGAATGGACGATTGCGTCGTGTTCGTCATCGAAACAGTCGAGGACGTGGAACTGGTAACGCGTTGCCTCGCCCGTGCCGTCGCGGCGTTCGAGCAGGAGGTCGGATGAGAACGATCCGTCAGGCAGACGATGTGCCGACGGCAGTACTTTGTAGCCGTTGTAGTTGTGAGTATTAGAGTTTTGCATGATGGTGCGAGCGCACGCTAAGGGTCGCGGCAAGGCATGCCGGCCACAGGCGCAACGCTGGATTTAAAGCCTGGATGAACCGCTGGGAAGATGCGAGAAAAACGCTGGGAGATGCTGAAGGGGCGCTGCGATGGTGTGCCGCTTTGGCGGCAACCTTGGCGGGAGCAAAGAAGCTCCGCGAGGTTCAGCTACTGTCGCGGACCGACATATCGATCCGCGACGAGCGTTGTATCTACTGCTTACAGCGGCGTGATGTTCGACGCTTGCAGACCCTTCGGGCCTTGCTTGGTTTCGAAGCTGACCTTCTGGTTTTCAGCGAGGGTCTTGAAGCCTTCGCTTCGGATCTCGGAGAAATGCGCGAAGAGGTCGTCACCGCCCTTGTCCGGGGTGATGAAGCCGAAGCCCTTGCTGTCGTTGAACCACTTGACGGTACCGGTATCCATGAGAATTCCTTGAGTAAAAAAATTAAAGCCATCCCGAACGGGACGAGAGAAGCATCAAGGAAGGGAGAGAGGACAACAAATACCGCAGGCGGAGGATGATGAACGACAATCGGGCTTCTTGAACACTTCGACCCGAACGTTACGTGTTCGCTGATTGACTGTCAAGCTAATTCTGTGTTTAGCGCAGCTCAGTGCTCCAGCGCTTCAGTTGATCGACATTCGTACCGACTCCCCCGCATACAATCAGCAAGATATTCCGGGCATCGCGCATGGGTTGCGCGTCCGAATCGAGCGCGGCGACCGAAGCGCCGCAAGCCGGTTCAACGACGATACGATGCTCGTTGAGCATTTCCAGACATCCGCCGACCGCCTGCCGGTCTGAAACGACTACGCTCCTGACCGGACGCCGTTTCGCGATAGCAAGCGCTTCCGCGCAGACACTGCGTGCACCGAGCGAGGTCGCGATACTCGTGATCGCCGGCAACTCGATGCGCTCGCCCGCTTCGAGCGATCCGGCATACGAGGCGGCACCTTCCGTTTCCACCGCGACGAGCGGCACGTCGTCCCAGCCGTTGCGCCGAAGCCCCTCCGCCACGCCGCACAAAAGCCCGCCGCCGCCCACCGACAGCACGACCGCATCCGGCTTCGATCCCGCACGCGCGACTTCGTCGATCATGCTCGCATGGCCTTCCCAGATGAGCGGATCGTCGAAGGGATGAAGGAAGGCATCGGCGGAGGTGCACGACGCGAGCGCGAAGCGGTTCGCTTCGTCCCACGACTTGCCACGCACGACTACCTCGGCATCTTCCATGCCGATCAGATGCTTCGCACGCTCTGAGGTGGTCTCGGGCACCACGACCAGCACCGGCACGCCGAGCTTGCGGCCGGCAAAGGCAACGGCGAGTCCCGCATTGCCGCCCGATGACGATACGAACCGCCGAGCGCCGCGTTCCTTGTAGATCGAGCAGGCATGGCCGATGCCCCGCGCCTTGAACGAACCCGTGGGCTGCATCGCTTCCATCTTGAGCCAGATGGATTTGCCAAGCCGTTGCGAAAGGGCACGCGATTCCAGCAGCGGTGTTTCGATGAACATGGCGACGAGGTCGGATCGATGTGAAGCGTTCGATTTTACCCTCGCCGCAGAAACGGCATCGCCGTTATCAGAACTTCATGCCAACGCCGACACCCAGCACGAGCGGGTCGATATGCAGCGTGCCGATCGGCGTGCCGCCTAGCGATGCGTCGGTCTTCATCCAGATCTTCTTGATGTCGGCGTTGAGGAACACGTTCTTCGTGACGTCGACATCGATGCCCGCCTGCAGCGCCGGGCCGAAGCTGTGGTTCGTGACCGAGACCGGCTGGCCCCCGCCTGCAGGCCGTTGTTGTAGAACAGCGTGTAGTTGAGTCCCGCGCCGACGTAGGGCCGCACGGTTCCCGCATGATTGAAGTGATACTGCAGCAGCAGCGTGGGCGGCAGCACGCCCACGCCGCCCAACCCGCCGAGGCTCGACGTGACCTGATGGCGCGATGTGGCAAGGATCAGCTCGACACCGACATCGTCGCGGATCATGTACGTGAAGTCGAGTTCGGGCACCGTTGCGTTGTTCACGCCCACGTTGAGCGCCGAGAGCGTGTCGCTCGTGCGTACCGAGGGCAGGATGCTGATCGCCCTGAGTCTGACGAGCACGTCGCCCGCGTGGATGCCTGTCATCGACGTGCTTGCCTGCGTCGTGTCGCTCGCCATCGCGGACATTGCAAAAAGGCTTGCCGCGCAAGCCAGACCGAGTACCGCCAACCTTATTTTCATGCTGTTTCGTGCCGTTGTGTGAAGACTTCGTATTGTTGGAGATGTGTTGGTCCTTCACGTTGATGGCGCTCAACGTACCCGCTTTGAATGAACGTGCATGACGGAACGCTCCACCGGGTCACGCGCAGTAGTTCCCGGGACCGATCCTTGCTGAATTTGCAGCAGGCGCACTACATCAGCGAGGATCATCGTGAGACCCATCTCCACAGCGCTCGGCCGTACCGCGGCCATCATGCTCGGCGGTACGCTGGCAATCGTCGCCAGTGCGCAGCAGCAGCCGAACAAGCTCGATCCGGGCAGCACGCCGGCCTATCAGGAGCACAACACGACGACGCCCGCAAGCGCGACGGCGGCCTGGGATCACGCGCAGAAAAAGGATCCCGGCAAGACGTCTTCGGGGAAAGGTCCGGCGCCCGATCGTCCGAACGGTCTCGGCATGGACGCGGGTGCGGGCAGCATGGGAAAGAAGCGGTAGCGGCAAAGGGCCGGCACGCATGCGAGACGCGCCGGCGAGAGAAGCATTACTCGTTCGCGGGCCAGGGCCACGTCGAATATCGCGAAGACTTCGCTTCTTCGGTCTCGGCCGCCGATGCCGTTGCAGCGTCCGGTTCTCCGACCGCGGCGTCGTTCGCGTCCGGCACTTCTGGCAAGTCTTCGCCGAACCACGGCACGTCCTTGCGCCGTTCGCTCAGATAAGCGTTCCATCCGGCTTCATTGCCCGCGAAGAGATCATGCTGCACCGTGTGAGCCAGCAATCGCCGGTTGAGGGTTTCGTCGAGCAGCGCCTTCGGCCATACGAAGAACGCGCCCGTCGCGCGCCGGATGAAGTCCTGCGGATGCATCGCGGCATCAACATGATTAAGGATGGCAAAGCTCACCAGAGCATCGTCCTTTTGCAGCGCCTCGCCGATGCTCGTCCGGCTATCGGCGCATTTCGACAGGCAGAAGATCGCTTCCAGCACATCGCCGAGATGGAGAAGTAAAGCACGTCGTTCGTAGGGATCGTCCATTGCGGCCTCTGATTGATTCACGTTGCTGATTACGTCGAGTGACTGCGTGATTTTAACGAACCCGCTCGCCATCGGTCCGCGAGTATGTGCGCGACCGCGCTATCGGCAGATACGGTACGGTCCCATGTCGACGTGAAAGTGCATCCGGTGAAGCGCGTTGTAGTCCGGCCCGAGCGTGGTGTTGAACGCATGGCACGCGCCGTCGTGGACGCGCTTGAGGAATGCCGCATCGCTGGAGCCGTCGTTCCAGCGCGCGAGCGTGATGCGCCGCCCGCCTTCGAGAACGAAGGCCGCTAGATCGACTGCATTGGCGCTCGCGTGCTGGCTGCGCGAGCCTTCTTCCTGGCTGTTCACGTTGCGGCACGCGAAGCTGCCGACGTGCTCGATGCGCCGCACGCGCTGTCCGAAAATCTCGACCGCCGCCGGCTGCAGATATTGATGCTCGAAGAACGCCATGCCGATTGCGAGCGGGCACGTCGCGAGAAACGGGCCGCTGTAATCGGCATCGGAATGCGTCATGCGAAGTACATCTTTGAGTTCGCAACCGGCGGGTGTCGTCGAATCGGCGACTGGACGAAACGCGACGCCCGAGCGGTCAAGGGTCGCCATACACAGATCGCGATCGTGGACCGTGCGCCACAGCTTGAGCGCGGTGAGCGGGCCCCGCAGCTCGCGCACGTCGAGCGGCGCGAACGGGTTCCATCGATCCGGCACCGCGACGCGACCCAGATACACCGCGTAGCCGAAAGCCGTCGCTCCCGCCACCAGCAAAAGCAGCAGCCACCCGACGATGCGCGCGCTCACCATTGCCTCCGTAGTCCGATGAAGACGGGACCACGGAGCACGCCGCGTGCCCGTCTAGCCGCGCGGGACGTCCTCGACGACCGTCGCGAGAATCATCGCGCCCGCGTTGAGCGGCGAAGGCCGGCACGCGCGCGGCCGATAAATGGCGTCACCCCGGCCGATGCTCCTGCCGCTCAGCGCGCAGACGCCCGGCTGCCGTGCGACGCTCGCGCGCCAGACCTGATCGCCATACCGGCACGAACGCGGGTCGCACCACGCGACCGTAGCAGTGCTTGATGTCGGCCGGTCGATCACGCTCACCGCGACGTTTGCATGCGCGGGCGCGTCGCCTGCGCACGGCCCCCGCCTCGCGGCCGTTTCATTCTCCCGCTGCGGGTCGCGTGCACGTGCGTTCGTCGCGGCCGACTGCAACGTCAGCCAGCCGACCGTCTGCGACCAGGGATCGATACCGATGATTCGTCCATCCATGTGGCACCTCTTCTCGTCAGATCAGGAAGACCCGGCGCATGCACGCACCGGGCATTGACTGCAAGCCGAAATGAAGCGGCAGCGCCGGCGGCACGAATGCGTCGCGCGAATCCGGCGGGCAAAGGAAGTTGTTATGTAGTCGACGATATGATGCGCTGCGAGGCCATACCTTACCGCGTAAGAAATATCAGCGCCATGCTCCGGAAGTATAAATCTCGCGGCGCCATGCGTGCCCTCGGGCCGCCGCGAACGCGTACGCCGATCGTCTCGCATATTGGAACAACGGGCGGCGCGATGCGTTATTCCGCCGATCCCCGTTCCCCGCCCAACAGCCGCGCAACGATGCCCGCGACATGCTGGACACCCGGGTCGTCGTCGCGTCGAGCGTGCCAGGCGAGATGCAGCGGAAAGCCGTCGACGGGAATCGGCGGCATGAAGCTCGCGAATGCCCCGTCGTCGGGCGACGGCCGCGCGCGGCTCGGCATCATGGCGATGAGGTCGGAGTTCGCGAGCAGCGCGGGCACCATCACGAAGCTCGGCACGACCATGCCCACACGGCGCGTCCTGCCATGCTTGCGCAATGCGTCGTCGAGCGCGCCGTGCGTTTCGCCGCGGCCCGATACGAGCACGTGCGGATAGCGCAACCAGGCGTCGAGATCGAACGCGCGCGCGGCCGGATGGCCCTCGCGCATCACCACGGCATAGTGCTCGTCCAGCAGATGCGTGCAGCGAAACGGCGCGCCGAGCGCCGGAAAAATCGATACCGCGAGATCGGCCGCGCCCTTCGCCAGTTGATCGAGCGCGGCCTCGGCGCCATGCCACGGCTGGACCACCACATCGATGCCGGGCGCCGTCTCCTGCAGCGCCGCGTGCAACGGCCCCGTCACGGCGATGGCGGGAAAATCGGCCATCACGATGCGCACGGTCTGCGCGAGCGTCGACAGGTCGGTGGAAGGCGGCGCGAGCACTGCCCGCACTTCGGCCAGCAGGTTCGCAAGCGGCGCGCGCAGGCTCTCCGCTTTCGGCGTGAGGCGCATCGTGCCCCGTCCACGTTCGAGCAGCGGATCGCGAAACAGATGACGGCAGCGGTCGAGCGCGTTCGACATCGCAGGCTGCGACAAGCCGAGCCGGTCGGCCGCGCGCGTGACGTGCGCTTCGTCGAGCAGCGCTTCGAGGACGACCAGCAGATTCAGATCGACGCTTCGGAGATTCATGCCGTCAATACTAGGTCATATCAACTATCCGTTGGAGTAATTTTCGTGACAGCCGCATGCTGGACGCACGTTCACTTGCGGAGTCTTTTATGCCCGGCACATCCATACTCGTCTTTCATCCCTATCTCTCGCGTTCGCGTGCGAACAGCGCGTGGCTCGCAGCGGCGCGCACGCTGCCCGGCGTCGAAATCGCGGACATGTACGCGCTTTATCCCGCGCAGCAGATCGACGCGGATCGCGAAGTCGCGCGGCTTCTTTCGGCCGATCGCATCGTGATTCAGTTTCCGGTGCAGTGGTACTCGACGCCGCCACTCGTCAAGGCATGGCAGGACGCCGTGCTGACGCGCATGTTCTATCTTTCGTACGAAAGCGAGGGACGCAGGCTGGAAGGCACGCCGCTCATGGTTGCTGCGACCGCTGGCAACGTGCCGGCGGCCTATTCCGGTGAGGGCGTCAATCTCTTCCCGCTTGAAGAATTGCTGCGGCCGCTGGAGGCGAGCGCGCATCGGTGCGGCCTGCCCTGGTCGGCGCCGCACTTGCTCTATGCCGCAGACAAGCTCGATGAACGCGCGTTGCGTGCCGCAGGCGACAGTTACGCCGCGCGGCTTGGAGAATGGATCGCGCTGAACGCGGCTACGTAGCGGTCGCCTGCACGCGCTCGGCGAGCTTCGCGTCGTAGCTGGAATGCACGTGCACGCGCTTTTTCTCGGGATACGCGTACGCGTAAGCCTTGCGCAATGCGAGCGACGCTTCGTGAAAGCCCGACAGAATCAGCTTCTGCTTGTTCGGATAATTGGCGATGTCGCCGACCGCGAAGATGCCCTGGCGCGACGACTCGTAGTTCGACGTATCGACCTCGATGCGCCCGCCGCGAATGTCCAGTCCCCAGTTCGCAATCGGGCCCAGGTCCGCGACGAGGCCATAAAGCACGACGAGCATGTCGGCGGGAATCTCGGCGCTGCCTTCGACCTGCTTGACCGCGACCGACTGCAGCGCGCCTTCTGGCGCATTCAGCCCGCCGATCATCCCGACGACGAAGTCCATCTTGCCTGCCGCGACCGCCCCCTTCATGCTGTCGACCGACGAAGCCGTCGCGCTGAAACCGTTGCGGCGATGCACGAGCGCCAGGCGTTTCGCGACGTTGGAGAGCGCGAGCGCCCAGTCCAGCGCGGAGTCGCCGCCGCCCGCGACGACCACGTTCTTGTCGGCGAAATCCGCGAGCCGCGCGACGCTGTAGAACACGTGACGCTCTTCGAGCGCGGTCGCTTCGGGGAGCAACAGGCGCTGCGGCTGGAACGCGCCGTTGCCGGCCGCGATCAGGATCGCCGCCACGTCGAATGTCATGCCCTGCTCGGTGCGCACGGTGAATCGGCCGTCGTCGCGCTGCGTCAGGTCCATCACGCGCTGATCGAGGTGGATCGGGACATCGAACGGGCGGCACTGCTGCATCAGCCGCTCGACGAGTTCGCGCGCGGTGCACGAGGGAATCGCGGGAATGTCGTAGATCGGTTTGTCGGGATACAGCTCGATGCACTGCCCGCCGACGCGTCCGAGCGCATCGACGATCTGGCATGAGAGCCCGATCACGCCCGCTTCGAACGCGGCGAAGAGGCCCACCGGCCCTGCGCCGACGATCAGGACGTCGGTTCGTATCGGCGCGCGCGGGTCTTCGTGCGCGTCGGAGGTTGCTTCGGCTTCCATTCGTTGTACCTGGCCTTGTCTTCGACTACGGTTTCGACAAGCCCAAGATACAGAACGCACCTCGCGCGGGCAACGATAACACCGCAACCGGTGTGGACGAACGTCCGTGCCCGATCAGCGTGCGTTGACGCCCTCGTAGTATTCGGCGGCCGCGTCGATCTCCTCCGGCGTCATGTTGCGCGCGACGTTGCGCATCTGTTCGTTGATGTCGTTGCTGCGCGCGCCGCTTGCAAATGCATGCAGTTGTGCCTTCGTGTAGGCAGCCGGCAGGCCGTCGAGCCACGGGCTGCCCGCCTTGCTGTCGATGCCGCCGTGACACGCCGCGCACGGCGCGATATTGCGCATCGGCGACCCGTGCGCGACGATGGCCGGTGCGTTCGCCTCGCTCACGTGGCGCTGCGCAGGCGGCCTCGGCAGGCTCGCGTAATACGCCGCGAGATCGCGCATGTCCTGGTCGCTCAGGTTCATCGCCATCGGCGACATCACGGCGTTGGTCCGCACGCCGCGCTGGAAATCGAGCAACTGCTTGTAGATCACGACCGCATATTGCCCCGCGAGATTCGGCGAATTCGCATCGCTCATGCCGCGTTCGCCGTGGCACATTGTGCAGCGGAGTGCGAGCGTCGCGCCGCGACCGACCGAATTCGCGCTCGGATGCGCGAGCAGTTGCGGCGTCACTTCGACCGAACTCAGCTTCACCTTCGGCGCCACCGGTTCTCCGCCGCCGTACCATTGCTGCGGCACGCCCGCGGCACTGCAGATCGCATTCCAGATGCCCTTGAACGGCGCGTCGCTTTGCGCCGACGGCAGCCATACGAAGCCGACTATCGCCGACACCAGCGCGAGCCCCACCGTCGCGGCGACGCTCGCCTTGAACCAGGGATTGCCGATCGAGAAGAGGCGTTCGTCGCTCATCGCTGCGCTCCGATGGGAACGGCCGGCACCGACGTTTCCGAGCGCGTCATCAACTGCGCGATCGGATAGCCGTAGTTGACGAGCGTGAGGCCGATCATCAGCGCGAGCCAGAGCGCGAAGCCGTTCAACGCGACCGGAATCGTGCGCGGCTCATGCACGGCCACGCTGAAGCGAAACTCCTCGGGCACGATGCGCTCGCCGCGATGCGCCTGGACCAGCACGATGAAGAACAGCACCGCCGACGCGACGAGGATGAAGCCGCCGATCACCGAGAGGATTACCGAGAACGCCTGCGCCGCGATCTCGGGATTCGTATAGTCGTAGAAGGCCATGCGGCGCGGCATGCCGAGGATGCCCGCGTAGTGCCACGGAAACGTCAGCACGATCATGCCGATGAACCACAGCCACAGTTGCGCGCGGATCAGCTTCACGTTCGCGAGCGCGCGTCCCGTGAGATGCGGCCACAGGTCGTACGCAATCGCGAAGTACATGATGACGATCGCGCCCGCGAAGATCAGATGGAAGTGGCCGGTGATCCACTGCGTATTGTGGATCGTGGAATCGAGTTGATAGCTCATGTTGATGATGCCGCCCGCGCCGCCGAAGCCGAGCATCACGAACGAGAACGCGACGGCGAGCATCATCGGGTTGTGCCACGGCAGTGCGCGAATCCAGCCGAGCGCGCCATGACCGCCGCGCAGCCGCGCCGCGATCTCCACCGACGCGCAGATCGTGAACACGGTCAGCAGCGTCGGCACCGCGACGAGCGCCGTGAACACCGAGTGCATGAACTTGAAGCCCGAACCGACCTGCGGATCGGCGAAAAGATGGTGAATGCCGATCGGCATCGATACCACGAGGAACAGGATGAACGAGATGCGCGCCATCGAATCGCTGTAGAGACGCCCGCCGATCGCACGCGGGATGATCGTGTAGTACGCGATGTAGGCAGGCATCAGCCAGAAATAGACGATCGCGTGCAGCGTCCATGAGAAGAAGACGCGTGCGAGTCCCGCATCGATCGTGCTCTTCAGCCCAAGCGCGACAGGCAGGATCTGGAACAGGATTTCGAGCGCAGCGCCCACCGCCGTCCAGCCCCAGAGGTAGGCGCCGGCCACCGTCGCGAACATCGCGAGAGGCACCGGGCGCCCCGGATTCTCTCGCTTCCATGCGTTCAGGTTCACTGACATCAGCGCGACCCAGATCCACGATCCGACCACCACGAGCACCACGCCGATGTAATAGAACACGCTGCCGATCATCGGCGGATAGAACGTGTAGAGGACCGACGCAAGGCCCATCGCGACCGGCACCATCGCGACGACCGACCCCACCGCGACCAGAACGAAGCCCGCCCACGCCCAGCGTGCGCCAATCAGCGCCTTCTTGAGCGCGAGTTCGCTCACTGCATAGCCGAAGCCCATCGCGATGAGCGTCGGGAACACGTAGCCCATCGCCGAGCCGTGCGCCGTGACGGAGCGATAGTAGATCTCGGCGTCCTGCAGCCACGGATGCAGCGGGCTGCGCACGTACATCTGCCATGCACCGAGCAGAAGCGCGATGCCGAACGCCGCAAACGCAAGCCAGAAGTGCGCGAGAACGAGTCGCTTGCTATTTAACACAGCTCAACCTCCGCGAATTCGCCGGCAGGGCGGCTGCCATCTGCATGAAGGCCGACTTGTCGATCACCTTGACATGCGCCCACATGCCCTGATGCCCCACGCCGCAGTATTCGTGGCACGGCATCAGATGGTCGCCCGGCTTGTTGAACGTGGTCTTGAACGTCGCGATGTAGCCCGGTTCGAGCATCGAGTTGATGTTCGTGTTCGTGATGAGGAAGCCGTGCACGACGTCCGAGCTCGTCGCGCGGAAGGTGATCGGGGTGTCGGCGGGAACGAGGAGGCACTGGGGCGTGAACGAGTACTGCTGCGCGACGATGCGCACGGTCACCGAGCCATCCGCTTCCACCGCGCTGCCGAGATTGCTCTCGATGAATTCGCCGGAGACGTGCAGCGTCTCCGGCCGCACGGTCTCGACGCGCGACGGCGGCATCATCGCCCAGTTCAGGCCGGTGAAGATCACCATCGCGACGAGCACCGTGACGATCGCGATCACGACCATCGCCCAGCGCTTTTCGATGCGCTCGGCGACTTCGTGCGAATGTGACGGCGGAGGGTTCGTCGCCATGTGCTTGGCCTCAGTGAATCACGCCGCGAGGCAGGAAGACGAGGAAGTAGAACGCGAACCACAGGCCGACGACGATCGCCGTCGCGATGCTCGCGAGCGCGATGGCGCCCGTCGGCCCGCTCGCGACGATCTCGTCGACGGCGGCTTCATCGCTTGCGTCCCTCTCGGAGAATGGCTTGCTCATTACGTCCTCAATAAAGTGGCGCCGAGCGCAGTTCGTTCACTTCCTTCACGCTCACGGCCGCGCCGCGATTACCCCACGCCGTGCGGATATACGTGACGACCGCCGCCACCTCCACATCCGACAGCGACTGCGCGAACGGCGGCATGCCATACGGCTTCGGGTTCTTGAAGGTGCCGGGCGGATAGCCGCCGTTGAGCACCATGCGGATCGGATTGACCGCCGAGTTCATCACGATCGACTGGTTGTTCGCGAGCGGCGGGAAGTGCGGCAGCTTGCCCTGTCCTTCGGCGGCGTGGCACAGCGCGCATTGCGCGTCGTAGACCTTCTTGCCGAGCGGCGCGAGGTCGTTGCGCGCCTCGGTGACGGCCGGGGTAGGCGGCTCGGCCTTGTCGCCGGAACGCTGCGGGAGCGCCTTCAGATAGACCGCCATCGCGCGCACGTCGTCTTCGGTCAGGTACATCAGGCTGTTGTAGACGACTTCCGCCATCGGCCCGTAGACCGCGCCACGATTCGAGATGCCCGCGTGCAGGAGACCCACGATGTCGTCGATGCTCCAGTCGCCGAGACCGGCTTCCTTGTTCGACGTGAGCGAAGGCGCGTACCAGTTCTGCAGCGGAATCAGCCCGCCTTCGAACGCCTTCGACGCGACGTTGCCGCCGAGCGCGTTGATCGCCGTGTGGCACATCGAGCAATGCCCGAGACCTTCGACGAGATACGCGCCGCGATTCCATTCCGCCGACTGCTTTGGATCGGGCTCGTATTCGCCCTGGCGGAAAAAGAGCGAACGCCAGCCGATCAGCAACTGGCGCTTGTTGAACGGAAAGCGCAACTCATGCGCACGATTCGGCTGGTTCACCGGTGTCGTGGACATCAGGTAAGCGTAGATCGCATCGGAATCGGCGCGCGTCACCTTCGTGTACGAGCCGAACGGCATCGCGGGATAGAGCAGCTCGCCGTCGCGCGACTTGCCCGTGTGCATCATCGTGTAGAACTCGGCGGCGGTCCAGTTGCCGATTCCGGTCGCCTTGTCGGACGAGATGTTCGGCGTGAAGAGCGTGCCGAAAGGCGTGTCCATCGGACGGCCGCCGCCGAACACCTTGCCCGCCGGCAGCGTGTGGCACGCGACGCAATCGCCCGCGCGCGCAAGGTACTCGCCGCGCGCGATCTGCGCTGCATCGCCCTTCGCACCGGCTGCCGGTGCCTTCGGTGCGGTCGACTGCGCGCCGGCATCGGCGATCAGCGCGCCGGACATCGCCAGCGCGCCGATCGTCCGGATCAGCGCACGGACCGATGGCAGTTGCAGGCGTCGGAGACCGGGCACGTCGATGAGCACGTCTCTTCCTCCGCTAGTTGGGGACGCTGCCGCAGGCGAGCGGCATCTTGAGCGAACCGGCGGCGACCGGCACCGGATTCGCGGGCGCAGGCAGCGACGCGAGAAAGCCCGCGACCGCCGTGATGTCGCGGTCGCTCAACTGCGAGGCGACCTTCTTCATGCAATCGGGCGCGAGCGCGCTGCGGGTGCCGTAACGCCATGCGCCGAGTTGCGCGCTGAGGTAGTCCGCATGCAGGCCGAGCAAGCCCGGAACGGCGGGCTCCATGCCGGTCATCGCGGCAGCATGGCACGAGACGCACGCAGGAATCTTGCGCGACGGATCGCCCTGCGTGACGATGGCCTTGCCGAGCGCGAGCGTCTTCGCATCGACGGTCACGGCGCTCGGCGGCGGAAACGGCGGACGTTCGGCCGCGAAGTAATTGGCGATGTCGTGCAGATAGGCGTCGGGAAGATAGGCGAGCAGGTAGTTCATCGGCGGATACTTGCGGCGTCCGTCGCGAAACGCTTGCAGCTGGTTGTAGAGATAGCCGGCGGGCTTGCCGGAGAGGCGGGGGAAATAGTCGTTGTCGGTGCCTTCGCCGCGCGGGCCGTGGCAAGCGGCGCAGGCCAGCACGCGTGCCGCCATCGTGTCGGGCGCGCGCTCGTTCGTCGCGTCGGCGCCGAAGGCGTTCATGCTGAAGAACGCGAGGACCGCATGGATCACGAATACGAAAAGGGCGCTGCGTCTTCCCACGTGTCCCCCGTTTCGATTTGCCATGTTCGATCCGTTGCATCTGGAGCGTCGGCAATTGCGGCGATCCGGCAACAGGCTTGTCTTAAGGCACTACGAAAAACGATTACGGGTACCCCTTGCTTAACTGATCTTAGAAGACTCGTCAAAAATTGCCAGCATCAATGCTGCAATCGAGAATGCCAAAACTCTGAAACTACCCGTGACCAAAGCGCGCATCGCTTGGTACTTGAATAATCAATACCACTTTTTTGATGCGGGCAACAATGGTCGATGGGAATTTGCCCAGACTTTGATGCGATTCTTTGATGTACATCAATTTCTATTCGGCTCGACAGTTATTTGAGGCCGAGCCGTTTCGCCAGTCGATTCAAATTGGCGCGGTCCATGCCCAGTTCGCGCGCAGCCGCTGCCCAGGTCTGGTCATGGCGCGCGAGCGCGTCGAGGAGCAGCGTGCGTTCGAACGACGTCACCGCGCCGCGAAAGTCCTGCTGCGCCGGCGAGCCGGCTTTCGGCGCGGAGCCCTCCGGAGGCGCGGAAATCAAACCTTCGCTTGCGTCGGACAAGCCGAAGTCGGCGGCCTGGAGCGTGAGGATGCGCGGCCGCTCCGGATGCGCCGCAAGCGCCTTCAGGGCCGTACGGCCGACCAGATGTTCCAGTTCCCGCACGTTGCCGGGCCACGCATAGCCGAGCAGAGCCGTCTGCGCATCGGTGGCGAGTCTCAGGCTCTGGAGACCGAGCCGCCAGCGGTTCTCTTCGAGGAAATATCCCGCGAGCAGCAGGACGTCGCGTCCTCGCTCGCGCAGCGGCGGCACGACGAGCGGATACACGCTCAGCCGATGATAGAAATCCGCGCGAAAACGCCCTTCGCGCACTTCATGCGCGAGATCGCGATTGGTTGCGGCGATCAGCCGCACATCGACGGTATGTTCGTTATCGGAGCCAATGCGCTGTAGTTGCCCGTTCTGCAGCACGCGCAGCAGCTTTGCCTGCACGGCGAGCGGCAGTTCGCCCACTTCGTCGAGAAAGAGCGTGCCGCCGTCGGCCAGTTCGAATTTGCCGCGCCGGTCCGACGAAGCGCCCGAGAACGCGCCGCGCACGTGTCCGAACAGCTCGCTTTCGACGAGCGTGTCGGGCAGGGCCGCGCAGTTCACGCTGATGAGCGGCTTGCCCGCGCGCGGCGAGAGCGCGTGGATCGCACTCGCGACCAGTTCCTTGCCGACGCCCGTCTCGCCCGTGACGAGCACGGTCAGGTCGCTCTTCGCGACGATCGCGATCTCGTCCTGCAAACGCTTGTGCTGTTTACCTGCGCCGATCATCTCGCGATGGCTCGGCGCGCTCGCCTGCCGGTACGCTTCAGCGCGTTCGTGCTCTTCCTCGCTCGTGCGCGCGAGCGAATCGATGCGCTCGACCACGCTCACCGTCGCCGCGGCGAGACTCAGGAATGCTTCGAGCGAACCCGTGTCGACGCTGTCGAAGCGCGCCGGATCGAGTGAGTCGAGCGTCAGGAGGCCCCACGGCCGGCCGCCGATGAAAAGCGGACACCCGAGGCAATCGTGCACTTCGAGATCGCCGGTGACGCCCTTCACGAGACCGTCGTAGGGATCGGGCAGATCCGAGTCCGCGGCGAAGCGCGTTGGTCCGGATTGCGCGAGCAACTGCGCAAAGCGCGGATGCTCGGCAACGCGAAAGCGCCGGCCGAGCGTGTCGCTCGTGAGGCCGTCGATGGCGAGCGGCACCAGCGTGTCGCCGTCCAGGCGCAGCAACGCGGTCGCGTCGCTCGGAAAAAGCGCGCGCAGGCTCTGCAGGAGCCGCCGGTAGCGCTCCGTGTCGGAGAGATCGCGCGACAGGTCCTGCATCAGCGGCACAAGCGCGTCGAGCAAGTCTTTTGCAGTCGAATCGACTACGAAAGGAGTCTTATTGACCAGAGTCCGATTGACCATCATCTATTATAACTCATTGATTCGTTTGGCATTCTAATCTGGCACGAATCGTGGATAGGAGTATTCGCTAATCCAACCCGGGTCGTCGGCCCGGCAACGCAAAACCAATGCGAGGACTCACAGATGCTGTCACCCGAACACCGTGCAATCGTCAAGGCCACTGTTCCGCTGCTCGAAAGCGGCGGCGAAGCGCTCACCCGGCATTTCTACCAGATGCTTCTCGACGAGAATCCCGAAGTGCGCCCGCTCTTCAATCAGGCGCACCAGGCGAGCGGCGCGCAGCAGCGCGCGCTCGCGAACGGCGTGCTGATGTACGCGCGCCACATTGACCATCTCGACAAGCTCGGCGGCCTCGTCTCGCAGATCATCAACAAGCACGTCGCGCTCAATATTCTGCCGGAGCATTATCCGATTGTCGGACGTTCGCTGCTCAGGGCGATCCGCGAAGTGCTCGGCGAGGAGATCGCCACCGATGCCGTCATCGAGGCGTGGGGTGCGGCCTACAACCAGCTCGCCGACATCCTGATCGGACTCGAGGAAAATATCTACAGCGAGAAGGAACAGGCGCCGGGCGGATGGCGCGGCACGCGCGTGTTCCGCGTCGCGCGCAAGGTGCAGGAAAGCGACGAGATCACGTCCTTCTACTTCCGCCCCGACGACCGCGGCGAACTGCTCGACTTCCATCCGGGCCAGTACATCGGCTTGCGGCTTGTCATCGACGGCGAGGAAGTGCGCCGCAACTATTCGCTCTCGGCGGCGCCGAACGGGCGCGAGTATCGCATCAGCGTGAAGCGCGAGCCGAACGGCAAGGTATCGAACCATCTGCATGCGAACGTGCATGAGAACGACGCGCTGGAACTCTTCGCACCGTCGGGCGATTTCAAGCTCGAGCACAACGAGAAGCCCTTGGTCCTGATCAGCGGCGGAGTCGGCATCACGCCGACGCTCGCGATGCTGCAGGCCGCGCTCGCGACCAAGCGCGCAGTGCATTTCATCCATTCGGCGCGCCACGGCGGCGTGCATGCGTTCCGCGATCACATCGAAGCGCTGGCGCAGCGTCATCCGCAGTTGAAGCGCTTCTATTGCTACGAACATCGCCGCCCCGAAGACGATCACGCGCACGGTTTCGGCCATATCGACGAAGCGCGCCTGTACCAGTGGCTGCCCGAAACGCGCGACGTCGATGCGTATTTCCTTGGACCGGCTGCTTTCATGAAGGCAGTGAAGAAGCATCTGAAGGCGCTCGGCGTGCCGGAATCGCAGACCCGCTACGAGTTCTTCGGGCCGGCAGCGGCGCTGGAATGACGAGCAACCGGGGAACGTCGCAATGAAGATTCAAGAGCCCGCGACCGTGTACGTCCCGCCGCCCGGCAAGCACCAGCCTCTCAAGCGGTTTGCACTGTTCGACCTCGGCTTCCGGCCGTTCTACCTGTGCGGCGCGGCTTGCGCGGCAACGGCGCTCGCCGTGTGGCTGCTCGTGCTCGGCGGTGTGCCGGTGAGCGGCGGCTACTTGCTGCGGTCGAGCCCGGTCGGCTGGCATGCGCACGAGATGCTGTTCGGATTCGCGGGCTCGGTCGTTGTCGGCTTTCTTCTGACCGCCGTGCGCGCGTGGACCGGGCGCAACACCGCGCAAGGCGCCTCGCTCGCTGCGCTCGTCGCACTGTGGTTCGCGGCGCGCGTGCTCGTGTGGAGCGGTCCGGCGGTGCCCGCCGCGATCGTCGACAGCGCGTTCATGCCGGTCGCGGCGCTCGTCCTGTTGCGTGTGCTGATGCAGGCCGGCAACCGGCGCAACTACTTCATCGTGCCGGTGCTCTTCGTCTTCGGCGCGCTCGATGCCGCCTTCCACGTCTTCACGATCAGCGGACGCGTCGACCTCGCGATGCGTTGCGTCTACGCCTCCGCGGGCATCGTCGTGCTGCTCGTCAGCGTGATCGGCGGGCGCGTGATTCCGATGTTCACCGCCAACGCGATTCCCGGCTTCGTAGCGAGAAAGTGGCGGCCGGTCGAACTCGCAGTCGGGCCCGTCACCGTGCTGGCGCTCTTCGCCGATGCCGCCGCAATCGATTCACGCGTCGTCCTGCTGCTCGCGGCTGCCGCATGCGCGACGCATGTGGCAAGGCTCATCGGATGGCGTTCGTACCGCGTGCGCGGTCCGGCGATTCTCGCGGTGCTGCATCTCGCGTATGCGTGGATTCCGCTCGGCTTCGCGCTGCTCGCGCTGAGCGCGGCCGGCCACGTAACGCACACAATCGCGACGCACGCGTTCACGGCCGGCGTGATCGGCGGCGCGATCATCGCGATGGTCACGCGCACCGCGCGTGGACACACGGGCAGGCCACTCGTCGCGGATAAACGCGATATCGCGAGCTACGTGCTCGTCATGGCCGGATCGGCGTTGCGCGTGTTCGGCCCGCTGTTCGCACCGCACTTCACCATGACCTGGATCGAGATTGCGGGCACTTGCTGGGCGCTCGGTTTCGCGGTCTACCTGTGGAGCTATGCGCGGCCGCTCTGGCGTCCTCGCGCGGACGGCAAGCCAGGTTGACGCGGCTTGCATCGACAAACAAAGCCCCTACTTTCGCCAGTCCTCCGAATATGCGCGCGCTCCCTGCGCGCGCCGGGTTCTCGCGGGCCTTCCGAGCGGAGATACTGGGTCATCGGTTCAACGACCGGTAACCCGGCAAAAAACGCAACGCACTGGAGAAAGGCATGAGCGCAAGAGTCGCTGTGACAGGTGGATCGGGGATTCAATCCACGCGCATCGTGCCGAAATGAACAACCGCTCGCGCCGGTAACGCTCGGATAAAACGGACGAGGAGACCACCTGCCGGCAGCAGCGTCAACGCGCATCCAGGGAAACTTCCAGACGCGGCGGGCCAACCGCGCGATGCGCGTGCTCATATAAAAAAACGGGCGACCTGCCGGGTCGCCCGTTTTACATTGCGTCGCCGATTCGTGGATGACTCAGCGTACCTTGCCGCTCTTCCACGCCGACAGCAACTCTTCGTACTTCACCGTCTCGCCCTTCGGCTTCTCGTTGGCGAGCTTCTTCCACGGCGCGTGCTGGTCCGACAGCCACTTCGACGGATCGCTCTCCGCGTTCAGTTGCGGCGCGCAGACCTTCATGCCGGCGCGCTGCAGACGCGCGAGCACCTGGTCCATTTCCTTCGCGAGGTTGTCCATCGCGGCTTGCGGCGTCTTCTCACCCGCGACCGCCGTCGCGACGTTCTTCCACCACAGCTGCGCCATCTTCGGATAGTCGGGCACGTTGTTGCCGGTCGGCGTCCATGCAACGCGCGCCGGGCTGCGATAGAACTCGATCAGGCCGCCGTACTTGTCCGCGTTCTTCGTGAAGTAGTCGCTATGAATGTCCGAATCGCGGATAAACGTGAGACCGACGATCGACTTCTTCAGCGACACGCTCTTCGACGTCACGAACTGCGCGTAGAGCCACGCGGCCGCGCGCTGGTTGGCGGGTGTCGACTTGAAGAAGGTCCACGAGCCGACGTCCTGATAGCCGTTCTGCATGCCATCCTTCCAGTACGGGCCGTGCGGCGACGGCGCCATGCGCCACTTCGGCGTGCCGTCCGCGTTGGTCACGTTGCCGGGCTTGAGCATCGACGCCGTGAACGCGCTGTACCAGAAGATCTGTTGCGCGATCTTGCCTTGCGCGGGCACGGGGCCGGCTTCGTTGAACGTCATGCCCGATGCCTCGGGTGGAGCGTATTTCTTGAGCCAGTCGATGTACTTGGTCGTTGCATACACGGCAGCCGGGCTGTTCGTGCCGCCGCCGCGCGACACCGACGCGCCCACCGCATGGCAGCCGTCCGGCGTCACGCGAATGCCCCATTCGTCGACGGGCAGACCGTTCGGGATGCCCTTGTCGGCTTCGCCTGCCATCGAGAGCCACGCGTCCGTGAAGCGCCAGCCGAGCGACGGGTCCTTCTTGCCGTAATCCATGTGACCGAAAACCTTCTCGCCGTCGATGGTCTTCACGTCGTTCGTGAAGAAATCGGCGATGTCTTCATAAGCGCTCCAGTTGACCGGCACGCCGAGGTCATAGCCGTACTTGGCCTTGAACTTGTCCTGCAGGTCCTTGCGCGCGAACCAGTCGGCGCGGAACCAGTAGAGGTTCGCGAACTGCTGGTCCGGCAACTGATAGAGCTTCTTGTCGGGCGCGGTCGTGAAGCTCGTGCCGATGAAGTCCTTGATGTCGAGGCCCGGATTGGTAAAGGCCTTGCCCTCGCCTTCCATGTAGTCGGAGAGCGGAATGATCACGCCATAGCGATAGTGCGTGCCGATCAGGTCCGAGTCCGAAATCCAGCCGTCGTAGATGCTCTGGCCCGACTGCATCGACGTCTGCAGTTTCTCGACGACATCGCCCTCCTGGATGATGTCGTGCTTGACCGCGATGCCAGTGATCTCCGTGAACGCCTTGGCGAGCGTCTTCGACTCGTACATGTGCGTGTCGAGCGTCTCCGATACGACGTGCACTTCCTTCACGCCCTGCGACTTGAGCTTCGCCGCTGTATCGATGAACCACTTCATCTCGTCGATCTGCTGCTGCTTCGAAAGCGTGCTCGGCTGAAACTCGCTGTCGATCCACTTCTGCGCCGCTGCCGTATCCGCAAGCGCGGCGCCACTCGCCAGCGCCCCCGCGAAGATGCCTCCGACTGCAAGCGCGACGATCCGTCTCCTGTGTTTCATTGTCTTCTCCTCACTCTCTCACCCCTTGGATCATCTGCCGGCCCCCGTTCGGGGTAACAACGGAACCGGATAACCGGATATCGGACTGCTAGCCCTTCCACATGATCCCGACGAGCACGAGCATCGAAACTGCAAATCCCGGCCACGCGCTCGCGCCCTCCGCGCTCACGCCGATCCACGCCAGATTGAGATACGCCGCCGTCAGCAAGCCGATGAACAGGCGGTCGCCGCGCGTCGTCGCGATCGGCAGGAAGCCCTTGCGCTCGACCGTCGGCGAGCGGATTTCCCAGACCGTCATGCCGGCCAGCATCACGGCGATGCACGCGAAGAAGATCGCGACTTCGGGCGTCCAGTACATCCAGGTGATCATCAGACTCTCCCCATCGCAAAGCCCTTCGCGATGTAGTTGCGCACGAAATAGATGACGAGCGCGCCGGGAATGATCGTCAGCACGCCCGCCGCCGACAGCACGCCCCAGTCCATGCCCGCGGCCGAGATCGTGCGCGTCATCACGGCGGCGATCGGCTTTGCGTTCACGGTGGTGAGCGTGCGCGCGAGCAGCAGTTCGACCCAGCTGAACATGAAGCAGAAGAACGCCGTCACGCCGACGCCCGACTTGATGAGCGGCAGGAAGATCTTGATGAAGAAGGCCGGGAACGAATAGCCGTCGATATACGCGGTCTCGTCGATCTCGCGCGATACGCCCGACATGAAGCCTTCGAGAATCCACACGGCGAGCGGCACGTTGAAGAGCATGTGCGCGAGCGCGACGGCCACATACGTGTCCATCAAACCGACGCTCGAATACCACTGGAAAAACGGCAGCAGGAACACGGCCGGCGGCGTCATGCGGTTCGTGAGCAGCCAGAAGAACATGTGCTTGTCGCCGAGAAAGCGGTAGCGCGAAAACGCGTACGCCGCCGGAAGCGCGACCAGTACCGACATCACCATGTTCATCAGCACGTAGATGATCGAGTTGATGTAGCCCCAGTACCACGAGGGATCGGTGAAGATGACCTTGTAGTTCTCGAAGGTGATCTGGCGCGGGAACGTCGAGAACGCAGAGAGCGTTTCTTCATTCGTGCGCAGCGAGATCGACAGCATCCAGTAGAGCGGGATCAGCGCGAAGAGAATGTAGACGACGATCGTCAGCGTGCGCATCCAGCGGCGGTCGTCACGCATGGTCGTCTCCCGTCGTCGACGGACCGCCCTTGCCCACTCGCTCCATCCAGTTGTAGAGAATGAAGCAGAGCAGGAGGATGATCAGGAAGTAAATCAGCGAAAACGCCGCGGCCGGGCCGAGATCGAACTGGCCCACCGCCTTTTGCGTCAGGTACTGCGAGAGGAACGTGGTCGAATCGCCGGGACCGCCGCCCGTCAGCACGAAAGGCTCCGTGTAGATCATGAAGCTGTCCATGAAGCGCAGGAGGACCGCGATCATCAGCACGCCGCGCATCTTCGGCAATTCGATATAGCGGAACACGGCGAAGCGGCTCGCGCCATCGATCTCCGCCGCCTGATAGAACGCATCCGGAATCGCGCGCAGGCCCGCGTAGCACAGTAGCGCGACTAGCGGCGTCCAGTGCCAGATGTCCATCACGAGCACCGTGACCCACGCGTCCGAAGGACTCGCCGTGTAGTTGTAGTCGATGCCCGCATGATTGAGCCAGTAGCCGAGCAGGCCAATATCGGGCCGCGCGAAAATCTGCCAGATCGTCCCGACGACGTTCCATGGAATCAAAAGCGGCATCGCGAGAATCACGAGCGCGGCCGACGCGCGCCAGCCCGTCGCAGGCATGGCAAGCGCGAGTCCGACGCCAAGCGGTATTTCCAGCAGCAGCACGCACAGCGAAAAGATCACCTGACGGCCGAGCGCGCCGCGCAAATCCGAATCGTTGATGATGTTGCGGAACCACTCGGTGCCGACGAACACGTGTTGCGTCGGGCTGATGATGTCCTGCACCGAGTAGTTCACGACCGTCATCAGCGGCAGCACCGCGGAAAACGCGACGCAGATGAACACCGGCACGACCAGGAGCCACGCCTTCTGATTGATGGGCTTCATCGTCCGATCCTTTCGTCGTTGCTGAAGAACACGGTTTCGGGCGCGGCGAGCCGCAGCCAGACCGGCCCTTCGGCGAGCGTCACGTGCGTTTCGACCTTCGCCTTGAACACGTGGCCGTCGCAATCGGCGGTGACGAGCTGGTAGTTGCCGAGGCTCTGTGCGCGCAGCAGCCGCGCCTTCACCGCGCCGGGCTCTTCGCTTGCCGCGATACGTGTGAACTCGGGACGAATGCCGAGCTTCAGTTCGCCGTTCGCGCTCTTGAGCGTGGCGAGCGTGTTGCCGTCGACGTGCAGGCGCTGCGAGCCGACCTTCACGGCATCGGCATCGAGCGAGATCGGGCAGAGGTTCATCCCCGGACTGCCGATGAAATAGCCGACGAATGCGTGATCCGGGCTCAGGAACAGCGCCTCCGGTCCGCCCTTCTGCACGACACGGCCATTGGTCATCACGACGACTTCGTCCGCGAACGTGAGCGCTTCGACCTGATCGTGCGTAACGTAGATCAGCGTGAGCTTCAGTTGGTGGTGGATCTTCTTCAACTGGCGCCTGAGCATCCACTTCATGTGCGGATCGATGACGGTGAGCGGCTCGTCGAAGAGAATCGCCGCAACGTCCTTGCGCACAAGGCCGCGCCCGAGCGAGATCTTCTGCTTGGCATCGGCCGCAAGGTTGCTCGCCTTGCGTCCCAGTTCGCGCGTCATGTCGAGAATCTCCGCGACCTCGTGCACGCGCGCCTTCACTTCGGCCGGAGGCAGCTTGCGGTTGCGCAGCGGGAACGCGAGATTGTCGAAGACGCTCATCGTGTCGTAGATCACGGGGAACTGAAATACCTGCGCGATGTTGCGCTCGCGTGCCGAGAGCGCGGTCACGTCGCGGCCGTCGAAGAGCACCTTGCCTTCGGACGGCGTCACGAGGCCCGAGACGATATTGAGCAGCGTCGATTTCCCGCATCCCGACGGCCCGAGCAGCGCATACGCGCCGCCGTCCTCCCACACCATGCTCATCGGCTGGAGCGCGTAGTCATCAAGCGTCGCCGGGTTCGGGCGATACGCGTGCGCGAGATTCTGGAACTCAATGCGCGCCATGGCTCGCCTCCGGGTGGGACACGAGCTTCGCGTCCTTGTCGAATACGAAGAGTTCGGCTGGGTTGATGAACACGTCGAGATCGGTGCCGAGCGCGATCTGATGCACGCCCTGCAACTGCGCGACGAGATCGATGCCGCCGGTTTTGGTGCGCAAGTGCAGATAGGTTTCCGAGCCGCTCAGTTCGGCGAGTTCCAGCCGGCACGGCACGGCGATCGCGCGCGGCGAGCGTGCCGCAAGCCGCAAATGTCCGGGACGAAAGCCGATGCGGCAGATGCCGCCGCCCGCGTTCACACGCACCGGCACATCGACGCCGATCGGCAGGCGCGCGAGGCCTTCGGCGGTAATGTCGCTCGTCAGCATGTTCATCGGCGGATCGTTGAAGACGGCGGCGACGTCGACGGTCGCGGGCGCGTCGTAGACGTCGAGCGTGCGGCCGTACTGCAGTACGCGACCCTTGTCGACGATCGCCGTATAGCCGCCGAGCAGCAGCGCTTCGAGCGGCTCGGTGGTCGCGTAGACGACGGTCGTCTTGCCGTCGGCGAAGAGCGTCGCGAGTTCGGCGCGCAGTTCCTCGCGCAGTTTGTAGTCGAGATTGACGAGCGGTTCGTCGAGCAGCACGAGCGACGAGCGCTTCACCAGCGCCCGCGCCAGCGCGCAGCGCTGCTGCTGCCCGCCCGACAACTCGCCGGGACGGCGCGTGAGCAAGTGCTCTATATGAAGCTTCCCGGCGACTTCGTTCACGCGCGCATTGACTTCTTTCGCGGCGATGCCTTGCAGCCTGAGCGGCGACGCAATGTTTTCGAACACGGTCATCGCCGGATAGTTGATGAACTGCTGATAGACCATCGCGAGATTGCGCTGTCTGACGCCGACGCCCGTCACGTCGCGTCCGTCGACGAGCACGCGGCCGCTCGTCGGCTTGTCGAGGCCGGCCATTACGCGCATCAACGTCGTCTTGCCGGCCTGCGTAGGCCCGAGCAGCACGTTGATCGCGCCCGGCGTGAGGCTCAGATCGACGCCATAGAGATGCGTCTGTCCGCCTGCAACGACGGTGACCCGCTCCAGTTCCAAGACCAAGTTGCGCTCCTTGTGGATGCCTGTTTTGCTGCCCGCGCTACCACCGATGGCCGTGCGCGCGTCGTCGACGGCCCGACGCCAGATGGCGTTCATCGAAACGGCCCGCACAGGGCGCGGGAGCCGTCGCGTGAATTCAGGTGTCGAGCAGACGGGCGGCCGAGGCGGCGCTCGGGCCGGCTCGGGCAACGCACGGGCAGGAGCCGCTCGGACGGCGGCCAGAGGTGCTGCTGGGCATATGGTTCATCCATGTCTCGTTCGTTTTTTATTTGGACACCGATGCTGCGTTCGTGGCCCTGATTTTCAAAAAGGAACCCAAAACAACAAGGAGCATGTTCCTTTTTGTTCGTTTACGTTGAAATCGGGGTTAACCATACGAATCCATGCGTCCTCGACCCACGAAAGGCTGACGAGGAACGAAGGCAAGTGTAATCGGGCGGCGCGTTCTCGCGTATATGACAGGCTCGCTGTAAACGAACACGGCGGACGCCGTGAGCGTCCGCCGCGAGGGAAAAGCTTAAAGAGGCTTAAAAGAGCGAACCGCGTCAGTCCTTTACGGTCGTTGCGTATGACATGTCGACGTCCCCGCGTGAATGCTTCTGCACGTGGGCGTTGCGCATCGGCTTGAGCACGAAGATCGCGAGCAGGGCCGAGAGCGCCGCCATTCCGGCGGCCAGCGTGAACACCGCGTGCCAGCTTCCGGTCATCGTCGTGATGACGCTGCTGAACGGCACCAGCAACGCGGCGGTCCCCTTCGCGGTGTAGAGCAGGCCCGCGTTGGTCGCGGCAAACTTCGGTCCGAAGGTATCGCCGCAAGTCGCCGGGAAGAGGCTGTAGATTTCACCCCAGGCGAAGAACACGATGCCCGTCAGCACGACGAACGCCACCGGGCTGTGCCCGTACTTCGACAGCATCATGATGCCGACCGCCTCGACCGCGAACGCGATGAACATCGTGTTTTCCCGGCCGATCCGGTCCGACACCCAGCCGAAGAACGGACGCGTCAGACCATTGAGCACGCGGTCGATCGTGAGCGCGAAGGTCAGCGCGGGCAGCGTCAGGCCGAGGATCGACACCGGCGAATCGTGCAGGCCGAAGTCCTTGGCGATCGGGCCGAGCTGCGCGGTTGCCATCAGGCCGCCTGCCGCCATCATCACGAACATCAGGTACATGACCCAGAAGATCGGCGACGTAAGCACCTGTTTCGGACTCGCGTTGTAGACGGCGCGCTTGAGCGCATTCTTCGCCGGAGCGAGCATGCTGGCGGGCGGCGCGAAGAGCGCCATGCCGAGCAGGAACACGATGATGCCCTGGCCGAGGCCGAACCAGAGGAACGTCTGTTCGTAGCCGCTGCTCTTGATCATGTGCGCGATCGGCACGACGGTCGCCGCCGACCCCGCGCCGAAGCCCGCCGCAGTAATGCCGGCCGCGAGCCCTCGACGATTCGGGAACCACTTGAGCGCGTTGCCGACGCAGGTGCCGTACACCGCGCCCGCGCCCACGCCGCCAACGGCTGCCGCGAAATACAGCATCGGCAGCGACGAGGCATAGGAGTTCATCACCCACGCGATCGCGCACAAGAGGCCGCCTATGACGACCACCGGACGCGGTCCGTACTTGTCGACGAGATAGCCTTCAATCGGCACGAGCCAGGTTTCGGTCACCACGAAAATCGTGAACGCGACCTGAATGGCCGCGCGTCCCCAGTGGTACTTTTCATCGATGGGGTTCACAAACAGCGTCCAGCCGTACTGCATGTTCGCGATCATGGCCATGCAGATCACGCCGAATACGAGTTGTACCCACGGCGAAGCCAGCCGCGACGCTCCTGCCTGACGTTCCGTTTCCATTGCCTGTCTCCTTGGCGTATTGCCTTGTCGTTCGAGATGCCGAGCGGCACCCTCCGTCTTGCCCAATTTTCCTGAGCGATTAGATATACACAGTATGTGATATATCAAGTAAGTCAAGCGAAAGAATCGATGGGGTTTTCACTAGGAAACCCTTCAACGTAAGGTTTTGAAAGCATGCGCTTAACAAAATTGGCGGGGCGAAAAAAAAGGCCCGCAGGAAAGCCTGACGGGCCTGAGACGTGACGCGAGACATGGCGATCCACGGCACGCACTCACGTTATAGTCGAAAGCTTGTTGTAATGCTAAAGTTTGTGATTGTAGGTTTCCCTAGGATGATCGTCGCTGCAGTTTCGGGCATGCTTCCAAGCCCCTTTCAGCGCTGTAAGGTCAGAATACGTTCACCGGCACATTCACCATCCGGCGACAGACGTCGCTGGTACTGTCGGAGTAGTACTTGCTGCCGTGGTGATGCTTGACCGAGGTGTCCTTCAGTTTTCCGCTCGCGACCGTATAGCTCGGGATTACGCCGAATTCGTAATGCGTGCCGTGTACCGGTTCGCCGTTTTTCCAATAGAGATCGTGGAGCGAGCTATTCGGATCGGCATAACGATTCGCGGAATCCGTTGCGTCTGCTCCCCAGCCATAGGCCGTCCACATCGTCATTTTCAGCCCGGGCACACCGTAATCCTTGAAATTGAGCGAATACGACAGGCTCAACGACTTTTCATGCGGCGCGTTGTAATCGACGTCGAGCGAATTCGACAGATAGTCGCCCGCCGACTGCCCGACATAATCGAAGAACTGATTGCTGGCGATTTGCTGGAATCCGACCTGCACCGTATGCGCGCCTTCACGTCCCACACACCCGGATACGTCCAGGCGACCTGATTCTGTCCGGTGCCATCTGCATTCAAGTGCACGCGATTACCCGCGCCCTGCCCGCCGTTCAGTTTCAGTGCACTGAAAAGCGAAGCATCAAAACCGACGCCGAACAATCCGCGTGTATAACCCGATTCGAAAACCGCCTGATTGCCGATAACCCACGCATCCTTGTTCTTGGCGCCTTCCATTTCGAAATGCTCCGAATAGGAGCGGAAAAGCAGCTTGAAATGCGCGTCCTCGATAAATCCATTCGATTTCGCCTGATTGCTGATCGGCGCATCGGCTTCGGTATTCGGCGGTGAGCTCGGCGGCGCTTCGGTATGGCGCGAAGGCGGATCGGTTTCGGTTTCGTCGGCATGCGCGAGAACCGTCCCCGCCATTAAACCGCTGAACAGCAAAATCGACAACGCGAGTGAATGCTTTTGTTTTTTCACGGATGGATCTCCACTTTTCTTGTTTCAACTGATTGCTAACGCCGTTGCAAATCGATGGAATGCACGAAGCCGTGCCCGGCGACCGGTGAAGGTCGGGGCATCGATGGCGACGACAAGGGACGGGTTGGTCTGAGGCGGGTCGTTCTTTAGTTCATGGCTTCCACAGTTCGTCGGGTAATGAAGGGATCAGGCCAGCAGGCACGCCGCCGCCGCACTGTCCGAGAGCGCCCGCAGCGCGGGCGTTTCGATCGCGCAGCGCGCCTCGGCAATCGGACAGCGCGTATGGAACACGCAACCGGAAGGCGGACTGATCGGGCTTGGGATATCGCCTGAGAGAACCTGCACGACCTTGCGGCGCTCGATTGCCGGATCGGGCACCGGCACCGCCGACAGCAGCGCGCGCGTGTACGGATGGCGCGGCTCGGCATAGAGCGAATGCTTGTCGGCGAGTTCCATCACGTGGCCGAGATACATGACCATCACGCGATCGGAGATGTGCTTGACCACGGCCAGATCGTGGGCGATGAAGATGAGCGCAAGGCCCATCTCCGACTGCAGCGACTTCAGCAGATTGACGATCTGCGCCTGAATCGACACATCGAGGGCGGACACCGGCTCGTCGCACACGACGAGCTTCGGCTCCACGATCAGCGCCCGCGCGATGCCGATGCGCTGGCACTGGCCGCCGGAAAATTCGTGCGCATAGCGGTTGATCATCTGCTCGCGCAAACCGACTTTCGCCATCATCGCGCGCACACGCTGCATCATCTCGTCCTTCGACATCCCCGGGCGATGCTCGCGCAGCGGCTCCGCGATGATCTGCCCGACCGTCATGCGCGGATCGAGCGACGCAAGAGGGCCCTGAAAGATCATCTGGATGTCGCGGCGCACGTCGTGCCACGCACGCGGTGACGCGCCGGAGAGCGTCTTGCCCATCCACACGATCTCGCCTTGCGTCGCGGGAATCAGGTTGAGGATCGCGCGTGAAAGCGTCGACTTGCCGCAGCCCGATTCGCCGACCACGCCAAGCGTTTCGCCCGCCTTCAGGTCGAAGCTGACGCCGTCGACGGCTTTGAGCGTGCGCGAAGGCGCCCACGGCAGCCGGCTCTTGCCCTTCACCTTGAAATGCACCTGAACGTCGCGCACGGAGAGAATGGTTGGCTCAGACATGACGCACCTCCTCGTGCAGCGACTTCATCTGTTCGATGGGGCGATAGCACGCGCGCAGCCAGTCAGAATCGCCGTGCAAGGGTTCAAGCGCAGGCGCGCGCTCGCCGCAGCGCGCGTTCGCATCGACGCAGCGCTCCTGAAACGGACAGCCCGCGGGCGGATGCGCCATGTTCGGCGGATTGCCGGGAATGCCCTGCAACGCGGCGCCGTTCTGATCGAGACGCGGCAGCGCGCGCAACAGTCCGATCGTGTACGGATGCGATGGCCGCGCGAACAGGTTGGTCGCGCGGCAGTGCTCCATCACGCGGCCGCCGTACATCACCATCACCTTCTCGCACAGACCCGCCACCACGCCGAGATCGTGCGTGATCAGCACGATGGCCGTGCCGAAGTCGTGCTGGAGATTGCGCAGCAGCTGAAGAATCTGCGCCTGCACGGTGACATCGAGCGCGGTCGTCGGCTCGTCGGCGAAGAGCACTTGCGGTTCGCACAGGAGCGCCATCGCGATCATCACGCGCTGGCGCATCCCGCCCGAAAGCTCGTGCGGATACTGGTCGATCCGATGCGCCGCCTCTGGAATGCGCACGGCTTCGAGCATGCCGATCGCGCGCGTTTTCGCCGCGCGGCGCGTCATGTTCGTGTGCAGCTCCAGCACTTCGGTCATCTGCCGCTCGATCGTCAGGTACGGATTGAGCGAAGTCATCGGGTCCTGAAAGATCATCGAGAGACGGTTGCCGCGGATGCGGTTCAGCGCCTTCGCCGGCATCGTGAGCAGGTTCTCGCCCTGATACATCGCACGGCCGCCGGAGCGTCCGTTGCTGGCGAGCAGGCCGAGCATCGCGAGCACGCTCTGGCTTTTGCCCGAACCCGATTCGCCGACGATGCCGAGCGTCTCGCCCTCTTCCAGATCGAAACTCACGCCGTTGACTGCGCGCACAGTGGCGTCGGGCGTGGTGAACGCGACTTCGAGGTCGCTTACCTTGAGCAAAGTCGACATCGCGTCACCGGTCCTTCGGATCGAGCGCATCGCGCAGCCCGTCGCCGACAAAATTGATGCAATAGAGCGTCACCGACAGGAGCGCCGCCGGAAACAGCAGGATCCACGGCGAGCTTTCCATCACACCGACACCATCCTGGATCAGCACGCCCCAGCTCGTCATCGGTTCCTGCACGCCGAGTCCGAGAAACGACAGCACGGACTCCGTGAGGATCACGCCCGGCACGGTCACCGTCGTGTAGATCGCGACGATGCCGAGCAGGTTGGGCACGACATGCCGCACGATGATCCCGCCCGTCGACACGCCGCTCGCGCGCGCCGCTTCCACGTACTCCTTCGAGCGGATCGCGAGCGTCTGCCCGCGCACGACGCGCGCCATGTCCATCCACGAGAACACGGTGATCGTGAGCACGACGAGGTAGAACTCGCGGCCGAGGAGCGTCACCATCAGGATCGCGATCAGCAGGTAGGGAATCGCGTACATCATGTCGACGATGCGCATCATCGTGTTGTCCACGCGACCGCCGACGAAGCCCGCAATCGCGCCCCACACGATGCCGAGCGTCACCGACGTGAGCGTGGCAAGCGCGCCGATGAGGAGCGACACGCGTCCGCCGATCAGGCAACGCACGAGCAGGTCTCGGCCGGTTTCGTCAGTGCCGAAAAGATGCCAGTTCGCGAACGTCGGCGTGGCGCTCATCGCGTTCCAGTCGGCGGAATCGAACTGGTTCGGCAGCAACATCGGACCGACGACGCATGCAAGCGTGATGAGCGCGAGCAGCACGAGGCTCGCGACGGCGGCCCTGTTGCGCCGAAAGCGCATCCGCATCCTGCCAGGGGCTACGGCCTTCGACGGGCGCGGCAGCGGCTTTTTCGAGCAGCGGCGCGAGGGAAGATTTCATGATGGGTTTCATGCTCAATAGCGGATTTTCGGATCGAGCCACGCGTAGGCGAGATCGACCAGCAGGTTGAGCAGCACGGCCACGACCGTGACGAGCACCACGAGACCGAGGACGAGGGTGTAGTCGCGATTGGCCGCGCCGTTCACGATCAGCTTGCCGATGCCCGGCAGCGAGAACACCGACTCCGTGACGACCGCCGAGGTGATCGATGCGATCGCGAGCGGCCCGAGCACCGAGACGACCGGAATCAGCGTCGGACGCAGCGCATGACGCAGCACGATGGTCCGCCGCGAAAGGCCTTTTGCAAACGCGGTGCGGATGTAATTCGTGTTCATCACTTCGATCAGGCTCGCGCGCGTCACGCGGCCCACGGTTGCGACGCCGATCATCGTGAGCAGCGTGACCGGCAGCACCATGTAGCGGATGTCGAAGCCGTTCCAGCCGCCTGCCGGAAGCCACTTCGGCAGGATCGCGAACACGAGGATCAGCACCGGTCCGATCACGAACGAAGGGAACGCACTGCCCGCGTTGCTCACGAGCATCAGCAGGTAGTCCGCGGGACTATTGCGATAGAGCGCGGCGAGGATGCCGAGCGACACGCCGATCAAGATCGCGAGCAGCATCGAAATGCCGCCGATTGCAAGCGATACAGGCAATGCACGCAACACCAGCTCGTTCACGCTCCAGTCCGCGTAGCGAAACGATGCGCCGAGGTCGCCGTGCAGGAGACTGTCGAGATAGAGCAGGTATTGCTTCCAGAGCGGCTCGCCGAGATGGTATTTCGCCTGCAGGTTCGCAAGCACTTCCGCCGACACCTTGCGCTCGCCGTCGAACGGGCCGCCGGGGGTTGCATGAAGCAGCAGATAGCAGACCGTGACGACGATCAGCAGCGTGGGCAGCGTCAGCAGTACGCGCCTCAGTGTGTAAGACCACATGTTTTTCTCCTCGCGGACGGCGCCGCCTCAAGCGGCGCCTCAGGCGTCAATGCTTGACGATGTAGAGGTCCTTGCTGCGACAGCGGTCCATCGGATTCTTGAGCGAATATCCACCGACATAGCTCTTCACCAGCCGCACGAGCGTGTATTGCAGGAGCGGCAGCATCGGATAGTCGTCCATCGCGAGCTTCGCCGCCTCGGTCTGCAGTTGCGCGCGCTTCGCCTGATCCGTAGTGGCGTTCGCTTCCCGGATCAGCGCGTCGGCCTTCGGATTGCAGCTGAAGTTGTCATTCTGTTCCGAATTGCACTGCACGAGCGTGAGGAACGTGGTGGCGTCGTTATAGTCCGCGACCCAGCCGTTTCGCGCGATCTGATAGTCGCCCGCGTGGCGCTTCTTGAGCAGCACCTTGAATTCCATCGACTCGACCTCGGTATCGAGCCCGAGCTTCGTCTTCCATTCCGATGCCGCGAAGATCGCCATCTTCTTGTGGTATTCGCTCGTGTTCATCGCGAAGCGCACTTTTGTGCCGGGCTTAACGCCGGCATCCGCCAGCAGCTTCTTCGCTTCCTCGACGCGCTTCGCCATCGGCCACGCCGACCACTCGTAGTTCGTCACGTCCGCGCCCTTGATGCCCTTCGGGATCACGCCGTAGGACGCCAGCTGGCCGTCGGCGGTCACGCGTTGCGCGAGAATGTCGCGGTCGATCACCATCGAAAGCGCCTTGCGTACGCGCACGTCCTTCAGCAGCGGGTCCTTGTTGTTGAACGAGTAATAACGCAGGCCGAGCATCGGCGCATTCCTGATGTCGGCGGGAAACTGCTGCTTGTACTTCGAGTACGTGCCCGACGGCAGTTGATACACCCAGTCGTTCTCGCCCGACTGGAACAGCTTCACGTCGCTGTTTTCATCCTCGATGGGCAGATACGTGACCTGAGTCAGCGGCACGCGCGACGCGTCCCAGTAGTTCGGGTTCTTCACCAGCACGAGCTTGCTGTTGACTTGCACTCCTTCAACTGATAAGCGCCGTTGCTCACGAGCTTGCCGGGCTTCGTCCAGTCGCGACCGTACTTCTCGACCGCGGCCTTGTTGACGGGACCGAGCGTCGTGTTCGACACCAGGTCGGGCAGGAACGGCACCGGATTCGGCGTCTTCAGTTCGAGCGTGTTCGCATCGATCGCGCGCACGCCGAGTTCGCTCACGGGCTTCTTGCCCGCGATGATTTCGGCGCCGTTCAGCAAGAACTTGCCGAAGGTTTCGGCGGACGGCGAAGCCAGTTTCGGATCGACGAGACGCTGGCAGCCGTACACGAAATCGTTTGCGGTGACGGCCTCGCCAGTGGACCATTTGGCATTCTTGCGCAGATGGAAGATCCAGGTGGTCGCGTCCTTCTGCTCCCATTTCTGGGCGACGCCCGGCTGTACGTTGCCCTCTGCATCGGTGACGGTGAGGCCTTCGAAGAGGTCCTCCGATACGTTGTTGGCCGGCACCGACTCCACGAGATTCGGATCGAGCGTTTCGACTTCCGACGCGTTGTTGCGCACCAGTTCCTGTTTCGCCGCGAGCTGCACACCCGAGGGAACGTTGGCCGCGTTCGCGCACACCGCGACGGTGCCGAACACGGCAGCGAGCATCGCGGACAATGCGCGGCTGCGTGCCGAAAAACCGTTCGATTGGAAAGCGCGCACGAGATGCGCGGGTCGCGTCGCGGGAACTGCTAAGAACGTCATGGGGATCCTCTTGCCTAGTCTCCGTTTGTTGTAGCGGGCCGCGATAAGACGGCCCCGATTCTTATTGGCGGAACGTCGTTTAGCTTTGTCTGGCTAAACTCAATCCTGGCGATGCTTAGCCAACCTAACGTTCCGCTTACTCTGCCGCTTCGTGCATGCGCCATTGTGCGCCCCTTGCGGCAGCATTTCAGGTTGGCGGCGAGTATTTAACAACAATATGGCGGAATCCACTCACATGTACTTATAGCCAATGCGTTTTGCGAATACTTGCCACGTTTTTTTGACAAATGGCGTGTTCCATTGTGCTAGCGCCCAATGGTCGGCGCAGTAAGTCTTTGTTTCCTATAAGATTCGGGTCCCAGTTTGTCATGCATTGTGATCCGTCAAGAATGATCCGTTTTCGCCAGATCGAAGCCTTTCGCAGCCTCATCATGACCGGCACGAGTGTCGGTGCCGCACGCAAGATGCACGTCACGCAGCCCGCCATCAGCCGACTGATTGCCGATTTGGAAGCCGATCTCGGCTTTAGCCTGTTCAGTAGAATCGGCGGTCGTCTGAATCCCACGACCGCGGGGCTGCGCTTCTACAAGTCGGTCGAAGAGAACTTCCTGGGGCTGGAACGACTCAAGCAGGTCGCAGACATGATCCGCGACGAAGCCTCCGAAGGCCTCACCGTCGCGTGCATGCCGGTGCTCGCGACCACGCTCCTGCCGCCGATCCTCGCCGACTTCGTCGAGCGCCATCCGGGCGTGCCGATTCGCGTCGACTCGGTGAAGGTGCCCGAAGTGCTGGTGAGCCTGCAGAACCACAAGGCCGATGTCGCGATCAGCCAGGCATTTCCGGCTGTCGCGGGCATTGAGGTGCAGACGCTGCTCAAGACGCGCGCGCTGTGCGCGATGCCGGCCGGCCACAGGCTCGCGAAGAAGAAGGTGGTGCGCGCGCAGGATCTGCGCGGCGAACGGATCATCGGCTGGCTTCCGAATTCGCGGCAGGCTTACGAGGCCGAGCAGTCGACCATCTCCTCCGCCGAGGAGCGCCCGCACTACACAGTACTGACCGACACCGCCCACACACGCTATGCGATGGTCGCGGGCGGCCTCGGCGTGTCTATCGTCGAGCCGTTCGCGGCGAAGGTGTGGCGCGCGCACGGCGTCGTCGTGCGGCCGTTCGAGACGCCCCCCGAATACGTGATCGAATACGAATACGCGCTCTCGTATCCGAGCAGCGGCATTCGTTCGGATCTTGTGGCGTCGTTCAGGGAGTCGGTGCTGCGCGTCGTCGAGACCTACTCGTTCGACGACTGAGCGCGCGGCGCCCGGGCCGTCACCCTCCGTCGCTGAAGAGCTTTTCGGCGCGCACGCGCATCTCTTCCGGCGACACGTCCTCGATATGCGTCGCGATCCACCAGAGATGGCCGAACGGGTCGCGCAGCTTGCCGCCCCGGTCGCCGTAGAACTGGTCCGCGACCGGACGGATCAGCGTGGCGCCTTCGTCGACGGCGCGTTGCGCGACCGCGTCGACGTCCTCCACGTACAGATGCAGCGTGACGGGCGTGCCGCCCACCGAGAGCGGTCCGCGCACGTCCATTTCGGGAAACTCGTCGGAGAGATAGACGACGTTGCCGCCGATCGCCAGTTCCGCATGCCCGACGCGTCCGCCCGGCGCATCGAGCCGGAACACTTCGGTCGCGCCGAATACCTTCGTGTAGAACTCGATCGCGGCGGCGCCGCCCGCCACCGTCATATAGGGCGTCACGCCGTGGCGGCCCTCGGGAATCGGATCGACTTTCGCATTCATCGCTGTCTCCTGTTCGTTTCTGGACCGCTCGCGTGATGCTTTGCAACGCCTTGCCTTGCCTTGCCTTGCCTTGCCTTGCCTTGCCTTGCCTTGCCTTGCCTTGCCTTGCGACAAGCATAACGCTTTTGCGCAGGGCGAACGGACCGTCGGCATTGGGTTGCGCATGCCGCGCCAGCACGGCAATCTCACTATTCGAAACGACGTGCGGCCCTTGCTGGCACGGTCCCGGCGCAACCGTGATCACCGATGAATTTTAGGCGCAAACGATAGTCCGACGCGTTATGTAAGTGCAGAATAGGCGGCGACCACATTTCGAATCGCTCGTCCGCGCATCTCGGCCCGCTTCTCGCGCGGCGAGGTTTTTTCTTCATCCACGCATTTCGGGAGCACTCATGCACGATCTGAAAGGCAAAACGGTCCTGATCACGGGAGCCAGCACCGGCATCGGCGCAGCGGCCGCGCGCGCGTTCGGCCGCTACGGCGCGAACGTCGCGATCCACTACAACCAGTCGAAGGAAGCCGCCGACGCCGTCGCGCAGGAAGTACGCGCGCTGGGCGTGAACGCGATCACCGTCGGCGCGGACGTGCGCGACACGAAGGCGATCGATGCCGCCGTCGCTCAGGTCGCCGACGAATTCGGCAAGCTCGACGTACTCATCAACAACGCCGGCAGCCTGGTAAAACGCGAACCGCTCGAAAGCGTGACCGACGAACTCTTCGACGAAGTCCTGCACATCAACGCGCGCTCGGTCGTGGCATTCACGCGCGCGACCCTGCCGTCGCTGCGCGCCAATGGCGGCGGCTCGATCATCAACGTAACTTCGGTCGCGGCGCGCAACGGCGGCGGCCCGGGCGCGCTGCTCTACGCGGCGTCGAAAGGCTTTGTCAGCACGCTCACGAAGGGCATGGCGAAGGAGCTGATGGCCGACCGGATTCGCGTGAATGGCGTAGCGCCCGGCGTGATCCAGACGCCGTTCCAGGACCGTTTCACGTCGCCGGAACAGCTCGAAGCGTTCCGCAAGTCGATTCCGATGGGCTTCATCGGCGAACCCGACGATTGCAGCGGCGCGTTCCTGTACCTCGCCTCCGAGACGATGTCGCGCTACGTGACGGGCCAGATCATCGACGTGAACGGCGGCCAGCTGATGCCGTAAGCCCCCGCTTTTCCGACGGCGGCCGCGATCATGGTATAAGCCCATCTTCACCGCAAGCCTAGGAGACAGAAGGGATGTCGTCGAAACTGGAACAACGCATGCGCTCATCGGTGCTCGGCGCGTTCACGGCCGCCGCGCTTTTCGTATCGACGGGATTCGTCGAGACCACGCCGGCCTACGCGAAAACCGATACCCAGCCGGCGGTACTGACCGCGTCGGCGGTAGCCGTCGCGGACAAATACGCTGCGGCAACCGCCGAGCAGATCTTCAAGCAGGGCGGCAATGCCGTCGATGCAGCCGTCTCCATCGCGTTCACGCTTGCCGTGACGTATCCGGAAGCCGGCAACATCGGCGGAGGCGGCTTCATGACGCTCTACGTCGACCACCGGCCGTACTTCCTCGACTATCGCGAGCGCGCGCCGCTCACCGCGACCAAGAACATGTATCTCGACGACAAGGGCGAGGTCATCAAGGGCATGAGCCTCTACGGACATCGCGCGGTGGGCGTGCCCGGCACGGTCGCGGGCATGTGGGAAGCGCAGAAGCGCTTCGGCAAGCTGAAGTGGAGGCAGGTGCTCGCGCCCGCGATCGCGTACGCGCAGAACGGCTTCGAAGTGGACGACCAGTTGCAGGACCGGCGCGACAAGGCGTCGAAGGAGTTCGCGGGCAAGACCAACTTCGACCTCTACTTCGGCAGCATGAAGCAGGGCGCGGTGTTCAAGCAGCCGGATCTGGCCGCGACCTTGCAGCGCGTCGCCGACAACGGCGCGAAAGGCTTCTACGAAGGCAGGACGGCCGAGCTGATCGCGACATCGATGAAGGGACACGGTCTCATCACCGAACGCGACCTGAAGGAATACAAGGCAGTGTGGCGCCAGCCGATTCTCGCGAGCTGGAACGGCTACCGGATCATCACCGCGCCGCCGCCGAGTTCGGGCGGCATCGGCCTCGTGCAGTTGCTGAAAATGAAGGCGGACCTGAAGGATAAATTCGCGAACGTCCCGCTCGATTCCGCGCAGTACATCCACCTCGTCGCGGAAATCGAGAAGCGCGTGTTCGCCGACCGCGCGCAGTATCTCGGCGATCCCGACTTCTACAAGGTGCCGGTCGCGCAGCTTACAAACGACGATTACATCCTGAAGCGCTCGCAGGAAGTGAACCCCGAGACGCCGTCGGACACGAAGAGCGTCCAGCCGGGGCTCGGCACGACGATGCCCGAGAAGGCCGAGACGACGCACTACTCCGTCGTCGACAAATGGGGCAACGCGGTATCGAACACTTACACGATCAACGGCTACTTCGGCTCGGGCGTCGTCGCGGAAGGCACGGGCGTCGTGCTGAACGACGAGATGGACGACTTCTCGTCCAAACCGGGGGTCGCGAACATGTTCGGCGTGGTCGGCAGCGACGCGAACGCCATTGCGCCGAAGAAGCGCCCGCTCTCATCGATGACGCCGACCATCCTCACGAAAGACGACAAGGTCGCGATGGTCATCGGCACGCCGGGCGGCTCGCGCATTTTCACGTCGATCTTCCAGGTGCTCTCCAACGTGTACGACTTCTCGATGCCGCTGCCGGAAGCCGTCGGCGCGACGCGTTTCCATCATCAGCTGCTGCCGCCGAACACGATCTATCAGGAGCCGTACCACGCGCTCGATCCGGAAGTCGTGAAAGCGCTCGAAGCGAAGGGCTACACGTTCACGATGCAGGGCTTCAACGGCGACATCCAGGCGATCCGCATCGACGGCGATACGCCCGAGCCGATGTCCGATCCGCGCGGACGAGGCGTATCGCGCGTGATCCAGTGATTTCGTCCACGTAAACCCTGACGTCACCCGAAGTCGACAGGAAGGCCAGGCCCCGCGCCTGGCTTTTTTTCATTGGGGTTTGCATCGGGGCCACCTGCCGCTCGCGCCCGCTGCAGAAGACTTATAAGGATGCCGGCATGCGCGGCATGCCTTTTTTGAGATTGGATCATGACTTGTGTTCCCCTAGTCTCTGTCCTGACCGAGTCCAGCCCTGCTGCTGGCGCGGATCGAACCCAAAACTACACAGACGAGACGACCCTGACGACGGCCCCGCGCGCTTGTCTGCGCCCGGAACCAGCCGTTTCAGCGTGCTGATAAAGGAGCAGCTCATGATGGAATCCCCCGCCCGGCCCCTGGCCGACATCACCACCATCGATTCGACCATCGAGCGCGAGGAATCGCGCGAGGCCCTGCAAGGCGGTGGCTTCATCGACCGCTATTTCGGCATTTCCGCACGCGGCAGCACTCAAAGGCGCGAAGTCGTCGCCGGCGTGACGACGTTTCTCGCAATGGTCTATTCGGTGTTCGTCGTGCCGGGCATGCTCGGCAAGGCGGGCTTCGACACGAGCGCCGTGCTCGTCGCCGTGTGCCTGACGACCGCGTTCGGCTCGCTCCTGATGGGCATCTGGGCGCGCCTGCCGATCGCGATCGGCTGCGCGATCTCGCTCACCGCGTTCACCGCGTTCGGACTCGTGCTCGGCAAGGGGCTCTCGCCGGCGGTCGCGTTGGGCGCGGTGTTCCTGATGGGGCTCGTGTTCACCGCGATCTCCGTCACCGGCGTGCGCTCGTGGATCCTGCGCAACCTGCCGACGGGCGTCGCGCACGGCACCGGCATCGGCATTGGCCTCTTCCTGCTGCTGATCGCGTCGAACGAGGTCGGGCTGATCGTCAAGAATCCCGCGCCGGGCATGCCGGTGTCGCTCGGGCACATCAACGCGTTCCCGGTGATGATGTCGATCCTCGGGCTCGCCGCGATCTTCGGTCTGGAGCGCCGGCGCGTGCCGGGCGGCATCCTGCTGGTGGTGGTCGGGCTCTCCGCGATCGGCCTCGCATTCGATCCGTCCGTGCGCTTTCACGGCATCTTCGCGCTGCCGTCGCTGTCGGCGCCGGGCCACTCGTCGCTGATCGGCGCGATGGACATCAAGGGCGCGCTGTCGATGGCGGTGCTGCCGAGCGTGCTCGCCCTCGTGATGACAGCAGTCTTCGACGCCACCGGCACGATCCGCGCGGTCGCGGGCCAGGCGGGCCAGATCGACGAGAACGGTCGCATCGTGAACGGCGGCCGCGCGCTGACGGCGGATTCGATCAGCTCGATTTTCTCGGCGTGTTTCGGCGGCGCGCCGGCGGCGGCTTACATCGAGTCGTCGGTGGGCGTGGCGGCGGGCGCGAAGACGGGGCTGGCGGCGGCGGTGGTCGGCGCGCTCTTTCTCGCGGTGATGTTCCTCTCGCCGCTCGCCAGTCTCGTGCCGTCCTACGCGACGGCGCCCGCGCTGATGTACGTCGGGCTGCTGATGCTCGGCAACGTCAGCAAGCTCCACATGGACGATACCGTCGATTCGATGTCGGGCCTCGTCTGCGCGGTGTTCATCGTGCTCTCGGCGAACATCGTGACGGGCATCATGCTCGGCTTCTGCACGCTCGTGATCGGGCGGATCGTCGCGGGGGAGTATCGCAAGCTGAATGTGGGGACAGTGCTGATCGCGCTCGTGCTCGCGGTGTTCTATCTCGGCGGCTGGGCGATCTAGCGGCATCCGCCTCGTTTCATCCCCGAAAAAGGCGCCGATCGGCGCCTTATTTTTCATTTTGAGCATCAGCCGGCGGCCGCGCGCGTTTTTTTCTTGTTTGTCATACTGGAGCACCGCGGCCCGCGCCTCGCCAACCCATCGGAAAAAACCGGATGCTCAATCGTGACGCCATCTGCTCGGGAGCCTATCTCGAAAGCTTCGACTCGCTGCCGAAGGACATTCTGTGGACGCAGGCGCGCATCGACGAGTCGCTGAAGGAAACGATGGCGCTCAGGCCCAGGGACCACGACGTCTGGGTGTTCGCGTACGGCTCGCTGATGTGGAATCCCATCTCGCGCTACGACGAGCGCATCATTGCCACGCTGCACGGCTGGCACCGGACCTTCAGCCTGCGCGCGATCGCCGGCCGGGGCACGCTCGAGCGTCCGGGCCGGATGCTTTCGCTCGAACCCGGCGGCAGCACGGAAGGCGTCGTGCTGCGAATCCCCGAGGAAACGCTCGATGAGGAGATGCGTATTCTCTGGACGCGCGAAATGGTGACGGGCGCTTATGCGCCCACCTGGGCGCCGGTCACGTTCAGGAGCGGCGAAGAAGGCCTGGCCGTCGTGTTCGTCGCCAATCCGCTGCACGCGCATTACGAAGCGGATTCGCGTCCCGCGACGATCGCGCCGCTGATCGCGGCGGCGTGCGGTTCGTTCGGCACCAACGCGGAGTACGTGCTCAAGCTGCAGCACGCGCTCGCCGAGTGCGACATGGAGGACGCGTATATCGACGAACTGGCCGCCGAACTGGCGCGCATCGGCGCCGTATCAGACGCCTGACGCCGCGCCGAGCAGTCCACGTCTAGCGAGATTCGCGTACAGCGCTCGCACGCCGAAAGTCCACGGTTCGATCTCGGTCGAGAGGCGCACGGTGTTGACGAGCGCGCCCAGCTGCGGCGTCGAAATGACGACGCGGTCGCCGAGGTGATGCGTGAAGCCGCCGCCCTCGGTGTCGCGATCCTTGATCGGCGAGAACATCGTGCCGAGGAACAGCATGAAACCGTCCGGATACTGATGATGCGCACCGCAGGTCTGCGTGACGAGATCGGCCGGGTCGCGGCTGATCTCGCTCATGTGGCTCACGCCGTCGAGCACGAAGTTGTCGTCCGTACCCTCGACGCGCAGCGAAACGCTCGACGCGCGCACCGCATCCAGCGTGAACGCATCGTCGAAGAGGCGCACGAACGGACCGATCGCGCACGACCCGTTGTTGTCCTTGCACTTGCCGAGCAGAAGCGCCGAGCGGCCTTCGATGTCGCGCAGGTTCACGTCGTTGCCGAGCGTCGCGCCGACGATCTCGCCGCGGCTGTTCACCGCGAGCACGATCTCCGGCTCGGGATTGTTCCAGGTCGATGCCGCGAGCAAACCGACATCGGCGCCGAAGCCGACGGCCGACATCGGCTGCGATTTCGAGAACACTTCGGCGTCCGGGCCGATGCCCACTTCCATGTATTGCGACCACGCTCCGCGCCGCTCCAGTTCTGCCTTGAGCTTCATCGCCGCCTCGGAGCCCGGCTCGATCTTCGAGAGATCCGTGCCGATCGTGGTCGCGATCATCTCGCGCACTTCACGCGCCCTGGCCGGGTCGCCGCCCGCCTGCTCCTCGATCACACGCTCTATCAGGCTCACCGCGAAGGTCACGCCGCAAGCCTTGATCGCCTGCACGTCGCAGGGCGCGAGGAGCCGCACGGCGGGCGTTGCGGCGCCCGGCACGTTTGCAGCCATCAGTGTTTCGACGCGGCCGAGCGACTCGCCCGGCGCTGTGCGCGCGATGCTTGCCGCATCCGCGCGCTCGAAGAGATCGGCGGTAGTCGGCACGGCCGACGTGATGTCGAACACCTCGCCGCCGCGCACGGCCACCACGCACGGGCCTTCGTAGCGGTCGGACTTGCGCCATACGCGGCCGACGAGCAGCGCCTGGTCGAGATCCTCGGGGAGGAAACTGGGTTCAGATGTCGCGGACATGGAAAGAATGTTCCCGATGAAGTGAATGGACTGCAGCGATTCAGTGCGAATGGCGCGGGTTGCCGCGCTCGGCGATCACTTTCAGATAAAGCGTCGCGGGTTCGAGGCAACCGCCCGTCGAAAGCTGGCCGACCGTCTGCCGGTACAGCTCCTGCCAAGGCGTTTGCGCGGCGGGAATCTCGAAGTGCATCGTGGAGTGCCGCTTTTCGAGCTCGTCTTCGTCGATGAGCACGTTCACGCTGCGCGCGTTCAGGTCGACGCGAATGCGGTCATTCGTGCGCAGCAGCGAAAGTCCGCCGCCGACGGCCGCTTCCGGCGACATGTTGAGAATCGAAGGACTCGCGGACGTGCCGCTCTGCCGGCCGTCGCCCATGGTCGGCAGCGACGTGATGCCCTGCTTCACGAGCGCGGCGGGCGGCGCCATGTTGACCACTTCGGCGCTGCCCGGATAGCCCACGGTGCCCGCGCCGCGAATCACGAGGATGCAGTGCTGGTCGATGTCGAGCGACGGATCGTTGATGCGCGCGTGATAATCCTCGGGGCCGTCGAAGACGATCGCGCGGGCTTCGAAGGTGTTCTCCGCGCCCGGCTCGCTCAGGTAGGTCTGCTGGAACGCCTCGCCGACGACCGACATTTTCATGATCGCGCTGTCGAAGAAATTGCCGGACAGCACGATGAAGCCGGCGCCGTGCTTCAGCGGCTCGGCGGCGGTCATGATGACGTCGCGGTCCGCCTCGGGCGCCGCGTCCGCAATCTCGCCGATGCTGCGGCCCGACACGGTCAGGCAATCACGGTGCACGAGGCTTGCCTGCGTTAGTTCACGGAGCACGGCAGGCACACCGCCCGCGCGGTGGAAGCTCTCGCCGAGATACTCGCCGGCCGGCATGCAGTTCACGATAAGCGGCACGTCGACGCCTACTCGCTGCCAGTCCTCAAGACTCAGGTCGATGCCCATGTGCCGCGCGATGGCGATCAAGTGCGGCGGGCAGTTGCTCGACGCTCCGAGCGCCGACGCCACCACGATCGCGTTCTCGAATGCCGCCTTCGTCATGATCTGCGACGGACGCACGTCCTCGCGCACGAGGTCGACGATCCGATTGCCGGTCGCGTAGGCCATCTGGCCGCGCTCACGATAGGCGGCCGGAATGCTCGCGCATCCAGGCAGCGACATGCCGAGCGCTTCGGCGAGGCTGTTCATCGAGAGCGCCGTGCCCATCGTGTTGCAATGGCCGATCGAAGGCGACGACGCGGTCGTCAGTTCCATGAAGCCTTCGTAGTCGATTTCGCCCGTCGCGAGCAGATTGCGCGCGTGCCAGATGACCGTGCCCGAGCCGACGCGCTTTCCCTGATGCCAGCCATCAAGCATCGGGCCGCCGGACAGGACGATGGCCGGCATGTCGACGGTGGCCGCCGCCATCAGGCAGGCGGGCGTGGTCTTGTCGCAGCCGGTGGTCAGCACCACGCCGTCGAGCGGGAAGCCGTGCAGGATCTCCACGAGCCCGAGATACGCGAGATTTCGATCGAGCGCGGCGGTCGGCCGGCGGCTCTGCTCGGCGAGCGGATGCATCGGGAATTCCATCGGGATGCCGCCCGCGTCGCGAATGCCGGCCTTCGTACGCGCGGCGAGTTCGATGTGATGGCGGTTGCACGGCGCGAGATCGCTGCCTGTCTGCGCAATGCCGATGATGGGGCGGCCCGACTGCAGTTCCTCGCGCGTGAGACCGTAGTTCATGAAGCGCTCGACGTAGAGCGCGGTCATGTCGGCATTGGCGGGATCGTCGAACCATTCCTGGCTGCGCAGGCGCCGGGCGCCGCGCGGTGTGCTGGGCTGGGACATCGTGCTCATCTCCGTGATTGTTTTCCGACGACGCATCGAGTGCGTTCGCTCAATTCCAGTGACTGCTTCGCGTGCTGTTGCGTTACCGGTAACATATTTTTAATGTTAGCACGCCGCGACCGCACGCTTCCCGAGTTTAGGCGCTTTCCCGTGCTATCACCGTGTAGTCGATGTTCACTTTCGTATGTGCGCGGTCTTGCGCGCGATGTCCGTTCAAGGCGGCCAGCAGCGTTTCGCCGGTGCGATAGCCGATGCCGTGCGCGTCCACGGAGACTGTCGTGATCGTCGGATGCGAGCAAGCGGACACTTCAAAGTTGCCAAATCCGGCGACCGCGATGTCGTCGGGCACGGAGAGGCCGCGGCGGTGGCACTGCATGATCGCGCCGAACGCGGACATGTCGCTCACGCACATGACGGCGTCCGTGTCGGGCCATTGATCGAGAAGCGCATCGAGCGCGGGCGCGCCGTGACTCATCGTGATCGGCGAATCGCCCAGTCGCACGACGCGCGGCTCGCCGAGCGACAGCGCCCTGATTTCCTGCCGATAACCCTTCAGGCGCTCGTAGCCGCGCCGGTCGAGATCCCCGGCCCCGCCGATAAAGCCGATCCGCCGGTAGCCGCGCGCCTGCAGATAGCGCACCATCTCCCGCGCGGCTTTCGCATTCGAAAAGCCGACGACCGCGTCGATCGGATCGGACGGCAGGTCCCACATCTCGACCACCGGAATGCCCGAACGCACAAGGAGCGTGCGCGTCGCCGCCGTATGCTGCGCACCGGTAAGCGCGACGCAGCGCGGTTGATGCCTGAGCATCGAGCGCACGAGCCGCTCTTCGCGGTCGAGGTCGTAGTCGGTGTCGCCGAGCAGCAACTGGAGGCCCTGCGGTTCGAGCGCAGCCGTCAGACCGCGCACGGTATCGGAGAAGTTGGAACTGGCCAGTGACGGCACCAGCACGGCAACGAACTCCGAGCGCCCCGAGGACAGCGCACCGGCGGCGGCATCGGCGACGTAGCCCAGTTCGTCGATCGCTTGCTGCACGCGCTCGCGCGTCGCGAGCGCGACGCTGTGTCCCGCGAGCACGCGCGAAACCGTCATCTTGGATACGCCTGCGAGACGCGCGACGTCGGACATGCGCGCCGGCCCGCTCGGGTCGAGGGATTGGCTCGCGGCGTTGACGGTGGTGCTGGAGTTGCCCATCGGGTGAGGTGGTGTCCAGATCGTGAGTGAAGGCTGCTCACAATGATACGGCAGGCCTCATTCGCGGCCCCACGACGTCCATCGCCTCGATGGGATGTGCGAGCCGCCGGAGCCGAGGCGAAAAAAAAGCCGCAGCGTACGCTACGGCCCTTTTGCGTCTCTCGACGGTACTCTCGCGATTCAGCCAGCGAGCGCGGTTCACGCACGCCGGGGCAGTTTCAGCCCCGACACAGCGTCACTTCCCGCGCACTTCGCCAGCGAGCAACGGCGCGACGCCGCTACTGGCTTACTTGCGACGATAAGCATCGACGAGGATTTCGCAGTTCTGGACATGCAGGTCGAGCGCGCGATTCCATTCGCGGCGCGTGACGGCCATGGCGTTGCGCAGCCAGGAGCCGAAGGAAACGAGAATCGAGGTTTGAGCAGTGGTTTTCATGGCGGTTATCCGGGTAAGTAGCTAAGGGATAACCCTGATAATACTCTTTTTATGCTGCAGTGCAACCAATCTTTAAAAAACAACAGTCGGCGGCCACCCCGCGGCTTACTCGGGATTTACCCCGTACCGGTCGGCTTCGGGCCTCATTTTCGACTTGCGTTGTTATAATTCTTTCATCATCCGACCAGAATCTAACACTGCGCACGGCGCTACTGGCGTCCGACCCGCAGGCCCTCCGATGGCCAAAACCGATCGTCTGCGACTGCTTGCCAGTGCCCTCGAAAACCAGAGCGTGATGCGCCTGCGCGATGCCGCGACGCTGCTCGGCGTGTCCGAGATGACCGTGCGGCGCGACATCGCCGCGAGCCCGGCGCAGTTCACGTATCTTGGCGGCTATATCGTGAGCGCCGCCGATGTACCGAACGCGGCTGGCTACACCATCGAAGAAGAAAAGGACCACTTCGCGCAGGCGAAGGCGGAGGCTTCGGGCGCGGCGGCGCGCTTGCTGGTCGACAGCGAGACGGTTTTCATCGACTGCGGCACGACCCTCACGACGCTCGTGCGCCAGATTCCCGCGGACATGCACCTGACGGTCGTCTGCTACTCGCTGAACGTGGCGGAAATCCTGCGGCGCAGGCCAAACGTGCGGATGATTCTGCTGGGCGGCGTTTATGTGCCGTCGTCGGATTCGTTCGCGAGCGACGAAAGCGTCGAGACGCTGCGGCGCATGGGCATCAACAAGGCGTTTCTGTCGGCGGGCGGCGTCGACGAAGCGCGCGGCGTGACCTGCTGGAACTTTCATGAGGTCGCGATCAAGCAGGCGGCGATGGCGAGCGCGGTGGAACGGCATCTGGTCGTCGACTCGAGCAAGTTCGGCAAGGTGAAGGCCGTGCGCTTCTCGCAACTCGACGACTTCGACTCGGTCATCACCGAGAACGGGCAAGCCGCGCGGCGCGCGAAGTGACGTCGTGCGGCGGGCAATGCCGCCTTACCTTATCCGAAACCGGGTTCTGAACGCACTTGGCAACACGCCCTCGACGCGTCGGAAAAACTTCACGAAGTTGGTGTCTTCCCCGAACCCGACCTCCTGGGCGATCACCTTGATCGAAAGGTCGGTGTGAACGAGGAGCCGCTTCGCCTCCAAAGCGACACGATTCTCAATCAACTTTTTGGGCGTCAACTGACTCGCCACCAGACACGCGCGTGTCAACGTCCGCGTCGTATAGCCGAGCGCTGTCGCATAGTCCTCGACACGCCTCGTGTGCGAGTACCGCTGTTCGAGCGCCTCGATAAAGCGCAGATAGGTGCGATGAGCGACATCGGGGACTGCCAGAACCGCTTCGGCTTGATCAGAAATGCGGACGAGGCGGACGATCAGCGTCTGCAACTGAAGCTGGAGCACCCTGTCCGACAGCGCGGAGCCGTCCGCGTCGCGATATTCCTCCGCCAGCAAGTAGACATCCTCGATCGCCCGCCATTCCGGTCGCCGCGGAGGATGCAGCACTGTCGCAGGCCGGCCGCGCCACATCAGACTGCCGCAGGCGCTCCTGTCCGGAGCGCCCTTCTCCGACGCGAGAAACATGGGCGTGAACAAGATGATCTTCGCCTCCATGTCGGGCTGGAGCCTGAACTTCTGCACCTGCCCCGGCCGGATATGGAAGATCGTGTACGGAGTCCAGTCGTAGCGAAAGAAATCGACCCAGTGCTTGCCGCTACCTTCCAGGCAAAGAATCAACAAGTGAATTCGGGACGCTGCGGGTGATCGAAGTGATGGGGCGGTACCCGCGCAATCAGATCGGATAGCGAGAGCACCTCGATCTGCATACCGGGACGATCGCGGTTGCTGTATCGGATCTCAGGAATCGAACCGGAATACGGCAGCGCATCCATGGTATTCCGGCGCATGCTCACCTCCAGGCTTCCGGTGTCCTCATTTGACCATTCATCAGGCCCATTTTGACATTTCCTGGACAAGCCAGGAACGCGAACATGGCGTCGTGCGTACATTTTTACAACTAAACCGAGGCGGGGCCACGTTTCCCTGAATCAATCAACGCAACGTTTCGAACTCCGAATTTAAGCGCACGGCGTAGGCGATACAGGAACGCGCTCCTTGGGCGAATGGAGGGTGTTGTATGAGCTTGTAGCAGCACCGTTATCGACAGCAGTGCTGCATTGATGCCCACGCCGTAAGCGAATACTTACGATCCATGCTGCCTCGCGTTGTTGCGCATCGCGCATGCAGACGATCTCTTCACTTCATCGATTGCAGGGATGCCCGTGAACGATACTCAACAGCAAATGAACGGCAAGGAAAGTATGGACGTCTTGCGCACGATGGCCTCCGCGCATCATCGAGGCAACCTGTCGCCCCAACGCGCGCGTGAGGGCTTGCGCGACGGAGAGTTCGCAGTCGCCTATCAGCCCGTCGTGAAGGCAAGGACACTCGATCTCCTGGCCGTGGAATGTCTGATCCGGTGGCAGCACCCGGATCTCGGCGTGCTTCTTCCCGGCAGCTTCATGACAGCGCTGGAAGACACCATTACCGCACGCGCAATCAGCTATTTCGTGCTGGAGACAGCCTGCCGTCAACTGGGCGGCCTGCAACACAGCGGAGTGCTGTCGGCGCGTGCCACCATCAACATCCAGCCGTCGCAACTCGCTGACAGGGAACTTAGCGAACGGATCGTTGAGACGTGTTCGCGTTACCAGATCGAACCATCGCTGATCGAACTCGAGTTGCTCGAGACCGAAAACGCGTCGCAGGTATTGACCGTCAGCGACTACACACGCCCGTTCGAAAAACTGGGTGTGCGCTTCGCACTCGACGATTTCGGCTCGGGCTATTCGTCACTTGCGATGCTGGGGTCCACGCGCATCCAGACAATCAAGCTGGACCGTGCATTCATCGCAGGCGTCCCGGCATCGACGCGTGCGTGCACGTTGTTGACCGGTGTCCTCCAGTTGCTCCACCGAATGGGATTTCTTGTGGTGGTCGAAGGAGTTGAGACACTGGAACAGTTACGCTGGCTCGCGCTGCATCCCGAGGTCTTTGTGCAGGGCTATTACATCGCTCGCCCGCAAGCCGCTATTCTGCAGGCGGTGGCGCCCTTCAACTAGATGCCTGCACGCAGCACCGGCGATCCGTGGCACGTCCCGCGTGCCACGGACCGGCTGCTAGCTTCTGCGGCCTAACGCGAACAACGTTCCTGCGATCAGAATGAACGCGCCGATAATCACCTTCTGCCACGTGCTCGGCACGCCGACGAGGATCAGCACGCTGTTGATGAGCGTCACGAGCACGACGCCGAGAAGCGTGCCCACGACTGTCCCGGTGCCACCGGTAATGCGCGCGCCGCCGAGGATCACGGCCGCGATCACGTCGAGTTCGGTGCCGACGAGATCGAACGGGTTCGCAAGACGGTTCGTCGATACGTGCAGGATGCCGGCCACACCCGCGAGCATCCCCGTATACCCGAACACAAAAAGGTGAATCGCGCGCAGGTTGTAGCCGAGCCGCTCGGCAATCGGCAGGCTGCCGCCCATCGCAAAGACTCCGCGACCCATCATCGTGCGATTGAGCAGCCACCACGTCACGACGGCCGCGATCACGAGTGCGATCACAGAGACCGGCAGCACCGCGCGCAAACCATCGGCCGTGTGATAGAAGAAGAGCGGCAAGCGTCCGAAGCTGTCCATGCTGTGCGGGATGTTCATGAAGAACTGCGTGCCGACGAACGTCAGCAGCAAACCGCGGTAGAGATACTGCGTGCCGATCGTGACGATCAGCGAGGGCGCTTTCAGCCGATGCACGAGCAAGCCGTTGACAATCCCGAGCACGACACCGCCCAGCGCGCCCGCAACGAGGATCAGCGCGAACGGCGCATCCGGCCACCACGCGAACACCGCCTTGGTGAGCGAGTACATCGTGAGCGCGGCGATCGCGGTGAACGATACGTCGATGCCGCCCGATGCCAGCACGACCAGCGTGCCGAGCGCGAAGAGCGACATCGTCGTGCCGGAATGCAACAGGTCGAAGAGCGTCGCGAACTGGAAGAAGCGCGGATTCAGCGTGCCGACGATCAGGCACGTCACCACGATCAGCGCGACCGTGAACCATTCGGGATTGCGCATCAGCCGCGCGGTCCAGCTCAGTTGCCGCACGCGCGGCGCAAGCTCCTGCACGGATTGCGGCATCGCTTCATGCGATACACGACGGATGGACTCGCTCATGCTGCCTCGGAAAGTAGAGCGTGATAAAGATCGGCCTCCGCCATCTGCTCGGCGCGATACTCGTTCGCGACGCGGCCTTTCTTCATCATCAGGATTCGGTCGCAGTTCTGCAGCAGTTCGGGCAGATCGTCGCTGATCAGGATGATGCCGATGCCCGTCTGCGCGAGCCGCTGCATGATGCGGTAAATGATGTCCTTCGATCCCACGTCGACGCCGACGGTCGGCCCGTGCAGGATCAGCACGCGCGGATCGATCGCGAGCCAGCGGCCGATCAGCACGCGCTGCTGGTTGCCGCCCGAGAGCGACTGCACCGGCTTGTCGACATCGGGAGTCGCGATCTGCAGGTCTTTGACCGTGCGCTCGGCAAGCTCCTGCGCGCGCTTGCGGTCGATCTGGCCGAAGCGGTCGCGCAGGCTCGAGATCATCGCGGTGATGACGTTGTCGCGGATCGACTTATCGAGGAAGAGACCTTCGTTCAGGCGGTCTTCGGGCACATAGCCGATGCGCTGCAATTTGGCATCGGCGGGGGATGAGAGGCGCACGAGCGAGCCGTCGAGCGTCACCGTGCCCTGGTCGGCCGGTGCGACGCCTGCTAGCGCACGCGCGAGTTCGTTGCGGCCGGAATCGAGCAAACCGGTCACGCCGAGAATCTCGCCGCGATGCAACGCGAACGACACATCGGCGAACTGACCCTTGCGACCGAGCGACTTCACGTCGAGCACGATCTCGCGCGCGGCTTCTGCACCCGCCTCGCGATAACGCTCGGTCGAAAGATGCTTGCCGGTCATCAGTTCGCTGATCTGCGCCTTGGTGTAATTCTGGATCGGACCTTGTGCCATTTTCTGGCCGTCACGCAGCACGATCACCTCGCCGCCGATCGCATAGCACTCGTCGAGCTTGTGGCTCACGAACAGCACCGCGACGCCGTCGGCGCGCAGTTTCGCGAGCACCGTGATCAGGTTATCCACTTCCTTCTGTGTGAGCGAGGTCGTCGGCTCGTCCATGATGACGAACTTCGCCGCGCTCGCAATTGCGCGCGCGATGGCGACCAGTTGGCGAGTCGCGAGCGGCAGTTGCTCGACGAGCGTCGCCTGGAAATCGGCGTCGCCGGGAAGGCCCACGGCTTCGAGCGCGCGCGCCGCCGTAGCTGCAAGCGCGCGGCGATCGAACGTGCGCGCGAGGCGCCCCGCATGCTCCGCGAGCTCGGACGTCAGCGCGACATTCTCCGCTACGCTCATGTTCGGCAGCAGCGACAAGTCCTGATAAACGGTTTCGATACCCGCCGAAAGCGCTTCGAGAGGCGAAAGCCGCGCATGGCGGCTGCCTTCGATCACGAGTTCGCCTTCATCGGGCGGCTGCGCGCCCGAGATGATCTTGATGAGCGTGCTCTTGCCGCAGCCGTTTTCGCCGAGCAGGTGATAGATCTGCCCGCGCTCGAACGCGAGGCTCACGCCGCGCAGCGCATAGACGCCGGTGAAGCGCTTGTGAATATCGACGACTTCGAGAAGCGGTGCTGAATTCATCATGACCTTGATTTGCTTTTGACCTGCCGGCACGCTTCGCCGTCGATAAGAAAAAGCGAAGCGTGCCGCATGCGCATCAGAACGGATACTGCTTGTAGTTCGACTTGTCTACGTCGACCCAGCCGGTGCCGCGCACGATCACGCCCTTGCCCGGTCCCTTCGTGACCGTGACCTTCGTGTAGCCCGGCACGCCGAGGTCGGAACCGTCGGCGACGGTCTTGCCGTCCACCAGCATCTTCGCCACCTTGTTCATTGCGAGGCCGGCGAGTTTCGGATCCCAGAATGCGATGCCGTTGATCGCGCCGCTTTCGAGGAACTTGCCCGCTTCGGTCGGCAGTCCAGTGCCGTATACGCAGATCTTGCCAACCTTGCCCGCTTCTTCCACCGCGCGGCCGATGCCGATCACATCCAGCGACGACGATCCCTGAAAGCCGGTGAGGTCCGGGTGCTTGCGCAGCACTTCCTTCGCGACCTGATACGCGCGCTCGCCGTCGTTATTCGTTTCGAGCTTCGGCTCGACGAGGTCCATCTTCGGGTACTTCTGTTTCGCATTGCCGATGCCGCCGTCCGCCCACTGCACCTGCGAACGGCTGCCGAGCGAACCCACCAGCACCGCCCACTTGCCCTGCGAGTTCATGCACTTGGCAAGGCGTTCGTTCAGGCCCGCGCCGTACGCAGTGTTATCAAACGCTTCGAGGTCAACCATCGTGTTCTTCGCGTTGTCAGCTTCGTGTGTCACGACCTTGATGCCTCGATCCATCGCCTTCTTGAGCGCGGGTTCGAGCGTCGGCGGATCGTAGGGAACGACGGCAATCGCCGTGACCTTCTTCGCGATCAGGTCTTCGATGATCTTCAGCTGCTGCGCGGCGTCGGCACGTCCCGGGCCCGTCTGGTAGACGGTTACGCCCGGCGTTTCCTTGCCGAATTCCTTCACGCCATCGTCCATGCGATTGAACCAGTTGATGCCGGTCACCTTCACCACGGTGACGATGGTTTCGTTGGTCGCGGCCTGTGCGGCGGCAATCGCGCCGGCGGCGAGTGCAATCGCGGTGAGCGCGGTTCCGAGTCGTTTGAGTTTCATGCGATGTCTCCTTTATGGTTCGAATGTGCTGCAAATGTGATGAAGATGCAGAGCCAGAACTAGCGTCCCGTCGAAGCGGGCGGCGGCGGTACCTTCGGTGTGGGCGCAACGCCGCCGATCCCGAAAATCGCGCGCACGCGCTCGCCGCCCGCGAAGGCGAGCGAAGCGAGCAGCAGGAAGCCCCATGCGCAGTCGCCGAAGAACTGCGAGACGCCGAGCAGGTTGAAGAGGCTCGACAGGAACTGCAGCACGGTCGCGGCGAGGAATACACAGACGATGCGTCCATAGCCGCCTGCGGGATTCACGCCGCCCATGACGGCGATCAGGATCGCGATCAGCAGATACGAATTGCCGTAGTCCCACTTCGCGCTCGACGTGTGCGTCGCGCTGATGAGCCCGGCGAGCGATGCGAGCATGCCGCACATGCCGTAGGTCAGGATCAGCATCCGTGCGCGCGGAATGCCCGCATAGAAAGCCGCTTTCGGATTCGTGCCCATCAGGTAGAGGCGCAGCCCGAACGGCGTGCGCTTCAGGACCCAGCCGAGCACGAGGACCGCCGCGATGAAGATCCACAGCGAGATCGGCACTTGCAGGAACGTCCCGTTGCCGATGTTCGACAGCGGATCGACGTATTCGACTCGCACCGAGGCGCCGTTGCTCAGCACCACCGCAATGCCCGTGAGGAGCAGTTGCGTGCCGAGCGTGCAGAGGATCGGCGTGAGCCTGAGGCGCGCAATCACGACGCCGTTGAGCAGGCCGCCGAGCAAGCCGATGAAGAGCACGACCCCTGTGAAAACGGCGGTATAAAGGGCGGGCGAATCGTCGGCCACGACCAGCTTCGGCAGCACCATCGCAGCCACCATGCCGGACAGGTTCGCGAGCCCGACGCCCGACAGGTCGATGCCGCCGTTGCCCGACACCATCGAGAGCATGATGCCGAGCGCGAGCAGACCAAGTTCGGGCAACTGGCCGCCCATCGACTGGAGGTTGTCGATATCGAGGAACTGGCCGTTCGAGAGCCAGGTCGCCGCGATCACGACCAACAGGTTCACGCCGACCAGAAAGTTGAGCTGGCGATCGGCGAGCCACTTCGACGCTTTCATCGATCAGGCTCCGTTCACGGAGGCGGTGCGGCGCTCGCCGAGCACCGCGTTGATCTCGGTAAGCGTCGGCATCGAAGGCGCCGTGCCCGCGCGCGTCACCGAGAGGCTCGCGAGCGCGCAGCCGAAGCGCACCGCGTCGAGCGCGGATTCGCCACGCGCAAGCGCCGCCGCGAAGCCGCCGGTGAAACCGTCGCCCGCGCCGGCCGTCTCCACCACGCGGCCGCAGTCGAATGCCGGGACCAGCACCGATTCACTTGCAGAATGCAGCAGCGCGCCCTGCTCGCCAAGCGTCACGATGACCGCGCGCGAGCCTTTCGCGAGCAGCGCATCGGCGGCGCGGCGCGCGTCGTCGACCGATGCGATCGCGATGCCGGTCAGCGCTGCAGCCTCGGTTTCGTTCGGCGTGATGTAGTCGCAAAGCGGATAGATGTCGTCGGGCAGCGGCAAGGCGGGCGCCGGATTGAACACGGTCGTCACGCCATGCTTGCGCGCGAGTTCGAGGCCGCGTCGTGCGGCCGGGATCGGCTGTTCGAGCTGCGTGACGAACACGGCCGCGTCGGCAATGTCGGCCTCGATCGCATCGACGTCCGCGGGACATAGCGTGCCCGCCGCGCCCGCCGCGACGATGATCGCGTTGCCGCCGGTGCGCTCGTCCACATAGATGTGCGCCGCGCCCGTGGAGACGCCTTCGAGCACCGTCGCGCGCGACGTGATGCCTTCCGCGCGCCAGGTCGATTGCGCGATCTCGCCGAACGCGTCGGCACCGATGCGCGTGCAGAAGACCACGTCCGCGCCCGCACGCGCCGCCGCCACCGCCTGGTTCGATCCTTTGCCGCCAGGCCCCATCGCGAAGGCGGAGCCGGGAATCGTTTCACCGATCTGCGGCATGCGCTCGGCGCGAAACGCGAGGTCCGTCACGTAGATGCCGAGAATCACTACGCTGCGACGGCTCATTTTGCGGACTCCGGCGCGTCCGGCGCGAGTTCGACGCCTTTCTTGAAGATGAAGCAGCCATAGCCGCGCGCTTCGCCCGTCGCGATCACGCAGTAGGCGTTCTTCGCGCGCTCGTAAAACGCGAAGCGCTCGACGGAGGCAAACGGCGTCTCGCGTCGCTCGGCGTCGTCGACTTCGCGTTGCGCTTCGCGCTGCACGGCGGGCAGCGCGCTCGCGTCGCCGACCACTTCCATGCGCTCGGCCGGATGATCGACGAACGTATCGAGCGGCATCACCGAGAGCACCGCGCGAATCGCACGCGGCGCGTTCGCGCCGTCGATGCGCAGCAGCTTGCCGAGCACCGTCTGGCGCGCGACGGAATCGGCGGGAAAATTGGCATCGCAGATCACGACTTCGTCGCCGTGCCCCATCGCGCACAGCGCGTGCAGGATGTCGGCGTTCAACAGCGGATCGATGTTCTTCAGCACAGCGTCTCCTCCATGCATGGGCGCGCTTCATCGTGAAGTCTTCGCCCTTGATTAGTCCGGAATCAGTCTCGGGTTTCAGTCACCATAAGGGACCCAGATGTTTTTCACCTGGACCGCCTGGCGCAGGAACGGCAGGCCTTCGCTCGCGGCATCGTGCCAGTCGAACGCGCGGCCGCGGTCCACGAAGGTACGCTTCAGATTGCCGACCGATTCGCGCTCCACCATCGCCGAGAGTTCGGCGCCGTTGAAGCACCACAATGCGTCGACATCGTCGTGCTGCGCGAGCGTCTTCGCAAGCGCATGCGATTCGCCCGTCACGATGTTGAGCGCGCCGCCCGGCACGTCCGACGTCTCGACGACCTGATAGAAATCCGTCGCCATCAGCGGACACGTCTCGCTCGGCACCGCCACCACGCGGTTGCCGAGTGCGAGCGCCGGCGCGACGAGCGACACGAAACCGAGCAGCGGCGCCTCATCCGGACACACCACGCCAATCACGCCAAGCGGTTCGTGCATTGCGAGCGCGACGCCACGCAACGGCGGCGCATGCACCGCGCCATCGAACTTGTCGGCCCACGCGCCGTAGGTGAAAAGCCGCGTGATCGACGCTTCGACTTCGCGCGCCGCATCGCGTTCGCTCGCGCCTGTGCGGGTTACCAATTGACGTACGAATTCCGCCGAGCGTGCCGACAGGTTCTCGGCAAGGTAATACAGCACCTGCGCGCGGTTGTGCGCGCTCGTGCTCGACCACTTCTGCGCGCCGCGCGCCGCCGACACCGCATTGCGAATGTCCTTGCGATTGCCTTCGCCCACTTCGCCGACGATCGCGCCGGAAGGCGCATGCACGAGGCGCGAATAGCCGCTGTCGGGACGCGCCTGCTTGCCGCCGATGAAGAGCTTCGCGGTGCGGTCGAGGGCGCTCACGTTCGCATCGGGCTGTGCCTGCGCTTCGTTCACGCGCGCCGGAGCGTTCTTGCGAACCGGAAGCCTGGTCCACGCGCGTGGCTGCAGATACTCGTAGATGCCCTCGCGTCCGCCTTCGCGCCCGAAGCCCGATTCGCGATAGCCGCCGAAGCCGACGGCCGCGTCGAAGAGATTGGTCGCGTTGATCCACACGACGCCGCATTGCAGGCGCGGCGCGACGTCGAGCGCGCGGCTGATGTTTTCGCTCCATACGCTCGCGGCGAGCCCGTAGCGCGTGTTGTTCGCAAGCGCAACCGCTTCTTCGGGCGTGCGAAAGCTCATCGTCACGAGCACCGGACCGAAGATTTCCTCTTGCGCGAGCATCGATGCAGGCGCGACGTTGGTGACGAGCGTCGGCGGGAAGAACGCGCCGCCTTCGGGCAGCCTGAGGCTCGCCGGCTGATGAATCACACAACCTTCGCTTTCGCCGAGCGCCACGAGTGCGCGGATGCGTTCGAGCTGCACGGTATCGACGATCGCGCCCATGTCGATGCCCTTGTCGAGCGACGGCCCGACGCGCAGCGTCTCCATGCGGCGCTTCAGCTTCTCGACGAAGCGCGCCTCGATGCCTTCCTGCACGAGCAAGCGCGAACCGGCACAGCACACTTGCCCCTGATTGAACCAGATCGCATCGACGACGCCTTCGACGGCGCTGTCGAGATCGGCGTCATCGAAGACGATGAACGGCGACTTGCCGCCGAGTTCGAGCGTGAGCGACTTGCCCGATCCCGCCGTCGCGACGCGAATTTGCCGCCCGACTTCTGTCGATCCGGTGAACGCGATCTTCGCGACCTGGCGGTGCTCGACGAGCGCCGCGCCCGTGCGGCCGTCGCCGGTCACCACGTTCAGCACGCCCGCAGGCAGGCCCGCGCGATGGGCGAGTTCAGCGAACAGCAGCGCCGTGAGCGGCGTGTATTCGGCGGGCTTGAGCACGACGCAATTGCCCATCGCGAGCGCTGGCGCGATCTTCCAGGCAAGCATCAGCAGCGGAAAATTCCACGGCACGATCTGGCCGATCACGCCGAGCGGCGCCCAGTCCGCGAATTCGCGCTCCTGCAGTTGCGCCCATCCCGCGTGATGCAGAAAGTGCCTTGAAACAAGGGGGATATCGATGTCGCGCGTCTCACGGATCGGCTTGCCGTTGTCGAGCGATTCGAGCACGGCGAAGAGCCTGCTGTGACGCTGCACCATGCGCGCGAGGGCATACAGGTGCCGCGCGCGGCCCGGGCCGCCGAGCGCCTGCCATGCGGCGAGCGCGCCATGCGCGGCATCGACCGCGGCGGCGACATCGGCGCTATCGCCTTGTGCGATCGATGCAAGCACGCGGCCTGTCGCCGGCTCGCGCGATTCGAAGCGCTCGGCCTGATCGGCCGCGCAAGGCGCACGCCAGGCGCCGCCGATGAAATGGCCGAAGCCGCTCGCATGCTGATCGAGCCATACGCGCGCGGCGCGATCGTCTTCCGGTGCGGGTCCGTATTCCATCGAAGAAAAGTATTCGGCTACGCTCATGAGGATGTCTGGTTGAGTCGACGAGTCGAAAAAGGGCGCGTGCTCACGCGACGGGATGACGGTTGAACGCCGAGTAGCGGCCGCTCACGTGATGTTCGAGTTGCCGCTCGATGTCGGCGAGCAGGCTCGATGCACCGATGCGAAACAGGTCCGCTTCGAGCCAGTCGCGCCCGAGTTCTTCCTTCATGAGGATCTGGTATTCGAGCACCGACTTGGCCGTCGATACGCCACCCGCCGGCTTGAAGCCGATTGCAACGCCCGTGCGCGCGAGGTACTCGCGAATCATGCGCACCATCACGAGCGAGACGTCGAGCGTCGCGTTCACGCCTTCCTTGCCGGTCGAGGTCTTGATGAAATCGGCGCCGGCCATCATGCAGACCATCGATGCCTTCGCCACGTTGGAGAGTGTGCGGATGTCGCCGGTCGCGAGAATCGCCTTCACGTGCGCGTCGCCGCAAGCCGCTCGGAAGTCGCGCATCTCGTCGTAGAGCGCCTGCCAGTTGCCGGTCAGAACGTGTTCGCGCGTCACGACGATGTCGATTTCGGCGGCGCCGTCCGCAACCGACGCCTCGATCTCGCGCAGCTTCAGCGGATGCGGAATCAGCCCGGCGGGAAAGCCCGTCGATACCGCCGCGACGGGAATGCCGCTGCCTTCGAGCGCGTGGACCGCCGCTTTCACGAAACGGTGGTAGACGCATACGGCGCCGGTCCTGATCGAGCCGGGCGCCATGCCGAGCGCGTCGAGCAGGTCGTCGCGCACGGGACGACGCGCCTTCGCGCAGAGGCGTTCGACGCGCGCGGTGGTGTCGTCGCCGTTGAGCGTCGTAAGGTCGATGCAGGTGATGGCCTTGAGCAACCACGCGGCTTGCGCGTCTTTCTTGACCGCGCGCCGCGTGCCGAGCGTCGAGACGCGCCGGGCCACAGCCGACTGATTCACGCGCAGGCCGTCGAGCCATGCGAGGTCGAAGGGAACGCCGGGATTGCGCGTGAGCGTCTCCGTGTGCGGCCGGCTTGCGCCTGGCCACGCTAGAACGGGTTTCGAAGCAGCATCGAGCATGAGATCGTTTCGGATTGTGCGATGCACAACACTTTTTTGATATATTGATCTCAGTTTATAACATCGTTGTTACGATCGTAACATAGGGAAAGTGCTGAGGACTTCCCTCCTGCCGCCATCTGGCGGATACGTCCTCTTGAGCGAGCGGCGCTTGAATGTCGATGTGCAGATAAAATCCGGAGACACCCATGAAACGGGCTCATCAATGCCGCGTGAAAACGTCAACGACCTGCTTGCATTCATCGCTGTCGTGCGCGAACGCAGCTTCACGCGCGACGCAGCGCAAATGGGTGTATCGCAATCGGCATGAGCCATACGATCCGGGCGCTCGAAACGAGACTCGGCTTGAGGCTCCTGACCCGCACGACGCGCAGCGTCTCGCCAACCGAAGCGGGCGAACGCCTGCTCGAAACAGTGGCGCGTCGCTTCGAGGAAACCGAAGCCGAGCTGACCGCAGTCAAAGAGCTTCGCGACTTGCCGGCGGGCACGATCCGCATCACCGCAACCGACTACGCCACCAAGACGATCCTTTGGCCAAGGCTGTCGAAGGTGCTTCGCCGCTATCCGGAGATCAGGATCGAGATGATCACGGACTACGGCCTCTCCGATATCGTTGCGGATCGTTATGACATCGGCGTTCGCAATGGCGACCAGATCGCGAAGGACATGATCGCGGTGCGCATCGGGCCCGACATGCGCATGGCTATCGTCGGCTCGCCCGCGTATCTGAAGAAGCTGGCGTTGCCGAAGACGCCACAGGACCTGACCGACCACAACTGCATCAACCTGCGTCTGCCCACGCATGGCGGCTTCTACTCCTGGGAGCTCAAGAAGGGGCATCGCGAAGTGCAGGTGCGCGTTGAAGGTCAGCTCGCTTTCAACGGTACCTATCAGATGCTCGAAGCCGCATTGTCCGGTTATGGGCTCGCGTACATTCCGGCGGACGTCGCGTAGCCGCACCTCACGGCCGGCCGCCTCGTCTGGGTGCTCGAAGACTGGTCTCCGACGTTCTCCGGCCTTCACGCGTACTACGCGAGCCGTCGCCAGTCGTCGCGTGCAATGCGCGTGGTGATCGACGCACTTCGCTACCGCCCATAGAGACGGCTCGTCATGCATGAGACCGCCTCATAGGGACTTGCGGTTTCCAGCACCTTATCGATAACCGGCACTCCCCTCACTTCCGGGACAGCCCGAAGGGCGAGAATCACATTGAATTATCTGCCGCATGTAGTACTGTGCGAGCTATGGCACGCGCGGCATCGGGCACGCAAGCGCCGCCGTTGGAAGTGCTAACCGTGGTGGATGGAACGCAGGCGAAGCATCCGGCGGAAGCATTCAATGCGTCGCGTGTATGCCGTCCCGGACGCGCCCGAGACGGCCTGCTTCGTCGCCTGTCGATCCGACCATGCCCAACATCTTCATCACGTACAGACGCGACGACAGCTCGGCGACCAGCGAACTGCTGCACGACCGGCTGGCCGCTCTGTTTCCGCGAAACCGCGTGTTCATCGACATTCTGGACATACCGGCGGGCACGAACTGGCAGAAGCTTCTGTCGGAGCGGCTCCGGAAATATGACGTGGTACTGGCGGTCGTCGGCACTGCATGGCTCTCGATGCTCAACGAGCGTGCCGCAAATGGCGCGACCGACTTCGTCCGCTGGGAGGTCGCCGAAGCGTTACGCCAGAAGAAGCGCATCATTCCGGTCCTGGTCGACGGCGCACAACTTCCCGACGCGCACGAACTGCCCGCGGACGTCGCCGAACTGGCGAACCTCCAGTCCATGCCCCTCAAGCGGGACACGCGTGACCGCGACATCGCTGCGATCGCAGCCCAACTGGAAGGCACCGGCCTCATCGAGTCGATCAGACTCAGCATGCAGAAGCTGCGGATCTTTCGCGCCAGCGCGGCCGTTTCGGTTCTGGTGGGTGCCACGGCCTTCTCCTTCGTGTGGGTCAATGTCTTCGATCTCCTCGGCCTCGACACGCGCACCTCAAGCTTCACCATGCTGATCGGAGACGTGCTGTTCGAACCCGCGCTTTCGAAAGACCTGGTTCTCGTCGGCATCGTGCCGAACGCGTCCGAAACCCGCAGCCTCGCGCGTACGCGTCGCGCCGATTACGCGCGCCTGATCGCACTCGCGGCGCAGCAGAAGGCGAAGGCGATCGCCTTCGACATCACCACGGAGGAGCCCGGACCAGCCGACGCCACCCTGATCGATGCGATACGCGCGGCACGTCAGAGCGGCACACGCGTCGTGTTCGGCTTCAAGGCCCTGACACCCTACGGTCACGCAGTCGCGCTTCCCGGCCTCGGCGAGTCGGGCGCGTTTCTCGGGCTGACGTGCATCGGCCAGAAACTCGACAACGCGGTATTCGGCACGGTCGCCATGCAGGCGGGAAAGAATGTGTATGGGTCGTTCGCGTTGTATGCGGTCACCGGCGCGACCAACATCGAGCGCATTCCGTCGTCGGAGACGATTCTGCATGCGAGCGCCGGCGCCGAAGAGCAGAACATCCGCTTCTCCCTGCGCGAAGTCGCCGAATGGCCCGACAAGGACTGTCCCGCGCGGCCGGCGGGTGCCGTGCTCGCGCGCATCATCTTTCCGCTGTCGCATCGCGAACGCCTGCGCGATCCGGCGAGGCGGCTCAATACCGATACCCTGCTCGCCGCCGCTTCGCCTGCGCCCGCGTGGCAAGGCAAAGTGATCGTCGTCGGTGCCGAACATCCGCTGGACCTTCTGCAGACACGGCTCGACGTGGCAGGGCCGGAGCGCTACGGCTTCGAATTCCAGGCGGGCGCGGTCAATGCCCTCATGACCGGGGCGATCGTCACGCCCCTTGGATTCGTTCAGCAATGGCTTCTGGTGCTCGTGATGGTGGCTGCGGCAATCGCCTATCGCATCTGGCGCGTGGGCAAGTCGCGATGGCTCGACGTGATCGTCCTGCCTGCGGCCTGTTTCGCCTTTCTCGCGATCACGGTGCTGCTTTACGCCAGGCTTGGGTTGCTGGTCGACAGTCTTTATCACCTCGTCGCCTTTGGCGTGACATGGTGGATGCTGCTGGCACTCGAAAAGAGGTGGTCCCATGGCAGGAGCTGATCATCGTCCCCGTGCATTTGTCGCAGTCGTGCGACTCGCGCTGTGCGTGGCGCTGCTTGCGGGTTGCGCGGACGCGTCGTTCGGCCTCGGTCCGTTCGTCGTGGCCGGGGGGGCGCCGCAAAAGGGCACGCTCTTGTATTCCGATCCCGGGGTGAGCGTCGAGCGCCCGGACAAGGGCGTGATTCGCAATCCGTCCGGAATGCAACTGCTTCCCGGCGACATCGTCGACACGGCGGGAGGGCAGGCTGTCATCGAATACGACGACGGCAGCACGGTCACCCTCAACCGCCAGACGCGCGTTCAGCTGGGCTCGATCAAGCTGCTCGTCGGCGAACTGTTCGCCAAGATCAAGAGCATTGCGAAGCAAGGCGGCGGCCAGGTGGTCACCAAGGAGCTATCGGCCTCGGTGGAGGGTACCGAGTACGACGTGCACCGCAGCGAAGGCTATCCGGCGACGGCGCCCGGGAACGTGGCGGTTTTCGTGCGCGAAGGGCGTGTCCTTTGCACGCCGGGGAGCGACGCAAGCTGGTCGCCGATCCTTTTGACAGAGAATCTCTCGCTTGCCGTAGTCGGAACTCGCGGGCCGTCCGCCCCGCAGCGCGTGAACGCCGGCGCCCTCTCGCGCTGGGCCGACGAAGCCGAATCGAGGCTTCGGAAGCCGCGAGCTTCGCCCGTGACGTGGGGCGTCGCACCCGCAGTCGAACCGATGGGCGGTCCGCGTCTTCCGGGCGGCCCTCCGTCCAATGAGCGCCCAACGACGGGAACCGGTACAAACTCACGCATCCGGGATCGCGCTGTTCCATACAATCCGCCGACGACCCCATCGACGCCAATCAGGTAACGGACGACGCGCCTGCAATTGCATCACCTTGCCTGCCGCTCGCTTCGACAATGTTATGCGGCGCTCATAAGACGGCATCCTAAGCACTGCATTCGCGAAAATACGTGCTAAAACGCTATTCACGTCGGCGCCGATCCAGCACAAAAGGTCGCGCGCCGTCTCGATCCCCGCCTGCTAATAAAGCTTCCCCTTCAAACATTCCCGGCGGCATTCCATTTCGGGTACGGCTCGTTCAGCGTGCAACGACGTCTGTTCCCGACGAAACATGATGTGGAGAACAGCATGGACCAGACAACGTTCACGGCGGCAACCGGCGCATCCCAGGCGAGCGCCGCATTTTGGCTCGCGCCGATCTCGGCTGCGATGGAGCGATTTCAGATCAATACACCTCCTCGGCAGGCGGCGTTTCTGGCGCAAATCGCATACGAAAGTGGAGGCTTCCCGTTGCCGCCGGTCGCCGAGAAATTCAACTACGCGGCGTCCCGTCTGGATGCGGTCTTCTCCTCGCTGACTCAGGCGCAATGCAACGCCCTCGGCCGTCAGACCGGCGAGACGTGTGTGCCGCCCGATCGCCAGCAGCAGATTGCGAATCTCGTCTATCAGAACAAGTGCGGCAACGGGCCCGCTGCGAGCGGCGACGGATGGCGCTATCGAGGCTCGGGGCTGATCCAGCTCACCTTCAAGGGCAATTTCGCCGCGGCTGGCAAAGCAATCGGCGTCGATCTGGTTGCCAACCCGGACAGCGTGCGCAACGATGCCGGCACCGCCGCGCTCGTCGCCGCATGGTTCTGGCAATCGCACGGCTGCAACGAACTCGCCGATCAGGGCAGCTTCCACGCGATCACCGCGAAGATCAATCCGGCGCACGAGGGTGAGCAAGGGCGCGACAACGCGTTCGAACTGGCCAGCAACGCGCTCGGCGCGGCCGTGCCCGGCGGCAACGCGATGGCCTAGCGGCGCGCGTCAGGGCGATGGCGATACATGATCGAATTCGCCGTCGCCGACGCGGCGGGTTTCCGTAGACCAATATCTTCCCTGACACGTCATATACTTCGCTTGGGTCCACCGCGGCCACCCTTCCCGATCCCTCGCTTGCCTGCTCTCGACGATGCCATGCTGACACTTGACGACATTCGGGCAATTCCGCTGTTCTCCACCCTTTCCGACGCCGAACTCGACCATCTCGCGAACACCTCGGCGGACCTGCATCTGTGTCCCGGTGAGTTCGCTGTCCACGAAGGCGGCGAGCGGGCGCTCTATGCGGTGCTCTCCGGCAAGATGGAGGTCGTCAAGCTGTTCGACGGCGTCGAGCGCACGCTGGGCTGGCGTCTTCCCGGGACGATCTTCGGCGAAGTGCCGCTCGCGTTGAGTTCGCCGTTTCCGGGCGCGTATCGGGCCGCGGAACCGTCGCGTGTGATGCGCGTCGATGCGCAGCGCTATTACGCGCTGGCGGCGGCATCGCCGGAGGTCGCGGTGAAGATGGGCGCACTTGCGCGCGAGCGCATCGGCGGACTGCAGGGGATCGCCGCCGAACCGCCCAAGCCGCGCGTGACGATGGTCGGCAGCCGGTGGGACACGGTGTGTGCCGGCTTGCGCAAGTTTCTCGCGCGCAACCAGATCAGCTTCGACTGGATGACGCCGGACGCGCCCGAAATGGCGACGCGCTGGCACGCCCCCTGTCCCGCCGAGGAAGACTGCCCCGTGCTGCGCCTCGCTGACGGCACGCTGCTCAGCCGGCCCGCGACGCGCGAACTCGCCGAGTTGCTCGGTCTGCAGACGAAACCGCGCCTTGCCGAATACGACACGATGATCATCGGCGGCGGCCCCGCCGGCCTTGCCGCGGCGGTCTACGGCGCGTCCGAAGGCCTGCGCACCATCGCGGTCGAGCGCGAGGCGCCGGGCGGACAGGCCGGCACTTCGTCGCGCATCGAGAACTACCTGGGCTTTCCGAGCGGCGTCTCCGGCGACGAACTCGCGAGCCGGGCCTTGCAGCAGGCGAAGCGCCTGGGTGCGGAGATTCTGGTGACGCGCGCGGTCGAGCGCATCGATGTCGAGTCGCGCTGCGTTCACCTCGACGGCGGCGATGTGATTCGCGTGCGCACGCTGATCCTCGCGACGGGCGTCACGTGGCGCCGCCTCGCGATCGAAGGCTTTGACCGCTTCATCGGCAAGGGCATTTACTACGGCGCGGCGCGCAGCGAAGCGGGCGCGACTCACGGACTCGACGTGCATCTGATCGGCGGCGGCAACTCGGCGGGCCAGGCCGCGCTGTTCTTCGCCGGTCACGCGCGCATGGTGACGCTCGTCGTCCGCGGCGACGCCCTCGAAAAGAGCATGTCCCGCTACCTTGTCGAGCAGCTTGCCGGCAAGTCGAATGTCGTGGTCAAGTTGCGCTCGGAAATCGTCGGCGCGTATGGCGACACGCACCTCACCGCCATCGACATACTCGATAACGCCACGGCGACGGTGAGCCGCCACGATTGCGGCGGCCTGTTCGTCTTCATCGGCGCCGACGCGGAAACCGAATGGCTGCCGCCCGAAATCGCATGCGACAAGCGAGGCTATGTCCTGACCGGCGACGACGTCGTCAAGGCGGGGCGCTGGTCCCACAGCCGCGATCCGTATCTGCTCGAATCGAGCGTGCCCGGCGTATTCGCCTGCGGGGACGTGAGACTGAGCCCGGTCAAGCGCGTGGCGTCGGCGGTCGGAGAAGGAAGCATGGCGATCGCCTTCGCGCACAAGTATCTTCAACTCGAAGGTCGATAGCAGCGGCTTCGACCTTGACGGCCACATTACAGACTTGTCATCCGCGCGTCAGAAACGGGTAAAGCGCGCTCCCGCACACTGGGCTTTTGCATTCCTTTGCGCTTCAGGCGCATCAACGCCCGGGAACTCTTGTGTGGATCGTCCGACTGGCCCTTCGCCGGCCCTATACCTTCATTGTCCTCGCGCTCCTGCTGTTCCTGATCGGCCCGCTCGCGATCATGCGAACGCCGACGGATATCTTTCCGAACATCGACATTCCGGTGGTGAGCATCGTCTGGTCCTACAACGGATTCTCCGCAGAGGACATGGCGCAGCGCATCACCTCGAACTATGAACGCGCGCTCACATCCGATGTCGAGAACATCGAGCACATCGAATCGCAGTCGCTGAACGGCGTCTCGGTCATCAAGGTCTTCTTTCACCCGGGCGCCGACATCAATCGCGCGGTCGCCGAGGCCACGGCGAATTCGGCATCGATCCTGCGCATCCTGCCGCCCGGCACGCTGCCGCCGAACATCATCACCTACAACGCGTCGACGGTGCCGATCCTGCAACTCGGGCTGTCGAGCAACACGCTGCCGGAGCAGACGCTCTACGACCTCGGCAACAGCTTCGTGCGCACGCAGCTCGCGACCGTGCAGGGCGCGGCCGTTCCGTTGCCGTTCGGCGGCAAGATCCGGCAGATCATGGTCGACATCGATCCGCGCAAGCTGCAGGCCAAGGACCTCTCGCCGAGCGACGTGGTGAACGCCGTCAATGCGCAGAACCTGATCCTTCCCGGCGGCACCGTGAAGATCGGCACGCGCGAATACAACGTGCAACTGAACGGCAGCACCGGGAGCGTCGCGGCGCTCAACAACCTGCCGATCAAGGCGATCAACGGCGGTGTCGTGTATCTGCGCGACGTGGCGCATGTACGCGACGGCTACGCGCCGCAGACCAACATCGTGCGCAGCGACGGCAAGCGCGCGGCGCTCCTGACCGTCGAGAAGACCGGCAGCACCTCGACGCTCACGATCATCCAGCAGATCAAGGCGATGCTGCCGAAGATCTCCGCAGGCCTGCCGAGCGCGCTCAGGATCACGCCGCTCGCCGACCAGTCCGTGTTCGTCAAGTCGTCGATCATGGGCGTCGTGCGCGAGGCGCTGATCGCCGCGTGTCTCACCGCGATGATGATCCTGCTCTTTCTCGGCAGCTGGCGCGCGACGCTGATCATCGCGGTGACGATCCCGTTGTCGGTCATCACATCGCTGATCGCGCTCTCGGCGCTCGGCGAGACGATCAACATCATGACGCTCGGTGGCCTCGCGCTCGCGGTCGGCATTCTCGTGGACGACGCGACCGTCGCCATCGAGAACATCACGCATCATCTGGAGAACGGCGCCTCGTTGCAGGACGCGATCCTGAACGGATCGGGCGAGATCGCGGTGCCGACCTTCGTCTCCACGCTCTCGATCTGCATCGTGTTCGCGCCGATGTTCCTGCTCTCCGGCGTGGCGCGCTATCTTTTCGTTCCGCTCGCCGAAGCGGTCGTGCTCGCCATGTGCGCATCGTATTTCTTCTCGCGCACGCTGATTCCGACACTCGCGATGTACCTGCTCAAGGCCGGCGGCAAGCGCGAGCCGCACGGACGCTTTGCGTTCCTGGCGCGCTGGCAGGCCGCGTTCGAACGACGTTTCGAAGCACTTCGGACGCGCTACAAGAGCGCGCTCGCCCGCGGCATCGACAATCCGCGCAAGGTGATCGCAGCGTTCGCGATCTTCTGCCTCGGGTCGATGGCGCTCGTGCCCTTCACCGGCCGCGACTTCTTTCCGAGCGTCGATACAGGCGAGATCCGTCTGCACATGCGCGCGCCGACCGGCACGCGCATCGAAGAGACGGCGCGCCTCGCCGACGAGGTCGAAGCGAAGATCCGTACCGTGATTCCGAAGTCCGAAGAAGCGGCGCTGCTCGACAACATCGGCGTGCCGGTGAGCGGCATCAATCTCACCTACTCGTCGTCGGCGCCCATTGGCAGCGAGGACGCGGACATCATGATCTCGCTCACGCCCCATCATGCGCCGACCGCGAGTTATGTCGCGAGACTGCGCAGCGTGCTCGCCGCGTCGTTTCCCGGCACGACCTTCGCGTTCCTGCCCGCCGACATCGTGAGCCAGATTCTCAACTTCGGCCAGCCAGCGCCCATCGACATACAGATCGTCGGCCGGAACCTCGCGCAAAACCGGGTCGCGGCCAATGCGCTGCTGACGAAGCTTCGTCACGTGCAAGGGCTCGTCGATGCACGCATTCAGCAGCCGGGCAATGCGCCCGCCATCGATCTGAACGTCGACCGCACCAAGGCGATGCAGGCAGGCCTCACGCAAAAGCAGGTCGCGCAGGACCTCTTGATCGCGCTCTCCGGAAGTTCGCAGACGACGCCCAACTTCTGGCTCGATCCGAAGAACGGCGTGAGCTATCCGCTAATGACCGAAGTGCCGCAAACCGACAACCATTCGCTTCAGACGCTCGCCAACCTGCCGCTCACCAACGGCGCGACGAATACCGCGACCCAGGCCTCGCAGCAAAGCATTCTCGGTTCGCTCGGCACGATGACGCGCGTGTCGCAGCAGGCAGTGGTGTCGCACTACAACGTGCAACCGGTGCTCGATATCTATGCGTCCGTGCAAGGCCGCGACCTCGGCGGCGTTGCGTCCGATGTCGCGAAGCTCATCAAGGAGACGGAGCCGTCGCTGGCGGCCGGTTCGTCGATCGTGATGCGCGGCCAGGTGCAATCGATGACGCAATCGTTCAGCGGACTCGCGCTCGGACTCGCCTTCGCGATCGTGCTCGTCTATCTGCTGATGGTAGTGAACTTCCAGTCATGGCTGGACCCGCTCATCATCGTGAGCGGCTTGCCCGCGTCGATCGCGGGCATCGCGTGGATGCTGTTCGCAACCGGCACGACCCTGAGCGTGCCAGCGCTTACCGGCACCGTTCTTTGTATCGGCATTGCGACGGCCAACAGCATCCTCGTCGTCAATGCAGCCCGCGAGATGCTGCAAGGCGGCGCCGAACCGCTTCGCGCCGCGCTCGAAGCAGGCTTCAGCCGCTTCCGGCCCGTGCTGATGACGGCCCTCGCGATGCTGATCGGCATGCTGCCGATGGCGCTCGGCCTCGGCGACGGCGGCGAGCAGAACGCGCCGCTCGGACGGGCGGTCATCGGCGGACTGATGCTCGGCACCGTCTCGACGCTGCTCTTCGTGCCGGTCGTATTCGGCATGGTGCATGCATGGCTCGCCCGGCGCCGCGCGACCCGATACCCCGCTCCGAGCCCCGCCGCCGGCCAGTGACATTCCACTCAGTCCATCGACCATGAACCAGCAAGACGACCAACAAGAATCCCGCGCGATGCCTTCACCCCGCAAGCGGCGTAGCGTGTTCGCCCCGGTGCTGATCGCAGGCGTCGTGGCCGCGCTGCTCGCCGCGGGCATCCTGCCGCGACTGCACGCGCAGACCGCGCTCACCGCACAGACGGCATCGCTCAGCATGCAGACGGTCTCTGTCGTCGCACCGCGCACGGCGCCTTCGATGCAGGAACTGTTGCTGCCCGGCGCGGTGACCGCCTTCGCCGATGCCGCGATCTACGCACGCACAAGCGGCTATATCGAGCACTGGTACGCGGATATCGGCGCGCACGTGAAAAAGGGCGACGTGCTGGCTACCATCCAGACCCCCGAACTCGATGCACAACTCCTGCAGGCGCGCGCCGACGAAGCCACGGCGCAAGCCAACTTCGATTACGCGAGGGTCACGGCGCAGCGCTGGCAGGACATGCTGAAGACGCAGTCCGTCTCGCAGCAGGATGCGGACACCAAATCCGGCGACATGCAGGCGAAGCGCGCAATGCTGCAGTCCGCGCAGGCTAACGTGCGCAGACTCGCGGAACTCGTGTCGTACGAGAAGATCACCGCGCCTTTCGACGGCGTAGTGACCGCGCGCAATGTCGACGTCGGCGCGCTCGTGACGGCGGGCGGCGCGCCAGGGCTGGCGGCCTCGGGCGGCGAGCTTTTTCATGTCGCCCAGCGCGACACGTTGCGCGTGTTCGTCGACGTGCCGCAGAACGACGCGCCTTTCATCTCGGCGAACACGCAGGCCTATCTCACGGTGCAGCAGTATCCCGGCCGCCGCTTCGCCGCGAACGTCGCGCGCAATGCGGGTGCGATGGACCCGACGAGCCGCACCCTGCGCGTGGAAGTCGACGTCTCGAACGGCGACGGGGCGCTGCTGCCGGGCGCGTATGCGCAAGTGCATCTCGCGCTCGAGAACAGCAGGCCGGCGCTCGACCTGCCTGTGAGCGCGCTGCTCTTCCGGCCGGACGGCGTGACCGTGGCGACCGTCGATTCCGCCGGCAGGACGCAACTGAAAACGGTCACAATCGGACGCGACTTCGGCACGCATGTCGAAGTGACGACCGGCCTCAATGCGAGCGACCGCGTGATCGATAACCCCGGCGACGCGATCACGAGCGGCGAGACTGTACGCGTCTCGAAGATGGCGAGCGCGTCATGAACAGCAGACCGATGTTGCTTCGCGTGCTCGTCGCTGGCGTGGTTTGCGCCGTGCTCGCTGCCTGTTCCACTTTGCCGCCTTATTCGAAACCGGACGTGGCCGTGCCGGCACATTACGCCGCCACGCCGGGCTGGTCGGCCGCCGCTCCCGCCGATCAGACGCCGCGCGGCCCGTGGTGGACCGTCTTCAACGATCCCGAACTCGACCGGCTCGAAGCACGCGTCGACGTCTCCAACCAGACACTGAAGAAAGCGGTATCGCAGTTGCACCAGGCCCGCGCGCTAGCGGACTATCAGAATGCCGGCTTTTGGCCGAGCGTGACAGCGGGTGTCGCGCAAAGCCGCGCGCGCACTTCGCAGAACGTGCTGGGACACTCGCTCGCGGGCAAGACGGTGCCGGATTATTCGGCGGGACTGTCGGCCTCGTGGGAACCGGACCTGTTCGGCCGCATCCGCGACGCCGCCACGAACGCGCAGGCGAATGCCGACGCCAGCGCGGCCGATGTCGAAGCGGTGCGCCTGTCGGTCACGAGCGAACTCGCCACCGATTACTTCAACCTGCGCTCGCTCGACACGCAAAAGAAGCTGCTCGACGATTCCGTGTCTGCCTACGCTGCGGCGCTGCGTCTCCTGAACCAGCAACTCGCGAACGTCGCGATCGACGCATCCGCCGTCGCGCAGGCGCAAGCGCAGCTCGAAAGCACCCGCACGCAAGCGACCGACACCGGCGCGCAGCGCGCCCAGCTTCAGCATGCGATCGCCGTGCTGGTGGGCGAACCGGCATCGACGTTCACCGTTGCCGCCCATGAGCAGACGCTGTCCGTGCCCGACGTGCCGCCCGGGCTGCCCTCCCAGTTGCTCGAACGCAGGCCGGACATCGCCGCAGCGGAGCGGCGCGTGTTCGCATCGAATGCGCAGATCGGCGAGGCTCGCGCAGCCTATTTCCCGAATCTGGTGCTGAGTGCGAGCGTGGGCCTCGAAAGCACCTTTTTCGCGCCGTGGCTGAGCGCCCCGAGTCTCTTCTGGTCGCTCGGACCGCAACTCGCCGCCACGATCTTCGACGGCGGCCAGCGCAACGCCACGCTCAAGAGTGCGCACGCGCAATACGACGGCTCGGTCGCCGATTACCGGCAGACCGTCCTCACATCGTTTCAGCAGGTGGAGGACGACCTGACCTCGCTGAATGCGCTCGCCGACGAAGCGCAGAGCCAGCGTCGCGCATCCGATGCGGCGGCGCTCTCGCTCCGGCTCACGACCAATCGCTATCAGGCGGGCGCAGTGAGTTATCTGGACGTGGTGACGGCGCAGACCATCGCGCTCACCAACGAGCGCACGGCCGAACAGATCGATGCGCGGCGGGTGATCGCCTGCGTGCAACTGCTCGTTGCGCTGGGAGGAGGATGGCAGGACACGGCAAGCCCATTAGCAAGCACGAAGTGAACCGGAGCGGAGCCGTGAAGTTTCAGGGGCCCTTGGATGCCAGGCGAATGCGCGCGGCGCACCGTTCGAACGCAGTGGCGAGTTCGTTCAGCGCGGCACTGTCTGCCCCCGACAGGAGAAGGCAGTCGTTCACGAGATCGGACAAGGTTGCGAGTTGCTGATCGACGGCATATCGGCTGCCGTCCGGGCGCGAGTTCCACAACAGATGCGATGCCGGCGGATTCGGCTGTGACAGATACACGGCGACGCATGCGGGTTCCGCGCCCATGGGCGGCAATAGCTCCATCTCGACGGACTCGAGCAGGCCGCCGTTTGCGTTCGCAATGATCGTCATAAAGACCCCGTGCAGGTCGCAATGCAATCCGCCATCGTCCCCCGGCAGAGTTAGCACATCCTGAGCTTGCGCCAAAGCGCTCGCTAAGCGACTACTAAGTCTCGCCGCCCAAAGTTGCTTCCGACACGACGCGCAGGCCATGCCATCCCGTCCCGGGAAGCGGCTGCGCGTACGCCCTTCCCGCGAGGCATTTTCATGGCCAAGACCCGAAGCGCCTATCTGACCCGAGCCATCAACAAGGTGCCGGAGGTGACGCTCGCCTTCTGGATCATCAAGATCATGTCGACCACAGTCGGCGAGACTGGCGCGGATTATCTCGCCGTGAACGTCGGTCTCGGCGCGATCGTCACCGACGCGATCACCGCTACGCTGCTCATCATCGCCCTGCTCGCGCAATTGCGCTCGCGCCGCTTCGTGCCGTGGATCTACTGGCTCACGGTCGTGCTGGTGAGCGTGGTGGGCACGCAGATCACCGATGCGCTCAACGACGGCGCCGGCGTCAGCCTCTACGCGAGCACGGCCTGCTTCGGAGCGATGCTCGCGGCAATCTTCTGGATCTGGTATCGCTCGGAAGGCACCTTGTCGATTCGCGCGATCGACACCCGCCCCCGCGAGCTCTTCTACTGGGCCGCCATCCTCTGCACCTTTGCGCTCGGCACCGCTGCCGGCGACTTCGCGACCGAAGCGCTCGGCCTCGGCTTCTCGCTCGGCGTCGTGATCTTCAGCGCGCTGATCGCCCTCACGGCGTTCGCAGCGTACATCGGACTGAACCGCGTGACGGCCTTCTGGATCGCGTACGTCCTGACGCGTCCGCTCGGCGCGTCGCTCGGCGACCTGCTCTCGCAGTCGCGCACGTACGGCGGCGTCGGCCTCGGGACGATCTACACCAGTGTCATTTTTCTGACGATTATCGTTGCGCTCGTCGCTTACGTGAGTATCGCGAAGCCGAACGCGGACGAATCGAGCCTTGCCTGACCTCAATTGGGAGAAGAAGATGAAAGCACCACGCCTCCTCACCGTCGCACTGAGCATCGCGCTGGGCGCAGCCACGTTCGGCACCGCGTTCACGCCTGACGGATTCGCACTGATCGGATCGATTCAGGCCGCGACCGCTTCGAAGCTCGGCGACCTCACGCCGTTTCGGGCGATCGTCGCGGATACGGCTGCGCGAGTCGACAAGGGCGACCTCGCCGGCGCGAAGACGCGCATCAAGGATCTGGAGACGTCGTGGGACGAAGCCGAACCGTCGCTCAAACCGCGCGCGGCGCCGGACTGGCATACGGTCGACAAGGCGATCGACCGTGCACTCGATGCGTTGCGGGCCAAGGCGCCCGATCAGGCGAACTGCAAGCAGGCGCTCGCGGACCTGCTCGCGACAATGGATCGCATCGGCACCTGTCACGGGACATGTTGAGTCTCTTCGGGGGCACGGGATGAGAGTATTGCTGGTAGAAGATGACCGCATGATCGGCGAGGCGGTGCAGGATGCGCTGAGAGACGACAGCTACGCGGCCGACTGGGTACGCGACGGCAAGCTCGCGCTCACGAGCTTTCAGACGCACGTCTACGACGCGATCCTGCTCGATCTCGGCCTGCCTGGGAAAGACGGGCTCGACGTGCTGCGCGCCGTGCGCCAGGCGGGGAGTCTCGTGCCGATACTGATCATCACTGCACGCGACTGCATCGACGATCGCATTCTCGGCCTCGATGCGGGCGCCGACGATTACCTCCTGAAACCCTTCCACATGTCGGAGCTGAAGGCGCGCATGCGCGCGGTGATCCGGCGGCGCGGCGGGCAGGCGGCGCCCAACATGAGCAACGGCCTGGTCACGCTCGATCCCGCCACCCGCGAAGCCAGTTCCGGGCCGCATTTCTCGCGCCTGTCCAGTCGCGAGTTCGCGCTGCTGCAGGCGCTTCTGATCCGCCCCGGTGCGATCCTTTCGCGTGCAGAACTGGAGGAGCGCATCTATGGCTGGAACGAGCAAGTCGAGAGCAACGCGGTGGAATTCCTGATCCATTCGTTGCGCAAGAAGCTCGGCACCGCTGCCATCAAGAACGTGCGCGGTGTCGGCTGGATGGTGTCGAAAGCGCCATGACGCGCTCGCTTCAGTTCAGGTTGTCGGCGTGGCTGTCGGCGCTCGTGGTGGCGATTGCAATCGTCGCTGGTGTGATCGCGTTCAAGACGGCCTTTCACGAGGCGAACGAATTGCAGGACGACCAGCTCGAGCAAATCGCCTTGCTCATCACGCCGCAGAGCCTCGGCGTCATGGAGCACGAGGCGCTCGCCAACGTCGCGAATCGGGCGGACCTCGAAGCAAAGCTCGTGATCCAGACGACCATCGAGCGCAAGCCGCTTACGCTCGCCGCCGATTTGCCCGACGGTTTGCAGAACGCGAGCGTGCAAGGCGTGCCATGGCGGATCGTCGTGAAGACACTCGCGAGCGGGACGCGCGTCGTGGTCGGCCAGCAGACGGCCGGCCGCGACGAGATCGCGCGCAACAGCGCGCTCGCTACCGTCATGCCGTTCGGGACGCTCGCCCTCGTACTGCTTGTCGTATTGCATCTCGTGGTCCGCCGCATGTTCAGGCCGCTGACGCTGCTCGCCACAAGCCTCGACAACCGGCCCGAACACGACCTCTCCGCGCTCGCCGGCGACGCGCTCCCGAGCGAGATCACGCCATTCGTCGTGGCAATCAATCGACTGCTCGCCCGCGTCGAGACATCGGTTGCCGCGCAACGCCGCTTCGTCGCCGATGCCGCGCATGAACTGCGCTCGCCGCTCACCGCGCTCTCGCTACAGGCCGAGCGGCTCGATGCCAGCGAGATGCCGGACGCGGCGCGCAAGCGGCTCAGGTCGATGCGTTGCGGCATCGAGCGCACCCGCGTGCTGCTCAACCAGCTTTTGACGCTTGCTCGCCTGCAGGAAAAGCCGCGCGCGTCGACGGTTGCCGAATTGCGCGTGCAGGAAGTGTTTCGGCATGTCCTTGAAGACCTGATGCCGCTCGCCGAGGAACGGCGCATCGATATCGGCGTGTCGAGCGACGGGGACGTGCTTGTGCATGCTCCCGAAGCGGATCTCACGATTCTGGTGCGTAACCTCGTCGACAACGCGATTCGCTATACGCCTGAAGGGGGATCTGTCGATCTCTCGACCGGGCTTGCTGACGGACGGCCGTGGATTTGCGTGACGGATACGGGTCCCGGCATCGCGCCCGAGGAACGTGCGCGGGTGTTCGATCCGTTCTATCGCGTGCTCGGAAGCGATGTGGACGGCTCGGGGCTTGGCTTGTCGATCGTCGGGAGCATCGCCGCGCGGATCGGCGCGCAGATCGAATTGTCCGACGGGGTGCCCAGCGGGCTCGTCGCTACCGTGACGCTCGCACCGGGGGCGCCTGGCAAGTAACAGCGCCGAGGTGCACAACAGCGGCGACGCCCTGCCCGGATGCGCATGACATCACGGCCACGCGGGACGCCGCATGCACGACGTTCACCCTTTTCAATTCGACGCGTACGCTTCGGTCGCGCCCGCATCGCGCGTGGATTGCGCGAACGAGCCGATCTTGCCTTCATGCCGTGCTTCGAAGATCGCACGGTTGCGGTCGATCGCACGCTCGCTCGGCGGATAGTCGACGGAGGATGACGGCGCCAGGCCCTTCGCCTCGGCCTGCACGAGTTGCTGCTCGACCTCGGTACGGGTCAGTCCGCCGGCTTGCGCCGACGCTTGCGTGGCAACGGCAACCGTGATCGATGCAAGCAGGAACAACGCGGTCTTCTTCATGATGATTTCCCTTTTCGACAATTGAACAAGTGCGACCGGTTCGGCGCGACTCATTGCGCCGCTGCATGGCTTGCGCCCGGCATGCCGTTCGAGGCGGAGCCGTCCTGAGCGCCGCCGTAAGCAACCGAGCGATCATGCGTCGCCGCGACCTTGGCTTCGGCAACTTGAAGTGCGTTCGGATAGTCCGCGTCGTGCGTGCTGGGTTGATAGCCCGCGGCCTCCAGTTGCACGAGATCCGCGCGTACTTTAGCGCGCGTCACATGGTCGCCCGTCGTCTGGGCAAAAGACGCCAGCGGCGCCAGCATTGCGGCCGTCAGGACCGCACACAGGATTTTCTTCATGATGATCAGCCTCCAGGAATCAATGACAAAGGGCTCATTCGAACCGATGGAACCGAATGAAACCCGCTGGAACGCCGCTGTTTGAATGATTGGCGTTGAAGTGATTGTGGTGCCCGGAGACCGACACGATGCTGACGCGGACGTTACAAGTTTGATAACTTGCACGATAAAGTTCGTCGCGCGCGAAGGAGCGATGACGGCGTGGGCCCGCTGCTCCTGCGGGGCAGCGCGTCGGCCTATTGCGGAGGGAAGGACAGCACGAAGCGCGTGTTGCGTGCGTCGCTTTCGGCGTGCACGCGGCCACCATGCAACTCCATGATGCTCCGGACGATCGCAAGGCCAAGGCCCGACGAACCGCTCGCAGGACCGCCGGCGCGTGACGGATCGCCACGATAGAAGCGGTCGAAAATGCGCTCGAGCAACAGAGGATCGATGGGCTCGCCCTCGTTCTCTACAGTCACCCGCACCCCGGCGGAATCCGCATGGGCAGCGAGCCTGATCGCGCCTTCGCGCGGCGTATGACGCACCGCATTGGCAAGCAGATTGCTAACCGCGCGCCTGAAGAGCTCGACGTCGGCCCTGAGATGACCCGAGCCGCTCACGGTCAGATGCACGCCCGCGTCTTCCGCGAGTCCTTCGAAGTATTCGGCGATGCGGTGCAGTTCCCCGGCCACTTCAAACTCTCCCATGTGCCGCGAAAATTGCGGATGCTCCGCGCGCGCGAGGAACAGCACGTTTTCGATCATGCGCGAGAGACGGTCGCACTCTTCGAGATTCGACGCGAGGAGTGCCTGATACTCGTCGACCGAGCGGGGCCGCGCGAGCGCGACCTCCGTCGCGCCGCGCATGTTGGCAAGCGGCGTGCGCATGTCGTGGGCGAGATCGGCGGTGAACTGCGAGAGCCGTTGAAAGCTGCGCTCCAGCCCCGCGAGCATGCCATTGATCGACACGATGAGCGGCTCCAGTTCGCTCGGCACGCCCTCCACCGCGATGCGCGTGTCGAGCTTGTCGACCGTGACGCCCGCCGCATTCTCGGCCATTTCGCGCAGCGGACTCAGCGCGCGGCGCACGAGAAAATAGCCGATGGCGAACGTCAGCAGCACGCCCGCGACTCCGGCGAGATGCAGCCGGTCGCGATAGCGGTCGAGCAGCAGCCAGCGGTCGCGCATGTTGCGCACGATCACGATGGTGGCGACCGTCCCGTCCCCGAGCTTTGCATCGGCGGTCAGAATGCGCAGTGGATCGCCGTCCGGCGCGGTGGCCGCGAAGATGGCGTTGTCCGTGATCCGGGCCGCGGCGGGGACGCGCTCGGAAGCTGGCGTCAGTCCTTCGGCGGTTGCGCCGAGATTGTGCTGCAGCAGCAGTTTGCCCGACGCATCCGCGACGCCGATGGAGAGCGCCTCGTTGCCGAGCACCTGGCTCTCGAGCCGCTCGTTGAAGCGGCGGACGTCCCCGAAATCCTGCAGTTCCTCCGCCAGGCGCCGCGTGTGCCGCGCGGCCAGGACGATGTCGAGATCGTCCTGCACCCGCACCTGCCGCTCCAGCGCGAAGTACACGAAACTGCCGACCAGGCCGAATACGGCGAGCGTGGTGGCGGCGAAGGCGAAGGCGAGCGTCGTGGTGAGCGAACGCGCGCGCATCAGTCAGTCTCTTGGGTATTGATCACGTAGCCGACACCGCGCACGGTCTGGATCAGCTTCACGTCGAAGTCGTCGTCGATCTTCGCGCGCAGGCGGCGGATCGCCACCTCCACCACGTTCGTGTCGCTGTCGAAGTTCATGTCCCAGACGTAGGACGCAATCTGCGTGCGGCTCAGCACTTCGCCGTGCCGCCGCGCGAGCAGTTGCAGCAACGCGAATTCGCGCGGCGTGAGCTCGATGCGCCTGCCCGCGCGGCGCACCTTGCGGCGCGTCACGTCGATCTCCAGATCGCCGAGCGAGATCAGGTCGCTTTCACGCAGCGGACCGCGACGCGCGAGCGTCCTCACGCGTGCCAGCAGTTCGACGAAGGCGAACGGCTTCACCAGATAATCGTCTGCGCCGAGTTCGAGTCCGCGCACGCGATCGGCGACGTCGTCGCGGGCAGTGAGGAAGATGACCGGCGTGGCCTTCGTCTGACGAAGATTGCGCACGACTGTCCAGCCGTCCATGGTCGGCAGCATCACGTCGAGAACGATGACGTCGTAGTTCTCTTCCTGCGCGAGGATCAGCCCTTCGGCGCCATCGCGCACGACATCGACCAGATAGCCGGCTTCTTCGAGTCCCTTCTTGATCTATGCGCCGGCCTTTTGCTCGTCTTCGACTATCAGAATGCGCATCCCGGCGACCTCATCGTAAGCGATTGACCATGCCTGCGATTTTACGCCGCGCTCGCCGGCGTCCGATTACAAAAGCGTCATCTTCGAGGGCCGCCGGGGAAGTCGTTCAGGTCGGCGTAGCGGCCATGGCGGCCCGCGCGGCTCAGCACATCGCGGGAGAACATGTCGGAGATCGCGCATGTGCCGAGCGCGCCCGCCGAAAGGACCAGGACCGCTTGCATCATCAAGTCGAACATGGGAATTTCTCTCTCAGGTTTTGGCGTCAATGAATGCGCGCCCTCCACGCGCTCGCCCCGTCGAATCGTCACGCTGGTCATTGTTTGCCCTCAGACCCGACTTTCGGACTGGCGACTTAGTCGTCAATTAGGGTGCGTTTGGCGACCGAAATATCTTGAGCATAATGCGACTCAATCGTATTCTGACGCACTCAAGTGCATGAGTTTGCCGTCGTCCGAGGCGCGCTCGCATGACGTTGCTGCCCCTGGCGGACGTCGCGTCACCCAATCCGATCACCCGTCTGCACAGGAGCTCCGGCATGTTGTCGACCGCCATCATCGTGTTTCGTGAAGTGCTCGAAGCCGCGCTCGTCATCTCCATCGTGATGGCCGCCACCAAGGGCGTTCCGCGGCGCGGTTTCTGGGTGTCGTGCGGGCTGGTTGCGGGGATCGTCGGCGCAGCGCTGGTCGCCGTTTTCGCCGATGTCATCGGCTCCTTCGCGGCAGGCATGGGCCAGGAGGTGTTCAACGCGGCCATCATGTTCCTCGCGGTCGCGATGCTCACCTGGCACAGCGTCTGGATGAGCAAGCACGGTCGCGAAATGGCACAGCAGTTGAGCGCGGTCGGGAAAGCGGTCGCGAGCGGGGCCAAGCCCCTGACGGGCCTCGCCATCGTCGTGGCGGTCGCCGTGCTGCGCGAGGGCTCCGAAACCGTGCTGTTCCTCTACGGCATCGCCGCGGGCGATCCGGGACAGACCTCGCAGATGGCCGTGGGCGGCGCCATCGGCGTTCTGGGCGGCATCGGACTCGGCGCCTGCATGTACTTCGGCCTGCTGCAGATTCCGGTCAAGCGCCTTTTCAGCGTGACGAACTGGCTGATCATGCTGCTGTCGGCCGGGATGGCGAGCCAGTGCGCCGGCTACCTGCTGTCCGCCGGACTCGTGCCGGCGCTCGGCGAACAGGTCTGGGACACCTCGTGGCTGCTCGACGAGACCAGCATCGTCGGAAAGATGCTGCATACGCTCGTCGGCTACACGGCGCGCCCGGCGGGCATCCAGATCATCGTGTACGTGGCGACGCTGGCGGGCACGATTGCGCTGAATCGCTGGGTCGGCCAGTCCGGCACGCGCGCGGCGCAGCCGAAACAGCCTGCATGAGCGACGCGGCACCCGTCATCCGGCCGCGGCAGCCGCCCGCACGATCAGCAAGAGCCCGAGGCCGACAGCCACCGCGCCGATGCCTCGCGCGACGTTCTCACCGGCCGGCGCGACACGTTCGGCCGTCACGGCGGCCGTCACCACGGCCATCGCGCGCAGGTCCATGACGCCGCTGACGAGGAAGATTGCTGTCAGGCCGGCGGAGCAACCGATGCAGTGAAAGCCGAGGCGCAGTCCATATCGCCATGCCATCCCGGCGTGGGCCGGTAATGCGTGCCCGCGTCCCGGCGCCTCCCTGCAGCAGACAAGATGACGCGCCTTCCACGCGCTGAACTGCAGCCCGCCGCCGATCACGACGACCACCCCGATCGCGACCGGCACGGCGCGCGCGAGCGCGGGCACCTGCAACTCGACGGCAGCCAGCGCGGCGCCCAGCGCGAAGACCACGACGCCGGCCACGGTCCACACGGCGAAATACCCGACGCCCGCCACCGCGGTCAGCCGGCCGGGACGCGTCGCGCCGCTCGCAGCAACGGCCTCGCGATAGCGCCGCAGCATCGGCATGAGCGACGGCAGCATCATCGCGACCATCATCACGGCCCACATGCCGACGAACGACGCCGCGACAACGGGCCACGACTGTCCGCACATCGGCATCCATGCCATCGACATCGTCCAGCCGCCGGGCATCGGCATCTCGCCCATCGAGGACATCGATTCGCACCAGACGACCGTCGCCGCCGCGCTGACGGCGAAAAGCAGCACCGACACGCCGATGAAGCCCCGCTCGGAAACCATCCGTACCGACATCTTTCGCTCCCTGATGGTCGTGCTAGATTAGTACCGGGCTTCGGACGGCGGGAGTGACAAGTGTGGCGGGATTCGAATAGACGATGGACTCGCTGATCACGGCGGCGGCGCGTGCGCTCGCAGCCGGCGATCCGCTCGGCGCGCTGAACCGGGTGGCCTTGCGCGACGACGCTCCCGCGCTCGCGCTGCGGGGCATCGCGATGGCGCAGCTCGGCGACCTCGTGCGGGCGAAGGCACTCGTGCGAAGCGCGGCCCGCGCGTTCGGTTCGAAGGAGGCCGTGGCCCGGGCGCGATGCGTCGTCGCCGAGGCCGAGATCGCACTCGTCTCGCGCGACCTGAACTGGCCGACCCGGGCGCTCGACGCAGCGCGGGTGACGCTCGAAGCGCACGGCGACCGGCTGAACGCCGCGCACGCGCGATATCTCGAAGTGCGGCGCCTGCTCCTGATCGGTCGCCTCGACGATGCCGAGCGCACGCTCGCCGCGCTCGACCCCACGCCATTCCCGCCCGCATTGCGGGCCGCTCATGAACTGGTCGTCGCGGGTATCGCGATGCGGCGCCTCAGGACGAAGCCCGCGCGCGCGGCGCTCGCCCGGGCCGAGCTCGCCGCGCAACACGCGCGCATCCCTGCGCTCGCGGCCGAAGTCGAAAGCGCTTTCCTTGTTTTGAACGCCCCCGCGGCGCGCCTCATTGCACGCGGCGAGGAACGGCTCCTCCTGCTCGACGACGTCGAGGCGCTGCTTGCCTCGGAGGCGCTCGTCGTGGATGCGTGCCGTCTCGTCGTCCGTGACGCACACACGCTGGTGCCGCTCGCGAGCCGTCCCGTGCTGTTCGCGCTCGCGCGTGCGCTCGGCGAAGCATGGCCGTCGGACGTGCCGAGGGACGCGCTCATCGCGCGGGCATTTCGCACGAAACATGCCGACGAGTCGCACCGGGCACGGTTGCGGGTCGAAGTCGGGCGGCTTCGCGCGATGCTCGGGACGCTGGCCGACGTGAGCGCCACGAAGCAAGGCTTTGCGCTCTCGCCACGCGACGCGCGCGAGGTCGTGGTGCTGGCGCGGCCCGTCGAAGAGGAGCATGCGGCGATGCTCGCCTGTCTCGCGGACGGCGAGTCGTGGTCGAGTTCCGCGCTCGCCCTTGCGCTCGGTGCCAGCCAGCGCACCGTGCAGCGGGCGCTCGATTCGCTCGCAACGGCGGGCAAGGTGCAGTCCTTCGGTCTCGGACGGGCGCGCCGCTGGATGACTCCGCCGGTGCCCGGATTCACGACGACCTTGTTACTCCCCGCATCGCTTTCGGGCGACTAGGATGGGAGCATGAATCGTCCGTCAACGAGCAACCAAGACAATCAGGATCCGACCATGAACCGTTCAGCGGCTGAAATCGTGCGTGAATACGGGCCCTTTCCGGGCGTCGACAAAGTGAATGGAGTCACGTACGACGGCCAGCAAGTGTGGTTCGCCGCCGGCGACACGCTGAACGCCCTGGATCCGGCGAGCGGCGAGACGGTGCGCTCGATCGAAGTCGCCGCCCATGCGGGCACCGCCTTCGACGGAGAGCACCTGTATCAGATCGCCGAAGAGCGTATCCAGAAGATCGATCCGAAGACCGGGCGCGTGCTCGCCACGATCCCGGCGCCCGGCGGCGGCGGCGATTCGGGGCTCGCGTGGGCCGAAGGGACGCTCTGGGTCGGGCAGTATCAGGAGCGCAAGATCCATCAGGTCGATCCGCAGACAGGGGCCGTTCTTCGCACCATCGAATCCAACCGCTTCGTCACCGGCGTAACCTGGGTCGAAGGAGAACTCTGGCACGCCACGTGGGAAGCCGACGAGAGCGAACTGCGGCGAATCGATGCCCGCACGGGCGAGTTGCTGGAGCGTCTCGACATGCCGGCTGGCGTCGGCGTGTCGGGCCTCGAGTCCGATGGCGGCGACCGGTTCTACTGCGGAGGCGGAAGCAGCGGGAAGATTCGGGCCGTCCGCCGGCCGAGGCGCCAGCCGGGCGACGCCGGCGACACGAAAACCCCGGACGACGCCGCCTAGGGCTGAACCGCCGTCAATTCGTCCACTCTCGACAGAAACAGTTCGAGCGTGGGTGAAGCATTCGACCGGCTGTAACCGACAACGAGGTCGATCGTCGGCGCCTCGCCTTCCAGCGGCCGGCTCACCACCGACCACGGCAGCAGATTGTTCGCATACTCCGGCATCAGCGCGAGGCCGCGCGTGGAAGCCACGAGCGACATCGCCATCGCCAGGTTGTCGACGCCGTGCTCGGGCGTGATATCGAGGCCGCTCTCCCGCAGATAGCGTTCGATCACGTCGTGCAGCGACGTCGCCTTGTTCGACGCCATGATGAACGTCTCGCCGCTCAGATCCTCCGCGCGGATGGCGGCGCGCTCCGTCAGCCAGTGATCGCTCGGCATCAGCACGACCAGCTTCTCGCGGCTCACCACGCGATACGTCAGATCGAAACCCGGCTCGGCCCGCAAAAACGCGAGATCGAGCTTGCCGCGCGCGAGCGCGTCGGCGAGGTCCGGCGAATAGTGGCTCGACACCGTCACGTCGATGTTCGGCAGTTCGTCGCGCAGCACCTGCATCGCGCGCGGTAGCCAAGTCATCTCCTCGCCCGTCAGGAAGCCCAGCGCGAACACCTTCTTCGCCGGCTGCGACGCGCGGCGCGCCGCTTCCGTTGCGGCGTCTACCTGCGCGAGCGCGAGTCGCGCGTGATCGAGAAACGCCTTGCCCGCCGCCGTCAATTCGACGCCGCGTGCGCTTCGACTGAACAGCGCCGCACCGACCTCGTCCTCCAGGTCGCGAATCTGCCGGCTGAGCGAGGGTTGCGACGTATGCAGCCGCCGCTCGGCCGCCACGGTCAGGCTGCCGGTCTCGGCGACCGCCACGAAGTACTTTAGATGGCGCAGTTCCATTTCCTTTCTCGCGCTTTCCCATGCTTCACAGGCATGCCCCTCAGCCTACAAAGTCTTTTTCATTTAGGCAAGCGCCCTCTACATTGCTCAACAGGCAAGGACGACACGCAGCAACCACCCGTCGTCCGCCCCATACCTTTCATCTATATCCCAAGGAGTTTGAAAATGACCAAGCCAGTCATCCTCATCACCGGCGCGCTGACCGGAATCGGCCGCGCAACCGCGTTCGCTTTCGCCGACAGCGGCGCGCGCCTCGTCGTTTCGGGTCGTCGGGAAGCCGAAGGCCGGGCGCTCGAAGCCGAACTGCGCGAACGCGGCGCCGACGCAGTCTTTGTCCGCGCCGACGTCCGCCGCGACGACGACGTGCGCGACCTGGTCGATGCCGCGGTCGCACGCTTCGGCCGGATCGACGCAGCGGTCAACAACGCGGGCACCGAAGGCGAGCCGGGCCCGATCGTCGATCAAACCGCCGAGAGCTACGCGGCGACCTTCGAAACCAACGTGCTCGGCACCCTCCTGAGCCTCAAGCACGAATTGCGCGTCATGCAGGCGCAGGAGCACGGCAGCATCGTCAACGTGTCGTCGACGTACGGTCACGAAGGCGCCGCGTTCGCATCGGTCTACGCAGGAAGCAAGCACGCGGTGGAAGGCATCACGAAATCAGCGGCGCTCGAAGTGGCGGCGTCGGGCGTGCGCGTGAACGCCGTCGCGCCCGGACCGACCGACACCGGCATGCTCGACCGCTTCACCGGAACCGCCGACCGCAAGGCCGCGCTCGCCGCGTCCGTGCCGCTCGGACGCGTCGGCAAGCCCGACGACATCGCCCGCGCGATCGTGTTTCTCGCTTCCGACGCGGCGTCGTTCGTGACTGGCCAGATCGTCACCGTCGACGGCGGCAAGACCGCCGGCTGAGCGCCCTCTTTACCTACATCACCGGAGTTTCGTCATGAACAACCTCACAGGAAAGACCGCGCTCGTCACGGGCGCATCGCGCGGTATCGGCCGCGCAAGCGCGCTCGCACTCGCTCGCGCGGGTGCGCAGGTTCTCGTCCACTACAGCAGCGGTGAAAAGGAAGCGGATGCCGTCGTCGAGGAGATTCGCGCGGCGGGCGGCGTTGCACAGAAAATCCCGGCGAACCTGCGCGATGCCGACGGCCCGCATCGGCTCGCAGAACGCGTGCGCGAAGTGATCGGCCATCGTCTGGACATTCTGGTGGCGAACGCGGGCGTCTCGAAGGCCGCGAGCATCGAGGAGACGACCGTCGAAGACTTCGACAACCTGTTCGCCGTGAACGTGCGCGCGCCGTATTTCCTCGTCCAGCAACTGCTGCCGGTGATGTGCAAGGGCAGCAGCATCGTGCTGCTCTCGTCGCTCGCGGCGCGCGCTGCGGTCGGCACGCTTTCGGCCTACGCGGCGACCAAGGGCGCGGTCGATACGCTCGTCACGCACTTCGCGTCGATGCTCGGCGAACGGGGTATCCGCGTGAACGCCGTTGCACCGGGCGTCGTCGAAACCGACATGTCGAACTTCACGAAGACGGATGCGGGACGCGCGGCCACCCTCGGCATGCAGGCATTGCAACGTCTGGCCCAGCCAGACGACATCGGCGACGCAGTGGCGTTTCTCGCTTCGGACGCCGCGCGCTGGATCACGGGCGAGACGCTGCGGGTAGACGGAGGCTCGAAGCTCTGACGACCGAGGCAGTCCCGCGCTCAGGCGCGCGCGCTCCTGCCGCGCAGATCGTCGAGAACGGGGACGACGGCGAGCGCCACGAGGATCGTGGCGAGGGGAATCGTCGCGACGAAGCCGGCGTATTTGAACCCGAACGCGCCCGCCAGCGCGCCTGCCAGAAACATCCCGAGCAGCGACGACAGCAGGCGCAGGCGCGCGCGGTCGGCGCGGACCTTTTCGCCGCCCTGTGCTTCGCCGAGGTTCCAGTAGAAGAGCTTGCCGAGTTCGATGCCGATATCGGTCACGAGTCCCGTCACGTGTGTCGTGCGAATCTCGGCTTTCGAGATCTTCGTGATCATCGCGTTCTGCAGGCCCATCACGAAGCAAAGCAGGCCGACCGTCGCGGGCATGAACATCACGCGATGATGTTCGAGGTTCGAGCCGAGGAGGCCAAAGCACAGCAGCAACAAGGCTTCGAGCAAAAGGGGCATCGCGTATTCGCTGTGAGCCTGCCTGCGCCGGCCCCAGTTGATGAGCATCGCCGACGCCGCAGCACCGCAGAGGAACGCCGCGAGCGCGCTCAGTCCACCGACGACGAGCATGGTTTCGCCGATTGCGAGATTGTCCGCAAGCGCCGAGACGATGCCCGACATGTGGGAGGTGTACTGTCCCACCGCGAGAAATCCGCCGGCGTTGGCCGCGCCGGCGACAAACGCGAGCGCAAGCCCGAGCCGCCGGTTGGCCAGAACGGTGCGATTGCGGGCAGTCAGGCTGCGAAGGTAGTGGATCGGCATGACGGACGGGAGACGGGCATCGAGCGCTTATTCTATGCCGTGAAAACTCCCAGCATCTATTGTTTTCCGTACGCGGGGAGCGTCGGCTCAGGCCCGGAAGACCCGCGGATTCCGCAGGTAGCCGGGTGCGGCGCGTCGGGCTATCCTGAAGGATGTTCCAGCCGATCCGTTGAACAAGTCTCGAAAGGGGTCAAGCCATGCCGGGTTCAACCGCCGAAAAGCGCGCAACGTTTCGCGCGTTGCACGATCAGGGTTGCTTCGTGTTGCCGAATCCGTGGGACATCGGAAGCGCCCGCTATCTGGAGAGTCTCGGCTTCAAGGCGCTCGCCACCACGAGCGCCGGTTTCGCATGGACGCTCGGCCAGCCTGACAACGGCGTCACGCTCGAACAGGTACTCGCCCATCTTCGCGACATGGTGTCGGCTACCGACCTGCCGTTGAACGCGGACTTCGAGAACGGCTTCGCACACGATCCAGCCGAAGTCGCCAACAACGTGCGGCTCGCGCTCGATACCGGCATCGCGGGTCTTTCGATCGAAGATGCAACCGGAGACGCCGGCAATCCGATCTATCCGCTCGACGTCGCGATAGCGCGCATCGAAGCGGCTCGACGCGCGTTCGACGAAGCCGGCGGCGATGCGATGCTGATCGGCCGCGCGGAAAACTATCTGCACGGGCGCAATGATTTGCGCGACACCATCGCCCGCCTGGTCGCTTATCGCGACGCGGGCGCAGACTGCCTATACGCGCCGGGCCTTAAGACTCGCGAACAGATTGCCGAAGCGGTCGCGGCCGTGGCACCGGCACCGCTGAACCTGCTGGTGAGTTCCGCGACGGACCTCACCTTGGACGACATCGCGAAACTGGGCGTGAGGCGCATCAGCGTCGGCAGCGCGCTGGCTCGCACCGTGTGGGGCGAGTTCATGCGCGTGGCGCAGTCGCTTGCGAGCGGGAGCTTCGACGGGTTCGCCAAAGCGGCTTCGAATCCGCAGCTCGACGCGTTTTTTCCGAAAAAGCGCTAGCGATCCGGCGTTTCCGCCGTGCTACTCGCGCGGCCACACTCCCGACGACCCTCTGCGGTGACTGTCGACGAGATGCGTATCGACGATGCCCGTCGCTTCCATGAGCGCGTGCATCGTCGTCGGGCCGACGAAAGCGAAGCCCTTCGCGCGCAGTGCCTTGCTCAATGCAATTGATTCGGCCGAGGTGGTCGGGATGTCGGAAATGAGCCTGGGCGCGGGCGTGACCGCCGGCTTGAACGACCAGATGAACGCGGCAAATCCGCCTTCATCGCGCAGACGGACGGTCGCCCGTGCATTTCCGATGGTCGCGAGAATCTTGGCGCGGTTGCGAATGATGCGCTCGTTGGACATCAGGCGCTCGATGTCCTTTTCCGAAAAAGCCGCGACGGCGTCCGGGTCGAAATCGAGGAATACTTCGCGGAAAGCGTCGCGCTTGCGCAGGATCGTCGCCCACGAAAGTCCCGACTGGAACGCTTCGAGGCTCAGGCGTTCGAACAGCCCGCGCTCGTCGCGCACCGGCATTCCCCATTCGGTGTCGTAATACGCCTGCAGCAAGGAATCCGTCGCGGCCCACGGCGGACGCGCGAGACCATCGACGCCGACGATCACGTCGACGGGTTGCGCCCGCAGAGGGCGAGCCGCTTTCCCTGCTGCCTCGTTCGCCACTTTTTTCGCCGCGGGCTTTGCGGGTTGACTGTTCTTCTTCGTGACCACGTGTGCCTTGTTTGTCGATTCGCAGTTTTCTGACCGTTCCATCTTATCCAACACACGAATCGTTTTCGCACAATTTGTCTTCGACACATCGACGCGGTCCGCCTCGCACGGCAAAGCGCCTACACTGTGTCCTTCCCTGTCACTCACGCGAGCCGGGACAGTTCGCGTTCGCAAAGACTCATGGCTACACCCGCCCGTCAGGCTACGACCACGCTGGAACTCCCGTTCAAGGCTCCATTCGACTGGACCCATCTGCTCTCGTTCATCGCGGGGCGGGCGTCGGCGGGAGTCGAATCGGTCGAAGGGAACACCTACCGCCGCGCGATCGAATGGAACGGAGACAGCGGCACGATCGAGGTCACGCGTCATCCGCGCAAGCATCGGCTCATCGTGACGATCGATGGCGACGTGCAGCGCCATCAAGAGGATCTCGCTGCGCCCATCGCCCGCATGTTCGACCTGCACGCCGACCCGAAGGAAATCGACCGGACGCTGTCAGCCGACCCGTGGCTCGCGCCTCTGGTCGAAGCCGCGCCGGGACTGCGCGTGCCGGGCGCGTGGTCGGGCTTCGAACTCGTCGTCCGGACGATCGTCGGGCAACAAGTGAGCGTGAAGGGCGCATCGACGATCATGAGCCGCATCGTGCAGCGCGCGGGCAAGCGCATCGACGGCCATCCGCATGAAGGCACCGCCTGGCGATTTCCGACGCCTGCCGAACTGGCCGCGGCCGATCTCGAACTCATCGGCATGCCGACGAAGCGGATCGCCACCGTGCAGCGCTTCGCACAGGCCGTCGCGAGCGACGCACTGCCGCTCGACACGCCCGGCGCCGATCCGCTCGCGCTGCAGCGGGACATGCTCGCGATGCCGGGGATCGGGCCGTGGACTGTCGGCTATGTCGCGATGCGCGCATTGCGCGATCCCGACGCGTGGCCGGAGGCCGATCTCGTGCTGATGCAGGCCATCGCGCGGCGCGACCCGACGCTCGCGAAGGCGGCGCAGAAGCGCGCAAGGACCGAACGGTGGCGGCCGTGGCGCGCGTATGCAGCGATGCATCTATGGAACGGCGTCGCCAGGGAAACGGGCCTTGCGCGAGGCGGCTAGCCGGGATGCCCGGGCGGTTCTGCGCTCTTTAGGGGCAGCTTAAGTTTCGCTTAAGAAAGCGGACTTAGCCTCGGACCTCCTTCTTGCACCGCGCACGGCCGTATCGGCGGCCTCGCTTTTCGATGTTTTTGCCGCTCTCCGCTTTCACCTCGACGATTCTCCTGCCGTTCCGTCCGCAGCTCGAATAGCGCCGGCCGCTCCCCGCTCGCGGCGGCCTGCGCCGCGCCTTTTCACCCGACGCACGTGCCGCGCGCTGCGTCGTCTGTGCCGGCTTCCTCTCCCGATGGCTCGTCTCGCTTCCATAGCCCTGCCCGCCAAGGCAGGCAAAATCGTTTTCGCTTGCGCACTCAGTTCGGTGTGTGCCGTGCTGATCCTCAACGCCGGCGCGCCGGGCAAGCCGGAAGCGTCCGACGTATCGCTCAAGGAGAGCGGCACTTCGGGCGAGGCGCGAACGCCGCCTGTGCCCAAGGCTGTGCCCGAACCGTCGCCCTACTCCGTGAATTCCGCGACCGTCGAGCGTACCTTCGCGGAGACCGCACAACGTCTCGGCATCGACGCGGGCACGACCGTCGCGTTAAGCCATGCTTTCGCCGACGAGATCGACTTCACGCACGACCTGAGAAAGGGCGACACGCTGAGCGCCGTGTACGACCGGCCGCATGAAGGCGCGCCGCCATCCACGGAGCCGCTCGCCGTGCGCCTCACGGTCGGCGACGACTCGCACGATGTGTTCCTGCATCGCAAGCTCGACGGCAGAGCCTTTTACTACTCGGAAGACGGAACGAGCACGACCCCCTCGTTCTCGCGCTATCCGCTGAGTTTCACGCGTATCTCGTCGGAGTTCTCGCATCGGAGGCTCGATCCGGTAACGCATCGATGGCAAAGTCATGACGGCGTCGATCTCGCGGCGCCCGCCGGTACGCCGGTCCATGCGACGGCTGCCGGCACAGTGAAGTTCATCGGCAGGCAGACGGGCTATGGCAAGGTCATCGTCATCCAGAATCCGCCGCCTTATTCGACGACGTTCGCGCATCTCTCGCGCTTCGCCAAAGGCATCAGGCGCGGCAGCAAGGTGCATCGCGATCAGGTGATCGCGTATGTAGGCGAGACCGGCTGGGCGACAGGACCGCATCTGCACTACGAGGTGCATGTCGATCATGTCGCGAAAGACCCGCTGACTGTCGCGCTGCCGCACGACGATCGCCTGCGCGGTGCAGAGCGCGAGCACTTTGCCAAAGAGGCGCACGGCCTGAGCGCATTGCTTTGAACGACTGGCGCAGCCGCAGAAGGTCGTGCTGTCTCAGCATTTCACACCGATGCCGCAATGTGCTCACGTAGCCATGAATGCGCCGGGTCGCGATGCGAGCGCTCATGCCAGAGCATGGCCATCTCGTAGCCCGGCACATCGACAGGCGGCTCGACAATCCTCAGACCAGGCGAATCGCGAACCAGCCGCTCGGGCAGCATCGCGACGAGATCGGTGTTCGCCACAACCGACATGACGAACAGGAAGTGCGGCACTGACAGCACGACGCGACGCGTGAGACCGGCTTCCGACAACACTTCATCCGTGACGCCGCGAAACCCGCCGCCATCCGGCGACACGATCACATGATCTAGTGCGCAGAATTGCGATCGCGTCGGTCTTCTTTTCAGGCGCGGATGACCCGCGCGCCCCGCCAGCACATATCGCTCGGTAAAGAGCGGACGGCGACGCAAGCCGGATGGAGCCTCGTCGCTCGTATGAAAAGCCAGATCGATCACGCCCTGCTCCGCTTGCCGCGCGATGTTTGGCGGAGCGAGTTCCAGAACCGCCAGCCGCGTGCGAGGTGCAGCCGTGCGCAATCCGCTCAATGCCGGCAGCAGAACGGTCGATTCGCTGTAGTCGGTCGCGGCGACGCGCCACGTATGGGTCGCCACAGCCGGGTCGAATGGACTGGCTGGCGACACGGCGCGTCCGAGCGCTTCCAGTGCCTCCCGCAAGGGCTCGCGCAACTCGTCGGCTCGCGCGGTGGGCCGCATGCCGCGTGGCCCCGGTAACAGCAGCGGATCGCCGAAGATGTCCCGAAGCTTCGCGAGATGCACGCTCACCGATGGCTGCGAGAAGTTCAGGCGTTCCGCCGCACGGGTGACGTTGTGTTCCGAAAGCAGGGCATCGAGCGCGACCAGCAGATTGAGATCGATCCGCCTGAGATTATTCATGGCAATACCTGCAATATTGGAAATTCATTTCCAATATACCGGGCGCAGACCTACCCTGCCTGCTTCTGGCAATGGAGGTCACACATGAATATTCTTTTGGTCTACGCCCATCCGGAACCCCGGTCGCTGAACGGCTCGCTCAGGAATTTTTCGGTCAGGCGACTCGAAGAGGCGGGACACGTCGTTCAGGTATCGGACCTGTATGCAATGAACTGGAAGGCGTCGCTCGATGAGAACGACAGCGGCGCCACGCAGCGCGATGCGCGCTTCGATCCCTCGCTCGACTCGAAGCATGCATTCGAACATGGCCTGCAAAGCGAGGACATCGCACGCGAGCAGGAGAAGCTGATGTGGGCGGACACGCTCATCCTGCAGTTCCCTCTATGGTGGTTCTCGATGCCCGCGATCCTGAAGGGCTGGGTCGAGCGCGTCTACGCTTATGGCTTCGCGTATGGGGTCGGCGAGCACTCCGACGCGCGCTGGGGCGATCGATATGGAGAAGGCACGCTCGCGGGCAAGCGGGCGATGCTGATCGTCACCGCGGGCGGCTGGGAGTCGCACTACAGCCCGCGCGGAATCAACGGACCGATCGACGACATCCTGTTCCCCATCCATCACGGAATTCTTTATTACCCGGGCTTCGACGTCCTTCCGCCGTTCGTGGTCTATCGTTCCGGCCGCACCGACGAAGCGCGATTCTCGGTGATGTGCGACGAACTCGGACGGCGCCTGGACGACCTCGCAAACACGACGCCGATCCCGTTTCGTCCACAGAACGCGGGAGCGTACGACATCCCCGGCCTCACGTTGCGCCCGGAGATCGCGGCTGACACAAACGGCTTCGCCGCGCACATCGGCTAGACGCATGTCAATGGCCGCCCGCGCCTGCCGCCCCGGCGCCCGCACCCTTGCCCGGCTTCGTGAGCCAGATGAGCGGAATGATCGCGACGAAGATCACGGCGGAGAGCCAGAAGATGTCGTTAAGCCCGAGCATCGCGGCCTGCGTGTTCAGCGAGCGCTCGAAGTATGCGAGCGCTTGCGGCGCGCTGCCGCCGAGCGACGCCTGCAGCGACCCGATCGCTTCGACGAAGGCCGGGTTGTGCACGCTCGCCTGATCGACGAGTTGCGAGTGATGCAGGATCGTCCGGTCGTTCCAGCCGGTGCTCGCGAGCGACGTTCCCACCGCGCCCGCGAACACCCGCACGAAGTTCGAGAGGCCCGCCGCCGCCGGAATCTTCGAAGGCGGCAGGCCAGAGAGAATGATCGCGGTGAGCGGCACGAAAAAGAGCGCCGTCGGAATGCCCTGCAGCAACGTGGGAACCACGAGCGTGACCGTATCGACACCCGTCGTGTAGTGCGAGCGCATGAAGAACACCGCCGCGAAGCCGACGAACGCGAGCGTTGCAAGCACGCGCGCATCGGACTTCGGCATGAGCTTGCCCATCACCGGCGCGAGCAGCACCGCGAAGATGCCGAGCGGCGCGGTCACGAACCCCGCATCGACGGAACGGTAGTTCAGATAGCCTTGCATCCATTGCGGCAGCAACACGAGGTTGGAGAAGAACACCGCATACGCGACTGAAATCGCCACCGTCCCGCCAAGAAAATTGCGTCCCGCGAAGAGCTTGATGTCGATCACCGGGTTCTTCTCGGTCAGTTCCCAGATCAGGAAGAACGCGAAGCTCACGAGCGCGAACACGCCCAGTCCGACGATGACGGGCGAGTTGAACCAGTCGAGATCCTTGCCCTTGTCGAGCATGATCTGAAGCGATCCGACCCACGCGATCAGCGAGATCAGCCCGACCGTGTCGATCGGAATGCGCTTCACCGGCGTCTCGCGGTCGCGGTAGATCGCCCACGTGACGCCCGCCGCAAAAAGGCCAACCGGGATGTTGATATAGAAGATCCACGACCACGAATAGCTGTCGGTGATCCAGCCGCCGAGCGCGGGCCCTGCGATCGGACCGACGGTCGCCGTCATCGCCCACAGTGCGAGCGCGTGCGAGCTCTTTTCCTTCGGATACGAGCCGAGCAGGATTGCCTGCGAAAGCGGAATCAGCGGACCCGCGACGGCACCCTGCAGAATCCGCGCGGCGAGCAGCACCGGCAGGTTCGGCGCGATGCCGCACAGCCACGACGAGACCACGAAGAGCAGGATCGCCCATACGAACAGCTTGATCTGCCCGACGCGCTGCGTGAGCCAGCCGGTCAGCGGAATCGCTATCGCGTTCGCGGCGGCGAAGAGCGTGATCACCCACGTTCCTTCATCGACGGAGACGCCGAGATTGCCGGCGATCGTCGGAATCGCGACGTTCGCAATCGACGAGTCCAGCACGTTCATGAACGTGGCGAGCGCGACGGCGAGCGTTGCAAGGACGAGCTTGCCGCCGGTGAGCGGCGCGGGGTTCTGGGTCGGGTTCATCGTGTCACCTGCATTGTCTGTGGCTGACTTGTCAGATATGTGGGTAAAAAAATCAGCCCGCGCGGCGCTTGCCGGAGGTTCGGGCAGGAACCTCCGCGACGGCGCGCTCCGGCATGTTCTGTTCGATGATCCGCTCGATCTCGGCGTCCGCTTCGTCGCCATACTTGCTGAACACGTCCGTGCGATACGACGTCGTGGTCGCGGCGCCGAGCTGCGTGCCGGATTCGTCGCGCGTCTCGACTTCCGCCTGCATCGAGAGCCCGATGCGCAACGGATGCGCCGCTAGTTCACGCTGATCGAGCCGGATGCGCACCGGCAGGCGCTGGACGACCTTGATCCAGTTGCCAGTCGCGTTCTGAGCGGGCAGCACGGCGAACGCCGCGCCCGTCCCGGCGGAGAAACCTTCGACATGTCCGTGGTACTGCACCTTCGACCCGTAGACATCGGCGACGAGCGTCACCGGCTGGCCGATGCGCATATGTGCCAGTTGCACTTCCTTGAAGTTGGCATCGACCCAGACGCCGTCGAGCGGGACGATGGCCATCAACGGCGTGCCGGGCGCGACCCGCTGTCCGACCTGCACCGAGCGGCGCGCGACATAGCCCGTCACCGGCGCCGGCAGCGTGTTGCGCGCGTAGTTGAGATAGGCATCGCGCACCTTCGACGCCGCGGCCTGCACGTTGGGATGCCGTTCGATCGACGTGCGGTCGGTGAGCGCGTGGTTCGCCTCCGATTGCTGGCGCACCGCGTCGAACGCCGCTTGCGCGGAACTCACGGCGTCGCGCGCATGAGCGATGTCTTCGCCCGACACGGCGCCCGTGCCCGCGACGGCCTGACGGCGCTTCAAATCGTCCATCGCGCGCGCGAGATCGGACTGGCGCTGCGCGACGGTCGCCGCGTAGAACTCGTTGTTCACGTAGAGGCTGCTCACCTGCCGCACGCTCTGTCCGAGCGTGGCTTCGGCGTTCGAGAGCGCCACTTTCGCGTCGGCCGCATCAAGCGTCACGAGCGGCGCGCCCTGCTTCACGATCTGGGTGTCGTCGGCGTCGACCGCGACGACCGTGCCGCTCACCTGCGGCGTCAGTTGCACGAGATTGCCGCTGACGTAGGCGTCGTCGGTCGCTTCATGAAAACGCGCCGTGGTGTAGTAGTACGTGCCGTAGCCCGCGCCCGCCACGACGATCGCCGCCGCGAGCAGCGACAGCAGCAGCTTGCGCTTGCCCGGGTGCTTCGATTCCGCACGTTGCGCGTTTTCGGGTTGTTCCGCCGTCGTCCGGGCGGAGGTGATCGTGTCGCTCATTTCAATGCTCCTGGTGAATGCGTGGACGTGCCCGCTTCAGCGCGCGGCAACGACGGGGTTTGCGGATTTCGGTTCGTCGCGTGCAGCGGCGTCGCTGTAGCCGCCGCCGAGCGCCGCCGCGAGCGCGATCTGCTGGTCGCGCCGGTTCATCTTCAGGTTCGCGACCGACTCGTCCGCCGCCAGCGCGTTCGTCTCGGCGTTGAGCACGGTCAGCTGGTTCGTCAGACCCGCCTTGTATTGCGTGAGCGCAAGTTCGTCCGCGCGACGGGCGGCGGCTTGCGCGACCTCGGCATCGACGAGTTGTGCATCCGTCGAGCGGATCTGCGCGAGTTGCGTCGCGACGGCGGAGAGCGCCGTCACGAGCGTCTGGTTGTAAGTCGCGACGGCGTAGTCGAATTCGGCGTAGCGGCCCTTCAACTGCGCGCGCAAGGCGCCGCCGTCGAAGATCGGCAGATGGATTGCCGAACCCGCCGACATTGTGCGGCTCGCGGCTGTCAGCAGCCGGCCGAAGCCGAACGCGTCGAGCCCGAGCGACGCGCTAAGATTGATGTCCGGATAGAACTCCGCCTTCGCCACCTTCACTTCGTGTGTCATTGAATCGACGCGCCAGCGGGCCGCGACGATATCCGGCCGGCGGCTCACAAGGTCGGCGGGCAGGTTGTCGGGCAGTCGCACTTCATCGCCGATACCGAGCGCCGGGCGCGCAATCGACAAGCCGCGATCCGGCCCCGCGCCGAGGAGCGCGGCGATCTGGTAGCGCGTCGAGGTGATGCTGCCGTCGAGCGCGGAGAGCGTCGCGCGGCTTGTCGCGAGGTTCGCCTGCGCGGTCTTGCGTTCGACTTCGGTGTCGAGGCCCGTCGCGATGCGGCCGGCCGTGATGCGGTCGATTTTTTCGCGCTGGACGATTTCCTGCTGCGCGATGTCGCGCAACGCATAAAGCCGCGCGAACTGGTTGTAGGCGCGCGCGATGGTCTCGTTGAGCGTGAGCTTGACGACTTCGGCATCGGCCTGACTCGCCTGAAGCTGCGACAGCGCGGCCTTGAGCGCCTCGCGGTTCTTGCCCCACAGGTCGAGGTCGTAGGAAGCCGAGAGCAGCGCCTTGTTCTCCGACTGCCACGATCCCGCGTACGGCGGCGGCACGAGCGCGTTAGACGAATACTGCTGGCGCGAGTATGAATACGATGCGCCGACCTGCGGCAGCGTATTCGCCTTCGCGGTTTCGCTGTACGCCGCCGCCGCGGCGACGCGCGCACGCGCCTGTTCGAGCGTGGGGCTGTCTTTCAGCGCTTCGTCGAGGAGCGCGCCCAATTGTGCGTCGCCGAACTGGTCGGCCCAGCGCGCCGCCGGCCAATGGCCTTGCTCGGCCGGCAGGCTTTGCTCCGTCGCGTACGACTGCGGCTGTGCGGTTTCCTTGTCGCTGTGAATGCCGGCGTAATTGGCGCACGCCGACAGCACCGCCACGAAGATCACCGTGACGCTCGCCTTCGCGATCCGCGCACTCACTGCATTTCCGTTTAACTGAGATTTCATTTTCTGACCTGTCAGATATTGGACCAAAAAAAAAGAGCGAGGCAGAGGTTCCGGCCCGCTCAGTCTTCGAGAAACTTGTACAGCAGACGGCGCAATTCCTGAAATTCGGTTTTGGTGAACTTCCTGAGACGGCTGTTCAGCACCACCGGCACGATTTCCGGCAGACGGGCGGCGACCTGCTCGCCGTCGCCGGTGAGCTTCAGATTGACCACCCGGCGATCCTCCAGACTGCGCGAGCGTTCCAGCAGCCCTTTGTCTTCGAGCTTGTCGAGCATGCGCGTCATCAGGCCGGTGTCGATACCGAGCAGTCTGGACAGTTCGAACGGCGTGGCGGCGACGCCCCGACGCATCGACAACAGAATCCCCATTTGCTGGCTGGTGATGCCCAGGTCTTTCAGGGCGGCGTCCATCTCCGTGACGAGGACGTTGCGCGCCTTGTTGATGGCGAAACCCACGCTTTGTGTCAGGCTGAAATTGTCCGGTGTGTAGTGATCCATGAGCGGCTCCCCCGTCGATGGAGCGAACAATATCTGCATAATCAGATATTGTCAATGTGAGATTCTGGTCTTTTTTATCGGACCTGACGCCTACGATTTCCCGCTATACGAGCGTCCGCACTGGTTATCTCAAATTAGCCGAAACTGGTCGTTTTCGAAGGCCAGTCGAGAGCGTAGTCTTCACTCATCGCATCGCTGCATGCGTTCAACCCCTCAGGAGCCAATCATGGAACAACGTCTCGACTTCTACAAAGCAAACCCCGCCGCCATCGAAGCGCTGGTCGGTGTCGAAAAGCGCATCGGCAAGTCGGCGCTCGAAAAATCGCTGACGGAACTGGTTCGCCTGCGTGCGTCGCAGATCAACGGCTGCGCGTACTGCGTCGACATGCACACGACCGACGCACGCAAGGGCGGCGAAACCGAGCGCCGCCTGGCGACAGTCGTCGTGTGGCGCGAAACGCCGTTCTTCACCGACCGCGAACGCGCCGCGCTCGAATGGACCGAAGCCCTGACGCTGGTGTCGCAGGAACACGTGCCCGACGCGGTGTGGGACGCTGTGCGTCCGCACTTCAGCGACGAAGAACTCGTCGACCTGACCCTGCTCGTCTCGGCCATCAACGCATGGAACCGCTTTGCGATTTCGTTCCGCAAGCTGCCGGCCTGAGATAACGCGAATCCGTCATTCGAACCGCCGCGGCGCACGCGGCCACTTCAGTCAGTCATCGTTTCCAGGAGAAAAGTCGTGAAAGTCATGCATGTGGATGCGAGCGCGAAGCGCGAACGATCCAACTCGCGGGCGTTGAGCCGATTCTTCATCGAGCGTCTGCGCGCCGAGGGTGTGGACGTCGAAATCGACTACCTCGACGTCACGGTCGATACCCCGCCGCACGTCACCGAAGCGTTCGCCATCGCCACCTACACGGCGGCGGAAGACCGCACGCCGGCGATGAAAGCGACGCTCGCCGCCTCCGACGCTTTGTGCCAGCGCCTGCTCGAAGCCGACGCGCTCGTGTTCGCCATGCCCATGTACAACTGGTCGATGCCTTCCGCGTTCAAGGCTTTCGTCGACAGCGTCACGCGCACCGGCCTCACGTACGTAAATACGGAAGACGGCCGCATCGAAGGTCAGCTCGGACGCCAGAAGGTGATCTTCATTACCAGCCGCGGCGCCGATCTGCGTCCGGGCACGCCGTTCTCATCGATGGACGCGCTCACGCCGTCGCTCCGGGCCGCGTTCGGGTTCCTCGGCGTCGCGGAGCCGACCTTCGTCGATGCGCAGCCGCTCCAGTTCTCGGATCAGGAAGCACGCACACAAGCGCTCGAACGGGCACGCGGCGAGTTGTCCGCGATCGCGTCGCGCTGGGCGCAAGTCGAATTGTCATCGGACGTAGAAGAGGAAGCAGACGCGATCTGATCGAAACGAATTTCATGGCCGATCCAGCGAAATAATCTATTCGGATACCGAATCATCTGGCCGTCGGATACTTACTGCTGGCATCAATCCGAACATTGCACTCTCAGGAGAATCATTATGAATATCCGCTCAATGGCGGCAGCCGCGCTCGCCGTGCTGTCCCTCGCGACGGCTTCGCAAACCACCTTCGCAGCCGATGCCGCCGCGCACGAAACGATTACACCCGCGTTGGCCGAATCGATTCCGAACGTTCCCGGCAAGACGATGACCGCGCTGGTCGTCGAGTATGCGCCCGGCGCCAAGTCGCCCTCGCATCGGCACGGGCAGGCTTTCGTCGTCGGCTATGTGCTCTCGGGCGCGATCCGCAGCCAGGTCGATGGCGGCGAGGAACGCGTCTTCCACGCGGGCGAGCACTGGACCGAAAAGCCCGGCGCGCATCACACGGTGAGCGAAAACGCGAGCGATACCGAACCGGCGAAACTGCTCGCCATCTTCATCGCGGACACGAAGGACAAGAATCTCGTCACGTTCGACAAAAAGTGACCGCTGACGCCGTGCAGCACGGCGGTTCCAGCACAACCTGACCACCCACGACCGGATCGCGATTCGCGCTTCCGGTCGTTTCAATTTTCCCCGAGGCCGTTCCATCTCGCTTCTCCCTTCAGACGAATCCGCACCACCGCCCACGCATTAGAAAACGATTAACTCAAATGGAGCCTGCCACTGCGGCCTGTCAGGCCTAACCTCGGGAAATCGAGCACTAGCCAATCTCCGGCAAACCCACTATTCTTAAAAAACGTTTTCCAAACCCGGCAGACGCAGCGCCCGGCAAGCCCCGCCGCGCGACGCAACGGCCCCCGGCGCTCGTCGCCATTACCGATCAGAGAGCGCGGCACGACGAGCGATGCCGCGCAACGGAGACACTCATGAACACTGCCGTCGCCGGCGTCGTACGCGCCGCCAGCCGCTACCGCTGGACCGTGTGCGCGCTGCTATTCTTCGCGACCGTCATCAACTACATGGACCGGCAGATTCTCGGCCTGCTCGCGCCGCTCCTGCAGCACGACATCGGCTGGACGCAGATTCAGTACGGACGGATCGTGATCGCGTTCTCGGCGTTCTACGCCGTGGGCCTGCTGTGTTTCGGCCGGATCGTTGACTGGCTCGGCACGCGGGTTTCCTACGCGCTCGCCATGCTCATATGGAGCATCGCCGCGATGCTGCACGCGGCGGTCGGCTCGGTAACCGGCTTCGCGATGGTCCGTGCGCTCCTCGGCATCGGCGAAGGCGGCAATTTCCCGGCCGCGATCAAGACCACGGCGGAATGGTTTCCGCGCCGTGAACGCGCGCTCGCAACCGGCATCTTCAACTCTGGCGCAAACATCGGCGCCGTGTTCGCACCCGCGATCATTCCGCCGCTCGCGCTCGCCTTCGGCTGGCGCGCGGCGTTCGTGATCATCGGGGCGATCGGCATTGTCTGGCTGGGCTTCTGGTTCGCGTTCTACCGCTCGGCCGACCCGCGCTCCCGCGAAGATGAAATGGCCGAAGGGCAGGACGAAGTCGAAGCGCTCGATGCCGCCAACGTCAACGCCCGCGCGCCGGGCTGGGGCGTGCTGATCAAGAAGCGCCAGACGTGGGCGTTCATCATCGGCAAGTTCCTGACCGACCCGGTGTGGTGGTTCTACCTGTTCTGGCTGCCGAAGTGGCTCAACGAATCGCGCGGCATGGACATGCAGCACATCGGCCTGCCGCTCGTCGTCATCTACGCGATGACCACCATCGGCAGTATCGGCGGCGGCTGGATTTCGTCGGCGCTGTTGCGTGCCGGCTGGAGCGTGAACGGCGCGCGCAAGACCGCGATGCTGATCTGCGCATGCTGCGTGCTGCCGATCGCGTTCGTCTCGCAAGTCGACAACCTGTGGGGCGCGGTGGCCATCGTCGGTCTCGCGGCTGCGGCGCACCAGGGCTGGTCGGCGAATCTGTTCACGACGGCGTCGGACCTGTTCCCGAAGCGTGCGCTCGGCGCCGTGGTCGGTATCGGCGGAATGGCCGGTTCGATCGGCGGCGTGCTGTTCTCGGAAGTGATCGGCCAGGTGCTGCAACGCACGGGCCACTACTGGGTGCTGTTCGCCATCGGCGCATCGGCATATCTCATCGCCTTCGCGATCATGCACCTCCTCACGCCGCGCATGCAGCCGGCGAAACTCGAGGTCTGAAGCAATGCGGCGCCCGCCTGATTCGACTCGCGGGCGCCGCGTTTCAACGGCAGGGCGCCGTCGAATCCCTCACGATCAGCCGCGGTTCGAACATCGAATGGCCGGTATCCGGATGACCCGCGAGCGCGTCGATGAGCTTCTGCATCGCGAGCTCGCCCATCTTTTCGCTCTGCACGTCGACGGTGGTCAGCGCGGGCGATGCGTACTCGCTGTAGGGAACGTTGTCGACGCCCGTCACCGACACGTCCTGCGGCACGCGAATTCCGAGCGACGCGGCTTCCTTCATGAAACCGAGCGCGATCAGGTCGTTGTAGCAGATCACCGCCTGCGGCCGGTGCGGCCCGAGCATCACGCGCGAGCAGGCATGTTCGCCCGCGCGGGCGGTCGGCGCGTGGGCGTCGTGAACTTCGAGCGTGAGCCCCACTTCGTCGAGACACTCGCGCACGCCGCGAATCCGCTCGTCGTTGATGCGCGCCTGCCCGAAGCCGAGATACGCGATCTGGCGATGCCCGAGGTTCAGCAGATGCCGCGCGAGCATGTAGGCGGCAAGCCGGTTGTCGATACCGACGCTCGGAATCGGCAACTCGTCGCTGCGGCGCAGAAGGACGATCGGTTTGTCGAGATCGAGCATCCACTTGGCCTCCTCGTCGGAGAGACGCGAACTCACGATCAGGCCGTCGACGCGCTGCGCGAGCGCTTCGATCAGCGGACGTTCGCGAGCCTGCGTTTCGTCGATGTCGACGAGCAGCAATGTGTAGTCGTGCCGCAGCGCAATGCGGTTCGCGCCTTTCACGACGTTCGTGAAGTGCGGATTGCTGATGTCGAGAATCGTCAGCCCGATGGTGCGCGTGCGCCCGGTGATCATCGAGCGCGCGAGAGGGTTCGAGCGGTAGCCGAGTTCTTCGATGGCCGCCTTGAGCTTCGCTTCGACGGGCGCGGAGAAGCGCTGCGCGCCGTTCATGTACTTGGATACCGTCGCCACCGACACGCCTGCAGCGGCGGCAACGTCGCGAATCGTCGGGGAAAGTTTTTTCATACCGGAGGGTAACGTTTTCTCTGTCTGTTAACGGATTGTCGCAGAAAACGCGATTCGCGGGCGTACGCCGGGCAGGCGATCCTCTCGGGGAAACCGCCACCGGCAGGCGCCAATTGACGATGAGCAACAGCCGCCGCTATAGTACGGAAAACGTTTTCCTTAATCAAATTCTTGAAGCATCCTGGAGGAAATTCCCATGAACCAGACACGCAAACCGTTTCGCCGTCTGCTCCTGACCGGCGCGGCCGGCAATCTGGGCTGTCAGCTTCGCAGCGCGCTCGCGAACTGGGCTGACACCGTGCGCGTGAGCGATATCGCCGCGCTCGGCGAACCCGCGCCGCACGAGGAAACGAACGTCGTCGACCTGTCCGACCGCGAGGCGGTGATGCATCTCGTCGAAGGCGTCGATGCGATCGTGCATCTCGGCGGCATTTCAATCGACGCACCGTTCGACGACCTGATCGAAGCGAACATCCGCGGCACTTACAACCTCTACGAAGCGGCCCGCAAGCACGGCGTGAAGCGCGTCGTGTTCGCGAGTTCGAATCACGCGATCGGTTTTCATCCCGTCACCGACGTGCTCGACGCGGACTCGCCGCAGCGTCCGGACAGCCTCTATGGCGTCACGAAATGCTTCGGCGAATCGCTTTCGCGCTATTACTACGACCGCTTCGGCATCGAGACGGTATGCCTGCGCATCGGCTCGTCGTTCGAGGAGCCGAAGAATCCGCGCATGCTGGTCACGTATCTGAGCTACCGGGATTTCATCGAGCTCGTGCGGTGCTCGCTGTTCACGAACCGCGTCGGGCACGTGGTGGCGTATGGCGCGTCGAACAATCCGGTCAAGTGGTGGGACAACACGAAGGCGGCGTTCCTCGGCTTCAACCCGCGCGACAGCTCCGTGCAATTCGCCGAGCGCTTCCCGGCATCGGCGCCGACCGACGACCACGATGATCCCGCTCAGCGCTTCCAGGGCGGCCCGTTCGTGCTCGGCGAGCCGATGGAGCGCAGCCGATGAGCGCCGCGCCGCGCGTGGAGCGGCTGGAGGCGGCCGGCCGCGCGACAGTCGGCGAGTGTCCCGTGTGGCACGCGGGCGAAGCGGCGCTCTACTGGGTCGACATTCCGGCGCGGAAGATCGTCCGGCTGGAGATCGCGAGCGGGCGTCGCAGCGAGTGGGCGATGCCGGAACAGGTCGCGTGCTTTGCGTTCGACCGCGACGGCACAGTGCTCGCGGGGCTCGAAAGCGGGATCTTCGCGGTGACGCTGGATAGCGCCGATGTCACGACGCGCCGCCTCGCCGCGCCTGATTTCGCGGCGGATGGCATGCGCTTCAACGACGGCCGCTGCGACCGCCAGGGCCGCTTCTGGGCCGGCACGATGGTGCAGGACATGTCGCTTGCCAGCACGGCCGGCGCGCTCTATCGCTTCGACGCGGAGGGCACGCTGTCGTCACCGGTGGTGGACGGCTTGATCACGCAGAACGGCCTCGCGTGGTCGCCGGATGGCGCGACCATGTATCTGTCGGATTCACATCCGACGCGGCGGCTCGTGTGGGCATTCGATTTCGACATCGAAGCCGGCACGCCGCACAATCGCCACGTCTTCGCCGACCTGCATCACTATTCGGGCCGCCCGGACGGCGCTGCCGTCGACGCCGACGGCTGCTACTGGACCTGCGCGAACGATGCCGGCCGGCTCCTGCGTTTCACCCCGCAAGGCCAGCTCGACCGCGAGATCGCGGTGCCGGCAAGCAAGCCGTCGATGTGCGCATTCGGCGGCAGCGAACTCGACACCCTGTTCGTCACCTCGATCCGCCCGGGCGCGAACGCGAACGACGACGACGGACACGTGTTCACGCTGCGCCCGGGCGTGAAAGGATTGCCCGAGCCGCTCTACGCCGGGAGTTTGCCGGTCGCGTAACGGTGGCGTTTTCGCCGCACGCGCAAAAAGCCTCAGAGACCGAAGCCCAGTTGCTCCTTGCCGAGCGCAGTCAAACTGGCCTCGGTCGCCCTTCCGGCAAAATCGACTTCGAAATGGTCGGCCGGGAAATCGGGCGGACTCTCTCCCTTCACGAACGCCGGCAACTGGCGCCGCAAATAGGCGTCGTTCTTCGCGCAGGCCGGCGCCGCCGAGATGTACATCACGTTGCTGTGACCCGTTCCGCGATGCACATCCTCCACCGCGTGAATCACGTCGCTATGCCAGAACACGGTGTCGCCGGCCTGCATCTGCGGAATCGACGACAGCGCCTCCTGCAACAGACCGTGCCACTCCGGCTTGATGGACAACGCGCGCCCCGGCAACGCACCGCACAGATCGTCGTCGGCGACGTCGTCCTGCAGCGCGCGCAACAGCACATAGACCATCGCGTTCGCGATCGGCACGATTTGCAGCGTGCCGTCGCCGGGGCCTTGCGGCGTCAGCGCGGTCCAGCCCTGGAACGTGCGGAACATCGAGCAGACGGCCGGCGACGGAACCTCGCGCACTTCGGGCCGGTAGGCGGCATCGAAGGCGTCGTAGCGGCGCCAGTCGCCGCTGAACACATGCCGATAGACGCGCCTGAAGTTGTCGTCGAGCCATCGCTCGACCGAGCCGCCGTCGCAATGCGCCGACAACCCGAGCGACTCCGATCCGGGAGGCCGGCGGCGCAGGCGGTCGGCGTATACCGGAACCCGCTCGGGATCGAAATGGACGCGGCCTTCGCTCTCCCATTTCCACAGGCGGTTAAGGAACACGCGCGTTTGGGTGAGTTCGGGCGACTGCCGGGCCTCGACCTGCGGCCCCGACCAGTAGATGCCGTAGATCTGCGGCTTGCTCGACGCGAGATTGCCGAAGTACTTGTCTTCGGCCCGATGCTCGAGTTTCTCGTCGAGCAGGTTTTCCTCTACATACGCGGCCACGCGCGCATCCCACTCGCTCGCGCGTTCCGGCGTGAAAACGCCCCGCACGACGCACGCGCCGCGATCCTTGACGAGCGCAATCTGTTCGTCGCTGACCCGACCCGCCGCGATGTCCGCGAAGCGGATTTCGGGGATCACCGAGTCGCCGCGCCCTCGCTCTTTCACGATGAAGGCAACCTTTCGCTCGATCTCTGCCTCGACCTGCCTGAAAACTTCCCTGTAGTCGGGCAGCGCCGCCCGGAGCTGTCGTTTCACTGCGCGAATCGCAGCCGGCAAGTCGTCGATATGAAGGGCATCCATGGCGTCTCCTGATGTTTTCGAATGCCCCCAGCTTAGTCCGATGCGCCCTCTCCGAGTGATACCATACGGTCAAGTTCTTTGCGCTTTCGGCCATGAAGCCTTCCTACGAACGCGTCGCGATGGGCACCGGCTGCTCGGTGCGCGTCTTTCATCGAAAGTTGCCGCGCATCCCTTTCGAATGGCATCACCATCCCGAGTACGAACTCACTCTGACGATGAACAGCCGCGGCAAGCGCTACATCGGCGACTCGATCGCGACCTACGAAGGCGACGATCTCGTGCTCGTGCCGCCGGACCTGCCGCATACGTGGTCGTCGAATCGTTCGATCGACGGCAGTGCGCCGCAGGTCGCCATCGTCGTGTGGTTCAGCGGCGACTGGGCGCGGCGGGTGGCCGACTGTTGTCCGGAGTTCGAGGCGCTGCATCGGCTGCTGAGGCGCGCCGCGTGCGGGCTGGCGTTTGGTCCCGAAGCGGGCGCAGCGCTGCGCGCGCGTGCCGGGGGACTTCTTTCCGACTCGCCGCGCGAGCGGCTCGGCGTCGTGCTCGATGCGCTATGCGCGCTCGCCGATGAAGACGCCAAGCCTCTGGCATCGCCGAGCGCGTTCGACGTCGGCAGGGCCGGACGCCCGTCGGGCCACGAGCCGGAGCGGCTCAATCGCGCGCTGGCGGTGATCGAGGCGCGCTTTGCCGAGCGGCTGACGGTCAGTGAACTGGCGGCGGCCGCGAGGCTCTCCGAACGCACGCTCAATCGCTATTTCGTGCAGCATCTCGGCGAGAGTGCGGGGCGATATGTGAACCGCGTGCGCGTCGGTCACGCTTGCCGGATGCTCGCCGATACGTCGTGGCCGGTCTCGGTGATTGCGGCACGGTCCGGCTTTCCGAATGTCGCCCATTTCAACCGCCAGTTCCGCGCGCTCAAGGAGACGACGCCGGCGGCCTACCGGAAGGAGTTTGCCGGCGCGGCGCGTCAGGCGGGCGACAGCGAACCGCTTGAGTCGCGCTCGCCTTCGCTGGAGCGACGCTGATCCGCCTAACCGCCGAAGCGCGGTTCCGGCAATCCTCTGACTCCGAGTCCCGTCACCGCGAACAGTCCGCCCTTGTCGCGCTCTTTCTGCGGGATGCCCCACATCGGGCGCCCCATCGTCGTGACATACAGCGTATCCAGATTCGGGCCGCCGAACATCACGCTCGTCAGGTTGCGCACCGGAAACGGCACGACGCGATCGAGCGTGCCATCTGGCGCGTAGCGCAAAATCCGCCCGCCGAACACGAGCGCCGACCAGATGTAGCCTTCCGCATCGACGGTCGCGCCGTCGAAGGTCCCGGCCATGTCGCGCGCCGAAGCGAACACGCGCCGGTTCGACGCGGCGCCCGTTTCGATGTCGTAATCATAGGCGTACATCTGCTTGTCGTAGGTGTCCGTGAAATACAGCGTGCGATTGTCCGGGCTCCAGCACGGGCCGTTCGAGCAACTGATCCCGCCGTCGAGCCGGGTCACCTTGCCGTTCGTATCCAGCCGGTACAGCCCGCCGCTTCGCGTCGGGCGCTGTCCGCGATCCGCATCGTAGCGGTCGAAGTCGTAAGCCATCGTGCCCGCAATGAAACGGCCTTTGCGATCCACCTTGCCGTCGTTGAAGCGCGTCTCGGGATCGTCGCTTTCCGGGTCCGCGATCAGTTGGACCGTCTGCTTGTCGAAGTCGTAGAAGTGCAGGCCGTTCGCGAGCGCGACCACCGCGCCACCCTTCTCCCGCAGCGCCATCGAGCCGATATGACGCGGCACGAAAAAGCGCTCGACTTCGCTGCCGTCCGCACGGCAACGGTAGATCTCGGCGGCAGTACTGTCGATCCAGTAGAGCCGCTCCTCCTTCACATCCCAGAGCGGCCCTTCGCCGAGGTGATTGTTCGCATCGACCAGCAATCGCGTTTCGATCATCGTCGTCTCCGTATTTGGTTTAGCGGCGCTTCAGTCCTGTTCCTTCTTCGCAACCGTGCGGCGATGGGCGAGCAGCGCCATCAGCCTGCGATCGCGCCAGCGGCTGCGCGTTTCGATGTCGCCGCGATCGAGCACCGCGCGGCGTTCGGCATCGAGCTTCGCGATCGTGTCGGGCGACCAGTCGAACGGCACGCGCTGCGCTGCAATCGAGCGATAGGTGCCGCCATAGCGATCCGCGTAGTCCTGCACGCCGCCCGGCGCGTTCAGGTCGATGGTCTCGAACGGGCCCATGAAGGACCAACGCATGGCGAGGCCGTCGCGCATGACCGTGTCCAGATCGGCGGCGCTCGCGTAGCCTTGCTCGTAGAGACTCATTGCTTCGTCGAGCACGGCGCCTTGCAGGCGGTTGAGCAGGAAGCCTGCTATCTCGCGATTGACGGTTACCGGCTTCTGCCCCGCTTCTTCATACAACGCGCGGGCGCGCTCGAGCGTCTCGCGCGAGGTCCAGGGTGCGCCGCACAGTTCGACGAGCGGCACGAGCGAAGGCGGATTCACCGGATGCCCGACGAGGCAGCGCGCGCGACCGTGCAAGCCTTCGGTGAATGTCGACGCGGGCAGGCCCGAAGTGGAACTGGACAGCAGCGTCTCGGGTTTGGTCAGGCGGTCGAGTTCGGTGAAGAGCGCGCGCTTCGCCTCGACGATCTCCGCGATGTTCTCCTGCACGAGTTCGACGTCGCGCACGGCGTCCGCGAGACTCGCGCACGGCGTGATGCGCGCGACGATCTTCCCGGCATCTTCATCGATCAGGCCGAACTCGGCCAGGTCGCGAACGCTTTCGCTTATCGCCGGCAGCGCGCCGTCCAGCATTGCGAGGTCCGCATCGTGCAGGTTCACGTGAAAGCCCGCGCGCGCGAAGACAATCGCCCACGCTCGGCCGATTCGTCCTGAGCCGATCACCGCTATTCGTCGATTCGCCATCGAATGTCTCCTGGATCGTGTTTTGCACCGTTTGATGGTTCTGCGCTTCTATGGAACTTGCTTTCTTTGTGGTCTATTTGCTCTGCCCCTGTCCGGGGCGGGACTTACTTTCTTTGCTGCTGCAAAGAACGTAAGCAAAGAAAGCAGCTAGGGGGTCAGCGATATTAGGACGTGACCACACTTGCACTACCGAGTGGCCCAGCGCCTAAGTGTCGCCCTCAAAGGACCCTCCCGGCTTGGCACGCGCACGCACTGACACCCCTCGCACTCCAACAGAGTGGTATGCACTGCGTTCCGGTCCGTCCGCGCTTCGCTCGGACGACGGGCGTCCGAAAACCAGCGGATTGCAACGACCGCGAAGCCAAACCGCACGACTGATGTACCTCTCGTCCAGCGAAGCGAAAACGGATGAATGACTGCTGTGCCAACTCGTTCACTGTGCGATTTCACAGTGCGTGCCGCGCGCCAAGCCCTGAAGTCCTTTGAGGGCGACACTTAGGCGCTGGGCCAATCGGTATTGCCAGTGCGTTGCCGTCCTAAGACTGCTGCCTGAAAAAGCTGCTTTCTTTGGTTACTTTCTTTGCAGCAGCAAAGAAAGTAACTGCCGCCCCGCACAGGGGCAGAGCTAATAGACCAATACCAATACAAGTTCCATTGAAGGAAGCGCGAGGCGCATGAACCCGCTCAAAAAACTCAAGCCTTCTTGTCCCGCAGCGTAATCACCGCTGCCAACACGACGAGTCCATTGATGATGTCGCGCACGGCCGGCGGCACCGTCGTCCCCGCGAGCAGCGTACCGAGCGCGGTGAGCAGCAGCGCGCCGCCGAACACGCCGAGATAGTGTCCGCGCCCGCCGGTAATCAGCGCGCCGCCCACGACGACGACCGCAATCGACGGCAGCAGATACGGATCGCCCATGCCGAGGAACGCCTGGCTGCTGAAGCCCGCAAGCAGCAACCCGACGATCGCGGAGCAAAGCCCCGAAAGACAGTACACGGCGATAAGCGTCGCGCCTACGCGCACGCCAGAAAGCTTCGCTGCGACCTGCGAATTGCCAACCGCATAGACGCGGCGCCCGAACGCAGTGCGATGCAGCAGCAACAACGCGACCGCAAGAAAGAGCGGCACGCTCCACGCCGCGAGCGAGAGCGGACCGAAGCGGCCGTTCGTGAACTCGCTGATCGAAGACGGTGCCCAGCCTTGCGGCGAGCCGTTGCAATAGATCAGCGTGAGGCCTTGCAGCAAACCGTTTGCGGCAAGCGTGACGACGATGGGCGGCAGCCCCAGCACCACGACCCCGACGCCATTGAACACGCCGACGAGCAGCCCGACGCCCAGCACGAGCGGCACCGCCCACACCGCCGCGCCGTTCAGGCCATGCGTGAGGCCAGTAAGCAGCACGCCCGACAGCGTGATGAGCCACGGCATCGACAAGTCGAGGCCGCCCGTGAGGATCACGGCGCCCTGGCCGAGGCCAAGGATCGCGAGAAACAACGTGAGCGTGAGCAGGCTGCTGTAGAAGTTCGCGCTCGCGAGCACGCCGGGACCGTAGACGAACCCGGTGATCACGACTACCGCGATGAACAGCAGATACGCGGGCATCACATACTTGACCCATTCGCGATTGCGCTCGATCCAGTCTCCGATCGCACGGCCCTTCAGTTCCGTGTTGTCGATCGGACGAAAGTTCTCTACTTCGAAACTGACGCGGCGCGCATCGCCGCTATCCTGCGCGCGCGTCCCGGTTCGCAGCGCCTTGATCCATTGCGACGCATAGCGCGCACAGTGATGCGCAGCGGACTGCTTGCCGATGGACGAGCCGAGCACCGCGAGAATCAGGATCACCGCTTCGGCGATCGTCGTGAAGAACGCCGACACGTTCAGCACGAGCAGGATGTTCACCGTGATCATCAGCGTCATCGCGGCGAACACGGTGCCGACGCATCCGCCGCGTCCACCGCCGAGCCACGTCCCGCCGAGCACGACCGTCGTGAACATCGAAAGCAGGAGCGGCCGGCCGACGAGCGGGTCTGCGGACCCCGTCTGCGCCGACACGTAAAGACCCGCCGCCGCGTAGAACATGCCGGCGAGCGCGTAAGTCGCGATGCGGTAGCGCGTCACCGGCATGCCGTTCGCGTACGCGCCGTCCGGATCGCTGCCGAGCGCATAGAGGCCCACGCCGAAGCGCGTGCGCTTCACGAACGACCAGACGATGAGCGCGAGCACGAGCACTGCGGCCGACATCGGCACCTTGTCGGGAATCAGGTCCGATGTGACGAACGCGCCGAACTGTTCGCCGATGCTCCCGCCCGGCTTGTTCTGGATGAGGAGAGTGAGCCCTTGCACCATGAACATCGTCGCGAGCGTGACGACGATGGACTGCAAGCGAAACCACGCGATCACCGCGCCGTTCACGAGCCCGATGCCGCCGCCGATTGCGAGAATGAGCGCGACGCCGCCCCACTGTTCGAGCGGCGTGCCCTGCACGAAGCGCACCGCGAGCACGTTCGAAAGCGACACGACCGCCGACGCCGACAGGTCGAAGCCGCCCGAGAGCACGACGATGGTCTGTCCGATCGCCGCGAGCGCGAGCGTCGTGCTGCTCGATATGACCGAACCGATGTCGTACAGGCCGACGGGCGTCGCGGAAAGCGACACCCACGCGACCAGCATCGCGAGCAATGCACCAATGGCGATGATCAGGCCGCGGTAATGGTCGATGCGCGCGCCGAGCCCGACACGCGCGCCGGGTCGCACGATCTCGCTATCGGGAGACGCAATGGCGTTGTTCATGAAGCACCTCTGTTTGCTTGAATCGGTCTTAGCTCGCAAGCATCTTGCGCATCACGTTTTCTTCGCTAAGCGCATCGCCCTCGAGTTCGGCGACATTGCGGCCGCGATACACGACCGACACACGGTCGCAGACGTTGACGAGCTCGGGCACGTCGGTCGAATAGAACAGCACCGAGCCGCCTGCTGCTGCGAAAGCGCGCATCAGCACGAAAATCTGGTGCTTCGTGCCGACATCGATACCGCGTGTCGGATCGAACATCAGCCACACGCGGCTTTGCGTAAGCAGCCACTTCGCCATCGCGATCTTCTGCTGGTTGCCGCCCGAGAACGACAGGCACGGCTTGTAGACCGCGCGCGGATTGACTTCCATCTGCGCCAGCGCCCGCTTGATCGCGGCCTGCTCCCGCTTGCGGTCGATGAGACCGAAGCGCGAGAAGCGCTTGATGACCGGCAACGACACGTTCGCACCGCCCGGCAGACGCAGGAACAGCCCTTCGGTCTTGCGATCCTCGGGAAGGAAGCTCGTCGATACGCCGGCCTTCAACGAATCGGCGGTGGACGTGAGCGTGACCGGCTTGCCGTCGATCAGGATCTCGCCGTCGTCGATGAACTCGGCGCCGAAGAGCGCCTCGAAGAGTTCACGCTGACCCATGCCCTGCAACGCCGCGATGCCGTGCACTTCGCCCGCCTTGAGCGTCAGGTTGAAGTCGCTCACGACGCCATCGACCTTGATGCCACGCGCTTCCATCGCGGGCACGTCGCTCCTGATGTTGGCGGGCACCTTCGGCGGATACTTCGCCTCCATCGAGCGGCCAATGACGAGGCGGATCACTTCATCGTCGGAGATGGCGGCGGTATCGAACGCACCGACGTCCTTTCCGTTGCGATACACCGTGAGGCTGTCGCAGAACTCGCGCACTTCCTGCATGCGATGCGAGATGAAGACGAACGTGACGCCGCGCGACTTCATCTCTTCGATGCGCCGTGCGAGCCACGCGACGTCGCGTCCCGAGAGCGCAGAAGTAGGCTCGTCTAGCAGCAGCACCTGCGGCCCGCGCACGATGGCCTTCGCGATCTCGATCTTCTGCCGCACAGGAAGCGCGAGATCGCGGATGTAGGCGCCGGGTCGCACGTCGGTTAGTTCCAGGCGTTCGAGCCATTCGGCCGCCATGCGCTGCGACTCGCGCCGCTTGATGCGGCCGAACCAGCCGGTCGGCTCATACGACATCATCAGGTTTTGCGCGACGGTCAGGTCGCGCACGAGCGTCATCTCCTGGAACGCGGTCTGCACGCCGGCACGATGCGCGTCCATCGGATTCTTCATCGTCACGTCGCGCCCCATCACGGCGATGCTGCCCGCGTCGGGCTGCATGAGTCCCGAGAGCAGCTTGACTGTGGTGGACTTGCCCGCGCCGTTCTCGCCGAGCAGCGCGTGAACGGCGCCGCGCTTCACGCTAAACGACGCGCCGTCGAGCGCAACGGTCGCACCGAAGCGCTTCGTGACTTTGGACAGATCGATGGCCAGCTCGGACGTCATCGCGTGTCTCCCTTTGTGTCGACCAGAGCCAGCGTTTTGGCGCTTACTCCGGTCCCATGCAAAATGGTCGCTGTCGGAATCAGTCCTGCTTGCCCGTCAGCGCCGCGTTGAAGCCGACCTCTCGCGTATCGTCTGAGTAGATGTCCGCGAACCAGCCCGGGGGCACCTTGTCCGGCATGAACGCGGTGCAGCCCGCCTTGAGTTCATCGATCGAACCGGTCTTGCAAAGCTTCGACTGCGGCGTCTCGACGAGCGGCAGCTTGAGCGTCACGCGCTGCGGAAAGTCCTTGCCGTCGAGCTTCTGCACGGCCATCTTGAGCGCCATCGCGCCCGAGTACGGCGGCGCGCCGTACGAGATCGAGCGGTAGCCGATCGAGCGATACGCGCCTTCGCCCTTCACCGTGCCCGGCGGCAGCATCTGCACTCGATGCCCGTTCGACGATTCGCCCGCGCACGGCTTGATCTTGTCGTCGGCGATGCCTGCTTCGAGCTGCATCGACGCCGCCGTGAAGCAGCCGACCTGCATCCACAGGCCGTCGATCTTGTCCCAGCTGTTCGTCGCGAGAATCTTCGACAGCTCGGTCTTCGCCGTCGCCTGACTCCACATGCCGGTTCCTTCCGCGACGATCTTGATGCCCGGATACTTCGCGAACACGGCCTTCGCGGCCTCCGTGCGCGCGCGGTCCACCGAGGTTCCCGGCACGCCGTTGATCATCACGATGTTGCCCTTGCCGTTGATGGTCTTTGCAAGCCATTCCGCCGTCACCGTTCCTGCCTGATGCTGGTCGATGGTCACGTTATGCGCGCACGGTTCGGTGACTTCGCCGTCATACGCGGCCACCACGACGCCCTTCGAGCACGCATTCTTGATCGCGCGATTGAGCGCGGTCGGTGAGATCGGATAGATGACGATGGCCTTCGCGCCCGCCTGCACCATCGAGTTGATCTGCTGGATCTGCTTCTGCGCGTCGGTGCCCGCGACCTGCACTTCGAGATCGACCTTGTCCTTCAACGCGGGCGTCCCGGCCATCGCCTTGACCATGTTCGCGGCTTCGGTCTGCCAGTCGTTGCCGACATAGCTCATCGAAAGGAAAATCTTGTACTTGTCCGCGGCCGCTGCCGGCCCGGATAAAGCGATCGCTCCCAGAAACGCAGCGCCGAGCGCGAGCCGGCCCGCATGACGAATCGTATGCGTCAGTGCTTTCATGTCTTCCTCCATCCAACGTATGTTTGTGTTCTAGCTTTCGATGTGTTGCAGACGTGCGCTTGCGGGCAGTTCGATGCCCGACGATCCGGGCACGACATTCGGGTCGTGTCCGGGAATCACGAAATCGGCGATCTGCCGGATGCGCCTGAGCGATGCCAGTTCGGCGAACGTCTCGTGGACGATCCCCACCGGCACGAGATCGACGATGTTCTCCATGCAATTCGCGCAATCACCGGCGATCATCACGACGCCATCGTCCGTATCGACTGCGACGGACTGATGGCCCGGCGTGTGGCCCGGCGTCGGCACGACGCGCACGCCCGGCACGATGTCCGCGACGCCGTTCACGAACTGCCAGCGGAAGTACGCGAGCGGTTCGCGGCCGATCAGGAACTCCTGGTAGTAGGTGGCTTGCGTCGGCAGCGGACGGCCCGCGTACTCCCACTCGGCAGCCTGTATCACGAAGCGCGCGTTGCGAAAGAGCGTGTTGCCGCCCGAGTGGTCGTAATGCAGATGCGTGTTGATGACGATATCGACCTCGTCCGCGCTCCAGCCCACGTATTCCTTCAGCGCGCGTTCGAGCTTCTCCTCGGGCGCCTGCTCGCACGGACACACGAAGCTCGACACCCACGCCGGATCGTGAATGCCCGTATCGACGACTATCTTTTTCTGCGCGCCCACGATCGCCGTCGACCAGACCGGCACCTTCATCTGCTGGCCGAAGTAGCGGCCATAAACTTGCGACGAGCGGTCGACGGTGAGCCAGCCCGTCGGCATCGCGACAACCTTCAGCTTGTTCAAGACGGCCTCCGGTTCAGAAGTTCGTTTCGCTCGCGCCTTTCAGGCCGAGCATCTCGCGCGCTTCGGCAGGCGTCGCGATCTCGAGCGAGAGTCCTTCGATCACCTGGCGGATCTTCACGACCTGCGCCGCGCTCGATTCCGCGAGCTTGCCCGGCTCGATCCAGAGCGAGTCTTCAAGCCCGACGCGCACGTTCGAACCCTGCGCGAGACCGATCGACCCGAGCGTAATCTGGTTGCGTCCGGCGCCGAGGATCGACCACACATAGTCCTTGCCGAAGAGGCGGTCGGCGGTGCGCTTCATGTGCGCGAGGTCTTCCGGATGCGCGCCGATGCCGCCGAGCAGACCGAACACGCTCTGCACGAAGAACGGCGGCTTCGCGAGCCCGCGATCGACGAAATGCGCGAGGTTGTAGAGATGCGAAATGTCGTAACACTCGTACTCGAAGCGCGTGCCGTTCGCGCCGCACGACGTGAGGATGTATTCGATGTCCGCGAACGTGTTCTTGAAGACCAGGTCGCGGCTGTTTTCCAGATGCTTGCGTTCCCAGTCGTACTTCAGTTCCTTGAAGCGATCGAGCATCGGATAAAGCCCGAAGTTCATCGATCCCATGTTGAGCGACGCCACTTCCGGCCTGAAGTGATGCGCGGGCTTCAGACGCTCGGCGACCGTCATGTGCGGACTGCCGCCGCTCGTGAGGTTGATGACCGCGTCGGTTTCCGACTTGATGCGCGGCAGGAACTGCTGGAACACCGCGGGGTCCTGCGTCGGATGGCCGTCCTCGGGATCGCGCGCATGCAGGTGCAGGATGGCCGCGCCCGCCTTGGCGGCGGCCAGTGCCGCATCGCCGATTTCCTGCGGCGTCACCGGCAGATACGGCGACATCGATGGCGTGTGAATCGCGCCCGTGGGCGCGCAGGTGATGATGACCTTGCGTTTCGTTGCCATGTATTCCTCTCGACTGGAGACTCGAATTCGTTAAAGCACTTCGACGTTGCCGCACACCGAGATCGCCTGCCCCGAGATGCCGCTGCCGCCCGGCGAGCACAGGAAGAGCGCGGTGGCCGCGACTTCCTCGGGCGTCGTCATCCGGCGCAGCGAAATCTTCGCGAGATACTCCTTCTCCATGTTTTCGTAGGAGAGTCCGAGCTGCTTCGCGCGCGCCTCGATCACGCGCTGGATGCGCGGACCCTTCACGACGCCCGGCTGGATTGCGTTCACGCGGATGCCCGCCGGTCCCAGTTCGATCGCGAGGCTCTTGGTGAGGCCGACGACTGCCCACTTCGTCGCGGAATACGGCGTGCGGTACGCGTAGCCGAGACGCCCCGCCACGGAAGAGAGCGCGATGATCGCGCCGCCGTCGCGCGCACCGCGCAAGAGCGGCACCGCACGCCGCGCGAAATAGAACTGCGCGTTCAGATTGACGTCGATGGTCTGTTCCCACTCGCCCACGTCGATCTCGTCGATGCCACCTGTCGGACCCGCAATGCCCGCGTTGTTGATCAGCACATCCAGGCCGCCGAGTTGCGCATCGGCGTCGGCGAAGACGCGCTCGACGGCATCCTTGTCGGATACGTCCGCGAGCGTCGCGGTGATCGCATTGCACTCGGTCTGGCTTTCGGCTTCGAGCAGCGCGTCGATGGCCTGCTGGCTCGCGTCGCAGACATGCACGCGCGAGCCGGCATCGACGAACGCGCGCGCAATCACGAGCCCGATGCCCGATGCGCCGCCCGTCACGAGCACGCGCAAGCCGGCGTGCGGTTTCAACATCTGTAGAACCGTCATGCTGCCTCCATTTTTTTTAGAACCTCAGGCGCTCGCGGCTTCCCTGCCCTGCAGGCGCTCCTGCAAATCGGCGGCTGCGTCGCCGATGTCTTGCTCGATCCCCGCACGCGCGCCTTCGCCATCGCCGCGCCAGAGCGCGTCGACGATGTTGCGATGCGCCGCCATCGACCTCCGCATGTGCGGGATGTCCGGCGCGACGAGATTGAGAAACGGGCCGATGCGCATCCAGAGGTTCTGGATCGTCGCGAGCGTGAGGTCGCTTGCGCCGTGCGTGTAGATGGCGATATGGAACTCGAAGTTGCTGCGCAGATAGGCGGCGACATTCCCCCCTTCGACGTGCGCATCCATCGTGTCGAAGACGGCCTGCAGCGCGGCGAGATGCTCCTGCGTCATGCGCGAGGCGGCGCGCTTCGCCACGCAGCCTTCGAGCGCGATACGCACGTCGCGCAGTTCGTCGAGCAGTTCGAGCGTCATCGGCGGGACCATCAGCGCCCGCCCCGGACCGTCGATCAATGCGCCTTCCGCCTGCAGTCGCGTGAGCGCGGCGCGCACGGGCATCGTCGACGAACCGACCGCTTCCGCGACACCGCGCAGCGAAAGCAACTGCCCCGGCGCGAAGCGGCCGGTCATGATCGCTTCGCGCAACTGGGCGTAGACGCGGCCCGCCATGGTTTCGCGCGCCACGAGTTCGAGCGCGGGCAGGTCGTTGCCAGCAGAACGTGTTGCCACTTCGTGCCTCCCTGCGAATGGTGTGACCTGTGATCACAGATAATGTGACGCAGTTTCGGCCTTGAGCACGTGAGAGTCAACCCGCGAGGGATAGGGATAAACGCGGAGGCGGCACGCGACGTTCACACCGTGATCGCGGCGATCCCGCAGTAAGCAGATGAAAGGTGCGCGGCGCTCGCTACTGCGAGTCGAGTGCGAGGTGCTCGCGCGCGGCTTCGAGAATCTCGTCGGAGAGCGGGTCGCCGCGAACCGCCCGGGCGAGCGTCACGGCACCCACCAGCATTGACATGCGCGCGAGCGCGCGCCGTCGTTCGCGCTTGGTCCGGCGCGCTTTCGAATACGACATCAGCACGCTCACCAGCGTCTTCAGCCCGCGTGCGTATGCGTTGCGAACCGGTTTTGACGCGTCTTCGCGCCCCACGTCGGCAGCGAGCGAATGGGCGGGGCAGCCGAGGCCGGGATCGTCGCGCTGCCTCGCGCTCAGATAGTGCTTCGCCAGCGCTGAGAGCACGGCCTGTTCGGTGGCGCCATGCTCGCCGAACGCCTTCCAGCGCGACGCCGATTCCTCGAAGGCTCGCGCACATGCGACCGACGCGAGTTCGTCCTTCGATTCGAAATGCCCGTAGAAGCCGCCGTGCGTGAGGCCCGCGCTCGCCATGATGTCGGCGACCGACACGCCGTTGAGCCCGCGCTCCTTGAAGAGGCGCGCGGAAGCCGCCTCGATCAGCAGGCGGTTGCGCTCGGTCTGTTCGCGGGAGACGCGTGGCATGGTCGTCGTTCAGGTCGCGTACTGCGCCTCGCCGTTGCCGAACGACCAGTTCTCCTTCACCACCTCGACGAGACTGATGAACAGGTCCTCCCGTCTCAGGCCGACGCGTTCATGCAGGCCGTCCACGAGCGCCTTGTAGAAGGCGCGCTTCATGTTCACGTCGCGCCCCGCGTTCAGCGTGATCTGCACGATCACGCATTTCGGCGTTCGCTCGATGCCGAGGTAGCTCGGATCCGCGATGAAGTCGCCAGCTTCGTGTTCGCTCACGACCATGAAGCGATCGTTGGCCGGGACGTTCAGCGTCTTGGTCATCGCGTTATAGACTTCGTCGGCCAGCGCGGCGCGGTATTCGGCCGATTGGCCTTCCGCGAGATCGATGCGTACGAGCGGCATTTCCTTCTCCTTTCAGTGTGGGTCGCTGTGACTCTCCACAATAGATGATGACCGTACTTTATTCAATAGATGATGGTCGTCATTTTTGGGAAAGTGATGGACTGGTGGCCATCTGTCGCCAAAATGCAGATGCATGACCGATGGCGCCATGACGCCGGCCGCGCGGCGTGAGAGTCTCAGCAGACGCTTACATGCGCATCAAAAACCTCATATCGCGATCCGAATACCGCGGCTCACTCGAAACGTTCTCTTTGTCACCAGGCGACGAAGTCCGCTAAAGTAAATCCCGCGCGGGACATGCGACGTCGCGCAAACATCCGATCGGAGCAACACTCATGCAACTCAAGTGCGCCAACCTGTTCGAGCAGTCCGCGTATGTCGGCGGAACGTGGATCGAAGCGTCATCGCAGCCGCACGACACCGTGGTCAATCCGGCCAACGGCGAGCCGATCGGCCACGTGCCGCGGCTGACAGCCGCGCAGGCGAAAGAGGCCATCGCGCACGCGGCGACGGCCTTCGAAGAATGGCGCGAATGGAGCGGCCGCGAGCGCGCGCGCGTGTTGCGCGAATGGGCGCAGCTATTGAAGACGCATCGCGACGACCTCGCGATCATCCTGAGCTCCGAACAGGGCAAGCCGATTCACGAGGCACGCGCCGAAGTCGCGCAGGCGGCGAATTACATCGAGTGGTTCTCGGAAGAGGCGCGGCGCATTCACGGCGACACCCTGCCGGCCGGGCGCCGCAGCCAGCGCATTCGCGTAATCCGGGAGCCGCTCGGCGTGTGCGCGGCGATCACGTCTTGGACATTTCCCTCGTCGATGGTCGCGCGCAAGATCGGCGCCGCGCTCGCCGCCGGCTGCACGGTCGTGCTCAAGCCGGCTTCGCAGGCGCCGTTCTCCGCGCTCGCGCTCTGCGTGCTGGCCGAGAATGCTGGACTGCCGCGCGGCGTGCTCTCGGTGCTGACCGGCGACGACGAGACACTCGTCGGCGCACTGATCGACAGCCCGCAGGTCAGGAAAGTGTCGTTCACCGGCAGCATCGAAGCGGGCAAGAAGCTGATGGCCCGTTGCGCCGCGACGGTAAAGAAGGTCTCGCTCGAACTCGGCGCAAGCTCGCCTTTCATCGTCTTCGACGACGCCAATCTCGACCTCGCTGTGAGCGGCGCGATCGCGGCGCGCTTTCGTCATACGGGTCAGGCGGCGATGTGCGCGAACCGCTTTCTGATCCAGGAAGGCGTGCACGACGAATTCGTGCGCCGACTGGTCGACAAGGTGAAGACGCTGAAGACGGGCGACGGCATGCGCGACGAGACGCAGGTCGGCCCGCTGATCGACCGCGCGTCGGTCGAGCGGATCGACGCGCTGGTGAGGGAAGCCATCGAATCAGGCGCGAGGGTGATGGCTGGGGGCCAGCGCCATGCGGCCGGCCCGAATTTCTATCAGCCGACGGTGCTCACGAACGTCAGCCCCGAGATGGCGATTTGCGGCGACGAAATCCTCGGTCCGGTGGCGAATGTGACCCGTTTCCATGACGAAGCCGAAGCACTGCGTCTCGCGAACCGGCCGCGAACCGGACTCGCGGCGTACTTCTATACCGCCGATCTGAACCGCTCGTTCCGCATGATGGAAGCGCTGGAATGCGGCGTGGTCGGCGTGAACGAAAGCCTGGTGTTCAGCGAAATGGGCCCGTTCGGCGGCGTGAAGGAATCGGGCATCGGCCGGGAAGGCTCGCACTATGGCGTCGAGGAATATCTCGACACCAAGTACGTCTGCTACGGCAACGTGAGCTGAAACCCGGCTCAGCGCGCGCGGCGCTCGCGCACCGCGCTCGCGAGCGCTTCGAGCGCGGGTTCGGTCTGCGCCCAGCCGAGACACGCATCGGTGATCGACACGCCGGGGCGCAGCGGCACGCCCGGCTTGAGATCCTGACGGCCTTCTTCGAGATTGCTCTCGATCATCACGCCGATGATGCGCGTGTCGCCGTGCGCGAGCTGCCCCGCGACATCCGCCGCCACGTCGAGCTGCCGCAGATGCGACTTGCCCGAGTTCGCATGCGAGAAGTCGACCATCACCTGCTCGCGCAGGCCGACCGTCTTCAGCGCGGCGCAGCATGCCTCGATCGATTCGCGGTCGTAGTTCGGTCCCTTCTTGCCGCCACGCAGGATCACGTGCGCGTCGTCGTTGCCGCGCGTCTCGAAGATCGCGGCCATGCCCATCTTCGTCATGCCCATGAACGCGTGGCTCGCACGCGCCGCGACAATTGCGTCCGCCGCGATCTGCACGCCGCCGTCCGTGCCGTTCTTGAAGCCGATCGGGCAACTGAGGCCCGAAGCAAGCTGCCGATGGCTCTGGCTCTCCGTCGTGCGCGCGCCGATCGCGCCCCATGCGATCAGGTCCGCGATGTATTGCGGGCTCAGCAAGTCGAGGAACTCGGTCGCGGTCGGCAGACCGATGCTGCTCACGTCGAGCAGCAACTGCCGCGCGCGCCGCAACCCTTCGTTGATGCGATAGCTGCCGTCGAGGCGCGGGTCGTTGATGTAGCCTTTCCAGCCGACCGTCGTGCGCGGCTTTTCGAAGTACACGCGCATCACGACCAGAATGTCGTCGGAGAGGGCATCGGCGGCAATCTTCAGACGGCGCGCGTAATCGAGCGCCTGATCGTGGTCGTGGATCGAGCACGGCCCGACGATGGCCACGAGGCGGTCGTCGCGACCGTGAAGGATATCGGCGATCGCGGCGCGGCTCTTTTCGACGAGCGTCTGCACGGCGGTCGGCACCGGCAGCTCGTCCTGCAGGAGCGCCGGGGAGATCAGCGGGCGCACGGCGCCTATCCGCACATCGTCGATGCGGGTCGTATCCTGCGTGGAATCGGCGAGGCCGACTTCCTGATCGAGTTGCGGATTGTCGATGCGGCTCAAGGTCGTTCTCCCGGGCTGGCGGTAAACAAACGATGATTATCGCACTCGCGCCAGCACAGGCCTCTCATTTTGCGCGCCGGGAATCGAACGACGGGCCGGTTTTGCACGGCGATCCGCTCAACTCGCCTGCAGCCGATGCATCAGGGGCTTGAGCGCAGGATACAGATCGACGTAGACGCCGAAGCGCTCGTCATACAGCTTCTTGCGTGCGGCGTCCGGCTGCGCGCGCTCGACGAGCGTCACCCAGCCCGCCTCGGCCGTCTCGCGCGAGACGAGCCCCACGCCGAGCGCCGCCAGCATCGCCGCGCCCATCGCGGCCTCCACTTCCTCTTCGATCGAAAGCACCGCAAAGCCCGTCACGTCCGCGATGATCTGCATCCACAGGTCGGAGTGCGCCGCGCCGCCGACCACGATTAGCCGCTCGTCGAGCGAGCGCGCGCCGCGCCGTCCCGCTTCGATGTTGTGCCGCAGCGCATACGCGACGCCTTCCAGCACCGCGCGATAGAGCGTCGCGCGCGTATGAAAGAGGCTCAGTCCGACGAACGTGCCGCTCGCCCTCGGGTCCCAGACCGGGCTGCGTTCGCCCATCAGATAAGGCAGGAACACAACGCCGTCCGATCCCGCCACGACCTTCGACGCTTCCTCTTCCAGGATCCGGTGCGGATCGCCGTGCGGAAGCGCCTTCGCGGCCTCGGTCTCGCCGTGGCAGAACTGCTCGCGGAACCACGTCACCGACGCGCCCGCCGTGATCGCGCCGCCGAACACGTACAGGTCCTTCAGGCCGTTGAAGACGTGCGGGAAGCTCACGAGACCGTGCTCCGCATCGACGCTCTGGTTGATGTAGCCCCAGCACATGCTGGTGCCGATCATCGCGACGTGTTCGCCGGACTTCGTCACGCCGGCGGCGAACGTCGCAACGGCCGCGTCGATGCCGCCCGCGACGACCGGCGTTCCCGCCGCGAGGCCCAGCCGGTCGGCCCAGTCCGGCAGCAAGCCGCCGACGACCTCCGTCGATTCGACGAGCCGCGGCGGCATCAGCGCGGCGGGAATGCCGAGCATGTCGAGCGCTTCGGGCGACCACGCGCGCTTGGCGATATCGTACACGCCGCCGATGTTGCCCGCCGAGCTGTGATCGACCGCGAGCTCGCCCGTCAGACGCTGGATCACATAGGCGTTCGGCGGCACGAAGTAGCGCGTCTTCGCCCAGACGTCCGGCTCGTTGTTGCGCAGCCAGAGCATCTTCGTATAGCCGTAGTAGCTGTCGACGCCGTTGCCGGTGATCGCCCCGAGCCGCGCCAGATCGACCTGCGCCTTCACCCTCTCGACTTCCTTCGTCGCGCGGCGATCCATCCAGATGAGGCACGGAAAGAGCGGCTCCATGTCCTCGCCGACCGGAATGCCCGAGCCGCCGTAGAGGCTGCTCACGCAGAGGCTCCTGATCGCGCCGGGTTCCACGTTCGCCTTCTTCACGCATTCGGCGATGCACTCGGCAACTGCGTCGAACCACACGTCGGGCCATTGTTGCGCCCACAGCGGCTTGGGCGTGTCGGGGTGATACGCCCGCGTGCTCTGCGCGACAATGTCGCCGTTCGCATTCACGACGAGCGCCTTTGTGCTCTGGGTGCCGATGTCGATGCCGATCACATGGTCCATTCTGTCTCGCTCCGGGTCTTTTGTATTTGGCTCATCGTCCGGGCGCGCGTGGTCCGGCGTGATTTGCCATCTTATATCGACGGAAGCGGAGCGGCAGGTACGGGCGGTTCAGGCGGGCGTCGTATCGACGATTGCACCGGTCTGCGCGGCCTTCGCGATCGCCTCGGTGATGCGCAGGTTCTGCAAACCGTCGCGTGCGCTGACGATCGGCTCGGCCTCGCCGTGCACGACCCGCACGAAATGCTCGATCTGGTTTGCAAGCGGATCGTCGCGCGTGATTGCCACCACGCTTTCGTCGAACGGCTTCCACCACGAGCGGTCTTCGGCGCGGCCGTAGGTTTTCAGTCGCATCGTCGGAACCGACAGCGAGCCTGACGTGCCCGCGATCACATAGCAGTCCTCGTCGGGGTAGGTCGTGTAGGCCTTGTTCTCCTGCGACGTCTGTTCCCAGCTGCGCGCGCTCGCCGCCGAATCGGAAAGCATGAACGTGCCAAGCGCGCCGTTCGCGAAGCGCAGGTTGATCGCGACCGTATCCTCGACCGCGAAGCCGCGCGTCGCATTCGACGCGAACGCCTGCACCGCGACGATGTCGCCGCACAGCATGCGCAGGTTGTGCACCTCGTGGATCATGTTGAGCAGGATCGGGCCGCCGCCCGGCTGGCTGCGCCACGGCGCATCGGCGTAATACGAGTCGGGCTTGAAGAAGACCGCGCTGCCCATCACCGCGACCAGCCGGCCGAGCCGTCCCTCTTCGATCAGTTGCCGCGCGCGCGCCATGATCGGACTGTGCGCGCGGTGATGGCCGATCAGGATCCTGGCTCCCGTGCGCTCCGCTTCGGCCACGAGCGTCTCGGCTTCCGCGACACTCGGCGCGACAGGCTTTTCGAGCAGCATCGGCACGTCCGCCGCGATGCACTTCAGCGCGTGCTCGACGTGAAGCTGATTTGGCGTTGCGAGCACGATGCCGTCGGGACGGTCCTTGTCGAACAGTTCGTCGAGCGAGCGATATAGCGGCACGCCGGCCTTCTCCGCGACGGTTGCGGCGCCCGGCGAAGGATCGACGATCGCCGAGAGCGCGCAGGCCGGGCTCGCCTGAATGACGCCGATATGCGCGAGTCCGATATAGCCAGCGCCTGCCACGGCGATGCGGGTCTTTTCCATTGCTGCGTCTCCTTTGTCGACCAGAGTTGGGGCTTAGCGCCTTACTCTGGTCCCATGCAAAGCTGTCGACCAGAGTCGGGGTTGTCCCATGCGCCTTACTCTGGTCCCATGCAAGGCTGCATCTTTCCCGATTGCGCACTGCTTCGGGCTGGCGCTAGATTAATATGCATCCAGCTCAACACAATGCGGCCCTATGGAAAATCACAATGCGCTGCTAGCGAACAATGACGCGTTCCTGCGCGACCTTCAGTTGTTCTGCACCGTCGCACGGCGCGCCAGCTTCATCACGGCATCGACGGAAATGGGCATCTCGCCTTCGCATGTCAGCAAGCGCATCGCGATGCTGGAAGCGAGCCTTGGCGTGAAGCTCTTCTCGCGGACGACGCGCCGCGTGAGCGTCACGAGCGACGGCGAAGCGGCTTTTCAATGGGCGCAGAAGATTCTCGAAGACGTGCAGGGCATGGCCGACGCGTTCGCGAGCCGCGCGAGCGGACCGCGCGGCCTGCTGCGCATCGCGACGAGTTTCCGGCTCGGGCGCAATCACGTGTCGCCGATCCTTTCGCTCTTGCGCAAGCAGCATCCCGAACTCGAACTATGGCTGGAACTGCTCGACCGGCGCGTCGATCTCGTCGGCGAGAACTTCGACATCGACATTCGCGTGGGCGCGGTGCAGGAGCCGCATCTGATCGCGCACCGGATCACGCAGAGCGTGCGCATCCTGTGCGCCGCACCCGGCTATCTCGCGCGCAAGGGTGCGCCGAAGCATCTCACCGAGCTTTCGCAGCACGACTGCCTGCTTTTTCGCGGACGCGACGACCGCTTCGGTGTGTGGCGCCTGACCGGTCCGCACGGCGAGGAAAGCGTCAAGGTGACGGGACCGATGGCGTCGAACCATACCGACATCGTGCTCCAGTGGGCGCACGAAGGACACGGCATCCTGATGGCGTCGGTGTGGGATGTCGCCGAGAGCCTCGCATCCGGCGCGCTCGTACGCCTGCTGCCGGCCTATCGGCAACAGGCGGACGTGCTCGCGGTGACCTCGACGCGGGCGTCGTCGTCGGCGAAGATTCGTGTGTGTATCGACTTTCTGACGGAACAGCTGACGAGCGGGCCCCATGCGCTCGTCACGCAGGGCGTAGGCGGCGTATGAGCGCCGGCGCCCACCCTGCAAGGTGCGCGTTATGCCGCGTGCCGCAGCGCGGCGTCTTTGCGTCCGGACGGCTGCAGCAATGCGGCGGGCGCGCCCGGCGGGCGGTCGTCGATTTCGGCCATGCCATAGGCAAGCGCGAATTGGCGGGCCTCGGCCGGCCCCGAAAAATGCCCTAGCACGCCGCTCGCGCGCTGTAATCCGTTCAATTCCCTGACGATCAGCATGGCGGCGTATAAACCTTCGTCATAAGCAGCGAGCGGAATCAGGTAAACGTTCTTATATGCGACCTCGGTATTTCGCATTGTCGATTCTCTCCAGGTTCGTGGCCTTTTTTCGCTCCGGTAAATGTTCCCCGGGAGCGTCGGTTATGTTTACCTATTGTCGATAAACATAATGATCGAAGCATTCGGGGTTTTCCCGTGTTTCGGTAACTATTTTCCGAACGATCGGTCATCGATGCCTGGATGGACTAGACAAAAATTTGACGCGAGTTTTGATTTTCCGAACTTTTCTCAGTGTGCAACCTTTACCGGCCCCGTTCGCCGACGGAGCACGCGCGCCTGCAACACGATGACGAGCAGCAGGAACAACCCGCGAATTACCGACTGCCAGTACGCCGACAAGCTGATGAAGCCGAGCCCGTTCTCGAAATTGAGCAGATTGAACACGAGACCGAGCAGCGCGACGCCGGCGATCGTCATCGCGATGGAACCCTCGCCGCCCGTGAGGCGCGTGCCGCCGAGCACCACCGCCGAGATCGCGAAAAGCTCCCACGACGCCTTCGTTCGGCTGCCCCGCGCCAAACTGCGCCGCGAGGATCGCGCCCGCGATGCCGGCGAGCAGGCCGCTCACCGCATAGACCGAGACCAGCGTGCGGTCGACGTTGAGACCCATCAGCCGCGACGCTTCCTCGCTGCCGCCGATCGCGAGCGCGTGCCGGCCGAAGCGCGTGCTGCGCAACGCAATCCAGCCGAGCACGGCCGCCGCCGCCGCGACGAGACCCGGTATGGGCAGGCCGAACAGGTCGCCCTGGCCGAAGTTGGCAAAGTTTGATTCGGCGGAAATCGCGACCGCATCGTTGTGTCCGAGCAGGAGTGCGAGTCCGTGCGCGCCCAGGCTCGTGGCGAGCGTGACGATGAACGGCAGGATGCGCATGTGCGTGATGACGAGGCCGTTCAGCACACCGACCGCAAGCCCCGCGCACGATCCGGCGAGCACCGCCGCGAGGCTGCCGTGCGAACTCGCGAGCGCCGCGACCACGCTGCCGAGCGCCGCGACCGCCCCGACCGACAGGTCGATGCCGCCCGTCATGATGACGAACGCCATGCCGACCGAAATCAGCGCGAACATCGAGTTGTAGCGCCAGAACGACGTGATGTTGTAGGCGGAGGCGAAGTGCTCGTAGCGCGTGACGCCGAGCACGAGCAGCGCCACGAGCGCGATGAGAATCGGAAGGTTCTTTTTCATGTCGATGCTCCTTGCGCGCTCAGTGCCGCCGCCGCTGCACGTACACGGCCGCGATGATGATGCCCGCCTTCATCACGAGCGCGGCAGCGTCCGGAATGCCGTGCGCGAGCAGCGTGTAGCGCAGCAACTGGATGATGAGCGCGCCGATCAGCGTGCCCGCGATGTACGCCTTGCCGCCCGTCAGCGCCGTGCCGCCGACGGCGACCGCCGCGATCGCATCGAGTTCGGAGCCGAGGCCGATCACGTTCGCATCCGACGACGAGTTCACCGAAATCGAAATCAGCCCGGCGAGTCCCGCGAGCGCAGCGCACACGGTGTACGCAATCATCTTCACGCGCGCGGTCGGGATGCCGGAGAGATACGCCGCCTGTTCGTTGCCGCCCGTCACGAGCAGATACTTGCCGAAGAGCGTCTTCCGCACGATCCACGCGAACAGCGCGACGAGCGCGAACATCAGCAGGATCTGGAACGGCACGCCCCCGACCTTGCCGAGTGCGATCCACTGGAACGCAGGATTGTTGAACGCCTGCAGGCTGCCGTCGGTGACGACCTGCGCGATCCCGCGTCCGGCGATGAAAAGCACGAGCGTCGCGACGATCGGCTGCACTTCGAGCCGCGTCACGAGAAAAGCGTTGAACACGCCGCACAGGGCGGCGGCGGCGATCGGCAACGTGAACGCGAGCACGATGCCGAGCGGCCCGTCGATGTTCATGAAGAGCATCGGCGCGAGCGCACCGGAGATCGCCATCGACGCGCCCACGGAGAGGTCGATCCCGCCCGTCGCAACGACGAGCGTCATGCCGATCCCGACGATCACGATCGTCACGACCTGCGTCAGGTTCACGTTGAAGGTCTGCAGCGACCAGAAGTGATCGGTGAAAAGCAGGTTGAACACGATCATCGCGAGCAGCACGGCAATCTCGCGCTGGATGGTCAGGCGACGTTTCTTCTTCGTCGCGGATCGCGAAAGCGCCACGGCGGCGGGTTGCGTCTTCTGCGTCATGGCGTGTTTCCTTCGCTTTCGGTCACGGCCTGCGCGAGCGTCGATTGTTCGCCCGAGCCGTAGGCGATCGCATCCATGATCGACGCCTCGTTCATGCGGGCGCCGTCGAGTTCGGCGACCGTCTCGCCGTCGCGGATCACGACCGCGCGGTCCGCCACCGCCGTCAGTTCTTCCAGCTCCGATGCCGAGAGCAGCACCGCGAGCCCGGAGTCGCGCAGTTCGCGGACGATCTTCGCCACATCGGCTTTCGCGCCGACGTCTATCCCGCGCGTGGGCTCGTCGAGCAGGAGCAGCTTCGGATCGGTGGCGAGCCAGCGCGCGAGCAGCACCTTCTGCTGGTTGCCGCCGGAGAGCTCGCGGATCGGCTGGTCGGGCGAGCGCAGCTTGATGCCGAGCGATTCGATGAAGCGATCGACGATCTCGCGCTGCTTCGCCACGTCCACCACGCCGTTCTTCGTCAGCGTGCGCAGGCAGACGAGCGTGAGGTTGTCGCGCACGGAAAGCTCCGGCACGATGCCTTCGGCCTTGCGGTCCTCGGTGAGGTACGCGACGCCGCGCGCGATCGCGTCCTGCGGCGACTTCAGCGTCACGCTCTCGCCGCCGATTGCGAGCGACCCGCGCTCCGGACGGTCCGCGCCGAACAGGAGGCGCATCGTCTCCGTGCGGCCCGAGCCGAGCAGGCCGGCGAGCCCGACGGCCTCGCCCGCGTGGACGTCGAGCGTGACGTCGGTCACTTTCGCGCCGCTCGCGAGCGCCTGTGCAGCAAGCACGACGCCGCCGCGCTTCGCGAGATTCGCCTCCTTTACGGCGCTGTCTTCCTGCACGACGGCGGCGAGCGAGCGCCCGAGCATCGTCGTGACGAGTTGCAGCTTGTCCATGCCGGCCATCGTGCTTTCGGCGACGGTCTGGCCGTCGCGCATCACGGTGACGCGGTCGCACAGCGCATAGAGTTCGTCGAGCCGGTGCGACACGAAGATCACCGCGCGGCCGTCGTCGCGCAGACGCCGCACCACGTTGAACAGCAGTTCGACTTCGCGTTCGTCGAGCGAGGACGTCGATTCGTCCATGATGACCATCTTCGCATCCGACGACACCGCGCGCGCCAGCGCGACCATCTGCTGGATCGCGGTCGAATAGTCGCGCACGGGCCTCTCGACGTCGATCTGCAAGCCGAACGAATCGAGCAGCGCGCGCGCATCGGCGCGCACCCGCTTCCAGTCGATCAGGCCGAAGCGGCGCGGTTCCCGGCCGAGAAAGATGTTCTCGGCCACCGACCGGAACGGCACGAGGTTGATTTCCTGGTAGATCGTGCTGATGCCCGCTTCGCGCGCTTCCTTTGGCGAGCGGAAATCGACCTCGCGACCGTCGAAGCGGATCGTGCCGCCCGTGCGCCGGTATGCGCCCGTCAGAATCTTGATGAGCGTCGACTTGCCCGCGCCGTTCTGGCCGATGAGCGCATGCACCTCACCGGGAACGACCGAGAGCCGCGCGTGGCGCAGCGCCGCGACGCCGCCGAAGCTGATGTCGATGTCCTGCATCTCGAGCAGCGCGCGCCCGGGTTGTCCGCCTGCTGCCGGCGTCTCCATTGCTGCCTCTCCCATGCAACTCGTTGCTTGCTGGCGTACAAAAGGAGCGGCCGTCCGCGTGATTCCGTGGACGCGCCGCTCCAAACACCTTCGCTGTTGCTCTTCCAGGCTCGATGACCCGTCTGGCTGTCGGTCAGTACCCGTACTGCATGCTTTCCTTGACGTTGCTCTTGTCGTAGAAGCGGTCGGAGACCTTGACCCACGGCGGCACCGTCTCGCCCTTCGCGAACTTCTGCGCGACGTCGCATGCGAGCGGCCCGAAGAACGGGCTCGACTGCACGCTCGCGCCCAGTTCGCCGGCGGCGATGGCTTCGAGGCCGCCCTTGGTTCCGTCGATCGTCACGAGCACGATGTCCTTGCCCGGCTGCTTGCCGGCCGCCTTGATCGCGGCGATCGCGCCGAGCGCCATCTCGTCATTGTGCGCGTAGACCGCGGTCACGTCGGGATGCGCCTGGAGCAGCGTCTCCATGACCTGGCGGCCCTTGTCACGCGCGAAATCGCCGCTTTGCGACGCGACGATCTTCATGCCCGGATTCTTCGCGATCACCTCGTCGAAGCCCTTCTTGCGGTCGTTCGCCGCGGACGCGCCCGTCGAGCCTTCCAGTTCGATGATGGTCGCCTTGCCGCTTGTTGCCTTGACGAGCCAGTCGGCGGCGCGGTGTCCCTGGTCAATGAAGTCCGAACCGATGAACGTGATGTAATCCTTGCCCGCCTTCGCCATCGACTGATCGACATTGCGGTCGACGAGAATCACCGGGATGCCGGCCTTCTTGGCTTGCAGCACGACCGGCGCGAGCGGCTTTTCCTCGCGCGGCGGGAACACGAGCAGATCGACGTGCTGCGCGATCATGCTTTGAATGTCCGCGACCTGCTTGGCGGGCGAGCTGTTGGCGTCGGTCATGACCATCTGCCAGCCGCACTTGGCCGCGACGTCCTTGAAGCTCTTGGTCTCCGCGAGCCGCCACGGGTTGTTGCTCTCGGTCTGCGCGAAGCCGACGCGCAGGGGCTTCTTGTTCGGGATCTTGGGCAGCGCGTCGTCGGCGGCGCTGGCGATGCCCGCGACACTCAGACCCGCCACGAGCGACAGCGCAGCGAGCGCTGACAGCGGACGAATGCCGGTGGCGCACCGGCGCGAGGTTTTTCTAAGCGACAGCATGTCTTCCTCCGATAGGGATGGTTTGCTTTGTTCTGTGCTGCTGATGCCTCGGGTGCTTCGAACTGCGGTGATGTTCCTTTTGGTTTTGAGGTGCGTCGATTATTCCACCGTGATTTATTAACGGTCAATCGCTAATATTATTAGTCGTGAGCTGTTTCGCAACGGTGATTACCCCGACCGACCCGCGCTCGACCAGCGGCCCGTCGAGCTTGACGGTCCGGTGCCGGACCGGCGCGCCCGCCGCGCGGTTGTGCTCTTCCTGAAGCAGCGTTTCGACTGCCCAGCGGCCCAGTTCGTAGTTCGGCAAGACGACCGTCGAAAGCGGCGGATGCGTGTGGCGCGCGATTTCCTGGTCGTCGTAGCCGAGCACGGAGACGTCTTCCGGCACTCGCAGCCCGAGTTGCTTCAGCGCCTCGATCGCGCCGAGCGCCATCAGGTCGTTCGCGCAGAAAATCGCAGTCGGCGGATTCGGCTCGCGCATCAGCGAGAGCGTCTGCTCGAAGCCGGTGCCCGAACTCCAGTCGCCCTCACGCACGAGTTCGGGCGCGAACGGCAGGTCGGCGGTGGCGAGCGCAGTTCGATATCCCTTCAGACGGTCGCGCGCGGCATCCTGCCACGGCTCGCCGTTGATATAGCCGATCCGCCGGTGCCCGGCGTTCAGCAAATGATCGGTGGCGGTGTGGCCGCCCGCCACTTCCGCCGGCACCACGGATGAGAGGTTCAACTCGCTCGCATAGCAGTTGAGCAGCACCGTCGGCACCTTCGAGAGCGCCGCGGGCGGACTCACGCGTCGCGTATAGACGGTCGCGTAGATCACGCCGAGCACGTTCGGGTTGCTGAGCGTCGCGTCCAGCACCTGCTGTTCGATCTCCGCGTTGCCATGCGTCGAGTAGACGGCGAGCATGCGGCCGTGCGCGAATGCGGCATCGCGCGCACCGTCGATGTTCACGACCGGATGCGGGCTCGTCGAGATTTCGTCGGCGAGATAGACGATCAGGTTGCGCTCGCCTGCCGAGTCGAGCGCGAGCGGCTCGCGCGGCGTCATCCGGTAGCCGAGTTCCTGTGCTGCCTTCAGCACCTTGTCGCGCGTTGTGTCGGAAAACTTCGCGCCGCTCGCGTTGTTCAGCACAAGCGAAACCGTCGATTGGGAGACGCCGGTCAACTTGGCGATGTCGGTCATCGTCGGGCGGCGCTGCGTGGATTTTTTCATTGTGTTGGCCGCCCGCAGGCGGCGTGGTCGATGCCGATGGCGCGTTCATGCGGTCTCGACCTTACCACTAATATTATGCGTGAACAACGCTCGAAAACCTGATGACAAGGGCGCCAGACATCGGGACAATTACTAATAATATTGACGACGCGCCGCGGCGCGTGCGATTCTGACTCGAAAGCGCAATGTCACATAGAGGAGACGGCATGCCCCGATACGACGAGAGCGCCCGCGACGCGCTCGCCGCCGCGTTCGAACGCGACGGTTTCGTCATGCTGCCCGAACACTTTCCGCGCGCAGCGATAGAGACGTGGCGCGCGGCTTTTGCACCGCTTCTGGCGCCGCACATGAGCGCGGCGACCGGAAATCGCGGTTCGGGACGCTACTACGTGACGCTGCCGTTCGACGGCGATTTCGCCGACCCGGCAATCTTCTGCGACGACGACATTCTCGGTATCGTCGAACGGGTAGCGGGTCCGGACCCGGTCATGTGCCAGTTCGCCACCGACACGCCCGTGCGCGGCTCCGAGTTCCAGGACTGGCATCGCGATACACCGGCGCTCTTCGACCACTTTCCTGAGACGCCTTCGTTCCAGCTCGCGGTGAATTTTCCGCTCGTCGATGTCGATGAGGAAAACGGCTCGCTTGAAACCACGCGCGGCACGCATCGCATGTCGCGCGACGAGGCGCTCGCGGGCCTCGCGGACGGGCGATTCCCGCCCGAACGCGTGCCGATGCGCGTTGGCGACGTGATGATCCGCGATGTGCGCGGCGTGCATCGCGGAACGCCGAATCTCATGGACACGCCGCGTCCGATGGTCGTGATCGGCTACAGCCGCGCGTGGTATTTCCGGCCGGAAGTGCGCATCGACGTGCCGCGCCGCGTGTTCGACGCGCTCCCGGCTCGCGCCAAGCGACTTCTGCGCTACAACCCGCAGGTCGACGAGACACCGCGCATCTTCGACGAAAACTACCGGCAGTTCGCATATTGAGCGCCGCTTCCACCCCGCCGCTGCTGGCGCTATGCCACGGCGCGCGGCGCGCGCTGATCGCACCGCACGTCGGCGGCGCAATCGCGGCGTTCTTCGATGCGAACGACGACGGCAAAGTCCACTGGCTGCGCCCGGCTACCGACGCCGCGCTTGCCGCGCGCAATCCGCTCGGCATGGCGAGCTTCCCGCTGCTGCCGTACTGCAACCGTATCCGCGACGCGCGGTTCACGTTCGATGGCCGCGCGATCGATCTCTCCGGCGACGGCAACGCGTTCGATCACGCGCTGCACGGACATGCGTGGCGCCGCCCGTGGCGTGTGGGCGAAACGACGGAGTCGAGCGTCGAGCTGCATTTCAGCCACGAACCATCCGACGCGCCCGCACATCACTGGCCGTTTTGCTATGAGGCGACGCAGCGCATCGTGCTTTCCGACGACGCGCTCACCGTCACCATGTCGGCGCGAAATCTGTCGGAACGTCCGATGCCCTTCGGCATGGGCCATCATCCGTATTACCCGCGCACGCCGTCGACGCGCATCCATACGCGCGTCGATGCCATGTGGCACGCGACGCCCGATCTCCTGCCGGTAGAGTCGAGATGTGGCGCGGTAGCAGTAGGTTCGGTTTGTCTGTTGCCGCCTCTTTCGTTCGGCGGTGCCCTAA
>NZ_FCOG02000269.1 GCF_001544975.2 Caballeronia arationis | reverse complement strand
CCGCCCAGCAAATGCGACATGTCGACGAGCCGTTGCGCGACGAGGTGGCGCACTTCGCCTTCGCATTGCCAGGTGCCGTAGACCGCGAGCAGCGACGCGCCGAGCGCTTCCTTGCGTTGCTTTTCGAGCAATGACGGCCAGACGATCACGTTCACGTTGCCCGTCTCGTCTTCGAGCGTCACGAACATCACGCCCTTGGCGGTGCCAGGTCGCTGTCTGACGGTCACCAGGCCGCAGCCGCGAGCCAGCCGGCCATTCGGATACGTTCGCAGTGTCGATGCCGGGATCAGGCGCTGCTCGAGCAGGATCGGGCGAAGCAACTCCAGCGGGTGACGCCCCAGCGTGAGTCCGGTCGACTTATAGTCGCCGACGATGTTTTCCGCTTCGGACGGAGCGCCGAGCACCGGCGTCTCGTCTTCGAGTCGGGCGTCGGCCAACATGTCCTGGTCGGGGACGGCCGCGACCGACTGCCACAACGCTTCGCGACGGTTCCCCGCGAGAGAAGCCAGCGCATTTGCGCTCGCCAGCACTTGAAGATCATGCCGGTCGAGTTGCGCGCGACGCGCCAGATCGCCGACATTTAGGAATGGCCTGACCGCACGGGCGGCTTCAATCCGCTCGGCCGCGCCGTCACGCATGCCTCTGAGCAAAGACAACCCGAGCCGCACGACCGCCTGCGTCTGTCCTTCGCGACGTTCGAGAACGGAATCCCAACCGCTGATCGTGACATCGACGGGGGACACCTGCACGCCGTGCCGCTTCGCATCTTGGACAAGCTGCGAGGGTGAATAAAAGCCCATCGGCTGGGAATTGAGCATCGCGGCGAGAAATGCCGCCGGCTCGTGACATTTCAGCCAACTGCTCGCATAGACCAAAAGGGCGAAGCTGGCCGCATGGCTCTCCGGAAAGCCGTACTCACCGAAGCCCTTGATCTGTTCAAAGATGGCTTCCGCAAAATCCTGCTTATACCCGCGCTCGCGCATGCCATTGACGATACGGTCGTAGTACTTCTGCAAGCCACCCTTGCGCTTCCACGCAGCCATCGCGCGCCTGAGTTGATCCGCTTCACCCGGCGTGAAACCCGCCGCGAGGATCGCGACCTGCATCACCTGCTCCTGGAAAATCGGGACGCCCAGCGTGCGACCGAGCGCAACCTTCAGTGCGTCGCTCGGGTAGGTGACAGGCTCGAACCCCTGTCGCCGGCGAAGATAAGGGTGCACTGCGCCGCCTTGAATCGGCCCCGGCCGAACAATGGCTACCTCGATCACGAGGTCGTAGAACGTCCTGGGCTTCAACCTTGGCAGCATCGACATCTGCGCCCGGGACTCAATCTGGAAGACGCCGACCGTATCCGCCTGCGAAATCATCTCGTAGGTGACCGGGTCCTCGACGGGGATGTCCTGCATCTCGAAGCGCTCGCCGCGCTGCTCGGACACGATATCGAGCGTGCGGCGAATCGCCGATAGCATGCCGAGCGCAAGCACATCAATTTTGAGTAGACCGAGCGCTTCCAAGTCATCCTTGTCCCATTGGATGGCGCTGCGGTCGACCATCGCGGCGTTTTCGACGGGAACGAGCCGTGTGAGCTTGCCGCGGCTGATCACGAATCCGCCCGAATGCTGCGACAGGTGCCGGGGGAAATTCAGTATCTGTCCGGCCAGCGACGCCCAGGCGACAATCAACGGGTTCTCCGGATCCAGCCCCGACTCGCCGAAGCGTTGCAACAAGTCCGCCGAATTGTCGAACCACTGATGGCTCTTCGCGACCCGATCGACGATCTGCGGATCGACACCCAATGCCTTGCCCGTCTCCCGTAGCGCGCCACGAGGCCGGAAAGTGGAGACCGCAGCCGCGATCGCCGCGCGGTCGCGTCCATACTTTTGATAGATGTATTGGATGACCTCTTCGCGCCGCTGATGCTCGAAATCGACGTCGATATCGGGCGGTTCACCGCGCTCCTTGCTGATGAATCGCTCGAACAGCATGTTGCCACGCGAGGGATCCACTTCTGTCACGCCCAGGCAGTAACACACGGCGGAATTGGCCGCCGATCCGCGTCCCTGACACAAAATGTGCTGGCTGCGGGCGAACCGCACGATGTCGTAGACCGTCAGGAAATACGCCTCGTACGCGAGATCGCGGATCAACTGCAGTTCGTGTTCGATCTGTTCCTGCACCGCGTGCGGAATGCCATTCGGAAACCGCCGATGCGCACCGACATACGTTTCCTGACGCAGATACGCCTCGTGCGTAAAGCCTACTGGAACAAGCTCGTCGGGATACTCATACCTGAGTTCATCCAGCGAGAACGTGCAGCGCTCCAGCACGCTCAGCGTTTCGGTCAGCGTGTGCTCGGGATATAGGTTGGCCAGACGCAAACGCGAGCGCAGGTGTTGCTCGGCATTAGGCGCCAGATCGTAGCCGCATTGCGCGACGGGCTTGCCGAGGCGAATGGCCGTCATCGTGTCTTGCAGCGGCTTTCTCGACCGGACGTGCATGACGACGTTGCCCGTAGCCACCACCGGCACCAGATGCCGGGAGGCAACGTGCTCGACCGTGCCGCGATGGATATCGTCCATCGCGTGCTGATGCAAGGTCAGACCCACCCACGCCCGAGCGGGAAAGGTCGCTTTCATCCATTCGAGCTGCGCGGCGAGCGCGTCTTCGTTCGGAGGGAAATCGGGGATGAGGATCGCCAAACAATTCGGCATGCCGCGCAGGTGCGCGTAATTTTTCTCTGGACGCGCGATGTCCTGAGGTGTGAGCAGATAGCTGCCCTTGGCCGCTCGCATGCGGCCAAGCGTGATGAGTTCGGACAGGTTGCCGTAGCCATCACGGTTCTGGGCCAGCAGAATCAGCCCGAAGGCGGGACGTTTGTCGGCATGAACCAGCTTGAAATACGACCCGATGAGGAGCGGCAGCTTCTCTTCCTTCGCTTGAACGTGAGCGCGGACGACGCCTGCGAGCGAACATTCATCGGTGATGGCGAGACCCGAGTAGCCGAGTTGCGACGCGCGAATGACGAGTTCCTCCCCGCGCGACGCCCCATGCAGGAAGGTGAAGTTGGAAAAGGCGAAAAGCTCCGCGTACGCGGGCAGGACAGAGAAAGGTGAATCCACGGCGCTTGGCTCATGTCATCCAAAGAGGCCGTGCAGGAACCAGCGCACTTCGTCCGAGGTTGCGCTCGGCCGCTCGCGGTAGATCCAGTAGTAACTCTTGTCGCTGGCTTCGGCGACGAAATAGTCGCGCGCAGCCAGATCTCCGTCGAACCAGCCGGCCTCGATGCGCTCGCCCGTCGAGACGAGCTTCAGCGTCGATCCGTAAAACGGCCGGTGGTTTTTGACCATCAGACGCAGGGGCGTTTCGAGCAGCCACGTAGGGCGGGGCAGGTCGCAGGGCGGCGCTTCGGGCTTGGCTGCATCCTGGACCGACACCCAGCGGTTCGCGTGTTCAGGCCGGTGATCGGACGTCGGCGCGGGGCGCAGGACATTCTCCGGTCCCAGACGCGCGACGAGCAGTTCCAGCAGACGGTTGTGGTCCTCGGTCGAGCCGCCCGGGTCCGGGAAGAGAGTATCGGTCGGGGGCTCGGCGGCCTGGACTTTGGTCGCGGTGAGCCGCACGGCGATGACAGCCGCCTGAAGTTCGATGCGCCCGAGGCGCTCCTTCAAGAGTCGCACGAGATATTCTTCGTGCCAGGTCGGCTCGGCGAGCGCCAGGTCGATGGTGGTCGGCTCGATCGCCTCTCGTCCGCGTTCGTGTTCAAGCGTCACGCTCGCGTGCGTGAGCGCGAGTTGCTGCGCGCTCAACCAGCCGCATAGCTGCACGACAAGCCGGCGAGCGGAGAACAGAATCGCTTCGGCATGTTCGACCCGGTCGGGCAGTTCGACCCGGGCGCTGAACGTAGGCGGCACATCCAGCCACTCGTACAGTTCCGGCGACAGCCCGTAGGCGCGGTCCAATGAATCCAGCAATTCCACTGAGCACCTCTTTTTCAAACCGGCGCGCGGCAGGCGACGGATATCTTCGAGCACACGGCATCCGAGCCCGGCGAACCAGTCGGCGAACCGGCGGATTTCCGGCACGACCAGATACGGCAGCGAGTCAAGTTCACGCTCGAGGGAGCGCATCTTGAGCACGCGGCGGCCGCGCTTGGCGAGCATCCATGCGCCCTGGCCGGTCGGGGCGATGCTCACGCGCACGCTCACGCCGACAGCATCGACGATCTGCCGGATCTGATGACAAATCCGCAGGATGCCGCCGAAGAGACGCAGACTCGCCGACACATCGACCACCAACGTATCCTCTTCACAGACGGCGACCATCGGCGAAAAGCGCATCAGGGCGAGCGCGACCTCGCGCAACATGTCCTGCTCGCGCACGGGTGCGCGGTCGTAGACAAGCGCATCGGGCGCGAGCGTCACGACGCCCCCGCGCTTCATCCCGAGCAAGACGCCCGCTTCCCGAGCCACCGCGTCGGCGATGGCGACCTTGTCCTTGTCCAGCACGACGCAGCCGTTCTCCGTCCTAGGCGACCACCTTGG
>NZ_FCOG02000183.1 GCF_001544975.2 Caballeronia arationis | reverse complement strand
ACCGCCTTGCGACTTGCGACCATGCTTTTCGCAACCTTCTTCACTGCTGGCTTTGCCGTTTTCTTGCCAACGATGCGCTTGGCCGGAGAAACTGGTGCTCCCTTCGCTGTTTTCTTGACCAAGTGGTTGCGGGTTTTTCCAAGCAGCCGGATTTGTCTGCGAGCCGCGTCAGGACAGGCTGGCGGGATCGGTGCAGTCGGATCGGTTAAAGTCGAGAGTTTGCGGATGCGAGAATGGCTGGAAACCATGGCTGGCAAACGATTCCGACAAAATTGGGCGTGGCGCAGTTCGAGCAATTTGTCTTGCCGCATCTGAGCCGGGGGCGACGTGGACCGCCACCGACGCTGTCGCTGCACAAGCTGTTCAACTACATCCTGCAGGCGCTCTATATGGGGTGTCAGTGGAAAATGCTGCCGATCGGCACCAATGCGAAGGGGCTGCCCGAGATTCACTACACGCGGATCTACCGGGCGTTTCGCCGCTGGCAGACCGCGGGTTGCATGGATGCTATCTTTGCGGGATCGGTCAGCAGGCTTCATGAAGACCAGTTGCTGGATCTGACGGTCATTCACGGCGATGGCACGACCACGGCGGCAAAGAAGGGCGGCGACAACCTCGGTTACAGCGGCCACAAACATCTCAAGGGCGACAAGGTTGTAGCCCTGTGCGATCGCCACTGCAACGTCATCGCGCCGTTCGTGACAGCCCCGGGAAACCGCAATGAATCGCCCCTGCTGCGCGACGCGCTGCCCCGACTCAGCCAGATCGCGCGCGTCATCGGCATGGACCTGCAAGGCGCAATCGTTAGTCTGGACGGCGTCTACGACTGCCGGACCAACCGCAAGGCGATTTTCAATCGCGGCATGGTCCCCAACATTCCCGAGAACCCGCGTGGACGCAAAACCTCGAAGCGCGGGCGTAAGCGCCACTTTGATGCGGGGATCTTCGAAGAGCGCTTTCGCACCATCGAGCGCGTGTTCGCCTGGGAAGATAAATTTCGCCGTCTGCTGTTGCGCTTTGAACGCATCAGTGACGTGCACTATGCGTTCAAGACCCTCGCCTATACGCTGATCAACCTGCGCCACTACTGCCGCAACTGATCTCACGTTCAGCCTTTGCGCAGCATCATCGGTGCGCCGCAGGCGTGCTCAGCCTCAAGATTCCTTCATGTTCGCATACCGAAACATCTCGTCGCATCTTGCCATTTCTTGCCCGACATGGATGTGCGCCTCGGGTTTGTCGGCCGCTCTGTGGAAAATCAGCGCCGAAACTAGCAACCAGTTGGAAATCAGGAAACGTATTGTTGGCCGAGCGGTTGATAGCGTCCCAAAATCACAAAAGGTGAAGCAGGCAGCAGTCAATGAAGTGTGCACCAGAGAGCAAAGCGCTCGCGTGGTTGCCGAGAAAGCCGGTGTGAGCCGGCCAACGTTGTATAACTGGAAGAATCAGTTACTCGGTCGAGAGGTTCCAGCATCTATGAAACGCAAAAGGAAGCCAGCGTCGGACCATGAGCGTGTGGAGCTGGAACAACAGGTCGTATCGCTTCGACGCGACATCCGACAGCTGCAGCTTGAGCACGATATTCTGAAGAAGGCGAACGAACTGATAAAAAAAGGGATGGGCGTCAACCCGCAATTCCTGAGCAACCGGGAGAAGACGATGCTGGTTGATGCCCTGAAACAAATCTATTCGTTGCCAATCACGCCGGATTTAGGGCGCTTTTACCACTAAGCACGGCCGCGACGTTATCTAGTGCGGTGAAACCCATTTGGTCGCGCGTCTCGACCGTGGCGCTAGCCATGTGAGGTGTCAAAAACACGTTCTCCAGACTAGCGAATCGCGGGTCGACATTCGGTTCGTTCCGGTAGACGTCAAGACCAGCGCTAAAGAGACGTCCGGATGTCAACGCGTTGTACAGGGCATCTTCATCAACGAGCGCACCACGTGCGGCGTTCACAAATACGGCGCCCTTTGGCAAGGAATCAAATTCCTCTTTCGTCATCAAAGGTTCTCCACCACCAGGAACGTGAAGCGTAAGCACCTCAGAATGCGGCAGCATTTCGCGTACGCTAGGATAGAACGTCGCGCCGTTCTCCAATGACGGGGCGGCACGGACGATGTCCGTATAAATGACTCGCATGCCGAAGCCTTGCGCGCGCCTGGCTACCGCGCGTCCGATACGCCCGAACCCGACGATGCCAAGCGTCTTCCCATTCGCACGCTTACCTAACATCTCTGTCATACCGAACGACTTTCCCCAACCGCTTCGCATGATTTTCCCATACTCTGCCGCACGACGGCAGGCGGCCAATATCAAAAGCATCGTAAAATCCGCGGTGCATTCAGTCAATGCATCAGGCGCGTTCGTCACCGCAATGCCTTGTTTGCGCGCGTACGCCACATCCATGTGATCGACACCTGCGCTGGCATTTGCAATGATTTTGACTGTCGGGGGCAGCGCTGCAATATGTTCCTTTTGTAATCCAGACTTCTTGCCGACCAGAACAGCCTGAACATTATGCGTTTTGCAGAAGTCGACAACGGACCAGGAATCCATGTCGGATTCGGTCACGTAGGCTTGAAATTCGTCGATTGCGCGGGCCGCTACAGCTTGCGGAACCCGTCGGGCAATCAAAAGCTTGGTACGGTTATTTTCCGGCATGGTGTTTTCCTTGATTGAAAGATTCCCCAAAGACTACGAAATGGGATCGCCGCTGGTCAATGTTGATTGGATGAATCAATAGAACCTTATCGATATCTTGCGCAGTCACACCACTTCGCCTGGTCGACAACGCACGCCCTTCCGTTAAGATCTCAGGATCAGGTAAAACCCTGATCCGATGCCCGGCTGTAGGGCCCTCTGATGTTGATTGACCGAATCAAGATTGCCCCGCGTCGTAAGCCGGTGAATTCTTCATTCACGGCAATCAATAACGAAGGGGATTTTTGATGTCTGCACCAAAGAAATTCGCAGCAGTCACGGGCGCTGGATCTGGAATCGGACGCGCTGCCGCCATCTCACTGGCCGCCGCCGGCTTCACAGTGGCGCTCATCGGACGCCGGGAAGAGCCGTTGCTCGAAACGAAGGAGGCGATCTCGGTGGCTGGCGGCAAAGCGGAAGTGTTTCCCGCTGACGTTGCCGACGAAGCCTCGGTCGATCGTGCGTTTTCGCGGATCGCGCAGGAATTCGGCCGTCTCGACGTCCTTTTCAACAATGCGGGGCGCAACGCTGGCGCCGTGCCGCTGGAAGAGTACAGCCTCGACTTCTGGAACGATGTCGTCGCGACCAACCTAACGGGTGTGTTTCTGTGCGCTCGCGCTGCGTGGCGTCTCATGAAAAACCAGAACCCGCAAGGCGGAAGGATCATCAATAACGGCTCGATTTCCGCGCATTCGCCGCGCCCACAGACGATCGCCTACTCGGCGACAAAACACGCCGTGAGCGGCATCACCAAATCGCTCGCTCTGGATGGACGCCCGTTCAATATCGCTTGCAGCCAGATCGATATCGGCAATGCCGCCACGTCGCTGACGGACCGGATGACACGCGGCGTTCTGCAAGCAGACGGGACCACGGCGCCGGAAGCGCGGATGGACGTTACGCATGTCGCGAATGCAATTGTTCATATGGCGAGCCTGCCTCTGGAGGCCAACGTTCTGAACATGACCATCATGGCGACCACGATGCCTTTCGTGGGCCGTGGATAAATCGTCTTTCCTGCCGCACAAGAACAACAACACGCAGGACTTTGATCAGGAGACACCGATGAAAGTCGTAGAGGAACAATTCACTGTACCGGACGACGCGTCTTACGCGGCGGCGGCAAGACCGTCGAAGGTCAGATATGTAGTGCTGTCTCTGCTGCTGGTCGCGACGATCCTCAACTATGTCGATCGATCAGCATTGGGTATCGTCGCGCCGAGTCTGTCGAAGGATCTGACCCTCGACAAAATGCAGATGGGCGAACTTTTTGCCGCATTCGGGCTAGCCTATTCGATCGCTTTGGTGCCGGGCGGAATATTGACGGACGTGGTGGGCTCGCGTGTCGCCTATGCGATATCGCTCGTCGGCTGGTCGATCGCGACCTTCACGCAGGGCCTTGTGAGCAGCTATCACATGCTGCTCGGTTCGCGGCTCGCGATGGGTGCACTTGAAGCACCCGCTTTTCCGTCCAATGCGCGCTCGGTGACATTATGGTTTCCCTCGCAAGAGCGCGGCTTTGCCACCAGCGTCTATGTGATGGGGCAATACATCGGAACGCCAATTTTTACCGGCCTGTTGCTGTGGATCTCGACGCTTTATGGTTGGCGGTCGGTCTTTTTCGTGACGGGTGGTTTTGGCATTCTCTTCAGCGTATTGTGGTTTCGTGTTTATCGAGACCCGTCCAAGCACCGGAAAGTCAACGAACGCGAGCTCCAATACATTAATGAAGGACGCTCGGCAGCTACCCAGAAACCACGCGAGAAATTCAATTGGCGTCTGGCGCTCAAGCTCCTCGGTTATCGCCAGATTCTCGCAATCTGTATTGGGAAATTTTGCAACAACACGCTGCTCGTGTTCTTCACGACGTGGTTCATGACCTATCTGATCGAAGCGCGTCATATGTCGATGATAAAGGTCGGAATTTTTCAGGCCCTTCCCTTTCTTGGGGCGACGTGCGGCATCCTTTTGGCCGGATCGCTGTCCGATTTCTTTATCCGACGCGGCGTGTCGATCTCGACGGCTCGCAAAGCACCCCTGGTCATCGGTACTTTGCTTGGTTCGACAATCATCTTCGTCAACTTCGTCCAGTCTAACGAACTCGTTATTGCTATCCTGACAATCGCATTTTTTGCGCAAGGGGTGGGCTCGATGTCATGGGCGGCCGTGTCGGAAATCGCACCTCGACAATACGTCGGTCTGACTAGCAGCATCACCAGTCTGGCGGCAAATATCGCAGGCGTCACGACGCCGCTCATGATCGGCTATATCACGCATCACACGGGACACTTTTATTGGGCCTTGAATTTGATGGGCGTGTTCTGCCTCATCGGCACGCTGTCGTATTCGCTTCTGCTTGGCAAGCTCACCCGAATCGAACTCTGATCAAACACACCACCATGAATCAAGACCGCACGATCGAATTCAAGTGGGACCATCTGCAGCTGTGTTCTAGCGATGCTGAAGCCACAGCAGCCTGGTTCGCTCGTTGTCTAAGCGCTGAGATCATCCGCCGTCCTGGTCGGGTCGATCTACGCATCGGCAGCATCAATCTGTTCATTACGCCACTGGCGGATGCGCACACGGTCCAACTTCCAACGGACGCGCGAATGCAGGGCATCGATCATTTCGGCGTGACCGTTGATGATCTCGACGCGGCGTTCGACCACCTCGTGAAGTGTGAGGCGGACATCGTCGAACCCATCAAACAAGTCCGTCCGGGCGTGCGTTGCTGTTTCGTCCGATCGCCTGGCAACATCCTGGTCGAAATTCTCGAACGCAGGCCGAGCGAGATGACATTTAGCTGAAAAAGCGACAGAATTGAGGCTCAAATCATGGTGCTCCCACGCGGCGTGTGAGCGTCATGCCATTTAGTCTCATTGGACGTGGCGCCTCAATCTCATGCGAACCTGGATCACCCTCATCGAAGCGGCGCGACAGCTCGGCGTACAAGCACAAACCGTTTATGCCTATGTCAGCCGAGGCAGCATCGCCGTGATTCCCGATCCTCACGATCCACGCAAGAGCCTTTATCGTGCCGAGGATGTTGCCGTGCTTTGCCGGAAGAAACAGGTGGGCCGCAAACGTGAAGCGCTGGCCGCCGGCACGATATTCGGCTCAGAACCTTGCGTTTATAGCGGCATCACAACTTTCTCGAAAGGCCGCGCCTTTTATCGTGGACGCGACAGCATCCTTCTTTCGGAGACCGCAACGCTTGAAGATGTCGCTGGCATCCTCTGGAACACCCAGACGCCGGTTTTCTTCGAGACTATTGGTATCTCGCTCCAGGGAGACGAGCGTGGCAGGCAATGTGCATTCACGAGCCTCGCTGCCCTGGCGGCCAACGGGCATTCCACGCACGGGCGAACGGACAGCGCGCTACACGCGGAGATCGGAAGACTCGTGGCTCTCGTGGCGCAGGCGTTTGGGGCACAAGGTGACGCGAAGGAGAAGTTCATCCACGAACGTCTGGCGCAAGGCTGGGGCCAAGGTAGTGAAGGCGCCGATCTCATTCGCAGGGCATTGGTGCTGGTGGCCGACCACGAACTGACGAGTTCAACCTTCGCTGCAAGAATCACGGCATCGACAGGCGCATCTTTACCTGGCTGCCTGTTGACCGGTTTGGCCACGTTTTCAGGACCTCTGCACGGGGACGCATCGGGTCGCGTCCGGGCCGTGTTTGACAACGTTGAACGATTGGGTCCTGAACAGGTCGTCGGTCACCATTTGCAAACCGCGATACCCATTCCAGGCTTTGGACATCATCTCTATCCGGATGGCGACTCTCGAGCGCGGGCATTATTAGATCGCCTTACCCCGCCGACAGAGATTGCATCGTTCATCGAGAAGGTTGTCACGCTTACTGGATTATTGCCGAATGTCGATGTCGCTCTTGCTGCGTTGGCGGCACAACTTAAGCTCCCGCGTGACGCCTCGTTTGCACTATTCGCAACTGCCCGTAGCGTCGGACTGCTCACGCATTGCATCGAGCAACTTAGGGTTGGCAAAGTTATAAGGCCACGTGGCCGCTACACCGGACCCGCTCTGGAAGAAGGGAGCTTGGCGCCAAGCAAAGAGAAAGGTCATAGTACGCCTGATACTGCCACGCTCGACAAGAATCGAGTCTTCAGACCGATCGCTCGCTAAGAGTTCTTGTATCAGGGATTTAGGACGGGCACGAATTCTAATGCCTGGGTGAATGAGCCTGCTACCCGATGCTACGGGTGCTGCAAGGTAACTGCGCATTATGAGCGCGTGCACTGTTGCTGCTGTAGGCTTCTGCCAATATGAGGTGGCCTACGCCCGCAGAGGCGGCGTGCCCCTGATCAGCATGGACCTGATCCGGAGGCTTGGCTTGGTGAGCGGATTTACGGGGGCCTGTTCTTCTATGTCATCTCCGCTTTCTTCCTGACGTTCTCCGTCTACCTCTAAGCGGGCCTTGGGATGACCTCATTCGCGACGGGGCTGGTCGGCGCCTTCATCGGGCCGCTGACGACCCCGCTTGCCATCCGCCTCTTCGGCGATCGCGTGCCTGCCATCGGCATGATGCTCGAGGTCGCCGGCTGCACACGCCCTACGATTGCGATATTCTGAAAACCGCTGCCCGCTGAAAAGCGGGTTGTGTTAACCGTCTTGAACCCAGAAATTCTGACAGTCCCAAGAACGATTGCACGAATTTTATGATGCTTACCTCCGGGCTTTATTGTTCGCAATACCCAATTGCGTTCGGTGATCAAGGCTTAGACCTAAGAAAGCGAGCAATTAGGCGACAAGTGAACATGTCATTGTTGTCGATATACGCATTGGACCAACGAATGAGTGGTGCCCGAAGGTAAGGGTCTGTTCCGTCCCCTAAGCGGCCGGGCTCGCCTCGGAGCGCAAATGGCACCTGTGGGTCCCGTGTCCGGCCGGCCAACGTCGGGCGGCAGCCGGCAAGTTCCGGCCCGGACCGTGTCAAAACGCATAGCCGTCGGGAATTTGACGACACGCTGTCTCGGCGCAGATCGCGGCATTTTGATTGCGGCACTACAACGGTCCGGTCAGAGTTGAACACATTGCAAGGACCCATCCGCCCCGCGGGCTTCACGCCCGCATCGCTCTCGTAACCGTTTCTGAACCGATTAGCTTGATAACCCGCTTCATGTTGTAGGCGAGCACGTGCAAGCTCATCTCTGTGCTCACCCGCTCGATAGCGCGCGTTAGGAAATGAGTTGCTCCCATCCAGGCTTTGATCGTGCCGAAGGCATGCTCGACAGTCTGTCGTCGGATACGCATCATGTCCGGGGCGAGATCAAGCCGGACCTGCATCTCTTCGAGCAATCCTTCGTGCTCCCAGCGCGCTACCCGGCGTTCGGTACTTGGTGTGCATTTATCTTTCAATGAACACTGTTGGCACAGCGAGCTCCAGTAGCGATCTAACTTCAGGCCACGCTCAGTTGTCCTGTAGCGCCATACGAGACGTTCGCCAGCCGGACATCGATACTCGTTCTTTTTAGCATCGTAAATGAAATCTTCTTTGCCAAAGCGGCCGTCGAAGGTCGCGCCCGAGGTCTTCGTCTTGGGAACAAACGCCGTAATGCCGGCCTCGTGGCAGGCGAGTATCTCTTCGCTCTTGTAATAGCCTCGATCGGCTACAACCGTGAGTTTATCGACACCCATTTCCGTACGAGCCAACTTGGCCATCGACGTGAGCTGGTCACGATAAATGCCGCTGTTGGTTACCTCATGCGCGACAATCAGATGGTGCTTTGCGTCGACCGCTACCTGGACGTTGTACCCGACGACGCCTGTCCCCCGCGTCTTCATCGAACGCGCGTCCGGGTCCGTGAGCGACACTTGCTTGTCCGGCGCCGCGTCGAGTTGAACTTCAACTTGCTTGAGGATTTGCATCTGCTTCTTGAGAGCCGCAATCTTGTCTTGCAGCCGTTCCGTCTTCGCCTTCGCGACCGTAGGTTCCTGCCGATCGGCGGTGTCCATCTGCACAAGATAACGGCCGATGCTTGCCTCGATATCCTGCATTCGCCGTTCCAGCTTCGCGCTCGTGAAGTTGCGGTCGCGATGGTTCACTGCCTTAAACTTGCTGCCGTCTATCGCAACTAGCGCGTCGGCGAACAGATCCAGCCGTTGGCACAGCACAACGAACTGACGACAAACGCTGCGGATCGCTTTGCCGTTGTCTTTGCGAAACCGCGCAATGGTCTTAAAGTCTGGTGCTAAGCGGCCCGTAAGCCACATCAATTCAATGTTGCGTTGGGCTTCGCGCTCAAGGCGACGACTTGATTGGATACGATTCAGGTAACCGTAGATGTAGATCTTAAGCATCACCTCCGGCTGATATGAAGGCCGGCCGGTAAGTGCTGGTTCGACGCCTTCAAACCCAAGCTTCTGAAGATCAAGCTCATCTACAAAGACATCGACTACGCGAACAGGATTCGTGTCCGTCACATAGTCGTCGAGAGCTTCGGGAAGAAGAAAGCTTTGCGTACGATTGTCGCCTTGAACGAACCGCTTCATTCCGCTCACGCCCGCTATCTATCGGGGGTGTCCCGAATTTTGTGTAAACAGGTTGTGGTTTAACGGGGCATCAGCCTGTCCTCGAACTTCAGCGCCAGGTAAAACAGCTTGGTCACGGCGTCGTCGGTCGGAAACGAGCTGCGGGTCTTGATCACCTTGCGCAG
>NZ_FCOG02000126.1 GCF_001544975.2 Caballeronia arationis | reverse complement strand
GTGGTCGCTGCCGACGTGATGGTGATGCCGCGCTCCTGCTCCTGCTCCATCCAGTCCATCGTCGCTGCGCCGTCGTGAACTTCACCGATCTTGTGGTTCACGCCCGTATAGAACAGGATGCGCTCGGTCGTCGTCGTCTTGCCGGCGTCGATGTGAGCGCTGATACCGATGTTACGGTAGCGCTCGATAGGTGTCTTGCGAGCCACTTTGAATCCTTTATTGGGTCGACGCGACGGCTTGTGGCCGGCCGCGTCCTAACACAAACGGGCGAGGCGCTTTGGAAGCGCACCCGCCCGGAATTTTTCCGTTCGACCTAAGTCGGGAGACTTAGAAACGGAAATGCGAGAACGCCTTGTTGGCTTCTGCCATCCGGTGAACTTCGTCGCGCTTCTTCATTGCGCCGCCACGGCCTTCGGCCGCTTCCGAAAGTTCACCTGCCAGACGCAGGGCCATCGACTTCTCGCTGCGCTTCTTCGCAGCCTCACGCAACCAACGCATCGCCAATGCCATACGACGCGACGGGCGCACTTCGACCGGAACCTGATAGTTAGCACCACCAACGCGCCGGCTCTTCACTTCGACGACCGGCTTCACGTTGTTGAGCGCAACCGTGAACACTTCCAGCGGGTCCTTGCCACCCTTGCTCTGGATCTGTTCAAAAGCGCCGTACACGATACGCTCGGCAACCGACTTCTTGCCGGAGAGCATCAGCACGTTCATGAATTTAGCTACATCAACGTTGCCGAATTTCGGATCCGGCAACACTTCCCGCTTGGGGACTTCGCGACGACGCGGCATGTTTCTTCCTTTGACTTTTCAGTTGGAGCTCGATGAGCTCCGCGGCCACCAACAAACCCGATCCATCTCACTTGATTAACCAGCTTGGCCGGGTGACCACTTACTCGACAGCACCGGCACTTCCGGCACCACCGCCTTGAACGCCTCGCGGCGACCTGAAACTACGAACTGGCGAATTACTTGCCAGCCTTGGCACGCTTCGCGCCGTACTTCGAGCGAGCCTGCTTACGATCCTTGACGCCTTGGGTATCCAGCGAGCCGCGAACCATGTGGTAACGCACACCTGGCAAATCCTTCACACGACCGCCGCGAATCAGCACGACCGAGTGTTCCTGCAGGTTGTGGCCTTCACCACCGATGTACGAAATGACTTCGAAGCCGTTCGTCAGACGAACCTTGGCAACTTTACGAAGTGCCGAGTTCGGCTTCTTCGGCGTCGTCGTGTACACGCGAGTGCACACGCCGCGACGCTGCGGGCAGTCCTGCAAAGCCGGCGACTTGCTCTTCGTTGTTTCCGAAGCGCGGCCTTTGCGAACCAATTGATTGATGGTTGGCATTGTCTATTCCTGAAATTGATCAAAATCGACGCGCCCTTTTCGGGCAAAGCGAATCGAAGCGCGTATCGAGCTTCCTGCTCCTGGCTGCACCAGCCCGCGCCGAACCGATTTTCGAGCGCGCGCGGACGAGCCAAGAACGAGAACCTAGCATGATAGTCTGGAATTCCTAATCCGGTCAATAGGTTGCACCGTTTTCCGGGTTGCTCCGGCATGCCGACGACTAGTTCGCCGCAACGACTTCGAGCAATTCGTCGCCGAAACGGTCGAGTTTTCGTGCGCCGATCCCCGGAATATGACGCAGATCGTCGATCGAATTGGGGTCGTTGCGTGCGATCTCGGCGAGCGTAGCGTCGTGGAAAATCACGTAGGCCGGTACGCCGTCGCTCTTCGCCGTTTCGGAGCGCCACAACCGCAGACGGTCCCAGCGAGCCTTCTCGCGCGGCGACATCCCGGCGGCCGGGTCGGCGCGCTCGCCCGTGCGTCCGGACGACTGACGCGTGCGTGTCGGCTTGACGTACTTGCGCAGCGTCACGTTCTGCTCGCCCTTGAGCACGGGCTTGCTCGCGTCGGTCAGCACGAGGGCGCCAAAGCCGTCGTGATCGACGGCCAGATAGCCGAACGCGACCAGTTGCCGGAAAACGGCACGCCACTCCGGCTCCGACAATTCCGCGCCGACGCCGAATGTCGACAGCTTTTCGTGCCCGCGCTGCAGGATCTTTTCCGTGCGGTTGCCGCGCAGGATGTCGATCAGATGGCCGGCGCCGAAGTGAAACCCGCTCGCCTTGAACGCGCGATACACGCAGGAGAGCGCCATTTGCGCCTCGCGCGTGGCGTTCCACGAAGCCGGCGGCTCGAGGCAGGTATCGCAATTGCCGCACGGCTGACTGGTTTCGCCGAAGTAGCCAAGCAGCCGCACGCGCCGGCAGGACGCCGTCTCGCAGAGCCCGAGCAGCGCGTCGAGCTTGCCGCCCTGGACACGCTTGTGGACGTCATCGGCGTCGGATTCGTCGATCATCTTGCGTTGCTGCACAACGTCGCCGAGACCGTATGCCATCCAGGCATTCGCCGGCATGCCGTCGCGGCCCGCGCGCCCCGTCTCCTGATAGTAGCCCTCGACGCTCTTCGGCAGATCCAGGTGCGCGACGAACCGCACGTCCGGCTTGTCGATCCCCATGCCGAAGGCGATCGTCGCGCACATCACGACGCCCTCCTCGCGCTGGAACATCTCCTGATGCTTCTGGCGCGTCTCGAACTCCATGCCCGCGTGGTACGGCAGCGCGCGCACGCCCTGGCCCTTGAGCCAGTCAGCCGTTTCCTCGACCTTGCGGCGCGACAGGCAATAGATCACGCCTGCGTCGGTCGTGCCGTCCTTGTTCGTGTGCTCGGCGCGGATGAAATCGAGCAGCTGCGCACGCGCATTGTCCTTCTCGACGATCCGGTAACGAATGTTCGGCCGGTCAAAGCTCGACACGAAGATGCGTGCATCGTCGAGTGCGAGGCGGTGAACGATCTCGTCGCGCGTGATCGCGTCGGCAGTCGCCGTCAGGGCGATACGCGGCACGGAAGGAAAACGCTCGTGCAGCACCGACAACTGAATATATTCGGGCCGGAAGTCGTGTCCCCATTGCGACACGCAATGCGCTTCGTCGATGGCGAACAATCCGATCGGTGCGCTTTCGAGCAAATCGAGGAAGCGCGGGGTCATCAGACGCTCGGGCGCGACGTAGAGCAGATCGATTTCGCCATTGCGCAATGCCCGCTCGGTTGCGGCAGCTTCGGCACCCGAGAGCGTGGAATTGAGGTACGCGGCGCGCACGCCGACTTCCAGAAGCGCCGCCACCTGATCCTGCATCAGCGCGATCAGCGGCGAGACGACGATGCCCGCGCCGAAACCGGCTTCGCGCCGCACCAATGAGGGAATCTGATAGCACAGCGACTTGCCGCCGCCCGTCGGCATAAGCACCAGGCAATCGCCGCCTGCGGCCACGTGTTCGACGATATCGCCCTGCTGTCCGCGAAATGCGGGGTAGCCAAATACTTCGTTGAGGATTTCGAGCGATCGGGACATTGAAAGGACGGGGACGTCGTGGCGTGGATGCTCCGATTTTACCAACGAAGAAGCCCGCTTCCCGCGCTTCGCACGCGGATTATCCGATCGGACGATGGGTAAAAAAAAGCCGCCCGGTCGAAGCCCGGGCGGCCTGAGCTGCTGGCGAGTCCGTGAAGCCCGAGTCGTGAGACCCGGGCCCCGCAACTTACTCCGCAGGGTGCTGCTGTTCTGCTGGTGCCGCTTCGGGCGTGCCGAATTCGAACGATTCTTCCGCTGCGATCTGGTCGAAGCGTTCGCGATCCGACATCTCCTTGCTCTTGCGTGCCTTGTGGAACGCGAGACCCGTACCGGCCGGAATCAGACGGCCTACGATCACGTTTTCCTTCAGCCCGCGCAGATCGTCGCGCTTGCCCATGATCGCGGCTTCGGTCAGCACGCGGGTCGTTTCCTGGAACGATGCCGCCGAGATGAACGAATCGGTCGAGAGCGAAGCCTTCGTGATACCGAGCAGCACGTTCTCGTACGTCGCAGGACGCTTGTCTTCCGCCGTCATGCGGTCGTTCTCGTCGAGCATGTCCGACCGCTCGACTTGTTCGCCCGGAATGAAGCGCGTATCGCCGTTGTCGACGATCTGCACACGGCGCAGCATCTGACGCACGATCACTTCGATGTGCTTGTCGTTGATCTTCACGCCCTGCAGACGGTACACGTCCTGCACTTCGTCCACGATGTAGCGCGACAGCGCCTCGATACCCTGCAGACGCAGGATGTCGTGCGGATCAGCCGGCCCGTCGACGATCATTTCGCCCTTGTTGACGACCTGACCATCGTGCACCAGAACCTGCTTTTCCTTCGCGATCAGGAACTCGTGCTGGTTGCCTTCGAGGTCCGTGATCACGAGACGCTGCTTGCCCTTCGTGTCCTTGCCGAACGAGGTCGTGCCCGTGACTTCCGCCAGAATGCCGGCGTCCTTCGGCGAGCGCGCTTCGAACAGTTCGGCCACGCGCGGCAGACCACCGGTAATGTCACGCGTCTTCTGCGCTTCAACCGGGATACGAGCCAGCACTTCACCGACCTGCACTTGCTGACCATCCTTCACGGTGATCAGTGCGCCGACCTGGAAGCCGATCTGCACCGAGTGCTCGGTGTTCGGGATCTTGACTTCCTCGCCCTGCGCGTCGAGCAGTTTCACCTGCGGACGCACGCTCTTCGAAGCCTGCGAGCCGCGACGCTTCACGTCGATCACGACCAGGGTCGAAAGACCGGTCACGTCGTCGATCTGCTTCGCCACCGTCACGCCTTCCTCGACGTTTTCGAACTTCACCGTACCGCCCCACTCGGTGATGATCGGACGCGTCAGCGGATCCCACGTGGCCAGTTGCGCACCGGCCTTGATCTGCGCGCCGTCGAGTTGCAGCAGCATGGCGCCGTACGGGATCTTGTGACGTTCACGCTCGCGACCGAGGTCGTCGGCGATGATCGCCTCGCCCGAGCGCGAAATGACGACCTGCTCGCCCTTCGCGTTCGTGACGTAACGCATCGTCGCGGTGAAACGCACCGTGCCGTTGCTCTTCGCTTCGACCGACGAAGCCACTGCCGCCCGCGATGCCGCGCCACCGATGTGGAACGTACGCATCGTAAGCTGCGTGCCCGGTTCGCCGATCGACTGCGCCGCGATCACGCCGACCGCTTCGCCGACGTTCACGCGCGAACCGCGGCCCAGATCGCGGCCGTAGCAGGCTGCGCACAGGCCATAGCGCGTTTCGCAGGTCAGCGGCGTGCGCACGCGCACTTCGTCGATACCCAGACGCTCGATCTCTTCCACCGCGTCTTCATCGAGCAGATCGCCCGATGCGTACAGCGTCTCTTGCGTTTCCGGGTTGACGACGTCCGCCACCGCGACGCGACCGAGAATCCGGTCACGGAGCGCTTCGACGACTTCACCGCCTTCGACCAACGCCTTCATCGCCACGCCGTTGGTCGTGCCGCAATCGTCCTCGACCACGACCAGATCCTGCGTCACGTCGACGAGACGTCGCGTCAGGTAACCCGAGTTCGCCGTCTTCAGTGCCGTATCAGCCAGACCCTTACGTGCACCGTGGGTCGAGATGAAGTACTGCAACACGTTCAGGCCTTCGCGGAAGTTCGCCGTAATCGGCGTCTCGATGATCGAGCCGTCCGGCTTCGCCATCAGGCCGCGCATACCGGCCAGCTGACGAATCTGCACCGCGGAACCGCGAGCGCCCGAGTCGGCCATCATGTAGATGGAGTTGAACGACTCCTGCTTCGTCTGATTGCCGTCGCGATCGACCACCGGCTCGGTCGCGAGCTGCTCCATCATCGCCTTGCCAACCGCTTCCGACGTCGCCGACCAGATGTCGACCACGTTGTTGTAGCGTTCCTGCGCGGTGACGAGACCCGACATGTACTGGCGATCGTATTCCTTCACCTTCTTCGCGGCATCGCCGACGATGGTTTCTTTCTGCGGCGGCACGAGCATGTCGTCGACGCAAATCGAAATACCGGCGCGCGTCGCCAGACGGAAACCCATCTGCATCAGCTGGTCGGCGAAGATCACCGTTTCGCGCAGACCGCACTTGCGGAATGCCGTGTTGATCAGGCGCGAAATTTCCTTCTTTTTCAGCGGCTTGTTCAGCACCGAGAACGGCAGCCCCGGCGGAAGGATCTCCGACAGGATCGAACGGCCGACGGTCGTCGGATACAGCGTGATCTTCGGCACGAACTTCGGCGCGCCTTCGCTCTGGTCTTCGTTCGCCACCATTTCGGTGATGCGCACGTTGACTCGCGAGGCCAACTCGACTTCCTTGTTCTCGTACGCACGGATTACTTCCGACACACCCGTGAACGTCATGCCTTCGCCCTTACCGTTCACCGCTTCACGCGATGCGTAGTAAAGACCCAGCACGATATCCTGCGACGGCACGATCGACGGATCGCCGTTCGCCGGGAACAGGACGTTGTTCGACGCCAGCATCAGCGTGCGCGCTTCCATCTGCGCTTCGAGCGACAGCGGAACGTGAACGGCCATCTGGTCGCCGTCGAAGTCGGCGTTGAACGCCGCGCAAACGAGCGGGTGAAGCTGAATGGCCTTGCCTTCGATCAGCACCGGCTCGAAAGCCTGGATGCCAAGACGGTGGAGCGTCGGCGCACGGTTCAGCATCACCGGATGTTCGCGAATGACTTCTTCGAGAATGTCCCACACCACCGGCGTCTGGTTCTCGACTTCCTTCTTCGCAGCCTTGATGGTCGTGGCTACGCCCATCACTTCCAGCTTGTTGAAGATGAACGGCTTGAACAGTTCGAGCGCCATCAGCTTCGGCAGGCCGCACTGATGCAGCTTGAGCGTCGGGCCAACGACGATCACCGAACGGCCCGAATAGTCGACGCGCTTACCGAGCAAGTTCTGACGGAAACGACCGCCCTTGCCCTTGATCATGTCGGCGAGCGACTTCAGCGGACGCTTGTTCGCGCCCGTCATCGCCTTGCCGCGACGACCGTTGTCGAGCAGCGAATCGACGGCTTCCTGCAGCATCCGCTTTTCGTTGCGGACGATGATTTCAGGCGCCTTCAGTTCGAGCAGACGCTTCAACCGGTTGTTACGGTTGATCACGCGGCGATACAGATCGTTCAGGTCCGACGTCGCGAAACGGCCGCCGTCGAGCGGCACGAGCGGACGCAGTTCCGGCGGCAGCACCGGCAGCACTTCGAGCACCATCCAGTCGGGCTTGATGCCCGAACGCTGGAATGCCTCGAGCACTTTCAGGCGCTTCGCGTACTTCTTGATCTTCGCTTCCGAACCCGTGTTCTTGAGTTCGGTGCGCAGCATCTCGACCTGTTCGTCGATGTTGATTGCGCGAAGCAGTTCGCGCACGCCTTCCGCGCCCATCTCGGCACGGAATTCGTCACCGTACTCTTCGACCTTGTTGTAGTAATCCTCTTCGGTCATGATCTGCCGCGCTTTCAGCGGCGTCATGCCCGGGTCGATCACCACGTATGCCTCGAAGTACAGCACGCGCTCGATGTCGCGCAGCGTCATGTCGAGCACCATCCCGAGACGCGACGGCAGCGACTTCAGGAACCAGATGTGCGCAACCGGCGAGGCCAGTTCGATGTGGCCCATCCGTTCGCGACGCACCTTCGCGAGCGTCACTTCGACGCCGCACTTTTCGCAGATCACGCCGCGGTGCTTCAGACGCTTGTACTTGCCGCACAGGCACTCGTAGTCCTTGATCGGCCCGAAGATCTTCGCGCAGAACAGACCATCCCGCTCCGGCTTGAACGTGCGGTAGTTGATGGTTTCCGGCTTCTTCACTTCGCCGAACGACCACGAGCGGATCTTGTCGGGCGAGGCCAGACCGATCTTGATCGCGTCGAATACTTCTTCTTGTTGGACTTGCTTGAATAGATCGAGCAGAGCTTTCATTGCCTTCTCTCCGTAGTCCGATTAGTTGCGGTCGAGGTCGATGTCGATACCCAGCGAGCGGATTTCCTTCACGAGCACATTGAAGGATTCCGGCATGCCTGCATCGATCACGTGATCGCCCTTCACCAGGTTCTCATAAACCTTGGTCCGGCCCGTCACGTCATCCGACTTCACCGTCAGCATTTCCTGCAGCACATACGACGCGCCATACGCCTCGAGCGCCCACACTTCCATTTCACCGAAACGCTGGCCACCGAACTGCGCCTTGCCGCCGAGCGGCTGCTGCGTAACCAGCGAGTAAGGGCCCGTGGAACGAGCGTGCATCTTGTCGTCGACCAAGTGGTGCAGCTTCAGGTAGTGCATGTAGCCCACCGTCACCGTCCGCTCGAACGGCTCGCCCGTGCGGCCGTCGCTCAATTGCACCTGGTTCTTCGACTTCGTCATGCCAAGCTGCTTCGCGATGTTGTCCGGGAATGCCAGATCCAGCGCGCGTTGCATTTCGCCTTCCGTCGCGCCGTCAAACACCGGCGTCGCGAACGGTACGCCTTCACGCAGGTTTCTCGCCAGTTCGACGATTTCGTCGTCGCTGAAGCCATCCAGCTCTTCGGCACGGCCCGACTCGTTGTAGATCTTCGTCAGGAATGCGCGCAGTTCTTCGATCTTCGCCTGCGCCTGCAGCATCTCGCCAATACGCCAGCCGAGACCCTTCGCAGCCCAACCCAGATGCACTTCGAGAATCTGACCCACGTTCATCCGCGACGGCACGCCGAGCGGATTCAGCACGACGTCGGCCGGACGGCCATCGGCCATGTACGGCATGTCTTCGATCGGCACGATCTTCGACACGACACCCTTGTTACCGTGGCGGCCAGCCATCTTGTCACCCGGCTGCAGGCGACGCTTCACCGCCAGATATACCTTGACCATCTTCAGCACGCCCGGCGGCAGTTCGTCGCCTTGCGTGAGCTTCTTGCGCTTCTCTTCGAACGCGAGATCGAACTGGTGACGCTTCTGTTCGATCGAGTCCTTGATGGCTTCGAGCTGAGCCGCTGCTTCTTCGTCCGCGAGGCGGATGTCGAACCAGTGGTAGTGGTCCAGATCTTCCAGGTACGGCAGGTCGATTGCCGTGCCCTTCGCCAGCTTCTTCGGACCGCCGTTCGCGATCTTGCCGTTCAGCATGCGTGCGAGACGCGAGAAGGCGTCGCCTTCCACGATGCGCAACTGGTCGTTCAAATCGAGGCGATAGCGCTTCAGTTCGTCGTCGATGATCTGTTGCGCGCGCTTGTCGCGCGTGATGCCTTCGCGCGTGAACACCTGCACGTCGATCACCGTGCCGCTCATGCCCGACGGCACGCGCAGCGACGTGTCCTTCACGTCCGAAGCCTTCTCACCGAAGATCGCGCGCAGCAGCTTTTCTTCCGGCGTCAGCTGGGTTTCGCCCTTCGGCGTGACCTTACCGACCAGCACGTCGCCCGCTTCGACTTCCGCGCCGATGTAGACGATGCCCGACTCGTCGAGACGGCCAAGCTGCACTTCCGCGAGGTTCGAAATGTCGCGCGTGATTTCTTCTGGTCCGAGCTTCGTGTCGCGAGCCACGACATTCAGTTCTTCGATGTGGATCGACGTGTAACGGTCGTCCGCCACGACTTTTTCCGAGATCAGGATCGAGTCTTCGAAGTTGTAGCCGTTCCACGGCATGAACGCGACCAGCATGTTCTGACCGAGCGCGAGTTCGCCCAGATCCGTCGATGCACCATCGGCCAGCACGTCGCCGCGCGACACCTTGTCGCCGACCTTCACGATCGGGCGCTGGTTGATGTTCGTGTTCTGGTTCGAACGCGTGTACTTGATCAGGTTGTAGATGTCGACACCGACATCGCCCGCGACCGCCTCGTCGTCGTTCACGCGAATCACGATACGGCCCGCATCGACGTAATCGACCACGCCACCGCGGAACGCCTGAACCGTCGTACCCGAGTCGACCGCGACCGTGCGCTCAATGCCCGTACCGACCACGGCCTTCTCAGGACGCAGGCACGGCACAGCCTGACGCTGCATGTTCGAGCCCATCAACGCGCGGTTCGCGTCGTCGTGTTCGAGGAACGGAATCAGCGATGCAGCCACCGACACGATCTGCGACGGCGCCACGTCCATGTACTGGATTCGGTCCGGCGTGACCATCAGCGTTTCGCCGGCTTCACGCGACGAAACGAGTTCATCGGTCAGCGTGCCGCCTTCGCCCAGCGACGCATTCGCCTGCGCGATCACGTAACGGCCTTCTTCGATCGCCGACAGATAGTCGATCTGATCCGTCACCTTGCTGTCCACGACCTTGCGATACGGCGTTTCGAGGAAGCCGTATTCGTTCAGGTGCGCGTAAAGCGCGAGCGAGTTGATCAGGCCGATGTTAGGACCTTCCGGCGTTTCAATCGGGCACACGCGGCCATAGTGCGTCGGGTGCACGTCGCGGACTTCAAAGCCTGCGCGCTCACGCGTCAGACCGCCCGGTCCAAGAGCCGACACACGGCGCTTGTGGGTGATTTCCGACAGCGGGTTGGTCTGGTCCATGAACTGCGACAGCTGCGACGAACCGAAGAACTCGCGAATCGCCGACGAAATTGGCTTCGAGTTGATCAGGTCGTGCGGCATCAGGTTTTCGCTTTCAGCCTGGCCCAGACGTTCCTTTACGGCGCGCTCGACACGCACGAGACCGGCACGGAACTGGTTCTCCGCCAGTTCGCCGACGCAACGCACGCGGCGATTGCCCAAGTGGTCGATATCGTCCACTTCGCCCTTGCCGTTACGCAGCTCGACCAGGATCTTGATCGTCGCAAGGATGTCGTCGTCCTGCAGCGTCATCGGCCCGATGATTTCATCGCGGCCAACGCGGCGATTGAACTTCATACGACCCACCTTCGAGAGGTCGTACGCGTCTTCGCTATAGAACAGACGGTTGAACAGCGCCTCGACCGCTTCTTCGGTCGGCGGCTCGCCCGGACGCATCATGCGGTAGATCGCGATGCGCGCGGCCATCTTGTCGGCGGTTTCGTCGATTCGCAGCGTCGACGAGATATACGGGCCCTGGTCCAGATCGTTCGTGTAGAGCGTCTGGATGTCCTTGACCTTTGCCTCGCGCAGCTTCTCAAGCACGGTTTCCGTGATTTCGTCGTTCGCGTTCGCGATCACTTCGCCCGTGTCCGGATCGACGACGTTCTTCGCCAGCACGCGGCCGAGCAGATAGTCTTCCGGAACCGAGATGAACTTCGTCTTCGCGTTCTCGAGGTCACGGATGTGCTTCGCGTTGATCCGCTTGTCCTTCGTGACGATGACGTTGCCTTCGCGATCCTGGATGTCAAAGCGCGCGACTTCACCGCGCAGACGCTCCGGCACGAATTCCATTTGCGCGCCTTCGTCCATCAGGGCGAAGTTGTCGAACACGAAGAAGTTCGCGAGGATCTGCTCCGGCGTCAGGCCGATGGCCTTCAGCAGGATCGTGACGGGCATTTTCCGGCGACGGTCGACGCGGAAGTACAACACGTCCTTCGGGTCGAATTCAAAGTCGAGCCACGAGCCGCGGTAAGGAATGATCCGCGCGGAGAACAGCAGCTTGCCCGAGCTGTGCGTCTTACCCTTGTCGTGCTCGAAGAACACGCCCGGCGAACGATGCAGCTGGGACACGATCACGCGTTCCGTGCCGTTGATGACGAACGAACCGGTCGGCGTCATGAGCGGGATTTCGCCCATGTACACTTCCTGCTCCTTGACTTCCTTCACGACCGGCTTGCTCGGCGATTCCTTGTCCAGCAACACGAGGCGCACCTTGGCACGCAGGGCGGAACAATAGGTCAGGCCGCGCTGTTGACATTCTTTGATGTTGAACGCCGGCGGAGAAAGCATGTAGCTGACGAATTCAAGTCGCGCAAATCCATTGTGCGAAACGATCGGGAAAACCGAAGAAAAAGCGGCTTGCAAGCCCTCCGATTTCCGCTGCGTAGCGGACGTATCGGCTTGCAGAAACGTGCTGAATGATTCAAGCTGAGTAGCCAGCAAGAATGGAACTTGGTGAACGATGGGGCGCTTCGCGAAACTCTTGCGAATACGCTTCTTCTCGGTGAAGGAATATTGCATACGATCTCCGAATCACGGCGGGCGTTGCCGAGGCGGGATACCTCGATGACACGACCCGGTGTTCACCGACTGAGACTCGTGAATCGTCCTGGGAGGACGAACGAGCCTAGAAGCTTGGTGGTTGGCCGCTACCAACCGCTGGCTGACGGCAGCGGATGCCTGTGTTGCCCGCTACCCGACCAAACTTGCCTTCTGCAGTCGCTTCAGAAGACAAAGAGAATGACCGGCAAAATTTCCCTGCCGACACTTCTCTTTGGCCTCTATGCGGACTGTTTTCCCGAAATCCGGGCCTAACAACTCAGTCCCCACAAAGCACAAAAAGGCCGGCGGTGCAAAACCGCCAGCCTTCGCAGAGCGCAGCGAAACTTACTTGATTTCAGCTTTCGCGCCTGCTTCTTCCAGCTTCTTCTTCGCTTCTTCAGCAGCAGCCTTCGGTACTGCTTCCTTCACAGGCTTCGGTGCGCCGTCGACCAGATCTTTCGCTTCCTTCAGGCCGAGACCCGTCAGTTCACGAACAGCCTTAATGACCGAAACCTTGTTCGCGCCGACTTCCGTCAGGTTGACCGTGAATTCGGTTTGTTCTTCCACAGCAGCAGCAGCGCCGCCGCCTGCCGGGCCAGCGACAGCAACTGCTGCAGCCGACACGCCGAACTTCTCTTCGAACGCCTTGACCAGTTCGTTCAGTTCCAGAACCGACATCGAGCCTACTGCTTCGAGGATGTCTTCTTTTGCGATTGCCATTTGAAATACTCCTAAATTGAATTCGGATCGAGCTAGCGATCTAGCTAATGCCTAACCGAGCAACTGGTGCCCAAGTGAATACGTTACGCAGCTTCGCCTTGCTTCTTCTCCGCGAGCGCGGCGAGGCCACGCGCGAAGCCAGCAACAGGCGCTTGCATGACGTAAAGCAACTTGGAGAGCAGTTCTTCGCGGCTCGGGATGTTGGCCAGCGCTTGCACGCCGGCCTTGTCCATCACGTTGCCTTCGTAGGAACCAGCCTTGATGATCAACTTGTCATTGCTTTTGCCGAAGTCGTTCACGACCTTGGCTGCAGCAATGGCATCTTCCGAGATGCCGTAGATCAGAGGACCGGTCATCTGCTCAGCCAGCGGAGCGAACGGCGTACCTTCCACGGCGCGACGCGCCAGCGTGTTCTTCAACACGCGGAGATACACTTGTTGCTCGCGCGCTTTCGCGCGCAGCTTGGTCAGATCGCCAACCGTGATCCCACGATACTCAGCGAGCACCATCGTCTGAGCCTTCGCGACTTGCGCGGCGACTTCAGCGACGACTGCCTGCTTATCTTCTTTGTTCAGTGGCACGGTTAAACCTCCAGATTCGATGCACCGACGTGGTGCATCGCGTTCAACAACGGCGTCCGACCTGTTAGGAGCATTTCGATCGACTGGATGCACCGCTTCGGCGCACGACAACCGACTTCAACCACTACAAAACTGTTTCGGGTTCGCCATCTGCGTTGGCTTGCATTAAGGCGACGCCTGATTGCTGCGTCACCGCCAACGGTCTTTGACAACCGGCCAAGGAACCAACTGCCGTCCCTCAGCCGCCCAAAGCCCTTAACGCATGGCCTTCCGGTCAAGCGCATGATTCTTTATTGCGCGAGCGTGCCCTGATCAACGCGCACGCCAACACCCATGGTGCTCGACAGCGCGATCTTCCGCAGGTACACGCCCTTGCTGGTCGCCGGCTTCGCCTTTTGAAGGGCTTCCACCAACGCCGACAGGTTTTGACGCAGCGACGTCGGCTCGAAAGAAGCACGACCGATCGTTGCGTGAATGATACCGGCCTTGTCGACACGGAATTGCACCTGACCCGCCTTGGCGTTCTTCACAGCCTGCGCGACGTCCGGAGTCACCGTACCGACCTTCGGATTCGGCATCAAACCACGCGGCCCAAGAATCTGACCCAGCGTACCGACCACACGCATCGTGTCCGGGGAAGCGATCACGACGTCGAAATTCAGATTGCCGGCCTTGACCTGCTCAGCAAGGTCTTCCATGCCGACGATGTCCGCACCAGCAGCGCGAGCTTGCTCGGCTTTGTCGCCTTGGGCAAACACCGCCACGCGAACCGACTTGCCCGTACCGGCCGGGAGCACGACCGAACCGCGAACCACTTGGTCCGACTTCTTTGCATCAATGCCGAGCTGGACCGCCACATCGATCGACTCGTCGAACTTCGCGCTTGCGCATTCCTTCACGAGTGCGAGCGCGTCTTCGATCGGGTACAGCTTTTGACGGTCTACCTTGTTTGCGAACGCCTCAAGGCGCTTAGAAAGCTTAGCCATTACACGCCCTCCACGGTGATGCCCATCGAGCGGGCGCTGCCTGCGATCGTGCGGACCGCCGCGTCCAGATCAGCTGCCGTAAGATCGGGCAACTTGGTCTTTGCGATTTCTTCCGCTTGCGCACGGGTGATCTTGCCGACCTTGTCGGTGTGCGGCTTGGCCGAACCCTTGTCGATCTTGGCCGCCTTCTTGATCAGAACGGTGGCCGGCGGTGTCTTCATGATGAACGTGAAGCTCTTGTCCGCGAATGCCGTAATAACGACCGGCACCGGCAGACCCGGCTCCATCGCTTGAGTCTGCGCGTTGAACGCCTTGCAGAACTCCATGATGTTCAGACCGCGTTGGCCCAGGGCCGGACCGACCGGCGGCGACGGGTTGGCTTTACCTGCAGGAATCTGCAGCTTGATAAAGCCAATGATTTTCTTTGCCATGTTGAAAACCTCTGCAGAACGCGATAGCGTTCGGTGAGTGATAGCGCGCGTTCGCCGATGCTCGGTTACTTGCGCTCCTCAACGGCCTTAACGCGGGCCGTAAGCGCGAACTGCGCGACGGCGTGAGACGCCGCGCGCAAATATCAATCTACAGCTTCTCGACCTGGCCGAATTCGAGCTCCACCGGAGTCGAACGTCCGAAGATCGTCACTGACACGCGAACTCGAGATTTTTCGTAGTTCACTTCCTCGACGTTTCCATTGAAGTCCGTGAATGGGCCGTCTTTCACGCGGACCATCTCACCCACTTCAAACAACGTTTTCGGGCGCGGCTTTTCGACACCTTCCTGCATCTGGGACATGATCTTCTCGACTTCCCGCGGGGAAATCGGGCTAGGCCTGTTCCGCGCCCCTCCAACGAAACCGGTCACTTTGGCAGTATTTTTTACCAAATGCCAAGTTTCGTCGGTCATTTCCATTTCAACCAGGACGTACCCCGGAAAAAAACGCCGCTCGGTTACCGATTTGTGTCCGCCTTTTACCTCGACCACTTCTTCAGTCGGCACCAGAATCTGCCCGAACTGATCCTGCATTCCGGCGCGTTCGATTCGCTCCTGAAGCGCGCGCTGCACGCTTTTTTCCATGCCGGAGTATGCGTGCACAACGTACCAACGCTTTCCACTCGGGGATGCCGGAGTATCGCTCATATCATTTCCAACCCAGTATCACCGAGAAAATCATCCATTCGATCGACTTATCGCTAAGCCAAAGGAGGATGGCCATGATCAATACAAAGGCGAAGACCACCAGCGTCGTCTGCGTTGCTTCCTTGCGAGTCGGCCAGACTACCTTGCGAACTTCTTTGTAAGAATCCTTGGCGAAGGCGATAAACCCCTTTCCCGGCGCGGACAGAAGGCTAACCACCACACCCGCGATCGCACCGATCGCGAGCGCGGCGCCGCGCACGTACCATTCCTGGCCAGAAAGCCAGAAGAATCCCACAAATCCGGCCAAGACCAACAATACACCCGCGGCCACCATCAATTTGTCGCCGGAAGGATTTACAGTTTCGACGGAAGGATTCGCCATAACACCTTAAGCAGCGCCACTTGGCGCGAGAATTTGGCAGGGGCAGAGGGAATCGAACCCCCAACCTTCGGTTTTGGAGACCGACGCTCTGCCAGTTGAGCTATACCCCTAAACCATTTTGGGGTCGACGGTATCGCCGACCCCGAAACTACCGACTACCGAGAAGATTTCTGGCTCTTACTCGATAACCTTGGCAACGACACCTGCGCCGACGGTACGACCGCCTTCACGGATGGCGAATCGCAGGCCTTCTTCCATCGCGATCGGCGCGATCAGCTTCACCGTGATCGACACGTTGTCGCCCGGCATCACCATTTCCTTGTCCTTCGGCAACTCGATCGAACCCGTTACGTCCGTCGTGCGGAAGTAGAACTGCGGGCGATAGTT
>NZ_FCOG02000512.1 GCF_001544975.2 Caballeronia arationis | reverse complement strand
ATCAGTACTACGAGGGCGCTAAGACTTCCTGTGCCGAATACGAAGTCGCTTATGGATTCGCTTCTTCGCTCCAATCCATCTTCTCCACGTTTTGCTCCCTGCAGCGGAGAGCTCCGCAGGGTATGGCCCTGTTTATATCGCCCCGCGCCTCAGGGCCACGTAAGATTGGTCAAACACAGGACCTCCCAGGTTCCTGGGGAATCCATCCTCGTACCTTTGCCCTGCTCTCGGACCCCGGTCGGTCTGGCGAGCCTCACCATTACGGCTCGCACAATTCAGTCCCAACAATTTGAAAAATGAAGACACCAACGGTTGCCTCATATCGAGGCTCAATCACACGGCTTCAGTACCCGCTGCCTACGCTTCAAGTAGTGCGTTACCGCACTCGCATGCAAGGCTCGCTTCCGGCTGGTGGTTAGCCTTTACCGGGAGGGTGTCGAACCCTCTGGACTCCAATGACTGGTTTCTGTCACCTACGACTTCCCCCAATCCCAGGCTTCGCCTGGCGCTATCAAAAGCGAGGTGCAACACCTTATACGAGATAAGTGTTGCACCTCACTTTTGAGGCCGCCGACCATAACTCAGCGATATGAAATTATCTGCGTCGTACTTATTTTCCCGCACGTAGTCGGCATAGGTATGCCAATGAAACGACACATAGTCCGCAGCGGCATAGGCGACAATTTCCACCTTGCGTAGGTTCTCATATCCCGCTCGGCTCAGATGTCCGCCGTACAGTTGCTATTCGGCAAACGGTGAAGGGAGGTTTAAGATGGCGGCCTCAAAAGTGAGGTGCAACACTTATTTCGTATAAGGTGTTGCAATGCCCGACAAAACTACTTCATACCAGCACCTTCAACCTGAAGAACGCCTCGCCATCGCAAGCCTACGACTGCAGGACGTGAGCATTCGGGCCATGG
>NZ_FCOG02000408.1 GCF_001544975.2 Caballeronia arationis | reverse complement strand
ACAAGCAACATTCTCAGCTAAACCGCCACCGCCTTCAAATCCCTGCCTCACCCGAACACCAGTTCCGACCATAACTCCTTTGATTGGCCGACCGGCATATCATCCATCGACGTTGCTCAAGCTTTACATCTACGGGTACTTGAATCGGATTCAATCGAGTCGGCGCCTCGAGCGCGAAGCACAACGGAATCTCGAATTGATCTGGCTGACAGGCCGCTTGACTCCCGACTTCAAGACTATCGCTGACTTCCGAAAGGATAACGGAGTTGCAATCCGCAAAGTCTGCCGCGAGTTTGTATTACTGTGCCGGCGGTTGAAACTATTCTCAGATGCTACGGTTGCCATCGACGGCAGCAAATTTAAAGCGGTCAACAATCGAGACAAAAACTTCACTGAGCGCAAGCTCCAGGCTCGCATGGACCAACTCGAGCAATGCATTGACCGCTACATGGATGAACTGGACCGGGCCGATCGAGAGCCAGCGAGCCTGCCGGACGAACGCATCCCTCACCTGAAGGAGAAGATCGAGAAGCTCAAAGCGCAAGTGCAAAAGCTCGGCGAGATCGAGACGCAGATGCGCGGAGCTCCCGACGGCCAGATCTCGCTGACGGACCCGGACGCGCGGTCTATGGCAACTAGCGGGCGTGGCACGGGAACGGTCGGCTACAACGTGCAAACCGCTGTAGATCTTAAGAATCACATGATCGTTGCCCATGATGTCGTCAATGTTGGTCACGATCGTTCGCAACTGGCTACGATGGCGAAAATGGCGCGAGATGCTATCGGTCAAAAGAAACTGACGGCGCTTGCCGATCGCGGCTACTACAAGAGCGATGAAATTCTGCGCTGCGAGCAAGAGGGAATCAAGACGTTGGTGCCCAAGCCGCTGACCTCGAACAGTAAGGCAGAGGGTCGCTTTGACAAGCGAGACTTTGTTTACATTGAGTCGGATGATGAGTATCGCTGTCCAGCAGGAGAGCGGGCCATTTGGCGCTTCACGACGATTGAGGCTGGACTGAAGATCCACAAGTATTGGCCTTCAGCATGTCCAAGTTGCAAACTAAAGCCGCAGTGCACTCCGAGTCCATATCGAAGGGTGGCGCGGTGGGAACATGAAAAGGTACTTGAGGATATGCAGCGTCGACTCGATCAGAACCCAGACGCCGCGAGATTGCGAAGGCAGACAGTCGAGCATCCATTCGGAACGCTCAAGTTCTGGATGGGCTCCGCGCACTTCCTGATGAAAACGCTTCCGCGCGTGCGAACCGAAATGAGCCTTCACGTATTGGCGTACAACCTGAAGCGAGCAATAAGTATCCTAGGAACGCAGTCGTTAATTGATGCGATGAAGACGTGAGAGCGCATAGCGAGTCGCGATAATTGAAAGAAGGGCGAAATTGCTCCTGCCCGATCGCGGCTACCCGATCGATGGTCGATCGATCGCGTCTGCCGGCAACTCGTCGATATGCTGCGACCCGTTTTCACACAGCCTTATATGGACACCGCCCGGTTTGCCAAGTTGATCTTCATGTGATGCCGTAACGAGGTATCGGCTGCGGTCTTATATGCGGCTTTACGCAGGCCGAAGCCGCGAGCCCTGATGGAATGCGCCAGGAATGTCCTCATCTCGGCCACGTGCTTCAGGCA
>NZ_FCOG02000082.1 GCF_001544975.2 Caballeronia arationis | reverse complement strand
GCGCCCGCCGATCTTCACCGCCTCTTCGATGTCGTGCGAGATGAAGACGATCGTGCGCTGCTCTTCTTTCTGAAGCCGTAGCAACTCGTTTTGCATCTCGAAGCGAATGAGCGGGTCGAGCGCGGAGAACGCCTCGTCCATCAACAGCACCGAGGGATTCACCGCCAGCGCGCGGGCCAGACCGACGCGTTGCTGCATGCCGCCCGAGAGTTCGCTCGGCAGCAGCTTTTCGTAGGAGCCGAGTCCCACCCGCGTCAACGCGGTGCGAGCGACCTCATAGCGATCCGCCTTTTTCCTGCCCGCAACTTCGAGACCGTAGGCAATATTGTCGATGACCGTGCGGTTCGGCAGGAGCGCGAACGACTGAAACACCATCGCCATTTTCTGACGGCGAACAGCGCGCAACTCGGGCGTGCTCATGGGCGCAATGTCACGTCCCTCCAGAATTACCTGTCCGGACGTTGGCTCGATGAGCCGGTTGAGAAGACGCACGAGCGTCGACTTCCCGGAACCGGAGAGCCCCATGATGACGAAGATCTCGCCGGCGTTGACGGCCAGGCTGACATCATCGACGGCGACCATGTTGCCTGTCTGCGCGAAGATTTCGTTGCGGCCGAGGCCTTGTTTCAGGAGTTCTGCAGCGCGCTCCGGCCTGGCGCCAAAAATCTTCGAGAGATTCCTGACCGTGAGGATTTCGGTACTGGACGCAGCAATGGAACGGGCTGACGATACGGCTCCTGCCTGGATAGCGGCCGAATTCGTCACGTCGTCCGGTGTGAGAGTCAGGTTCGGAATCATCGGGTCATTCCACCTAGCGAGTATGAAAATGGGAACCGCCGACGGCGGCAGTCAATCGTGCCGCGATCGATCCGCGGTTCGCGGGATAACGCGTCCGAAGCGATGTGAAGCGCCGTTGCACGCCACTGATGTCGGGATTCGCTGCATCATTCGCAGCGTCGGGAACCGGCGCGCTCGGATTCGGTGTTCGTCGCGTTGGATAAAGCGTACCTTGCCAATTTCGTCCATCCACCGACATTTTCTGGGCGCTTTACGATACTTTTGGTAATGGATGCGAACGCTGCAGCGATGCGCTACAAGGCGTATTACGAAGGGAATCTCCCGGCGAGCCTTCACCGGTACGACTGAGCGGGTGAACCGCCTGAGCGGCGGCAGCGCCGCCGACGGTACTTAGCTCCCCGAATCCATATGAGGCGCTAGGGAATGCCCCTAGCCGGACAAGCAAGACGGGCTTTTACCCCCAAAGAAGGCGCGTCGGCGGCGCCAGCCGCACAAGCGGAGACGCAGCCCGCAGCCAGGCTGAGGGGCAGACCCGGAACGCGCCGGTTCAGTCGTCCGTCAAAAAGTTGGGATGACTTGTGCGGATCTGATCGACCTGGTTCAGCGTTCCCGAAAGATGCTTGCGCAGCGCCGTCTGTGCGGCCTCGGTATCGCCCTTTTCGATTGCATCGACGATCTCGGTGTGATCGCGCACCACGGCCATCGTCTTGCCCTCCACCGGCAGGTGCAGGCGACGCAGCCGGTCGATGTGGCCGCTCAGCCTGCGCACCAGATCCCAGAGTTGCGGCACGCCCGCCGCTTCGTACATCTCGCGATGAAACGCCTGATCGAGCAGCGAGAACTGCTCGTAGTTCTTCAGGTCGCGCAGTTCCATCTGTTTCGCAATCGTGGCGCGCAACTGGCCGATCAACGCGGCGTCGCGCTGTTCAGCAAGCGTGCGCACGACTTCCAGTTCTATCGACCGGCGCAGGAAGTGCGCTTGCAACGCCGACGTCACGTTGATCTGGCTGACGACCGTGGCGTGCTGCGGAAAAATGTCGACCAGGCCTTCCTCGCCGAGCTTCATCAGCGCGTCGCGCACCGGTGTCTGGCTCAGCCCGTACTGCATCGCCAGCTCGGCGCGCGACAGCACTGTCCCCGGTGCCAGTTCGAGGGACAAGATCATTTCGCGCAGTCGTTCGAATACTTGGGGCGCGGCATGGCGGGACCGGTCAAGCCGGGTTGCCGCTGAAGGGGAAGCGTTGGTTTTCATGGAGTGAGCGAAAGCGTTGGTGGAGCCGTTCCGGCAGCACTGCCCCACTGAGATACTAATACTATAGCCGACGTCAGGGCCGTCCCATGCGGCTGGGCGGCATTTCAGGGTCGGTCGGGATGTGAGTACTTTCCCCAGTAACACACTAATATATTAGTGCTTTACTATGCGTCTGTCAGCCCAATTTCTTCCACTGCCGGATTGCCACCATGACTCGCGACATCACCGTCACCCAAGTCCGAATTACCCCTATCGCCTTCCGCGATGGCCCGCTCCTGAACGCTGCCGGCATTCATGAACCGTGGGCGTTGCGCGCGATCGTCGAACTGGAGACGAGCGATGGTCGCGTCGGCATCTCCGAAACCTATGGCGACGAACCGATGCTGCGCGTGCTAGAACAGGCGAAGGGGCTGGTGATCGGCCTCTCGCCGTTCGATCTCAATCTGATGGAAGAACGCGTGCGCGCTGCGATCAAGCCGATTCCCGGAGCGGTCGAATTCGAACTCGCTCCCGGCTCGCACGCGGCAAAGAACGCGCCGAAGGTCATCAGTACGCTCGAAGTCGCGATGCTCGACTTGCAAGGGCAGATTGTCGGCGCGCCCATCGTCGACCTGCTCGGCGGCAAGGTCCGCGACGCCGTGCCCTATAGCGCCTATCTCTTCTTCAAGTACGCCGAGCACATCGACAAACCCTATGCGCCCGATGCCTGGGGCGAAGGCCTGAGCCCGGAACAGATCGTCGAGCAGGCGCGACGCATGATCGGGTTGTACGGCTTTCAGAGCATCAAGCTCAAGGGCGGCGTGTTCGAGCCGGCGCATGAAATCGCCTGCATGCGGGCGCTCGCCAAGGCCTTCCCCGGCATGCCGCTGCGTCTCGATCCGAACGCCAACTGGACGCTCGAAACGAGCATCAAGGCCGCGCCCGAGCTCGACGAAATCCTGGAGTACTACGAGGACCCGTGCCCCGGGCTCGAAGGCATGGCCGAACTCCAGAAACACACGCGCCTGCCGCTCGCGACCAACATGGTGATCACGACCATGGACGATTTCCGCCGCGGCGCCGAGATGGGCTCGGTCAAGGTGCTGCTGTCGGATCACCATTACTGGGGCGGCCTGCGCGCGACCCAGACGCTCGCGCGCATGTGCAAGCTGTGGGATCTCGGCATGTCGATGCATTCCAACTCGCACCTCGGCATCAGCCTGATGGCGATGACGCACGTCGCGGCCAGCATCCCCAACCTCACCTACGCCTGCGACACGCATTACCCCTGGCAGGAAGAGGAAGTCATCAAGGGCGGTCGCGTGACCTTCGACAACGGCGCGGTACGCGTGCCGACGGCGCCGGGTCTCGGCGTCGAGCTCGATCGCGACCGGCTGGCTGAACTGCATGCCCAGTATCGCTCGTGCGGCGTGCGCAATCGCGACGACCTGAAGCAGATGCAGAAGTATGACCCGGGCTTCAGCGGCAAGAATCCGCGCTTCTGACCTGTGCAGACGCTCGAAACGCGATACGCATTGCCACTTACGGAGACAACCCAATGAGCATACCCACCCCGGCCCCGGCCCACCCGGAGCGATCCAACGTACTGGCGAGTGCCGTCAGCAAGATCAAGTGGCATGTGCTGCCGCTTTTCGTCGTGATGTTCATCGTCAACTACATCGACCGCGTGAACATCGGCTTCGTCCGCCAGCACCTGAGCGCCGACCTGGGTATCGGCGCCGCGGCCTATGGACTCGGCGCGGGGCTCTTCTTCGTCAGCTACGCAGTCTTCGAAGTGCCGTCGAACATGCTGCTGCAGCGTTTCGGCGCGAAGGCGTGGCTCACGCGCATCATGATCACGTGGGGTCTGGCCGCCGTCGGCATGGCGTTCGTCCGCGGCGAGATGTCCTTCTACGCGATGCGCCTCGTGCTCGGCGCGGCGGAAGCCGGCTTCTTTCCCGGCGTGCTTTTCTACTTCACGAAGTGGCTGCCGCGCGACGAGCGAGGCAAGGCGATGGCGATCTTTCTCAGCGGCTCGGCACTCGCCTCGGTGCTCTCCGGGCCGATCTCCGGCGCACTGATGCTGATCAGCGGCGGCGGCCTGCACGGCTGGCAGTGGATGTTCGTGATCGAGGGCTTGGCCTCGGTGATGCTGGCCGGCTTCGTCTGGTTCTGGCTTGACTCCAAGCCGCACGACGCCAAATGGCTGAGCCGCGCTGAGCAGGATGTAGTTGTCGCCGAAATCGAGGAGGAACAGCGCCTGCGCGACGCCGTGCATGCCGTCAAGCCATCGGTCTGGAGCCTCTTGCGCGACCCCCAGATCCTGATTTTCTGCCTGATCTATTTCTCGGTCTCGCTGACGATCTATGGCGCCACCTTCTGGCTGCCCAGCATCATTCGCAAGATGGGGCATTTCAACGATTTCCAGGTCGGGCTCTTCAATTCGATCCCGTGGCTGATCTCGATCGCAGCGATGTATTTCTTCGCGATGCTCGCGGCGCGCTTCAAGTTCCAGCAGGCATGGGTTGCGTGCGTGCTGCTGATCGCCGCGGCCGGCATGTACGCGGCCGGCCAGGGCGGCCCGCTGTTCTCTTTCGTCGCGATCTGCTGTGCCGCGACCGGCTTCAAGGCCGCGTCGTCCCTGTTCTGGCCGATCCCGCAGGGCTACCTGGACGCGCGGATCTCGGCCGCGGTGCTGGCCCTGATCAATTCGATCGGCAATCTGGGCGGCTTCGTGGCGCCGGCGGCTTTCGGCTTTCTCGAGCAGAAGACCGGGTCGATCCAGGGTGGGCTTACGGGACTTGCGGTGATGTCGGTCGTGGCCGCTGCGGTGGTGTTCTTTGCCCGCATGGCGCCGCGCGAGGGGCGGCCAGCGCTCGCGCTGTAGGCTGAACCTTGCGCCCGTCCGTCCGGGAATCGACTGCCCCGCTGGACGGAGCCGCGGTTCGGTTCGATCAACCCGGCATTGCACCGGGCATGTCAGAAAAAGCGCGTTCGGGTCGTCTGAGCGAACGCGCTTCCTGCGCTCAAACCGGATTGGCCGCGACGAAGTTCCGGTATGCCGCATAGGCGGGATTCTTCGTCACGCCGTCCGCCTTGATCAGGCCGTAATTTGCGTCGATCAGGCAATACATCATGATGCACTGGATGTTGTACTTGTCCTTCACGGACTTGTACTGCGTCATGGCCTTCGTCACGTAGGCGGCGGCCGAATCGGGCGTGTCCTGCGAGCCGGACCAGCCGAACTCCGTCAGCCAGATCGGCTTGCCGAACGAATCCTTCAGCACCTGCAGGATGTCGACCGCCGCCGAGCCGCCCGCATACTGGATGTCGTACGAACTCTTGTACCAGTGATACATCGTGATGTCCCAGCGCACGAGCGCCGCGCCGCCGACGCCGTTCGGCGTACCGTTTGGCGAGATGCCGTTCCACAGCATCTGCAGCGCGCGGTAGGCCATCGGAATGCCGACGTTCACGCCGACCTGGATCGTCGGATCGATAGCCTTTACGCCGTCGATCATGCCGCGGATCACGCCGCGGAACGACGGCCAGTAGGCGGGATTCCAGTCCGCACATGAGGCGCCATTGCCGCCAATCTTCAGCGCGACATCGCATTCGTTGCCGCATTCGATGTATTTCACGAGCCCCTTCAGCGGCGTCGTGCAATTCACTCCCAGGTTGTAGCCGAGCGTGTAGGCCGCCGATTCGGAACTCGTGACATCCCAGCCAGCGGATTTCGGGTTGAGGACTGGAAGGATCTGCACGCCGCTGCCCTTGAACGGACCGTTCAGCGCGTCCGCCAGCACTTGCGACATGCCGCCGCTTGCAACGTCGCAGCGATAAATCGTGGCGCCGAGATCCTTCAACAGGGCGAGTTGCGCGGCCGGCGTGGTCGTCTTGTAGATGCCGCTGTTGTAGGCCATGTGGCCGTTCATGCCATAGAAGAGTGCCGACGCGGCGCCGCCTGCCTTCGTGCGCGGGTCGGTCGTGCCGATGGACGTCCATGGACTGCCGCTCTGGAACCAGGTGCCGTCGGCGTTCTGCGCGTAGATGACGCCGCCGTACCAGAGTATCAGCGTCAGCGGCTTGGGCGAGCCGGTCGCGACCGCCACGCCGTTTTTCGTCACGCGATTGCTGACCAGCGTCCACGTGCTGCCGGAGTTGTCAGTGATCGACGTTCCCGACGGAATGGTTGTTCCATCCGGCGATGAACCGGCAGCGGCCTTGTCGATGCCCTTGATGCCGACGTCCGTGTCTTCCGTCCCGCCGCCACCGCAGGCCGCGAGTGCAACCCCGCTCGCCCCCGCAATCAGATACGAAAGAAATCTGCGGCGCGACAACGTTGTCTCGGTGATGCTGCTCGTGAGTTCGGAAAATTTGACTTGGCTTGCGTAATGTTTGCTGGCGGACATGAGTAGAAAGTGCTGGATTGGTATGTAAAAAATTGTATCCAGCCAACATCTACCTTTCACTCAGACGCTTCTTAAAACAGGGACGGCAAGAAAGAAACGGTTTATGACCAACGTCGAACTTGCCTGGACGCCGAAAACACCTCCGCAAGCACGCGCTGAAATAGGTGATGCCAGAAAAGCATCACATGAGGCATTAATCGGCATTGGAATTTATCTCTCGCTTCTCCGATAGTCATTTCATCGCCGCGCCAACAGGCGCGGCGCCCCGACCAAGGAGACGAGCATGGCGAGTACGCGATCCCGCATCACGACAGACATCGATTTCGACCAGGACGGCTATCAGACCGGCACGCTGCGCGTGCCGCACTCGGTGGACCGCTCCGCCTACGGCCACATTCCAATCCCGATCGCGGTACTCAAGAACGGTGACGGCCCGACCGCGCTCCTGACAGGCGGCAATCATGGCGACGAATACGAAGGCCCGATCGCGCTGATGAAACTGATGCAGCGCATGCCGTCGATGAAGATAAATGGCCGCCTGATCGTCGTGCCGGCCCTGAACTTCCCCGCGTTCCTCGCAGGCCGCCGCACGTCGCCGATCGACGGCGCGAACCTCAACCGCATCTTTCCCGGCCACCGCGACGGCTCGGTCACGGAAATGATTGCGCACTACATCGATACCGAGTTGTTCCCGCGCGCGGACTTCGTTTTCGACATCCACGCGGGCGGCGCTTCCTTCGATCACCTTCCGACACTGCTCGTCGCGCCGCCCGCCGACGAGGGAGAGCGCCGCGCGTACCGGCGCGTCGTAGAAGCGTTCTCGGCGCCCAACGCGATGGTGATGGACCTGCTCGGCGAGGACCGCACGTATGGCGCGGCAATCGAACGGCACGGCAAGCTCTTCCTCTGCGGCGAGTTCGGCGGCTACGCGACGTGCAATCCCGAGGGCCTCGCGATTGTCGAAGAAGGCTTGCAGCGTGTCCTGGCGGCGCTCGGCATTTGCACCGGCGGCGAACTCCCGCCGCCGCGTCACGACACGCGCTGGCTGCGTGTGGAGGGCGCGCGGCATTACGTGTTCGCTGGGACGCGCGGCGTCTTCGAACCGGCCTTCCGGCTCGGCGACGAGGTGGTCGCGGGCCAGCTCGCGGGCCGCGTGTTCGATCCGCACGCGCCGTGGAGCCCGCCCGTGGAACTGAGATTCGGCGGCGACGGCGTCGCGATGCTGGTGCGCTCGTTCGCGAGCGTCGAACCCGGCGATTGCGTGGCGCTGCTCGCGTCGCGCACTGCCCGGCAAGGAGAGTGAAAACGATGGCAACCATTCCCCGCCCCCTCACGCCCGGCGTCAGCGACGCGCACGACGCGCTCTATCGCAAGATCACCTGGCGGCTGCTGCCTTTCCTCACGCTCTGCTACATGCTCGCGTATCTCGATCGGATCAACATCGGCTTCGCGAAGCTGCAGATGCAGGGCCAGCTCGCCTTCTCCGATGCGGCCTACGGCATCGCCGCGGGCATCTTCTTCATCGGCTACGTGATGTTCGAAATACCGAGCAACCTGCTCCTGCCGAAGATCGGCGCGCGTCGGACGCTCTCGCGCATCATGGTGCTGTGGGGGCTGACGTCCGCCTCGATGATGTTCGTGAGCGACATCCACGCCTTCTACGCGCTGCGCTTCCTGCTTGGCGTCTTCGAAGCGGGCTTCGCGCCGGGCATGGTGCTCTACCTGACCTACTGGTACGCACCGGAACGCACCGGCCGGGCGATGGCTGTGGTGATGTGGGCGGGACCGATCGGCGGCATGCTCGGCGCGCCGCTGTCGAGCTGGGCGATGACCGCGCTCGCGGGCGCGCACGGCCTCGCGGGCTGGCAGTGGATGTTTCTGCTCGAAGGGCTGCCGTGCTGCGTGCTCGGGGCGATCGCGTTCTTCTTTCTCGACGACCGGCCGGATCGCGCGCGCTGGCTTTCCGACGACGACAGGCGCCTTCTCGCCGCCGACCTCGACGCCGCCCGCCTGCGCCGTGCGGGCAGCGAGACGCGCCATGCGACGCTTCGCGACGTCGTCGCCGATCCGCGCGTCCTGATGCTTGCGGCCAGCAATTTCTGCGTGATCGCGGGCATCTATACGGTCAGCTTCTGGCTGCCGTCGATCCTGAAGAGCGCTGGCCTGGCGAGCACGATGTCGATCGGACTGTGGTCGTCGGTGCCCTATGTCGCGGCGATCGCGGCGATGGGATGGCTCTGTCGCAGTTCCGACCGTTTCGGCGAGCGGCGACGACACAGCGCGCTCGCGAGCATCGGCGGCGCGGCGGCGCTCGCGGTTGCGGCGCTCTATCCGGCGAATCTCGCGATCGCGATCACTGCGATCACCGTCGCCACCGCGCTGCTCTGGGCCGCATACACCGTGCTATGGGCAATGCCCGCGGGCTACGTCGGCAGCCGCGCGGCGGCGGGCGGGATCGCGTTCATCAATATCTGCGGCGCGCTCGGCGGCTTCGCGAGCCCGATCATCATCGGCGCGCTCAAGTCGATGACCGGCAGCATGCAGGCGGGTCTCTTCGCGATCGTCGGCATCGCGTTCGCGGGTGCGCTCGTCATGCTCGCGAATCCAATCGAAGCGGCGCAGGAGCATCGCCATGGATGACGACATCGTTAGCTTCCGCGTCGGCGACGCGACGATCACCCGCGTGCGCGAGACGCAATTCGCGCTGAAGGCCGCGACGCTGTATCCCGGCTTCGACCCGTCCCGGCTTACGACGCACCGCGCGGCGCTGCCGCCCCAATCGTTCGACGCGGCCGGCGACGGCTGCAACCTCACCGTGAACACGTGGGTGCTGCGCGTGGCCGGCAAGACGATCCTCGTGGACACGGGCATCGGCAATCACAAGCCGCGTCCGTTCAGCGCCCTGTTCGATCGCCTCGACACGCCGTGGCTCGCGCGCCTGTCGCGTGCGGGCGTGGCGCCCGAGGACGTCGACTTCGTGTTGCTCACTCACCTGCATGCCGATCACGTCGGCTGGAACACGCGGCTCGAAGCCGGCCGTTGGGTTCCGACGTTTCCGAACGCGCGCCATGTGTTCGCGCGTGCGGAGCGCGAGTTTTATGAAACGCCCGCGAGCGCGAACCGCCGCATGATCTTCGACGACAGCGTGTTGCCGGTGATCGAAGCGGGCCTCGCCGACGAAATCCGCCCGGACGGCGGCGATTATCTGCCGGGCATCCGCTTTCATCCGACGCTGGGACACAGTGCCGGGCACATGTCGATCGAAGTGGATTCTGGCGGCGCGCAGGCGCTTTTCACCGGCGACGTCTGGCACCATCCCGTGCAGGTCTTCGAGCCGGGCTGCAGTTCAGTGTTTTGCGCGGACGGCGAACGCGCGGCTTCGTCGCGACGCTGGATCATGGAACACGCGCTCGATACGCACGCGATGCTCTTCACGCCGCATTTCCCGGGGACATCCGCGGGCACGCTCGCGCGACGCGGCGATGGCGACGCCTGGCTCGAAGGCTGAATCTTTGCGTCAGGCGCGCGGCATCGATTCGAGCACGCGCAAAAGCCGCTGCAACGCGGCGTTCGGGTTGCTCGCGACATACGCGAACGCGAGCGGCATGCCGACAGAGAGATCCTCGAAGCGCAAAAAGCGGGCGCGCGCGGGCGGCCGGCCGAGATTCGCCGCGTTGACGATCGCCGCGCCCACGCCCGCCGACACGAGCGAGAGGATCGCGGCTTCGGTCGGGACTTCCTGCACCACGTTCAGCGTGAGGCCCGCTGCGTGGCATGCGGCAACGAGCGTGTCGTGGTACGCGGGGTACGTCTGGCGCGGGAAGCACACGAGCGGCCGGCCGTTCAGCTCGCGGGCGGCGATGGTATCGCCGGCGGGCCAGTCCCAGTCGCGCGGGACCGCCGCGACGACGTCGCCGAGCGCGAGCGGCATCACCGAGAGTCCACGCGGCAATTCGCCCCACGTGTAGACGAAGCCGCCATCGAGCGTGCCGTCGACGAGCGCGGCAAACTGTTCCGGCGTGTTCATCGGCGCGACGTGGATCGCGACTTCGCGCGCCTCGCGCTGGAAAAGACTGAAGGCGTCCGGCACGATGCCATCCCAGCTCGCATTCTCGACGACGCCGACGCGCAGCGTTCCGCGCAATCCGGACGCCACGAGTTTCACTGAGCGCACCGCGGATTCGAGCATGCCGAGCACCTTGCGCACCTCTTCGAGGAACAGCGCCCCCTCGGCGGTCAGTTTGACGCCTTGCGGCGAGCGGTCGAAGAGCCGCACGCCGAGCGTATCCTCGAGATCGTGAATCTGACGCGTGATGGCAGGCTGAGTAAGACTGATGCGCTCGGCCGCGAGCCGGAAGCTCCCGCATTCGGCGACGGCGGCAAAATAACGGAGGTGTCGTAATTCCACGTGGCGAATCTCTCGGGAGGCTTCCCCCGATCTTATCGCCTGCAGCAGCCCTTTAGCGCAAAGGCGCGGTCAGCGGACGGCTTCCCGCCGCGCCGTCGCGCGGGCGGCGTCGGCCAGTTCCTGCTCCGCCTGCGCGTCGAAGCTCCCAATCAGGACCAGCACCCTGTCGTTCACGGCGTTCCCGTCTTCGATCCGTGACAGCGCCACGCGCCCCCCGACGGCATGACACACGTAGAGACCGCGGTCGTCGTCCAGTTCGACGATCCCCTTCGCGCGCAGCACGGTGCCCGGCAAGGACTTGAGGAATGCCTTGAGCGCGGCTTTGCCGATCGGGCCATCCAGTCGCACGGAGATGCTGCGAAGTTCAAGCCGGCGCGGTATCGGCGACGCCCGCAGCGGCTGATCGTCAGCGCGCTCAGGCGTGGCAGCCGCACCGAAGATCAGTTCCGGTGCCAGTGCGCCGTGGTCGGCGGCCACGATCAGGCGCGTGCGCGCGATCGACACGATCTTCGCGAAAACCTGCGCGTGCGCGGCTTCGGGCAGCAGATCGAGCTTCGTGACCGCCACGACCGTCGCGGCGGCGATCTGCTCGCGGGCCATGTCGCCGACGAGCGGGTTCGCAAGTGTGGCATCGAGCCCGCTGGCATCGGCCATCACGACGATTCCGTGCAGCCGAAAGTCCCGGCCGACCAGGCCGATCTGCGCAATGCGCCGCGGATCGGACACGCCGCTCGCCTCGATCAGCAGCACGTCCGGCCGCGGCGACCTCGCGGCGACGCGGCTCAGCGCTTCCACCAGCGCGCCGCCGATGGAGCAGCAGATGCAGCCGTTCTGAAGCTCGATCAGGTCCTCGCTCCGCGAACGCACGAGCCGCGCGTCGATGTTGACCTCGCCGAAATCGTTGACCATCACGGCCACGCGGCGGCCGTGCCGCTGCATCAGGAGCGCGTTCAGCACGGTGGTCTTCCCGGCGCCGAGATAGCCGCCGAGGACGACCAGTTCGATCGGCGCGACCGGCATCACGCCGGCGCCCTGAAAACCCGCCCGCCCAGCACCGTGCCCCAGACGCGCACGTCCTTCAGCCGCTCCGGCGCGCATTCCGACGGGTCCTCCTCCAGGACGGCGAAGTCGGCGAACTTGCCCACTTCGATGCTGCCGACCACGTCGTCCATTTTCAGCGTATAGGCGGCGCCGAGCGTGATGGCGCGCAGCGCGTCGTCGACGGGGACGCATTCTTCCGCGCCCAGCAGGCGTCCCGAAGCCGTCCGGCGCCGCACCGCGCACCACGCCGTGAAGAGCGGGCTCAGTTGTGTGATCGGCGCATCGGAATGGAACGCAAACGGAATGCCGAGCCGCAGCGCGGATCCGGCCGCGTCCATGCGATTGGCGCGGTCGGGGCCCATCGTCTGCGTGTAGTGGGCGTCGCCCCAGTAGTAGATGTGGTTCGAAAAGAAGTTCACGCACAGCCCGAGCGACCGGATGCGCCGCAGTTGGGCCGCATCGGCCATCTGGCAATGCTGCAGCGTATGACGATGGTCGGGACGCGGCGTCTCGGCGAGCAGCTTCTCCAGCGCGTCGAGCGTGACTTCGGTCGCTTCGTCGCCGTTCGTGTGGATGTGAAGTTGCAGGCCGGCCTCGTGAAACGGCGCCAGCACGCCGGCGAGTTGCTCCGGCGCGATCAGCCAAAGGCCGTTCGGCTGGCCGCCGAAATAGCCGGGCCACTTCACGCGCGCGGTGAAGCCCTGAATGGAGCCATCGACGATGAACTTCACCGGGCCGAAACGCAGCTTGTCCGAGTTCGCGGACATCGCGGCGCGCAGCGCCTCCGGTCCCGCCGACGGGCTGCGCTGCGGCGCCAGCGCCGGCACGATGCGCACCGGGTAGTCCGGGTCGCCGGTCACCGTGCGCAGCGTCTCGTTGCCGAGCGGCGACAGATCGTTGACCAGGTCGGTGGCCGTCGTGACGCCCGCAAGCTGTGCCACGCGCCCGAAGTTCCAGATCGCGTCCGGCTTCTCGCTCGCCGCGATCGACAGCTTTCCGCCGATCACCTGGTACACCGGAAACATCGCCGCGAACTCCTGCAGCTCGCCCGTCGGCTGGCCGGTTTCGTCCAGCACGATGCCGTCGATGTCGGTGTCCTCGTCGATGCCGGCGAGTTTCAACATCGCGCTGTTCACGTTCATCAGATGCACGCTCGCGTGCAGCACGGCGATCGGACGTGTCGCCGATACCGAGTCCAGTTCGCGCACCGTCAGCCGTTGAGTGCCGAACAGGATCGGATCGAAGCCCCATGCCAGCAGGGGCGCCTCGTCGTCGTCCATGCGACGCTCGGCCTCGCGCAGGCGGTCGAGGACCGCCGTCATCGACGTCAGTCCGCGCCACAGCGTGCCGTCCGGGCCGCGCCGGTCGTAATAGCCGACGTAAGCGGCATCCCACATCGCGCCTTCCATCAGATGACAGTGCCCTTCGACCAGACCCGGCATCAGCACCTTGTCGCGAAGGGTTTCGTCGATCGCGCAGTCGCCCCACTGCTGCACGTCTTCGGCATTGCCGACGGCCAGGATGCGGCCGTCGCGCACTGCCACATGCGTTGCGCGCGGCTGGGCGGGGTTCATCGTCAGGATGCGGCGGGCAACGAAAACGGTCGTCGCGGCCTGACGGGCGGTTTGTGCTGATGACATGGTTCTCCCGTTGATGACAGCAATGAGGCTCAGGAAAGGTGGACGGCCTTCGGCGACCGGATCACGGTATTGAAGACGCCGATGGTCGCGAGATTGACGCCGAGGCAAACGAGTCCCAGGTTGATTCCGCCGAAGTCGACACCCTTCGTGTAGAGGACGATCGCGAGCACTTGCCCCACGACGATGCCGAGCGCGATTGCACTTGCCCGCACGCGCAGTCCGAACAGGATCACGAGCACGCCCGGCAGGAATTGCGTGACGCCGTAATAGGTCGTGTTGATGAGCGTGAGCATGAGGTTGGGCGTGAGCAGCGTCGTGATGATGGAGATTGTCAGATACACGACGATCACCATCTTCGCGCCCCGCTTCTGGCGGCTTTCCGGCATGTTCGGCAGCAGGTTGCGCGTGACGATCGGACCGATCGCAAGGCAGATTCCCGCCAGCACGAGCAGGCCAGACAACGCAGCGCCGGCGGCGACGAGTCCCACGAGCCAGCCCGGCAGCAGGTTCACCACGGCGGTGAAGAACGCGTCGTTCGGGGTCGCGAGCTTCAGGTTCGCGCTGATCGCGTAGTACGAGGCCACCACGAGGAACGGGTACATCAGCATGTAGAGCGGCATCGCGACCTGAGTGCGGCGAATCGTATTCGCGCTCTTCGCGGTGAAGAAGTTCTGCGCCGCGAACGGCATCATGTAGAAGCCGAGCGCCTGGAACACGATGGTGCTCATCGAGAAGTGGAGCTGCTCCGGGTTCATCGTGTTGCTGACGTGCTGGCTGGCAGCGTGGAATACGTCGTGCACGCCGTATTCCCACGTCACGGCAACGCCCGTGATCATGATCGCCACCACCATCAGGATGTCCTTCAGGATGGCGATGTAGGCCGATGCCCGGACGCCCGAAATCGCGATATAGGTGAATGCCAGCGCGGCCGAGATCAGGATCAGGTGCAGCGGCTCGAAGTGCCAGCCGAGACCGCGCAGCGCGGCGACCAGCCCCGTGAACTGCAACTGTCCCCATGGAATCAGGAACAGAATCGACGACACCGCGACCACCAGTTCCACGCCGCGATGACGGTAGTGGCCCTTGAAGAGATCGGCGAGCGTGATCGCGTTATAGCGCTTGCCAGCCTGCCAGATCTTGGGTCCGAGGAAATAGCCGACGGGATACGCGAGCAGGATGTAGCCGAGGAACCAAATGCCGTAGGTCGGCCCCTTCGCGTAGATGCCGCCGGGAAAGCCGACCATCGTGCCGATGCTGTAGATTTCGCCGGCCGCGAGAAAGAATACGAGCGCCGCGCCGAACTGCCGCGAAGCGACGAAAAAGTCATGGACGCTCTGGCCGCCGCGTCCCTTGCCGGAGCGAATGGCGAGGTAGAGCGAAAAGGCGATGAATCCGAGAAAGACAAGGGTGGACATGCAGGAACTCCCGGCTCAGGCGTTGCGTGGATCGGTATCGGGGACGTGGCGATCGAAGAAATGCCAGCAGACGAAGAGGCACCCCGAGGTCAGCACGAACCAGAGGAAGATCCAGGCGTAAAGCAGGGGAACGCCGAAGACGTAGGCGTCTTTCGTGGCGATCCAGGGCAGGAAGCCGATCACGCCGGCATAGGGTAGCCCCAGGCCGATCAGGTATCTCAGCATTGTCGTCTCCAGACTTTGTTCGCCCGCTCGGCAGGGTGCCGGCAAGTCTGGAGTCAGTATCGGCGCCGCAAAAAACCCTCGTTAGAGCCAGATGGACTCGATCGATAGCGCCAGATGAATGGAATGCACGCTCACTAAACCTTCACCTCGTTCGAAAGAGGCTGGCCGGTTTCGAACTCCGTGACGCTCTGCAAGGTCGTCTGGCAGATCGTCGTGACCGCCTCGCGCGTGAGAAAGGCCTGATGCCCGGTCACGATGACGTTCGGAAATGACATCAGGCGCAGCAGCGTGTCGTCGTTGATGATCGTGTTGGACAGGTCGCGAAAGAACACCCCCGCCTCCTGCTCGTAGACGTCGATCGCCAGCCCGCCCAGTTGCCCGCTGCGCAGCGCATCGATTACCGCTTCGGTGTCCACCAGACCGCCGCGGCTCGTGTTGATCAGGAGCGCGCCGCGCTTCGCGCGCGACAGCATGGTCGCGTCGATGATGTGATACGTGTCCGGCGTCAGCGGACAGTGAAGCGAAAGGATGTCCGCGCTCGCGCCGATCTCGCCGGGCACCGCGTAACGTGCGCCGAGTGCTTCGAATTCGGGAGACGGAAAGCTGTCGTAGCCGATCACGTCGGCGCCGAAACCGAGCATGATCTTCGCAAACACACGGCCGATTTTTCCGGTCCCGACAATCGCCACCGTCTTGCCGGCGATATCGAAACCCATCAGGCCGTCCAGGGCGAAGTTGCAATCGCGCGTGCGGTTGTAAGCCCGATGAATCTTGCGATTGATCGCCATCAGCAACGCGACGGCATGTTCCGCGACCGAGTTCGGCGAATAGTCGACCACGCGGACCACCTTGAGACCGAGATTTTTGGCCGCGTTCAGGTCCACGTTGTTGAAGCCCGTGCAGCGCAGGGCGATCAGCTTCGTGCCGCCGCGCGCGAGCGCTTCGAGGACTTCCGCATCCGCCTTGTCGTTCACGAAAATGCAGACGGCTCCGTGGCCCGAGGCGAGGGCCACGGTTTCCCCATCGAGCCCGGCATCGAAGTACTGCAGCCGGTGACCCATCGTGGCGTTCGCGGCCTCGAGAAACTCGCGGTCGTAGGACTTGGCGCTATAGACAGCGATCTCCATGATGCATCTCCGGCGAAAAGTGCGGCGTCGCTGGTTCGGGTCGATGCGGCAGCAGAGCGAACACGGCCAGTTTTCGTCAACAATACTGTGTACCGACGCGCGGTTGCGCAATTGGACCTTGGACCTACGCGCGTCGCACGGAACGTGATCATCGATTTTCCGCGCGAACGCCCTGAAGGCGATTACCCTGCACGTCCGCCGCGTCTCCCTGCGGGTCCTCGACCCAGAGCCAGAAGAGCCGATAGCCGACGGCGAGCGCCACCGGCCCGATGAACAGGCCGATCACGCCGCCCGAGATCATGCCGCCGAGCGCGCCTATCAGCACCACGGGCATCGGCACGTCGACTCCGCGGCCCAGGAGGAGCGGCTTCAGCACGTTATCGACGAGCCCCGCGACGAACACATAGATGGCGAACACGATGCTGGCGACGCTGGCGCCCTGCATGTAAAACACGAAACCGATCACAGGCAGCGTGACGATGGTTGCCGGCAGTTGCATGATGCCGAGCAGCAAGATGGCCAGGGTCAGCAGGCCGGCGGCCGGTATCCCCATGACGATGAATCCCGCGCCGATCAGCAGCATCTGGATGAAGGCGATCCCCACGACACCGAGCGCGACCGCGCGGATGGTCGTCGTGCAGAGCCCAGTGATGCGCGGCCCCCGGTCCGGGCCGAAGATGCGCGAGGCGATCTTCAGGGCGCTCGCTTTCCCTTCTTCTCCGTGCGCCATGACGACGCCCGCGACGATCAGTGCCGCAACGAAAACCAGCATGCTCATGCCGAGGCCGGCGAGCTTGCTCAGGAAAGCAAGGCTGAATCCCCTGATCTGTGGGGAGAACCTCTGCAGCAGACCGGTGAGGTCGGTTGCGGCATGCATCCACAGTTCGTACACCCGCTTTCCCACGATCGGCCATGCCGCCACGGCCTCGGCGGGCGGCGGGACGTGGAAGTTTCCGCCTCTGACGACCGTGACCGCATTCTCCACGGAATCCACCACGGCATTGCCCAGAAGGTACGTGGGCGTCATCACCACGCCGAGCGCCAGCACGACGATCAGCGCCGCCGTGCGACCGTGCCGGTTGCCGAGCCTTCTCCTCAATGCGACCTGCAGCGGGTAAATGGTCGTCGCCAGTATCAGCGACCAGACCACGAGATCGAAGAACGGACGGAAAATCTCGAAGCAGAAAATGACGAGCGCGGTTATCAGCCCGGCGCGAATGAAGACATCGAGCAGGCCACGGGAAAATGCCTTGTCCGACGTCGGCGTGAACAACATGATGGTCTCCTCGCAGGTACTCCGGTGGCGGGTCGCGATGGCGCAATTCGCCTCCTGGTCGTGCGCGGCGGCTCGGCCTCGAAACAAACGCCTCGAATGTTTCGAATCCCGATCCGTCGATGTGCCTCACATCCTCGCCGGGTTCCGGCACATTTCTCAGCCGCCCAGCGCGACGATCGCCATCGTCAGGAGGACGCCGAAGACCACCATCGCAAGGCCGGCCTTCCATCCGCCCCACCCGGCGTGACGACCCAAAGCCAGTCCGCCGCAAAAAAGCATCACGAGCGTCAGGATGCGCGAAACGAGCAGCGCAGTCGGTACGTCGCGGAAAACGATGAACGGCAACGCGACCGGAAACGTCGACAGAACGATGATGATGAAGATCGCCAGCGCCCCGACGAAATCGTCGCGCACGAGACGCGGGCGGTCCGGCAGGTCCGTCGTGGCCGCGAGGTTCAGCCGGATCGAATCCAGGTCCTCGTCCGACACCATCGACCTCATGAACTTCGGCAGAGAGTCGCGCAGCACGCGACGCCCGGCTGCCGCGTCGGGCGCGTTCTTGATTGCGAGAGCAAGGGTGAGCCGCCGGCCGCGGTTGGTCAGCGTGCGTACGAGGAACATGAGCGCATCGGCGAGTCCCCAGGCGAGATTGCAGCCAAGCGCCGTGTAGAGCATCTTCTGCCCGGCGTCCTCGCCGGCTGTCGCGGCCGACACGGTGCCGACGAAGGTCAGCGCCATGAAGAGGCCGAAGCACAGTTCCGACACCCTGTCGACGGTATCGAGGACGGGCTCGCGCCCGTCGACATTGCGCTCATGGATCAAGGCGTTCACGAGAATGTCTCCCCGTCGTTGACAGCCGGGCTCGATTGCGCGCGGTCGCGCCTCGGGCTCGCGTCTAAATTATAGGTGGATCGATGCGAGGCACGCCCGCGCTGCCGGCGCGCGACTCGTCACTTGCGCGAGTTGCGGTTAGCCAGCGGGTTGAGCGCGACGACGAAGGTCGCCACGCCGATCACGAGTGCCAGCATTCCATAGCGAAACCAGGCGGATTCGTCATAAAGCAGACCGCGTATCGTCGCGTACAGACCGCCCAGCCACACGAAGACACCAACCGACGCACATGCAACCCTGGTTTCGAATCGTTTCATGGTCGTGGCTCCAGGTTCCCGCTTCAGAACTGGAAGCGGCCCCGGAAGAAGGCCGCGTCGCCGGCATTGACTTCCGGCAGACGCGGCCACCCGGGCGATGCCGCTCAGAGACAGCCGCTGATACTCGCGGTGGCGGCGCTGTTATCGCTGCCACCCGGGCGGAATCCCACCCATGTCTTGCTGTTGGCCGCCCACGCGGGTCGCACGACAGCCGCGGCGCCGCTTGGCGGTTGCTGGCCCGGCACATAGACATCCATCGCCTGGTTGTTCGCGAGGATGACCTGGGAGATCACCTGCTTCTGGGATTGGTCCGCCCATTTCTGCCCGATGCATTGCGCAACGACAGCGGGCGTGCGCTGACTTTCTCCCACCGATTGCGTATTCGCCGGCATTGGCTGGTTCGCACAACCCGACACGGCAGCGGCGGTCACAACGGCGAGCGATAGCAGTTTCACGATAACACCTCCAGTTGGGTTCGGATTAGTATTCCCATCAATCCCCTTTTACAGCCTGTACGCGCTTCCGGCGACTTGATCGACTCGTCGCGCGTCCATGAAGAGCCATGGACGAACGCGAAGGTAAAACTTAAAACTCGCTAGTTCATCCACCGCGACAGCACGAGGACATAGATCGCCGACGCCGCAAGCTGGGCCGCGGTGATCGGCAGCCCGAAGCGCAGGAACCTCGCGAACGTGAGCGTGCTGCCATGGCGCGCGCAAATGCCGGCGGACACGATGTTGGCGGACGCGCCGATCAGCGTGGCATTTCCTCCGAGCGTCGCACCGAACATCATTCCGACGAACACGGGAATCGTCGCCGCGGGCCATTGCGTGAAGTTGGCATCGAGCGCGGCATCGGGCACCGCTTCGGCTGCCACCAGGTAGCCCTTCACGACCAGTATCGACGCTGCCGCGACCGGCACGTTGGCGAGCACGGCCGAAAGCAGCCCGATACCTGCGATCATCGTCAGCGCCACCAGCGTCAGCTGGGTGCCGAATACCGCGTAGAGCTTCAGCGCGAGCAGCGGCAACAGCCCCGTCTTCGCCACGGCCTGGACTAGGCAAAAGATCGAGCCGAGAAACAGGAGCGTCTTCCAGTCGACGTCGCGCAATACGTTGTCGGTTGGCTCGACCCGGGCAGCGAAGCCCACCAGCAGTGCAAGGGCGCTCGCAATCATCGCGACCATCGGAGGCAGGACTCGCGTCGGCAGGCGCTCGCCCAGAACGAACAGGACGATCATCGTCCCCAGCACAGCAAGCGAGCACGCCGCGTAGACCGGCCTGACGAGCCGCGCGCGGGCCACTGGCGGCGGGAGCGGCCGGCGCAGACGCCAGACGCCGCGCATCAGCACGGGCAAGAGCGGCACGATGACGAGCAGCGCCAGGACACCGCCAAGGCTCACGCGGCGCAGATATTCGCCAAAACTCATACCGATCGAGCTGCCGATCAGAAAGGTCGCCGGATCGCCCACTAGCGTCAGCAGCCCGGCGGCGTTACTGACGATCGCGGTCAGCACCATCGGCCCGACGATGTCCGTTTCGAGCGCAGTCGCAACCCGGATGATGATGGGTGCAAGCAGGATGACTGTCGTTGCGTTGGGCAGGAACGCGCAGATCGGTGCAACGAGCGCCATGAGCAGGAGAAGGAATCGCCGGCCGCTGCCGCCCGTCGCGCGCAGATAGATGTCGCCGATCAGTTCGAAGAGTCCTGTCGTGGACAGGATGCGCGCGACCACCATGCCGCCGAACAGCAGGCTGAGCGCTCCGCCGGACGTGCTCGTCGCGGTCAGAAGGTCTTCCTCGGTCAATATGCCGAGGGCGATCAGAACGCACACGCCGATCAGCGCGGCCACGGCCATGTCCACTATATTGAACGCGATCGCGAGGATCACCGACGCGAACACGCCCAGCACGATATAGATCTGCAGTTCGCTCATGAGCGCGCCCCGGTGACTAGCGCACAGGTGGCGCGTACATCAGGCCACCTTGCGTCCAGAGGCGGTTGACTCCGCGTTCGAGACCGAGCGGGCTGCGCGCACCGAGGTTGCGCTCGAAGATCTCGCCATAGTTGCCGACGCTCAGCACCGCCCGTTCGACCCAGCCTGGCTCGACTCCGAGCGCCGTGCTCACGTCGGTCCCGGGCTCTAGCGCTTTCGCAATCGCCGGATCGCGCATGCGTTCCTTCACATTGCCCTGCGTGACGCCGTACTCTTCTGCGGCAATCAGGGACAATAACACCCAGTGAACCAGTGTGAGCCACGCGTCGTCCGTGGCGCGGACGACCGGCCCGAGCGGTTCCTTCGCAATACGCTCGGGCAGGATCACATGATCCTCAGCACGACCGGGGACGAGCAGACGAATCGCGGAAAGGTGCGCGGCATCGGCCGTATAGGCGCTGCAACGCCCGTTGAAGTAGGCGTTCGCGACTTCGCTCACCGAGTCGATCGCGAGCGGCGTCACGCTCAGCTTCCTGGCTGCGAAGTAGTCCGCGAGGTGCGCCTCGCTCGACGTGCCCTTTTCGACGCAGACCGTCGCGCCACCGAGACCGGCGACGCTCGTCACCGCGGATTTCTTCGGGACCATGAAGGCCTGCCCGTCATAAAACAGCACGCCGGCGAACTGCACATCCAGCGTGCTCTCCCTGACGAGGGTCCATGTCGTGTTGCGACTGAGCAGGTCGACCGTGCCCGTGCGCAAAGCAGGGAATCTGGCCGATGCCCTCAACGGCACGAAGGCGACGCGGTCCGCGCCGCCCAGTGCCACGGCCGCCACCGCATGGCAGAAATCCACGTCGATGCCTGCCCAGCGTCCCGCGGCGCCCCTGGCGGAGAACCCCGCTACGCCTTCGCTAACCCCGCAGCGAAGCACGCCGCGGGATCTGGCTTGCGCCACGGTGTCGCCGCGCGCCGCTTGAGCCGGCGGATCGGCAACGATAAAGAGCAGCAATGACAACAAGAGCACACGCTTGATGATGCGGCGGATGGGAGCCATGGATTCCCCGGAAACCGGATTTCATCTAGTTGTTGCTTCTGATCCGAGGCGAAGGCCGATGTCGGTTGCGGTATCGATCGGTCTTCGCATCTCGTGGCTGCCTGTGCGCCGCCAAGCGCTTTTGTCGCGGACAAAGTATGAGGCCGGCAACGCTTCATCGGAACGGGCAGGGGCACGAGAACGATACGCAGTTCAAAAACGATCCGTTGCGAACGGGCGTCTCGTGTACACAGTTATAGGCGATCTGCATCGCGCGACAAGGATCACTAGCCAAATGCCGCGGCGAAGATCGAGCTGGCATCCGTTGCTCATGATTCGATCGGGCGCGACACCCGGCCCGTCCTTGCAGCTTCCGATCAGGCTCATGTACATTCTGCGAACGCACCACACTGCATTGCGCAGGGTTCAGTCGAATGCTCACGGCAGGGGGCAATGACGGAACCATGGCGATGCCTCACAGTTTCTTCAAGCGGTGTTGGGCCGTGCCATCATCGCAAAGAACGAAATGATCGAAAGGAATTAATCGTTGACATACATCCGGCTTGAGCGTTAGACAGCGGACGTCACCGGCCGAACACAGGGCACGCCGAACATGTCGAACTCGAGTCCGGCCTCCAGGCACGCGCAATCATTCATCGCGACGATTCTTGCCCAGACCCTGCTCTGCGGCGCTTGCTACGCCCAGTCGACCGGCGGTCAACCGCAGCCGCCGCTGATACTCGGCACCAACGTCAAGCAGCACGCCGATGCGGTGCTCGCGATCATGACGTACACCACCGTGCCTGACGTGACGACGAGTTCCCTGTCGATCAACAACGGCGCGACAGGAAATCCCGGCTTCGGTCAGACTCAACTGGGCGGAGGCTTTACGATCAGCAGGACGTTTCCGCTCTATCTCGAGGGGACCGTGGCGTACAGCCGTTACGATCCGACCTTCGTCGCGACCGAAGGCACCCAGCAACGACCGCTTCCCGCCAAGTGGAACACCGCGAGCACAACCATCGGCATCGGCTGGGACTTCGCAATCACGGACGAACTGAAGTTCCGGCCGATTCTCAACGGCACGCTCGGCCGCGTGGCGAGCGACCTGCGGATCGCCCAGACGGTCATCAACCAGATCAAGGACACGAACCTCGAGTTCTTACAGGATGGCGTGCTCGACGCCTACGGTTATGGCGGCTCGCTCGTGCTCGACTATGAACATTACCGCGAGAAGTACGAGATCGACGTGGAACTGCGGGCCACCGACATCTATCTGCGCAGCTTCGGCGCGTCGTCGGCAGCCGTGCAGGGATCGGCGATGGCACAGCAGTTCAGCCTGTGGGCGCGATGGCGGGCTCCCACGGGCCTGCGTGCACTCGACAAGCCGGTGCGTTATGTGCTGGAAACGGCGTACTCGCATTACTTCGGCGACAGCGCCGGCGCACTCGGCTTCAATGACCTCACCTCGCTGGGTGTCGGCCTGGAACTCGACAGCAGCAAGTATCCGGTAATCATCACGCGCACGCGCGCAATGGTGCGCTACGTGTTCGGTCATAATGTTCACGGGGTGTCGTTTGGATTCGCAATGAGCTTTTAGCGTGGCCTCTCGCGACTATCGTATGTTTGCTTGAAGAAACAAACGTCACGACCTTGCCGGAACACGAAATGAAGAGCGCCAAGGACAGAGGCGCTCATACCCGGGTAATACATAGTCGTTTGGAACTGTCATATAAGCGCGTGCATGTTCTAAAATGAACGAACTGGACTTCGACGAGGGCCGCTTCGAGATCGTTTTCCCCGTGCTCGCGTCGATATCGTCGATGTCTTTGCGACGCTGCCGTCTTGAGCCAACGCAACGTATACCTCAATGACCTCGCCTGATCGACGACGGAATTGCTTGAATCTTAGAAGCAGAAAATTGTGACTCGGTCGTGACGCTGTCGAGTCGACTGGACGCCATGAATGGGCACGCACCCTCGCCCGCTGCGTCTTTCCTCCAGCCAACAACCTGACCCGCTCGGCCGCGGGTCGCGTGCGGGCTGTGACATCGGACGGTGATAGCCATGCGCAACATCCTGATTGTGCTTCTGCTGTCCTGGTTCGTGTTTCCCGCCGCGAGCGTGTTCGCTCAGGCACCGGCGGCAAGCGGCAGCGAGCCTGCGCCGCTGTCGGCCGCCGATCTCGACAAGCTGGTCGGGCCGATCGCCCTTTACCCGGACGACCTCATCGCGATCATCCTGCCCTCGGCAACATATCCGCTCGAAATCGTGCAGGCGGACCGGTTTCTCGATCGCCGAAAGACTGACAAGAACCTCCCGGTCAACGATGCATGGCAGGAACCGATCAAGGCCTTGCTGAACTACCCCGAGGTCGTCAAGAAGATGAGCACCGAACTCGACTGGACGGCTGCCCTCGGTGAAGCCGTGGTGGCCGACCAGAGCGGCGTGCTTCAGGCCATCCAGCGCTTTCGCCGTCAGACTCAGTCCGCCGGCAACCTGAAGTCCGATGACAAGCAGGTGGTCGTGGTCGAAAAGGAAGTGGTCAAGATCGTGCCCGCCAATCCTGAAGTGATCTACGTGCCGCAGTACAACCCGTCGACCGTGGTCGTCAGCAGCCCGTATCCCGTGTATGGTTATGCACCCGCGCCGTATCCGGTCTATTACTATCCCTACGCGCCCGGCGCCGCGCTCGCAACCGGCCTGATCTGGGGCGCGGCCATCGGCGCCGCATGGAGCGGCGGCCGCTATGAAGCCAACTACAGCGGCGGCAACAACACGATCAACATCAACCGGGATCAGAGCGTCAACAGAGGCGACGTCAACAGGTCCAATGTCAACGCAGCGAACACCAACCGCACGAACCGCCAGTCGGCGCAGTCGAGCACGTGGAAGTCAGAGAAGAAGCCCGGCCAGGTATCCGGCAGCACCGCGCGCGCGAATTCACCGCGCGTAGGCGACACGGCGACCCGAAGTGCAGGAGGCACGTCCGGCGCAGCAGGCAACCGTCAAACAACGCAGCGCGCATCGTCGCAGAATGCGGCGCCCCGGAACAACGCGGCGTCGCAGGGTCGCGGCGGCGACGCCTTCAGCGGCTACGGCTCGGGGCGCGATGCGCAGGCGAACAGTTCGCGCGGAGCGGCGAGCCGTGAGTCGATGTCGAGCACGCGGAGTCCGTCCGCCGACCGGACGAGCGCCAGCGGACGCGGCGGCGGCGGCTATTCCGGCGGCGGTGGCGGCGGCGGCGCCGGGCGCGCCGGCGGCGGCGGTGGCGGTGGACGAAGCTTCAGTGGGGGCGGAGGCCGCGGTGGCCGCCGGTAACGAAACGGAGACCACCATGCACGGATCTGGAAAGATCGGCACACACGCGCGTCTGCTCCTTCGACCGGCGATCGCCCGGACCTTGGGCGGCCTCGCGCTGGCATTCGGCCTCTGCATGCCGCCCTGCAGTCTTGCCGCCGATCAGGAGACGTTTCCGACGCCCGAAGCAGCTGTCAGCGCGCTGTCGGCAGCACTCAAGGCGAACGATGAAACCGCCCTGGTCGCGATCTTCGGCGAGGCGCACAAGCGGCTCGTGATATCACCGGATCCGGCCGAGAACCGTGTCCTGCGAGAGAACGCCCTCGCGGAACTGAACGCATTCCACGCACTGGACGAAACCGGGCCGAACCGTCGCACGCTGCTCGTCGGGGACGAAGCATGGCCGTTACCGATTCCGCTCGTTCGCGAGAAGGGCACGTGGAGATTCGCGACGGAACTCGGCGAGCAGGAAATCATTAATCGCCGGATCGGAGCGAACGAGCGTGAAGCGATTACGGTGATGCGTGCGTATCTCGATGCGCAAAGGCAATACGCAACGCTCGATCGTAACGGCGACGGCGTGCTGGAATACGCGAGGAAACTCGGCAGTTCGCCCGGCAAGCAGAACGGTCTCTACTGGCCGGCCGATGCCGACAAAGGTGAAGAACAGAGTCCCTTCGGGCCGCTGATTGCCGCAAGCTCGGAACATTTCAAGGAACATCGTGCGGGCGATGCGTATCACGGATATCACTACCGCATTCTCACCCGGCAGGGCAAGAGCGCCCCTGGAGGAGCGTATAGCTATGTCATCAACGGAAGGATGATCGCCGGCTTCGCGATGGTCGCGTTTCCCGCCGAGTACGGCACAAGCGGCGTGATGACGTTCATCGTCAACAACAACGGCGTCATCTATCAGAAGGATCGTGGCCGGGCTCCGGCACCCGTCACCGAATTCGATCCGGACTCATCCTGGATGCGTGTGGATGAGCGCTCCTGATCGCGTCGACCGAACTCGATGAGCCGGGGCAATGCCCCGCTGGCAACACGGACCGCCCAGCTTTCGAATCAGGGCGACAAGCATTTTTCATGGGAGAACCAGGATGAAGACCACGAAAGGACTCGCGATTGTCGTCGTTGCATTGCTTGCGCAGGTTGCACTGGCTCAGCCGCAGACGGATGTCGAAGTCACGAAGGGACAGGACCAGACCACCGTCAAGGGCCTCACCAGAATGACCGCGACGGTGGTGGGCATCGACAGGGCCACGCGCACCGTCACGCTCAAGACGCGCCAGGGCAAGATCGTCGAACTCGAGGTCACGGAGGAGGCGCGCAACTTCGACCAGATCGCGTTGGGCGATGTCGTCACCGTGGCGTATAGCGAGTCCCTGACGGTCAGCCTCATGAAGGAGAAGGGGATAGCGTCGCACACCGAGCAGGGTTCGGAGCAGCGATCGGCTCCCGGCGCCAAGCCGGGTGGCAAGATCGGCCGGGAGGTCACGATCGTCGCGGATGTGGTCGCCGTGAATCAAAAGACGAAGACGGTCACGCTCAAGGGACCCAAAGGCAACACGGTGGATCTGAAGGTGGAAGATCCCGAACGTCTGAAGCGCATCCACAAGGGCGATCAGGTAGAAGCCGTCTATACGGAGGCTCTGGCGATATCCGTGGAACCTGCAGCCAAGAAATAAGGCTTCCCGCGGCGGCACGGCGCCCTGTCATCGGGTGCCGTGCCCTTGCCGCATCCTCGACGGTTGCCTAGGCGAACTGTTCGCGCAGGCGCTTCTTGTTCAATTTGCCCACGCTTGTCTTTTCAAGTCGATCGACGATCTTCACGACCTGCGGCACGGCGTACTTCGATATCTGTCCCGTCTGGCTGAACGCGAGCACGTGATT
>NZ_FCOG02000586.1 GCF_001544975.2 Caballeronia arationis | reverse complement strand
TCCGTGAGCGGCGCCATCGCCAGGTCGTCCAGAATGACGAGATCCGTCTTGGCCAGTTGCGCAAGCCACCGAGCGTATCGGCCGCTGCCGTGCGCGATCGCCAGTTCCTCGCTGAGCTTCGGCACACGCAGATAGCAGGCGGAGAATCCCTGGCGGCACGCCTGAATGGCGAAGGCACACCCCAACCAACTCTTGCCGAGCCCGGTTGGCGCGACGAGGATCAGATTCTGCCGCTCCCGAATCCATTCACAGGTCAGCAGACGGGCGGTGAGCGCCCGATCTAGCCCGCGGGCGGTGCGATAGTCGATGTCCTCCGGCGACGCGTCGGGGATCTTCAGTCTGGCCCGGCGCAGCCGGGCCGCTGTTTGTCGCGAGTCACGTTCGCTAGCTTCGCGCTCGACCAGCAACCCCAGGCGTTCTTCAAAGCTGAGCCGGTCGATGCCGTCCTGGCTCTGTTGTTCGGCAAGCGCCGCGGCCATGCCAGGCAGGCGCAGCGCGTGCAGTTTATCGACAGTGGGATGTTGCAGCATAACGACTCCCTTTCAATGGTAGTAAGACGGCCCGCGCACGTTGGCGTGCATAAG
>NZ_FCOG02000030.1 GCF_001544975.2 Caballeronia arationis | reverse complement strand
GCTTCCGTTCTGCGTCGCTGCATCAGCAGCAGAGAAACGAGATTATGAAGAACGTTTCGCTTTTCGTCAACAGATTTGAAAAACCTTTTTCTGTCGACTTCAATGCTCGCTTAAAGCATCGGACCACTTCGCGCCTTCTACCCAAAAAGCAAACGGGTCACGCGAACATCGCGCGACCCGTCAACGCTTGTCTGGTGCCGGCTGCAGGACTCGAACCCGCCACCTCATGATTACAAGTCAAGCGCTCTACCAGATGAGCTAAGCCGGCGAAGCACAGGATTCTACTTCATTTGATCACTTTAAGGTGAGAGCGGCCGCCCGATTTCGACGTCTCCTCCTCGGCGGAAGCACTGTCTTCTGCCGCCGATCCCGCTGCCGCCTCTTCATCGATCTCGGCCTGATCGAGTTCGGACGAACGCGGCGGCCCGCTCGTATCCGACGCCGGAGCGAGTGTAGCCGGCTCGACCGGGAATGCCATGCCCTGCCCGTTCTCTCGCGCGTAAATGGCGAGAACGTTCGTGACCTGCACCTCGATCTTATGCGACTTGCCCGAGAAGCGCGCGCTGAACTCGATCCACTCATTGCCCATCTGCAACTGGCTAGTCGCCTCGAAGCTGATGTTCAACACGATCTCGTCGTTGCGCACGAACTGGCGCGGCACGCGCGTGGAGTTATCGACCCGGACCGCGATATGCGGCGTAAAACCATTATCCGTGCACCACTCGTAGAGCGCGCGCAGCAGGTAAGGCTTGGTGGAAATCTCTTGCATCAACTGTCCTTTACCGGAACGCGGCGCCGCGAAGTCCGCGACGCCCGCGTCCGCACTCGCAAAACTCAGCGGCGCATCACCTTTTCCGAAGGCGTCAGCGCTTCGATATAGGCCGGGCGGCTGAAAATCCGCTCGGCGTACTTCATCAACGGCGCAGCATTCTTCGACAACTCGATGCCGTAGTGATCCAGACGCCACAAGAGCGGCGCGATCGCGACGTCGAGCATCGAAAATTCTTCGCCAAGCATGTACTTGTTCTTCAGGAAGATCGGAGCGAGCTGCGTCAGGCGATCGCGGATCGCGTTGCGCGCTTTCTCGTGATTCTTTTCCGCGGCCTTGCCCTTTTCGTTTTCGAGCGTGCCGACGTGAACGAACAGTTCCTTCTCGAAGTTCAGCAGGAACAGGCGGGCGCGGGCGCGCTGAACCGGGTCGGCCGGCATCAGTTGCGGGTGCGGGAAACGCTCGTCGATATATTCGTTGATGATGTTCGACTCGTACAGGATCAGGTCGCGCTCGACCAGAATCGGAACCTGTCCGTACGGGTTCATCACCGCGATGTCTTCCGGTTTGTTGAACAGGTCGACGTCGCGGATTTCGAAATCCATGCCCTTTTCGAACAACACCAGCCGGCAGCGCTGGGAGAACGGGCAAGTAGTGCCGGAGTACAAAACCATCATGTTTTTAAGGTCCCTTCAGAAAACTTGACGGGCCAACGCGCGAAAAGCGCCTTCGAGGAGGCGCTTCGGTCACGCTGGCCCACACCGATCGCGGCGTGTTTATTTAATGTCTTTCCAGTATGACGCGTTCAGGCGCCAGGCGAGAAAGCTCAAAATCCCGAGGAACATCAGCACCCAGACACCCAGTTGCTTGCGGGTCTGCTGGGCGGGCTCCGACATCCACGAAAGGTACGAAACCAGATCGGCCATAGCCGAATCATAATCCACCGGCGACATCGACCCCGGCGTGACTTGCGTATATCCAGCGAAATGTTTCACCTTTTCGCCAGTTTTTTCGTCAGTTTCGGTCTCGAATTTCGCCGTGCGGATGCCCTGCAAGGTCCAGAGCACGTGCGGCATCCCCACGTTTTCATACACGCGGTTGTTCCAGCCCGTCGGCCGCGTTTCGTCGCGATAAAAACTCCGCAAATACGTGTAGAGCCAGTCCTTGCCGCGCGCCCGCGCTTCCACCGACAAATCCGGCGGCGACGCCCCGAACCACGCTTTCGCGTCCTCCGGGCGCATCGCGATCGACATCGTATTGCCAATCTTGTCGGTCGTGAAAAGCAGGTTCTGCTGGATTTCCTTCGGGTCGATGCCGAGATCCGTCAGACGGTTGTAGCGCATCAGGTTCGCACTATGGCAGTTCAGGCAATAGTTTACAAACAATTGGGCGCCGTGCTGCAGGGACGCGAAATTGTCGGCGCTGTCAGGCGCGTGGTCGAGCGGGACTTCGCCTTCAGCGTAAGCCGGCGCCGCGCCGAACGCGCACAGCGCCGCCCCGATCAACGCCAGTGTAGAGAGCCATTTTTTCATCGTGTTGTCTCCGGGCGCAGCGTCAATGGGATTTGAAGCGCACGCGCTCTGGCGGCTGTTTGAAGCGGCCGCGCGGCGTCCAGAACGGCATGCCCAGGAAAAACGCGAAGTAGACGAGCGCGCAGATTTGCGCGATCAGCGTCGCGGCGGGCGATGGCGGCCGGGTCCCGAGATAGCCGAGCAGCAGGAAAGCGAACACGAAGATGCCGTAGAAGACCTTGTGGAAAAGCGGTCGGTATCGAATCGATTTGACCGGACTGCGGTCCAGCCACGGCAGGAAAAACAGCGAAACGACCGCCGTGCCCATTACCACGACGCCCCAGAACTTCGACTCGGTCAACGCCATGAACACGATCACCGCGATCGCCAGCACGGGCAGTCCCAGCCGCCACTTGCCGCGCGCGCGCAGCAGCGCGAACACGCCGAGCAGGCCGATCACGACCATCAGCACGATCTTGAACGGATCGGTGGTCGCGCGGAGCATCGCGTAGAAGGCGGTGAAATACCAGACAGGTGCGATTTCCGGCGGCGTCTGCAGCGGATTTGCCGGCACGAAGTTGTTCGCTTCGAGGAAATAGCCGCCCATTTCCGGCGCGAAAAAGACGATCGCCGCGAAAATGAACAGAAACACGCACACGCCCATGAAATCGTGCACAGAGTAGTACGGATGGAACGGAATGCCGTCGATCGGGATGCCGTTCGCGTCCTTTTTCGCCTTGATCTCGATGCCGTCAGGGTTGTTCGAGCCGACTTCGTGCAGCGCAACCAGGTGCGCAACCACGAGGCCGATCAGCACCAGCGGAATCGCGATCACGTGAAACGCGAAGAAGCGATTCAGCGTGACGTCCGACACCACGTAGTCGCCGCGAATCCACAACGACAGATCCGGACCGATGAACGGAATCGCCGAAAATAGGTTCACGATCACCTGCGCGCCCCAGAACGACATTTGTCCCCACGGCAGCAGGTAGCCGAAGAACGCCTCGGCCATCAGGCACAGGAAAATCGCGCAGCCGAAGATCCACACGAGTTCGCGCGGCTTGCGATACGACCCGTATATCAGGCCGCGGAACATGTGCAGGTACACGACGACGAAGAACATCGACGCGCCTGTCGAGTGCAGGTAGCGGATGAGCCAGCCCCACGGCACTTCGCGCATGATGTACTCGACCGATGCGAACGCAAGCGTCGCATCGGGCTTGTAGTTCATGACGAGGAAGATGCCGGTGACGATCTGGAGCACCAGCACCAGGAGCGCCAGCGATCCGAAGAAATACCAGAAGTTAAAATTCTTCGGCGCGTAGTACTCGGAGACGTGCTTTTTCCACGTCGACGTCAGCGGGAAACGGCGGTCGATCCAGCCGACCAGCCCAGTTGTTTCAACTTCGTTGTCTGCGAGCGCCATTAAGCCTCTCCCTTTTCGTCCCTGCCGATCACGAGTTGCGTCGCCGACGTGAACATGTACGGCGGCACGTCCAGGTTCTGCGGCGCAGGCTTGTTCTTGAAGACGCGGCCGGCCAGGTCATAAGTCGAGCCGTGGCACGGGCAGAGAAACCCGCCGGGCCAGTTGTCGGGGAGATTGGGTTGAGGGCCTTCCTGAAAGCGCGGCGTCGGCGTGCAGCCCAAATGCGTGCACACGGCCACCGCGACGAAGATGTTCTTGTGATCGGCGCGCGAACGGAACTCGTTGTTGCAGTACTCCGGCAACGGCATCGAGAATTCCAGCTTCGATTTGGGATCGGCGACTTCGTTGTCGGCTTTCTTGACGTCGGCGAGCTGTTCGTCGGTGCGATTGATGATCCACACCGGCTTGCCGCGCCAGGCGACCGTCATCATGTCGCCGGGCTTGAGACTGCTGATATCGACCTCGACGGGCGCGCCCGCCGCCTTGGCCTTTTCCGAAGGAGCAAACGAACTAACAAAGGGTACGACAGTGGCCACGCCTCCAAAGCCACCCGCTACGGTCGTCGCAATCAGCCAGGTTCGGCGGCTGCCGTCGACGCGCTTCTCTTCCTTGTCTCGCATTACACGCCCCAATTCTGAGTTGGATTTATACCGTCACATCAGTTCTCCGCCGCTAGTGTGCGCGAATGGAGCCGTCATTTACAAGGCCCGAATAGCAGAAATCACTCGAAGTCCTTGATGCTTCAGGGTTTCCCCGCACATTTTTGCTCTTTTTTGACGAAGCGCTTATTTACGCTTATTGCGGCGCCGCAATTAACCGCGACGCGCGCTTATTCAAACAGGATTATCGATATCAATAAAGAGATGTTCGATGTCGAATTGCTCTGACAGGTGCGCGCCGACCGCCTGGACGCCGTAGCGCTCGGTCGCGTGATGCCCGGCCGCGAGATACGCGACGCCGCTTTCCATCGCGATGTGCATCGTCTGCTCAGAGACTTCGCCGCTCAGATAGACGTCGGCGCCGGCCGCGATGGCGTCGTCGAAATAGCCTTGCGCGCCGCCCGTGCACCATGCGACGCGGCGCAGTTCGCGATTGGCGTCGCCGAGGACGAGCGGCTTGCGGCCGAGCGCGTTCTCCACCGACGCCGTGAAATGTTCGAGCGAAAGCGGCATCGGCAGCGGCGCGATCCAGCCGAGGTCCTGTTCGCCAAAACGGCCGTCCGCGATCAGCCCGAGCCGCGCGCCGATCTGCGCGTTGTTCCCCAGCTCGGGATGCGAATCGAGCGGGAGGTGATAGGCGAAGAGACTGAGATCGTTCGCGATCAACGTGCGCACCCGCTGATACTTGCGTCCCGTGATCTGGGGCGCCTCGTTCTTCCAGAAATAGCCGTGATGCACGAGGACGGCGTCGGCACCCCATTCGACCGCGGCCTCGAGAAACGCCAGCGATGCCGTCACGCTGGTGGCGAGTTTCCGGATGCGCCGCGCGCCTTCGACCTGCAGGCCATTGGGGCAATAGTCCCGGAAGCGGCCGATTTCCAGCAGATTGTTCAGATACAATTCGAGTTCGATCCGATCCATGAAATCCTCTATCCCATCAAATGCTTAGACGCTTCTGGCTCTTTTTTGCCCAAGCGGTGACCGTGCTTTTGGCGCTGATGTTCATCGTCGCGACCTTAAAACCGCAGTGGCTGCAACGCCAGGGCCAGTTCGGCAAACAGCTTGCCGAACCTATCGTCGCATTGCAGGAGGTGGCGCCGAGCATCGGCACGCGGCCCGTGCAATCGTCGTACGCGGATGGCGCCCAGAAGGCGATGCCCGCGGTCGTCAATGTGTTCTCCAGCAAGGACGGCAGCCTGCCGCCGGACCCGCGCGCGAAAGATCCGCTCTTTCGCTACTTTTTCGGCGACAAGAACAAGCGCAAGAGCGACGAGCCGCCGGCGTCGAATCTGGGCTCCGGCGTGATCGTCAGCTCGGAAGGTTACATTCTAACGAACCAGCATGTCGTCGACGGGGCGGATCAGATCGAAGTCGCGCTCGCCGACGGCCGCACGTCGAGCGCGAAAGTGATCGGCGTCGATCCGGAAACGGACCTCGCCGTGCTCAAGATCAACATGACGAACCTGCCGACCATCACGCTCGGACGCATGGACCAGACGCGCGTCGGCGACGTGGTGCTCGCGATCGGCAATCCGTTCGGCGTTGGCCAGACCGTGACGATGGGCATCGTGAGCGCGCTCGGACGCAATCACCTCGGCATCAATACGTTCGAAAACTTCATCCAGACCGACGCCGCGATCAACCCGGGCAACTCGGGCGGTGCGCTCATCGACGTGAACGGCAACCTGCTCGGCATCAACACCGCGATTTATTCGCGAAGCGGCGGCTCGCTCGGCATCGGCTTCGCGATTCCGGTTTCGACCGCGCGCAGCGTGCTGGAAAGCATCATCACGACGGGCACGGTGACGCGCGGCTGGATCGGCGTCGAGCCGCAGGACGTGACGCCGGAAATCGCCGAATCGTTCGGGCTGGACCAGAAATCGGGCGCGATCGTCGCGGGCGTGCTGCAAGGCGGTCCGGCCGACAAGGCGGGCATCAAGCCCGGCGACATCCTCGTCAGCATCAACGACGACACGATCACCGACACCACGCGCCTTTTGAACGTCGTCGCGCAGATCAAGCCGGGAACGTCGGTGAAAGTGCACCTGATGCGCAAGAACAAGGAACTGGACGTGAACGTGATGATCGGCAAGCGGCCGGCGCAACCACGCGCGCCGCAACTGCCCGAGGACGGCCAGGACGATCAGGGTCAGGGCGACGAATGATGCTTCGGTAGGCGCGTCGATTTGTCGCAGACTGGAAAAGCAAAGGGCCGCTTCTTGCGAAGCGGCCCTTTTTTATTTCTCGCGCGGCGTATGGATTATTCCGCCGCTGTCGCCTCTTCTTCCTTCTTCACGCCTTCTTTTCCAACGATCATGCGTGCCGCGATGATACCGGCCTCATAGAGGATGACGAGCGGAATCGCGAGAATCAGCTGCGAGAAGACGTCCGGCGGCGTTACGACGGCCGAAATGACGAACGCGCCGACGATCACATACGGCCGGATCTCCTTCAGCTTCTTGATCGACACTACGCCCATGCGCGCGAGCAGCACGACGACGATCGGCACCTCGAACGTCACGCCGAACGCAATGAACATCGTAAGCACGAAGCTCAGGTAATTGTCGATATCGGTGGTCATTTCCGCGCCGAGCGGCGCGTTGTAGTGCGCCATCACGCGAAAGATCGTCGGAAACACGACGAAGTACGCGAACGCCATGCCACACAGAAACAGCGTGTAACTGCTGCCGACAAGCGGCGCGACCAGCTTCTTCTCGTGCTGATACAGGCCCGGTGCGACGAACGCCCAGATCTGGTAGAGCACCATCGGCAGCGCGATCACGAGTGCAACGAGCATTGTCACTTTCATCGGGACGAAAAACGACCCGGTGACGTCCGTAACGATCATCTTGCCGTCCTTCGGCAAGTTCTGCATCAACGGCCGCGCGAGCAGTTTGAAGATGTCCGGCGCCCAGTACACGAGCCCGATGAAAACGACGATGACCGAAGCGCCTGCGCGGATGATGCGGTCGCGCAATTCGACCAGATGCGAGATGAACGTCTCTTCAACGGCCTCGTCTTTATTTTGTTGCGGGTCGCTCACGCCGGCCCTCGGTTGGGGATCATCAATGGAAGGAAAATCGATGCGGGTCAGAAAAACTTCGTCGGACGGCGCATGGTCGCCGGTGTATGGCGGGCAACGCGCGCCGCGCCCGACTGCACGCGGGTGCGGCGGGTCGTCGTGCGTTTGTACCAGTCAGGCACGGCGGTCTGCTTGACGCGCCAGTTCTTGCGCTTGCCCGACGAAGAGCCGCTGCGCCAACCGTCGTAGCTCGCCGATGCGGTCTCGGCCGTCGCACCGCCCGCGATGCTGGACGATTCCGATGTGCCCTGGTTCCACGCGTCGTTGAGTTCGGCTTCGTGCTTGCGCAGATTGTCCTGAATCGACGTTTCTACATTCGACGCCGCCGTTTCGAACTGCGTGCGCATCTTTTTCAGTTCGTCGAGTTCCATCTCGCGCGCAACTTCGGACTTGACGTCGTTGATGTAGCGCTGCGCCCGGCCGAACAGCGCACCGGCCGTTCGCGCGACGCCGGGCAGCCGTTCAGGCCCGAGCACCACCAGCGCAACGACGCCGATCAGCGCCATTTTGGTCAGACCGAGGTCGAGCATGTAGTCGAGGTTTCCTGAAATCTGTGCAGGTTGGGATCAGCGGAAGTCGTTCGAGCGCGATTTTTCCTTCGCTTCGACGTCGACTGCACCGTTGCGCGGCAATTCGCGTTGATCGGCGGGCGTTTCGCCCTCGCGCATGCCTTCCTTGAAACCTTTCACCGCGCCGCCCAAGTCGCCGCCGATGTTGCGCAGTTTCTTCGTGCCGAATACGAGTGCCACGATGAGCAACACGATCAGCCAATGCCAAATGCTTAAAGAACCCATGAATGAAAACTCTCCTTGATTCCGCCACGCCCGATCGGCCGCGTCGGTGAACTCCGGCCTTTCGGCCCCGGGCTGGAGCGAAAATGCACCGCCCGGAATCTTTCATTTTGCGCGTCCAATATTTCATTGGAAAGGCGCAAATTGCATCTTTATTGCGCGATTAACCCATGCGGCGCCACGGACGAGCGCCGGCCAGCAGATGCGCATGAATGTGATAAACCTCCTGCCCGCCTCCGGGACCGGTATTGATCACGGTACGAAAACCCGTGTCGCCGCCGGTGTATGCCACGCCCAGGTCGTCGGCGAGACGCCCTACCAGACTTACCATTCTACCAAGCAGCGGGGCGTCGCTTTCGGTGCAGTGCGAAAGTGTCTCGATATGCTTCCGCGGGATCACCAGAACATGGACCGGCGCCGCGGGATTGATGTCATTGAAGGCAACGAACTCGTCGTCTTCATACACTTTCTTGCTCGGAAGCTCTCCCGCGGCGATTTTGCAGAAGATGCAGTTTTCGTGGCTCATGAATGTCCCGGTTCGTCCCGTAGGTTATTGTCAAAGGCTCTTTGCCGGAAGCCGGGCGCGCGTGTCAGAACCAGGCACGCGGGTCGATCGGCTTCTCTTCATAAAGATACAGCCAGCCCTTGATCACGCGATAGAGCGTCCAGATGCCAACGGCAAAAAGAATCGGAAAGCCGATCAGCACGAACAGCAGCGCCACACCGATCAGATGCCCGAGCACCGCCCACCAGAACGTGCGGATTTGCCACTCGAAGTGCGCCTCGTAGGGCGTTCCGGCAACGTCGTCGCGCTTGATGTAGTTGATGATGATCGCGATCAGCACCGTGATGCCGCCCGTCAGCCAGTAGGCGGCGTAGAGGCCGTACAGGACGTGGGTCAGCGTGCGCAGGCCGCGCTGGCGTTCGGCTTCGGCCGAATTCTGATAAGCGGGCGGCGGATAGGGTTCATACGGTTGATTCATGTCGATCCCTCCATCATGCCGGCAAAAATGCTCGTCAGCCGCCGTTTTGCTCGCGCTCGCGCGATTTGCGCAGCGCCTTCTCTTCGATGCCCGACAAGCCTTCGCGCCGTTCCAGTTCGGCGATCACGTCGGCCGGGTTCAAGTCGAAGTGCGACAGCATCACGAGACAGTGAAACCACAAATCGGCAACCTCGCCGACGAGCGCCTTCGGCGCGCCGCCGTGCCGAGAGTCCTTGGCGGCGAGCACCACTTCGGTAGCTTCCTCGCCGATCTTCTTCAGAATGGCGTCGTCACCTTTATGAAAGAGTCTCGAAACGTAGGATTGTTCCGGGTCGCCGCCCTTTCGGCTATCAATTAGCGCGGCGAGGCGCAGCAGCGTGTCTTGAGTTTTGATTTGCGTCATTTGTAGATGTGTTCGGGGTCTTTCAGGACGGGTTCGACGGCGATCCAGTCGCCGTTTTCCGCCGATCCTTCGAATTTCTGGAAAAAGCACGAATGGCGGCCGGTATGGCACGCAATGCCCGACACCTGCTCGACCTTGAGCAGCACGACGTCTTCATCGCAATCGAGCCGGACGTCGTGCACGTGCTGCACGTGCCCCGATTCCTCGCCCTTGAACCACAGGCGCTTGCGCGAGCGCGAATAGTAGACGGCGCGCTTCAGCTCGATCGTCTTGACTAGCGCCTCGCGGTCCATCCACGCGAACATCAGGACATCGCCCGTCGCGGCTTCCTGCGCGATCACCGGCACCAGGCCGTTCGCGTCCCATTTGACCTTGTCGAGCCACTCGTTCTGCGTGCTCATGGCTCAGATCCTCACCGAAATGCCACGATCGGCCATGAAGCGCTTCGCCTCGCCGACCGTGTGTTCGCCGTAGTGGAAGATGCTCGCGGCGAGCACGGCGTCGGCATGGCCGTCGACGATTCCGTCCGCCAGATGTTGCAACGACCCGACGCCGCCCGACGCGATCACCGACACCGGCACCGCATCCGACACGGCGCGCGTGAGCGCGAGATCGAAGCCGGACTTGGTTCCATCGCGGTCCATGCTGGTGAGCAAAATTTCGCCGGCACCGAATTCGGCCATCTTGCGCGCCCATTCGACCGCATCGAGCCCGGTGCCTTTGCGGCCGCCATGCGTGAACACCTCCCAGCGCGGCGTTTCGCCCTCCGCCGACACGCGCTTTGCGTCGATCGCGACGACGATGCACTGCGAGCCGTGCTTGTCAGACGCATCGCGCACGAGTTGCGGATTCGCGACCGCCGACGAGTTCATGCTGATCTTGTCCGCGCCTGCGTTCAGCAGCCGCCGAACGTCTTCCACGGCACGCACGCCGCCGCCGACCGTCAGCGGAATGAACACCTGCGACGCGACTGCCTCGATGATCGGCAAAATCAGGTCGCGCTGGTCGGACGTCGCGGTAATATCGAGGAAAGTGAGTTCGTCGGCACCCTGATCGTCGTAACGGCGCGCGATTTCGACCGGATCGCCCGCATCGCGCAATTCGAGGAAGTTGACGCCCTTCACCACGCGGCCGGCGGTGACGTCGAGACAGGGAATGATGCGTTTAGCGAGAGCCATGTTCTGCAGATAGGGTTGGTGCTGATGCAACGGCGCGCGCGCCGGGCGCCGCGTGAGTGCCGACTGAGTGCCGCGGCGCCCTGTCCGTCGGCGCTGCGGAAAATCAGGCGTCGTCGGCTTCGCGCAGCATGTCGGCGCGCGTTTGCGCGGCGGCGAAATCGAGATCGCCCGAATAGATCGCGCGGCCGCAGATCACGCCTTCGATACCCTCGTCTTCCACCTCGCAAAGCGAAGCGATGTCGTCCAGGTTGGACAGCCCGCCGCTCGCGATCACGGGAATTTTCACCGCCTGCGCGAGCCGCACCGTCGCTTCGATGTTGATGCCCTGGAGCATCCCGTCGCGCCCGATATCGGTGTAGATGATCGCTTCGCAGCCGTAATCCTCGAATTTGCGGCCGAGGTCAATGACTTCATGCCCCGTCAGCTTGCTCCAGCCGTCCGTTGCCACCTTGCCGTCCTTCGCGTCGAGCCCGACGATGATATGGCCCGCGAATGCCGTGCAGGCGTCCTTCAGGAAGCCCGGATTCTTCACGGCCGCCGTGCCGATGATCACGTATTCGAGTCCGTCGTCGAGATAGCGCTCGATCGTGTTCAGGTCGCGAATGCCGCCGCCCAGCTGCACCGGAATGTCGCTGCCGACTTCCTCGATGATTGCGCGAATCGCATCCTCGTTCTTCGGCTTGCCGGCAAATGCACCGTTCAGGTCGACGAGATGCAGCCGTCGTGCGCCCTTGTTGACCCAGTGCCGGGCCATTGCCGCCGGATCTTCGGAAAAAATGGTCGCCTGGTCCATATCGCCTTGCTTGAGGCGTACGCACTGACCGTCTTTAAGATCGATGGCCGGAATGAGCAACATAGAAATCGCGTGTTATCAGGTGAGGGTTGGTCAAAACGGTCGAGGTCATCAGGCGCCACGCCTGCTCACAACCGTCTCGCTAGTGTAGTACAAGTCTCGCGACGCCCGCGGATGCATTCGGGATAAGCCAAAACGCCGGATTCGATGCGCGAATCACGGATTCCAGTGCACGAAATTCCGATACAGCTGCAGGCCCGCGTCGGCGCTCTTTTCCGGGTGAAACTGGGTCGCGAAGATATTGTCGCGCGCGACGGCCGACGTGAACGGCGCGCCGTACACCGTTTCGCCCGACGTGTGGGCCGGAGCGGCCGGCACCACGTAATAGCTGTGCACGAAGTAGAAGAATGCGCCATCCGCGACGCCGTCCCACAACGCGTGGCGCTGCGCCTGGCGCACGCGGTTCCAGCCCATCTGCGGAACCTTGAAGCGCGAGCCGTCGTCCTGCAACTGACCTTCGAGCTGAAAGCGCACCACCTTGCCCGGCAGCAGGCCAAGGCCCTTCGTATCGCCTTCCTCGCTCCAGTCGAAGAGCATCTGCTCGCCGACGCACACGCCGAGCATCGGCTTTTCGCGCGCGGCTTCCATCACGGCTTCCTGCAGGCCGGATGCCGACAGATGCGCCATGCAGTCGCGCATCGCGCCTTGTCCCGGCAGCACGATCCGGTCGGCCGCGCGAATTGCTTCCGGCCGCTCGACGATCGCCACGTCGGCCTCGGGCGCCGCCTTTTTCAGCGCCTGATACACCGAGCGCAGGTTGCCCATTCCGTAATCAACAATCGCTATCGAAGTTTTCATTTCAAGGTAGGCAGCAAGGCCTTCAATCCGTCGACGATGAATTCCACCGCCAAAGCCGACAACATCAAACCCATCAGGCGCGTCCCGATATTGATGCCGGTGCGCCCGACCCAGCGCGCGATCGGCTCGGCCAGATTCAGCGCGCCGAAGCAAAGGCCCGCGAGCACCGCGCCGATCACGATCAAGCCGATGCGGTCGTACCAGTGATGCGCATTTGCAGAATAGACGATCACCGTGCTGATCGAGCCGGGGCCCGTCAGGAGCGGGATCGCGAGCGGCACGACGGCGACGCTGTTCTTCAGCTCCGCTTCGTGGCGCTCTTCCGGCGTGGAGCGCGTGTTGCCGATCTGCGCGTTCAGCATGTTGATCGCCATCAACAACATGATGATGCCGCCGCCGACCTCAAGCGATCCGACCGAAATCCCGAAAAACGCGATGATCTGCTGCCCGAGCAGCGCTGTCACCGCGATCACGCAGAACACCGAGATCGATGCGATGCGGATCGTGTTGCGCTTTTCGAAGGCTGACTGTTGTGCGGTCAGGCTCAGAAAGAACGGGATCGCGCCGACCGGATTGATCAGCGCCAGCAGGGAAATAAACGATTTGAGCAGGTCCATCGAGGGCCGTCAGCACACTGTCGCACGGGCATGCCGCCCGCTTGGTCCGGACCGTCCGGGGAAATTAAAGACTGCCCTTGGTCGACGGAATCTGACCTGCGGCGCGTTCGTCGAATTCGACGGCCATGCGCAGCGCGCGTCCGAATGCCTTGAACACGGTCTCGACCTGATGATGCGCGTTGATGCCGCGCAGGTTGTCGATATGCAGCGTCACGCCCGCGTGATTCACGAAGCCACGGAAGAATTCGATGGTGAGATCGACGTCGAAGGTGCCGATTCGCGCGCGCGTGAACGGCACGTGGAATTCGAGCCCCGGCCGGCCGGAGAAATCGATCACGACGCGCGAAAGCGCCTCGTCGAGCGGCACGTAGGAATGGCCGTAGCGGCGAATGCCCTTGCGGTCGCCGATGGCCTTCGCCACCGCCTGTCCGAGCGTGATGCCGGTGTCTTCGACCGTGTGGTGATCGTCGATATGGAGGTCGCCATGCGCTTCGACTTCGAGGTCGAAAAGGCCGTGGCGCGCGATCTGGTCGAGCATATGGTCGAGGAACGGCACGCCGGTGGCGAGCTTCTGCTTGCCGGTGCCGTCCAGATCGAGCTTCACACGGATCTGCGTTTCGCTGGTGTTGCGAACGACTTCCGCAATGCGCATGGTGATTCCTTGAGACTTTTTAAGAAAACGGGGTTAGTGCAACGCGAGCTTGAGAGCCGCGATCATCTGCGCGTTCTCTTCGGCCGATCCGACCGTCAAACGCACACAATTTGCCAGCAATGGGTGCATTTTACTCACGTTTTTGACCAAAACCCGCGATGTCAGCAGGGTTTCGAAGGTCACTGCCGCGTCCGGCACGCGCACGAGCAGGAAGTTGCCCGCGCTCGGGAAAACCATCGCGCCGGGCAGCGCCGCGACTTCCTCCGCCAGCTTCGCGCGCTCGGCGCGAAGTTCGGCAGCCTGCGCGTCAAGCACGTCGAGGTGGTTGAGCAGGAACTCGGCCGTCGCCTGCGTCAGCACATTGATGTTGTACGGCGGGCGAACCTTGTCGAATTCGGTGATCCACTTCGCCGTGCCCGCCATGTAGCCGAGACGGATGCCCGCGAGGCCGAGCTTCGAAACCGTGCGCATCACGACGACGTTGTCGAACTCCGCGGCGCGCGGCATCCAGCTTCTCTGCGCAAACGGCTGATACGCCTCGTCGATCACGACGAGGCTCTTCGTCGACGCCGCGATCACGCGTTCGATGTCGGCGTCGTCGTAGAGCGTGCCGGTCGGGTTGTTCGGATACGCGAGGTACACCAGCGCGGGCGCATGCTCCTCGATGACCGCGATGAGTGCCTCGGCGTCGAGCGTGAAGTCCGCGTTGAGCGGCACGCCGATGAATTCCAGATGCGCGAACGCCGCCGACATCTGATACATCACGAAGCCCGGCACGGGAGCTACGACCTTCGCGCCCGGCTTCGCGCACGCCATCGACAGCATGCTGATCAGTTCGTCCGAGCCGTTGCCGAGCAGCACTTCGCACGCTGGCGGCACGTTCATCGCGCGCTTGATCTTCGCAAGCAGGCTGGCCGGACGCGGCGCCGGATACCGATTTAACGCGACGCCCGCCAGATGCTCGCCGAGTTTCGCAGCGAGATCGTCCGGGAGGCGGTACGGATTTTCCATCGCGTCGAGCTTCACGAGGCCGGTTGAGTGGGGCACGGGGTAGCTCGTCATCGCGAGGACGTCGGGGCGGATGATGTCTTGTGGTGTCGTCATGGTCTCGGCGGCCGCTCTCGTCGGCCGAACGGCGGCTCTCGGGCCGCCTTGGTCTTGGCAATGGCCGCTTACTGGCCCGTGTATTTCATCCGGTATTCGGCACTGCGCGCGTGCGCCTGCAGGCCTTCGCCGTATGCAAGTTCTGCAGCGATCTCGCCGAGCGTCTGCGCGCCTTCCGCGCTGACTTCGATCACGCTTGAGCGCTTTATGAAATCGTAGACGCCGAGCGGCGACGAAAAACGCGCCGTGCGCGAAGTCGGCAGAACGTGGTTCGGGCCGGCGCAGTAGTCGCCGAGGCTTTCGCTCGTGTAGCGGCCGAGGAAGATCGCGCCGGCATGGCGGATCTGCGCGGCCCAGTGGTGCGGATCGAGCGCCGAGATTTCGAGATGCTCCGGCGCGATGTCGTTGGCGATCGCGCAGGCTTCGGCCATGTCCTTCACCTTGATCAGCGCACCGCGGTCTTCGAGCGAGCGCTGGATCACGTCGCGGCGCGGCATCGCGGGAAGCAGTTCGACGATCGCATCTTCCACGCGCTGGATGAACGCCGCGTCCGGGCACAGCAGAATGGACTGCGCGAGTTCGTCGTGTTCTGCTTGCGAGAAAAGGTCCATCGCAACCCAGCGCGGGTCGGTGGTGGCGTCGCAGATCACGAGGATTTCGGACGGCCCTGCGATCATGTCGATGCCGACGGTGCCGAACACGCGGCGCTTCGCCGACGCCACGTAGGCATTGCCCGGGCCGCAGATTTTGTCGACGGATGGGACGCTCTCCGTGCCATATGCGAGCGCGCCAACCGCCTGCGCGCCGCCGATCGTGAACACGCGGTCCACGCCGCCGAGCAGCGCCGCCGCGAGCACGAGCTGATTCTTCACGCCGTCGGGCGTGGGCACGACCATCACGATTTCCTTCACGCCCGCGACGCGCGCCGGAATCGCGTTCATCAGCACCGACGACGGATACGCCGCCTTGCCGCCCGGCACGTAGATGCCCGCACGGTCGAGCGGCGTGACTTTCTGGCCGAGGACGGTGCCGTCGGCTTCGGTGTATTGCCAGCTATGGCTCCCGCACTCGATGCGCTGCTTCTCGTGATAGCCGCGCACGCGCGCCGCTGCCGCTTCCAGCGCTGCGCGGCGTTTCGGTTCGAGCGCTTCGAGCGCCGCTTCGAGTTCCGTCGGCGGCAGTTCGAGCGCTGCGACGCTCTCCGCCTTCAGCCGGTCGAACCTGTTCGTGTAGTCGAGCACGGCCGCGTCACCGCGCGCCTTCACGTCGGCGAGAATCTGCGCGACGGAGCGTTCGATGGCTTCGTCCTCGCTCACTTCGAACGCGAGCACCGCGTGCAGCGCCTGATGAAAACCGTTGGCGCCGGAATCGAGTTTGCGAATCTTGATAGACATGCTGGTTTTCCGTTTCAGTATCGCGTGCAGCGGGACCGGCTCACGCTCAGTTCCCGCTCAGTTTCCTTCCGGCACCGACGCGCGTTCGAATGCGTCGAGGTACGGTTTCAGCGCTTCGCGCTTCAGCTTGAGCGCGGCCTGATTCACGACGAGACGCGACGAAATCTGCATGATCTCCTCCACCTCGACGAGATTGTTCGCCCGGAGCGTTCCGCCCGAGCTGACCAGATCGACGATCGCATCGGCCAGCCCGACCAGCGGCGCCAGTTCCATCGAGCCGTACAGCTTGATCAGGTCGACGTGCACGCCCTTCGACGCGAAATGCTCGCGCGCCACTTCCACGTACTTCGTCGCGACTCGCAGACGCGCGCCCTGGCGCACCGCGCTCGCGTAGTCGAAACCGGCCGCAACAGCGACCGACATCCGGCAGCGCGCGATATTCAGATCGACGGGCTGATACAGCCCGCCGCCGCCATGCTCGATCAGCACGTCCTTGCCCGCGACGCCGAAATCCGCCGCGCCGTACTCCACGTAGGTCGGCACATCGGTTGCGCGCACGATGATCACGCGCAGGTTCGGATTCGTGGTCGGCAGGATCAGCTTGCGCGACGTCTCCGGGTCCTCGGCCACCTGTACGCCTGCAGAGGCGAGCAGCGGCAGCGTCTCTTCGAAGATACGCCCTTTCGACAACGCGAGCGTGAGCGGCGCACTCGCGCCGACCGACGACGAAGTCTGTGGCACCGAACTCATTGTTCGCTCCCGGTTCCCTTGATGCGGCTCACCTTCGCGCCGACCGCCGTCAGCTTCGCTTCCATGCGGTCGTAGCCGCGGTCGAGGTGATAGATACGGTCGATCAGCGTGTCGCCGTCCGCGCACATCGCCGCGATCACGAGGCTCGCCGACGCGCGCAGGTCGGTTGCCATCACCTTCGCGCCCGACAGCTTCTCGACACCCGCGACGAGCGCCGTATTGCCGTCGATGGTGATGCTCGCACCAAGACGGTTCAATTCCTGCACGTGCATGAAGCGGTTCTCGAAGATCGTCTCGACGACCTGCGAGGTGCCTTTCGCCATCGCATTGAGCGCCATGAACTGCGCCTGCATGTCGGTCGGGAACGCCGGGTATTCCGACGTGCGGAAGCTCACCGCTTCGGGGCGCTTCGCCATCTTCACGCGCATCGAGTCGCCGCTTTCCTCGATCGACACGCCCGCTTCGCACAGCTTCGACGTCACCGCGTCCAGCAGCGACGGATTCACGTGACGCAGCGTCACGTCGCCGCCAGCAGCGGCGACCGCGCACAGGAACGTGCCCGCTTCGATACGGTCCGGCACGACCGAGTGCCGCGCGCCATGCAGCTTGTCGACGCCGTGAATCACGAGCCGGTCCGAACCGATACCGTCGATCTTCGCGCCCATCTTCACGAGCAGATGCGCGAGGTCGGTGACTTCCGGCTCGCGCGCCGCGTTTTCGATCACCGTTTCGCCATCGGCGAGGACGGCTGCCATCAGCAGGTTTTCCGTGCCGGTGACCGTGATCATGTCGGTGATGATGCGCGCGCCTTTCAGGCGCTTCGCCCGCGCTTCGATGAAACCGTGCTCGATGTTGATCTCGGCGCCCATCGCCTGCAGGCCCTTGATGTGCTGGTCGACCGGACGCGCGCCGATCGCGCAGCCGCCCGGCAGCGACACCTTCGCCTCGCCGAAGCGCGCGACGAGCGGCCCGAGCACGAGGATCGACGCGCGCATCGTCTTCACCATCTCATATGGCGCGACGAGGTTGTCGACTTTCGACGCGTTCAGCGTCACGCGCCCGTCGCCGCTCACTTCCGAATTCACGCCCATCTGGCGCAGCAGCTTGAGCGTGGTGCGCACGTCCTGCAGATTCGGAACGTTTTCCAGATGGACGTCGTCGGCGGTGAGCAGGCTTGCGCAGAGAATCGGCAGCGCCGCGTTCTTGGCACCCGATACGACGATTTCGCCCGAGAGCTTCGTGCCCCCAGTGATGACCAGTTTGTCCATGCTTCAGTGTCCTTCTACCGTGCTTGCTGCTGCGACGCCGGCATCGGCGTCGCGATTGACTTGAATACGCGCGCCGGACATTTCCGGCGACGCCGGTCGGCTCAGGCCGATTTCCACTCCGCGGGCGTGAGCGTCTTCATGCTGAGCGCGTGGATTTCCGCGCGCATGCGGTCGCCGAGCGCCGCGTAGACGAGCTGATGACGCGCGATCAGGCGCTTGCCTTCGAACGCGTCGCTGACGATGGTCGCGAAGAAATGCTGGCCATCGCCTTCCACTTCCAGGTGCTGGCAAGCAAGGCCGCCAGCGATGTAATCCTTCACTTGTTCCGGGGTCGGCAACATGGAAGTCTCCTAAAAAATTTAGTGACGCAGCTTGTAGCCGCTTGCCAGCAGGCGCACGCAGATCACCGCCAGCACCACGAAGAACGCGGCGACGATCCCGAGGCTCGCGAGCGGACTCACGTCGGACATGCCGAAAAAGCCGTAGCGGAACCCGTCGATCATGTAAAAAAACGGATTCAGCCGCGACACTTCGCGCCAGACGGGCGGCAGCGTATGCGTCGAGTAGAACACGCCCGAAAGGAACGTGAGCGGCATGATCAGAAAGTTCTGGAACGCGGCGAGCTGGTCGAATTTCTCGGCCCAGATGCCGGCGATCAGCCCGAGCGTGCCGAGAATCCCCGACCCCAGCACCGCGAACGCAATGATGTAGAGCGGCGCGGAAAAAGTCATCGGAATAAACCACACCGTGACTATGAATACGCCGAATCCTACCGTCAGCCCGCGCACCACCGACGCCAGCACGTAGGCAAAATACATCTCCCAGTGCGCGATCGGCGGCAGCAGCACGAACACGAGATTGCCCGTGATCTTCGACTGGATCAGCGACGACGAGCTGTTCGCGAACGAATTCTGCAGCACGCTCATCATCACGAGGCCGGGCACGAGAAAGCTCGTGTACGCGACGCCCTGATAGACCTGCACGTGGCTCGACAGCGCGTGGCCGAAGATCATCAGGTAAAGGAGCGCCGTGATAACCGGCGCGAGCACCGTCTGGAAAGCGACTTTCCAGAAACGCAAAATTTCCTTGTAAAACAGTGTCCTGAAACCGCTCATGAAAGTCCCTCGACCACTTCGGGTTCGTTCATGACCTGCACGAACACGTCTTCCAGATCGGCCTTGCGCACTTCGATTTCGTCTAACGCGCAACCAGCCGCGCGGCACTTCGCGAGAATCGGCTCGACTTCGTCGTAGCTCGACAGCCGCAGCAGGTGCTGCGTGCCCGAAATCGCGTGCGGATCGACTTCCAGCTGACGCAGGTCGGCGGGGAGAACGCCATGTTTGAAGCGCAGGAACAGCTGCATGCCCGCGAAACGCTGCAACAGCGTGCTCGTGCGCTCGAGCGCGACGACTTCGCCGCGGCGAAGCATCGCGAGCCGGTCGCACAACGACTCGGCTTCTTCCAGATAGTGCGTCGTGAGCACGATCGTGTGGCCTTCGCGGTTCAGGCGCGAAATGAACTTCCAGAGCGTCTGGCGCAACTCGACGTCGACGCCGGCGGTCGGCTCGTCGAGCACGATCACGGGCGGCCGGTGCACCAGCGCCTGCGCGACGAGCACGCGCCGCTTCATGCCGCCCGACAGCGCGCGCGTGTTGACGTCGGCCTTCTCGGTGAGATCGAGATTCGCCATGACTTCGTCGATCCAGTCATCGTTATTGCGCAAGCCAAAGTAGCCCGACTGGATGCGCAGCGACTCGCGCACGGTGAAGAACGGATCGAAGACGAGTTCCTGCGGCACGATGCCGAGCGCGCGGCGCGCGGCGCGGAAATCGCTGACGACGTCGTGCCCGCGGACCGAGATCGTGCCGCTGTCGGCGCGCGCGAGGCCCGCGAGAATGCTGATGAGGGTGGTTTTGCCCGCTCCGTTGGGACCGAGCAGGCCGAAGAATTCGCCTTCTTCCACCGAGAAACTCACGCCTTTGAGCGCTTGCAGCTCTTTGTAGCGCTTTCTGACGTTTCGGATTTCTATGGCTGGCATGACAGTGCGCCCGCCGAACATGGCGGCGCCTCGAATTGTGCGGTACTGGAACGTGGTCGGCACCGTGTCGGGCCGAAAAAGGGCCGGGTGACGTGCCGAAAAAACGTTTGATTATAGGGCAAACCGGCTTTGGCCGACCCGAGCCCGGTCCTGCCGGGCGCGGCGCGGGCGAAGGACGATCCTGCGCTGCGCCGCGCCGCGCCGCTCGCTGCATCAGTGCAGGATCAATGCCGGAAGGTGAGGAGCGTGTCGACGCCGTAGGCCTGCGCGAGACTGGCAAGCCCGGTGGGAAGGTTCACGACGGCGAGCGCGCCGCCACGTGAAGACGCCGCGCGCTGCCATGCGAGCAGCACGGCGAGCGCGGACGAATCGAATTGACGCAGCGGCGCGCAATCGACTTCGGTCGCGCCCGCAGCGATCCGTGACAGCCCCGCTTCGAGCGCCGCCCTGGCGCTTTCATGCGTCAGCGACGCGGCCGTCTGGAAGCGGCCAGCGGCGGCACTGGCCGGCATGCCGGCTGCAGACAGACCAGCGGAATTCACGCTGCTCACGATGCCTTGCCGCTCGCGAGTTGCTGATTGCGCTGCGTGAGGAACTGCAGCAGCCCGTCGACGCCATGCTGCGAGATCTGCTCGTTGAACTGCTGCTGGTATGCCTGGATCAGCCACGCGCCGAGCACGTTGATGTCGTAGACCTTCCAGCCCTGCGGCGTCTTGTAGAGACGGTAGTCGAGCTGGATCGGCGAGCCGTTGTTGATCACGACAGAGCGCACCACGACGTCCGTATCTTCCGGCGATGCGCGGAACGGCTTGTACTGGACCTGCTGGTCACGCACCTGCGCGAGCGCGCCCGAATACGTACGGATCAGGAGCATCTTGAACTGCTCGACGATCTCCTTTTGCTGCTGGGGCGTGGCGGTATTCCAGTTGCGGCCCATCACGAGACGCGTGGTGCGCGTGAAGTCCGTGTACGGCAGGATCTTCTCGTTCACGAGTTCCGTGATGCGCGTGATATTGCCCGACTGGATCTGCTTGTCCGCCTTAATCTGGTCGAGCACCTGCTGCGTGACCGTCTTGACCAACACGTCCGGATTGTTGGTGTCGACGGCCTGCGCCGATGCGCCATTGCAAAACGCCATGAAGACCGCGAAAAGGGGAAGCAACAATAGTTTTTTCATTTCAGACCCTGCGTGAAAGTGGCTTGGGTTTGAACGTGGCACCGTTTCCGAGTTCACCTGCCACGCTATCCAAACCGTCGTAATACCTGTCAAAAATGTTACCGCTCGTTAGACGCCGGTGAATCAGCGTAAGCGGATCGAAGGGAACGCGGGTACGCGCGGCGGCACGAACTGGTTGCCCGGAATCGTGTTGGTACCGCTTGCCGGGGTCGGCGCTTCCGCCGTGCCGGACGCGCCTTCCGCAGCCGAAGCCGCGGTTGCCGGCGCAGCGGTCGCCGATGCCGGAGCCGGCGGCGTGGCTGTCGCCGACGCCCCCGTTGCCGCAGCGGCCGCCGGAGTACCGGTGCCCGACTCATCGTAGGTCGGCGGTGGCGTCTCGCCGTAATCCGGTGCCGTGCTTTCGCCGCCCGAAATCAGATACTCGCGACGCTGCAAGTATGCATTGCGGACGAACGAATATTTGTCGAGCGCGGCTTCCGAGAGCACATCGCTCGCGCCGAGCAGGTTCGCACGCACGTCGATGAGATTCACGCCGTAGAGCGCCCAGCTAACCGAATCCGGCTTCACATAGGTGAGCGGATTGCCGAAATAATCGACGACCGTGCCGCCCGTGTCCCGCACCGTGCTCGGCCCGAGCAGCGGCAGCACGAGGTACGGGCCCGGCGGCACGCCGTAGTGGCCGAGCGTGAGGCCGAAGTCGGCCTGGTGCTTCGGCAGCTTCGCGATGGTCGCGACGTCGAACAGACCGCCGACGCCGAACACCGTGTTCATCGCGACGCGCACGATGTCCGACACGCCATCCGCGATATTGAGCTGCAACAGGTTGTTCGCCGCGATGTAGACATCGCCGATGTTGGAGAAGAAGTTCGTGACGCTGTTGCGGACCGGCTCCGGGATCGCCCAGACGTACGCCTTCGCGACCGGCTTCAGCGCAACCTGGTCGATCTTGTCGTTGATCGTGAACATCGTCCGGTTGTAGCTTTCGAGCGGATCGCCCTTCGTAGGCGTCGTCACGGTCGCGCAGCCGGCGACCAGCGCCGCCGCCATCACGATTCCCGCGCTTTTCAAGCGCATCGCCTGCATGCCCTTCTCCTTATTGACCTGACGCGCCCGAGGCGCCCGTCGAACCCATCGCGCTCGCCGCGCCCGGAAAGGCGGGCGCAGGTGCGGCCGGCGCCGCCGGCGCAGCGGGAGCGCCGCCCGATTTCGATGCGCCGGAATCCGCCGCCTTGTTGTAGAGGAACTGGCCGATGAGGTTTTCGAGCACCACTGCCGATTGCGTCATGGAAATCGTGTCGCCGTTCTTGAGCATCTGGTCATCGCCGCCCGGTTCGAGGCCGATGTACTGCTCGCCGAGCAGTCCAGAAGTCAGAATCTTCGCCGACGAATCTTTCGGAAATTCGAATTGCTTGTCGATATCGATGGTGACGACGGCCTGATACGTGTTCCGGTCGAACCCAATCGAGCCGACCCGGCCGACCGTCACGCCGGCGCTCTTCACCGGCGCGCGCGCCTTCAGGCCGCCGATGTTGTCGAATTTCAGCTTCACCGCGTAAGTCGGCTGGAAGGAAAGCGAGCTCATGTTGCCGGCTTTCAGCGCGAGGAACAGCAGCGCCACGAAACCCAGCACCACGAACAGGCCGACCCAGAAGTCGAGAGCAGTCTTTTTCATCGTCTATCCAAAGAGAATCTTGTCGTAGAACGGGGCGAAGGACTGTGCCCTTCGCAACGCCCGCTGTGCGCGGACGCCGTTCAACATGTGACCTAGCTGAACATCAGTGCCGTCAGCAGGAAATCGAGGCCGAGCACGGCAAGCGATGCGTACACGACGGTCTTGGTCGTCGCGCGCGATACGCCTTCCGGCGTCGGCTTGGCTTCGTAGCCCTGAAACAACGCGATGAACGTCACCGCGAAACCGAACACGATGCTCTTGATCACGCCGTTGCCGACGTCGCGCCAGACATCCACGCCGCCCTGCATCTGCGACCAGAACGCGCCGGCATCGACGCCGATCATCAGCACGCCGACCACGTACCCGCCGATCACGCCGACCGCCGAGAAAATCGCGGCGAGGATCGGCATCGAGACGATCCCGGCCCACATGCGCGGCGCGACGACGACCTTGACCGGGTCGACCGCCATCATTTCCATCGCGGTGAGTTGCTCGCCGGCTTTCATCAGGCCGATTTCGGCGGTGAGCGACGTGCCCGCGCGCCCCGCGAACAAGAGCGCGGTCACGACCGGCCCGAGCTCGCGCACGAGCGACAGCGCGACGAGCAGCCCGAGCGCCTGCTCCGAACCGTAGCGATTGAGCGTGTAATAGCCCTGTAAGCCCAGCACGAAGCCGACGAACAAGCCCGATACCGCGATGATCACCAGCGAATAATTGCCGACAAAATGAATCTGTTTCGTGACAAGACGCGGACGGCGCAGCAGCGGGAAGAATTCGAGCACGAGGCGCACGAACATGCGCGTCGCGTAACCGGCGGTGCCGAAGCCGTCGAGCACCCAGCGTCCGAGCGCGCTGATCATGCCTTGCCTCCGATACCGAAGTCCGCCGCGAGCGGCGAACTGGCGTAGTGAAACTTGAACGGGCCGTCGGGCGCGCCGTCGATGAACTGGCGCACCGACGGGTCCGTCGCGGCGCGCAGTTGCGCCGGCGTGCCCTCGGCGAGAATGCCGCCGTTCGCGATGAAGTACACGTAGTCGGCGATGGCGAACGATTCCGGCACATCGTGCGTGACGAGAATCGAGGTTGCGCCGAGCGCGCTGTTCAGCGTGCGGATCAGGTTCGCGGTGATGCCGAGCGAAATCGGGTCGAGGCCGGCGAACGGCTCGTCGTACATCATGAGTTCGGGATCGAGAGCGATCGCTCGGGCGAGCGCCACGCGGCGCGCCATGCCGCCCGAAATCTCCGACGGTGCCAAATCGCGTGCGCCGCGCAGGCCGACAGCATTGAGCTTCATCAGCACGAGATCGCGCACGAGTTCTTCGGGCAGGTCCGTGTGCTCGCGCAGCGGGAAAGCGACGTTTTCGAAGACCGTCTGATCGGTAAAAAGCGCACCGAACTGGAACAGCATGCCCATCTTGCGGCGCAGCGCGTAGAGACCTTCGCGGGTCTCGCGGCCGACGTCCGTACCGCCGAACAGCACCTGGCCCCGGTTCGCCTTCACGAGGCCGCCGATCAGGCGCAGGATGGTCGTCTTGCCGCAGCCGGAGCCGCCCATGACCGCGACTACCTGGCCACGCGCGAAACGCATGTTCAGGTTCGACAAAACGAGCCGGTCGCCGTAACCGAAGTCGACGTCGCGAAGCTCTAGCAGGGTCTCGGGAGAAGCAGACACGAGGGCAGGCAGTCCTTTTACGCAAAGAGGCCGAATTATAGGGCCTGTGCGTAAACGATGCCTTGGCCTACCTTTCGACTAGTGAATTTTTCCGAGTTTTCAACATTATCGCGCGAACTCGTGCTGCAGCGCAGAAACCGCGGCCTTGACGTCCTGCGCCTCGGTCACCGCGCGCACGACTGCGGCGCTGCCTACGCCGGTTGCCAGCACGTCGCGCAGCACGTCGCCATTGACACCGCCGATCGCCACGAGCGGCACGCGGCCGTCGAGCAGGCGCACGTAGCGTGCCAGCCGCGCGATGCCTTGCGGCGCGGTCGGCATGACCTTGGTCGTCGTCGGGAAGACCGCGCCGAGCGCGAGATAGCTCGGCCGGAAATGCAGTGCGCGCAGCATTTCGTAATAGCCGTGCGTCGAGAGGCCGAGCCGCACGCCGGCCTTCGCGATGGCGTCGAGATCGGCCGTCTGGACGTCTTCCTGGCCCAAATGGACGCCATACGCGCCCGCCGCGATCGCCTCGCGCCAGTGATCGTTGATAAATAGCTGCGCCTGATGCCTGCGCCCTGCGCTCACCGAGCGTTCGATTTCGCGTTTGAGATCGTCGGCGTCGGTGGATTTGCGGCGCAGTTGTGCCGTGACCACGCCGAGATCGAGCACGCGCTCGACCCATTCCGCGCTCGGCAGCACCGGATACAGGCCGAGCCGCTGCGGGCATTCGGGAAACGGCGTCGCGGGCGCGGCGGGTAGATCACCGACGCGCGGAAACGTATCGAAATCGACGGGCCATGCGTCCGGCTTGTTCTCGTCGCCCGGGCGCCACGCGAGCGCGAGCGTGAGCGCGTCGTGCGGTTCGAAATCGCAGTCGAGGAACGCGGCGAGCGCCGCGAGCCAGTCGTCGGAACGTTCGCCTTCGAGCACGAAACGCTCGTCGCCTCGCCGCAGAACCGCCCGCTCGCCATGCGCTTCGAGCACGGCGGCACCATCGGCGATCAGACGATCGACGTCCGCGCCATGCTGTTCCGTGAAGACGATCAGGTCGTTCGCGCCGTGCGCGTCAGGCGCGGTGAGGCAGATGCGCCATTCCTTCGACGCCGCCGGCCACTCGCCGAGACGCGAGCGGATGCGCTCGGCGACTTCGGTCAGTTCGTCCGCCGGCGGCCAGAAGATTTCGCGGTTCAGCAGGCTCATGCGGCGCTCCCGTCCTGGTGCCAGAACGGCATGCCGACGACCGGCGTGCTCGCCTGCGCGCTGTCGCGCTCGGCCATCGGGCCGGCGAGATACGCGGTGCGCCCCGCCTCGACGCCGAGCGCGAACGCGCGCGCCATCTGCGGCGGAAAGGTCGCCTGCGAGACGGCCGTGTTGAGCAGCACGCCGTCGAAGCCCCACTCCATCACCTGGCACGCATGCGACGGCACGCCGAGTCCCGCATCGACGATGAGTGGCACGTCCGGCAGCCGCTCGCGCAGCGTGCGCAGGCCGTAAGGATTCGTCACGCCTTTGCCGGTGCCGATCGGCGCGCCCCACGGCATCAGCGCCTCGCAGCCGACATCGAGCAGTCGTCGCCCGATCACGAGATCCTCGGTGCAGTACGGCAGCACCTTGAAGCCGTCGCGGATCAGCTTCGACGCCGCTTCCACGAGACCGATCGGATCGGGCTGCAGCGTGTAGTCGTCGCCGATCAGTTCGAGCTTGATCCACGGCGTCTCGAAGACTTCGCGCGCCATGTGCGCCGTGTTCAGCACCTCGTCGACGCTCTGGCAGCCAGCCGTGTTCGGCAAAAGCGCGACGCCATGGCGCTTCAGCACGTCGAAGAAGCCCGCCTCGCCCGTCGCCGACTGGCGGCGCAGCGCGACCGTGACCATGCCGGGCTTCGCGGCATCGATCGAATCCGAGAGCGACTGCAGCGACGGATAGCGCGACGTGCCGAGCAGCACGCGACTCGGGAACGTCTCGCCGTAGAGCACAAGCGCATCGGCGGTCGTAATTTTGGTGGTAGTGGTCATGGTTCCGATCCTGTGTGATTCAGCCGCCCGCAACGGGCGCGACGACATCGAGCTTGTCACCCGTGCTGAGGGCCTTCGATGCGTGCTCCGCGCGCGCAACGAACTGGCCGTTCAGCGCGACGGCGAACGGCGGTTTCGCGCCGAACGCGGCGAGCGCGTCGGTGACGGTGGCCGACTCGGGAAGGTCGAACGGCCGCTGATTGATGTGGATGTTCATGGCGATGGCGATGTCGATGTGTTTACAGTGCGGGCACCACGTGCTCGCTGTGGAGCAGGTCGGACCAGCGCGCCTGGCGGCGGAAGTCGTCGAAGGAATCGGGGGCGCTCACGTCCTCGGCGAGAAGCGCCTCTGCGAACTGCGCAGCGGTATCGGCGACTTCCGGCGCGATCATGAAGCCGTGCCGGTACAGGCCGTTCACCCGCAAGGTCCGCGCCCCGTCCCAGACGATGGCCGGACGATGGTCCGGCAGCGTCGGGCGGCAGTGGGCGTTGAGTTCGAGGATGCGCGCCTCGCCGAAGCCCGGATGCACCGCGAACGCGGCGCTCAGCAGTTCCAGCGCGGAGCGCACGGTGACAGGCGACATGTCCTCGCCCTCCACTTCCGTCGCGCCGATCACGTACAGATCCTTCTCCTTCGGCGCGATGTAGAGCGGATAGCGCGGATGCAGAAGGCGCACCGGCCGCGTGAGTCCGATCCCCGGCGCATGCACGCGCGCGACCTCGCCGCGGATGCCGCGCAACGCCGGCCACGCGGGCTTGCCGCCGAGCCCGCGGCAATCGATCACGACACGCGCGTCGGGCATCGTGTCGAGCGTGGTGTTCCAGTGCGTATCGACGCCGCGCGCAGCGAGCCCCGCCGCAAGCGCCGACAGGACCTGACGATTGTCGAGTTGCCCTTCGTGCGGCAGCAGCCAGCCTTGCGCGAAGCGCGTCCCGAGCGACGGCTCCGCTGCCGCAACCTGCGTGCCGGACAGCTTCACGAAACCGTCGTCGAAAAGCGCGGCGGGCGCATTCGCGCGCAGGCGGCGCTCGAAAAGCGGTGCTTCGGCGCGGTCGCTGGCATGCCAGACGACGAGCGTGCCGTTGCGCTGGAAAAACACCGGCTCGGGCAACTGCGCGATGAGGCCCGGCCAGCGTTCGAGCGACGCCACGCCGAGTTCCGTGATCAGCAGCTCGGCGCTCGCCGCTTCCGCGAGCGGCGCGAGCATTGCCGCCGCGACCCACGCCGCCGACTGCGTCCCGGCCGCGTCGCCGCGTTCGTAGAGCGCGACCCGATGTCCGGCGCCTGCCAGTTGCCAGGCGACGAGCCGTCCGCACAGCCCGCCGCCGACGACGGCAAAGTCCGGCCGATGCGCGGCCCGCGGCGCGCCTGCACTCCGGTCGACAAAAATATTCACGATGCGACGCCTCCTCAGCGACGAGCTGCGGCACGCGAGGAAGTGGATAACGGGGAAATCGGTCCCGAGCTTTCCGTCGAGTGCGGCAGACGCACAATCAAAGGACGAAATCAGCGGCGAGACCGGCGGGGCGGCGGAATGCCAGGCCCCAGCGCGGGTGGAATGCTGGAAGAAACTGGAAAAACGATGGCGTTTTCCGGAAACTTCCCTCGCCGGTATTACCCGGATCGGGTGCAAAGGGTTTCTCTCAGCCTCGTCGCGCGTCCCGTGTTGCGAGAAACGCGCGCGAAGCACCCCTGTTTCGTCGACGTTCATTAAAGCATGAAAGGCGAAGCCGCCGCAAACCGGGGATTCCCGTGTTTTTTCATGCGATCCGGCACTCTGGCACAATGCCGCGAACACCTGTACGCGAAACCTGCGCGGGGCGTCGGCAGTGCCGCGCGTGGTTCTCGTTCGTTTCGCGCCGGTTTCAATTAAGCCGCAGTTAAGGGAAAACCGAAACAATCTGCGTGGCCCGTGCTTTTGGCGTTTCGCTCGCAGCGGGCCCGATCACGCGCCGCCTCGTGCGCGAGTTACAACCGGCCGTGACGCCGGCTCATCATCAGGAAGCTCATGACCAACATCACGCCCGACAACGCTCAGCAAGAGGCCGACAACGTATCGGCCTGGAGCCTGATCAAGCCCTACTGGATCTCGGAAGAACGCAGAATCGCGTGGGGACTGCTGGTCGCGATCATCGCGATCAACATGACGGTCGTGTGGATCAATGTCCGGCTCAACCGCTGGAACGCCGACTTTTACAACGCGCTGCAAACCAAGAACGTCCACGATTTCCCGCACCTGCTGCTGATCTTCACCGGACTCGCGTTCGCGTACATCCTGCTCGCGGTGTATGGACGGTATCTGCGCCAGATGCTCGGCTTCCGCTGGCGCCAGTGGCTCACCAACAAGTATCTGGAACAATGGCTCGGTGACCGCGCGTTTTACCGGATCGAGCGCGACCGCCTCGCCGACAACCCCGACCAGCGGATCAGCGACGACCTCCAGTCGTTCGCCACCACCACGTTGAGCCTCTCGCTCGACCTGCTCTCGACGCTCGTCACGCTCGTCACGTTCATTACGATCCTGTGGACGATCGCCGGCGCGCTCACGCTGACCGCATTCGGCACGCCGCTCGTGATTCCGGGCTACATGGTCTGGGCCGCGGCGCTGTATGCGGTGCTCGGGTCGCTCATCATCCAGAAGGTCGGCCATCCGCTCGTGTCGATCAACTACCAGCAGCAGAAGGTCGAGGCTGATTTCCGTTTCGGCCTGATCCGCGTGCGCGAGAACGCCGAGCAGATCGCGTTCTATGACGGCATCGCGACCGAAACAGCCAACGCGAAGACCATCTTCGGGCGGATCCGCGACAACTGGTGGATGATCATGAAGTACACGAAGCGCATGACCTTCGTGCTGAGTTTCTACGGGCAGATCGCGATCATCTTCCCGATCATGGTCGCAGCGCCGCGCTACTTTGCCGGCGCGTTCTCGTTCGGCGTGCTGATGCAGATTTCTTCGGCGTTCGGCACGGTCAGCGATTCGTTCTCGTGGTTCATCAACAGTTACTCGACGCTGGTCGAATGGCGCGCGACGGTGAATCGTCTGCGCGAATTCAAGCGCGTGATGCGCTCGACACATTTCCGCGAGGCGATCTCGCCCGCGACCGTGCACGGCGGCATCAACCTGCACTACACGAGCGCCGACGCGCTCACGACCGACGGGCTCTCGCTCGCGCTGCCGAACGGCACGCCGCTCGCGCGCGTCGCGGACGTGTCGATTGAGCCGGGGTCGCGCTGGCTCGTGCACGGGCCGTCGGGGTCGGGCAAGAGCACGCTGATGCGTGCGCTCGCGGGCCTGTGGCCGTTTGGCGACGGCACGATCGACGCGCCCGTCGATGCGAAGATGATGTTCATCCCGCAGCAAAGCTACCTGCCGATCGGCACGCTGAAGGCAGCGTTGAGCTATCCGTCGCCGGGCGGCACGTTCAGCGACGAGGAATCGCGCGATGCGCTGCGCGCTTGCAAGCTGGAGGATTACGTCGGCCGGCTGGAAGAGTCGGGACACTGGGCGAAGATGATGTCGCCGGGCGAGCAGCAGCGGCTGGCCGCCGCGCGCGTGCTGCTGCACAAGCCGGACTTCGTGTTTCTCGACGAAGCCACCAGCGCCCTGGATGCGGACAACGAGCTTCACGTCTACAACACGCTCGTCGAACGGCTGCCGGACGCGGCGATGCTGAGCGTCGCGCATCGCGAGTCGGTCGCGATGTTCCATGACTACAAGATCGAAATCGAGAGGGCGATGGCCGAGGTTTGAGGCTCGAGCGAACTTCGTGACAATGCCGACGCACCGCGCAACCACGCGGTGCGTTTTTTTGTGACTTTTTGACTGCCCGGGGTTTGGGCAATGTGCTGCAACTGAGCCGGATCGTCGGCGAGGAGATAGTGCTCGAAAACTATCTCGCGCCCGAAGTGCCGGACGCAGTCGACTATTCGAAGCGAAAAGCGCACTCGAAAAGAAAATCCGCCACAGGCTCAGGGCCGTCTGACTGCGAACGGCACGTGCACAAAAAAAGCCGGACCGCCCCAAAGGCGATCCGGCTTTTTTCTTTCAGCAAGAAGCGATAAGAACTTACCGCGGCAACTCGCTATGCCCCATCAGAAACGCATCCACCGAACGCGCGCACTGGCGGCCTTCGCGAATCGCCCACACCACCAGCGACTGACCGCGACGCATGTCGCCAGCGGTGAACACCTTCTCTTCCGACGTGTAATACGACTTCTCGCCTTCCGTCGCGGCCCGCACGTTGCCGCGCGCGTCCTTCTCTACGCCGAACGCGTCTAGCACCGGCGACAGCGGCTGCGTGAAGCCCATTGCGAGCAGCACGAGATCGGCCTTCAGTTCGAACTCGCTGTTCGGAACTTCCTGCATCTTGCCGCCCTTCCACTCGACGCGCACCGCGATCAGCTTCTCGACCTTGCCGTTCTTGCCTTCGAAGCGCTTCGTCGCCACCGACCAGTCCCGCTCGCAGCCTTCCTCATGCGACGACGACGTGCGCAGCTTGATCGGCCAGTACGGCCACACGAGCGGCTTGTTCTCTTCCTCGGGCGGCTGTGCGAGCAGCTCGAACTGAGTGACGTCCTTCGCGCCATGCCGGTTCGACGTGCCGACGCAGTCCGAACCCGTATCGCCGCCGCCGATCACGACGACATGCTTGCCCTTCGCCGTCAATTGCTCGGCGACCTTGTCGCCCGCGTTGACCTTGTTCTGCTGCGGCAGGAATTCCATCGCGTAATGGATGCCGGCAAGCTCGCGCCCCGGCACCGGAAGGTCGCGCGGAGTTTCGGAGCCGCCCGTAAGCACGATCGCGTCGAACTGTTCGCGCAGTTCGTCCGGCGTGATCGTTTCCTTCGCCGTGTTGCCGATGTGCGCAGGCAGCGCTTCCTTGCCGACGAACGCGTTCGTGCGGAACGTCACGCCTTCGGCTTCCATCTGGCGCATGCGGCGGTCGATCAGCCACTTTTCAAGCTTGAAGTCGGGGATGCCATAGCGCAGCAGTCCGCCGATCCGATCGTTCTTCTCGAACACCGTCACGTCGTGCCCCGCGCGCCCGAGTTGCTGCGCAACGGCGAGCCCGGCAGGCCCCGAACCGACGACCGCCACCTTCTTGCCGGTCTTGTGCTTCGGCGGCTGCGGCTCGACCCAGCCCTGCGCCCAGGCCTTGTCGATGATCGCGTGCTCGATCGACTTGATGCCGACCGGATCGTCGTTGATGCCGAGCGTGCAGGCCGCCTCACACGGCGCCGGACAGATCCGGCCGGTGAACTCGGGAAAGTTGTTGGTCGAATGCAGCACTTCGATCGCGTTCTTCCAGTCCTGCTGGAAAACGAGGTCGTTGAAGTCCGGGATGATGTTGTTCACCGGGCAGCCGTTGTTGCAAAACGGAATGCCGCAGTCCATGCAGCGCGCGCCCTGGATCTTCGCGTCCTCGTCGGACAGCGCGTGGACGAATTCCTTGTAGTGCTTGACGCGGGTCAGCGGTGCTTCGTACGCCTCGTGGCGGCGTTCGAACTCGAGAAAACCGGTTGCCTTGCCCATATGGTTCTCTTCTTTCTCTGTATTTGGTGAGGAACTTGCTCTCCGGCGTCGTGCGCCGGAGAGCCCTTCTGTCTATTTACCGAAAGCCGCCTTAAGCCGCCATCGCCTGCTTGGCCTTCTTCGCGCCGAGTTCGCCGAGCGCGCGCTTGTATTCGGTCGGGAACACCTTCACGAACTGACGGCGCGACGCATCCCAGTTCTCGAGCAGCGTCTTCGCGCGCGGCGAACCGGTGAACTGGAAGTGACGCTCGATCAGGCCGCGGAGCACTGCTTCGTCGGTCTGGCCCGTGTGCCACAGCGCGCGGTCGACCGTGCGTTCCTGTTCCGCTTGTTGCAGCACCGGATCGAGCGAGACCATCGACTTGTTGCACTTGCCGGCGAACGAGCCGTCCGGGTCGTAGACGAAGGCCACGCCGCCCGACATGCCCGCGGCGAAGTTGCGCCCGGTCTCGCCGAGCACGACGACCGTGCCGCCCGTCATGTATTCGCAGCCGTGGTCGCCCGTGCCTTCGACGACCGCCGTCGCGCCCGAGTTGCGCACGCAGAAGCGCTCGCCCGCGACGCCGCGGAAATACGATTCGCCTTCGATCGCGCCGTACATCACCGTGTTGCCGCAGATGATGTTTTCCTCGGACTTGCCGCGGAAGTCGTTGGTCGGGCGAATGATGATGCGCCCGCCCGACAGGCCCTTGCCGACGTAGTCGTTGCCGTCGCCGACGAGATCGAGCGTCACGCCGCGCGCGAGGAACGCGCCGAAGCTCTGCCCGGCCGTGCCCTTCAGCTGGATGTGGATCGTGTCGTCCGGCAGTCCGTCGTGGCCGTACTTCTTCGCGATCAGGCCCGACAGCATCGCGCCGACCGTGCGGTTCACGTTGCGCACCGGCTGGATGAACGAGACGTGCTCACCCTTCTCGATCGCCGCCTTCGACTTCTCGATCAGCACGTGATCGAGTGCACGGTCGAGACCATGATCCTGCACGTCGACGTGACGCGTCGGGATTTCGCCCTGCTGCGGCACCTGATAGAAGACGCGCGAGAAGTCGAGCCCCTTCGCCTTCCAGTGCTCGACGCCCTTCTTCATGTCGAGCAGTTCTGCGTGGCCGATCAGATCGTCGAACTTGCGGATGCCCAGTTGCGCCATGATCTCGCGCACTTCTTCGGCAATGAAGAAGAAGAAGTTCACGACGTGTTCCGGCTGGCCGGTGAACTTGGCGCGCAGCACCGGGTCTTGCGTCGCGACACCGACCGGGCACGTGTTCAGGTGGCACTTGCGCATCATGATGCAGCCTTCGACGACGAGCGGCGCCGTCGCGAAGCCGAATTCATCGGCGCCGAGGAGCGCGCCGATCACGACGTCGCGGCCGGTCTTCATCTGGCCGTCGGCCTGCACGCGGATGCGGCCGCGCAGGCGGTTCAGCACGAGCGTCTGCTGCGTTTCGGCGAGACCGAGTTCCCACGGCGTACCCGCGTGCTTGAGCGACGACAGGGGCGATGCGCCCGTGCCGCCGTCGTGGCCCGCGATCACGACGTGATCGGCCTTCGCCTTCGCGACACCCGCCGCAACCGTACCGACGCCCACTTCCGACACGAGCTTCACCGACACGCTCGCCGACGAATTCGCGTTCTTCAGGTCGTGAATGAGCTGCGCCAGGTCTTCGATCGAATAGATGTCGTGGTGCGGCGGCGGCGAAATCAGGCCGACGCCCGGCACCGAATAACGCAGCTTGCCGATGTAGTCGGACACCTTGTGGCCCGGCAGCTGGCCGCCTTCGCCCGGCTTCGCACCCTGCGCCATCTTGATCTGGATCTGATCGGCCGACGACAGGTATTCCGCCGTCACGCCGAAGCGCCCCGACGCGACCTGCTTGATCTTCGAACGCAGCGAATCGCCGTCCTTCAGCGGGATGTCGCTGACGACTTCGTCGCCGATCACGGACTTCATCGTGTCGCCGTTCTTGATCGGAATGCCGCGCAGTTCGTTGCGATAGCGCTTCTCGTCCTCGCCGCCCTCGCCCGTGTTCGACTTGCCGCCGATGCGGTTCATCGCGACCGCGAGCGTCGCGTGCGCTTCCGTGCTGATCGAGCCGAGCGACATCGCGCCCGTCGCGAAACGCTTCACGATTTCCTTCGCCGACTCGACTTCGTCGAGGGCGATCGCCTTGTGCGGATCGACCTTGAACTCGAACAGGCCGCGGAACGTCATGTGACGCTTCGTCTGGTCGTTGATGAGGTGCGCGTATTCCTTGTACGTCTGATACGAGTTGCTGCGCGCCGAATGCTGCAGCTTCGCGATCGCGTCAGGCGTCCACATGTGCTCTTCGCCGCGCACGCGATAAGCGTATTCGCCGCCCGCGTCGAGCATCGTCGCGAGCACAGGGTTGTCGCCGAATGCGTCGCGGTGCAGGCGGATCGCTTCTTCCGCGACCTCAAAGATGCCGATCCCGCCGACCTTCGACGCCGTGCCCTTGAAATACTGCTCGACGAGGTCGCTCGCCAGTCCGACCGCTTCGAAAATCTGCGCGCCGGTGTAGGACATGTAGGTCGAAATGCCCATCTTCGACATGACCTTGTGCAGGCCCTTGCCGACCGCCTTCGTGTAGTTGTAGATCGCCTTGTCGGCCGACAGGTCGCCCTTCAGGCCGCTCGCCATCTGCGCGAGCGTTTCCAGCGCGAGGTACGGGTGCACGGCTTCCGCGCCGTAGCCCGCGAGCAGCGCGAAGTGGTGCGTCTCGCGCGCCGAACCGGTTTCCACGACGAGACCCGTGCTCGTGCGCAGGCCGTGCTGCACGAGGTGCATGTTGATCGCGGACGTGGCGAGCAGCGCGGGAATCGCGACGTTGTCGCGGTCCATCTTACGGTCCGACACGATCAGCATGTTGTAGCCGGACTTCACAGCGTCGACGGCTTCCGCGCACAGCGAAGCGAGGCGCGCTTCCACGCCTTCCTTGCCCCACGCGACCGGATAGCAGATGTTCAGCTCGTACGAGCTGAATTTGCCGCCGGTGTACTTGTCGATGGCGCGGATCTTCGCGATGTCCTTGAAGTCGAGCACCGGCTGCGACACTTCCAGGCGCATCGTCGGGTTGATGTTGGTCGTGTCGAGCAGGTTCGGCTTCGGGCCGATGAACGACACGAGCGACATCACCATGTTTTCGCGGATCGGGTCGATCGGCGGGTTCGTCACTTGCGCGAACAGCTGCTTGAAGTAGTGATAGAGCGTCTTGTTCTTGCTCGACATCACCGCGAGCGGCGAGTCGTTGCCCATCGAGCCGACGGCTTCCTCGCCCGATTGTGCCATCGGCGCCATCAGGAACTTGAGATCTTCCTGCGTATAGCCGAACGCCTGCTGGCGATCCAGCAAGGCGGCGGCTTCGCGGCGTTGCGTCTCGACTTCCTCGGCCTTCGGCTCGATCTCGTCGAGCTTGATGCGCACAGCGTCGATCCAGCTCTTGTACGGCTTCGCGTTCGCGAGGTTGTCCTTGAGTTCCTTATCCTCGATGATGCGGCCCTGCTCCATGTCGATCAGGAACATCTTGCCCGGCTGCAGGCGCCACTTCTTCACGATCTTCGATTCGGGAATCGGCAGCACGCCCGATTCCGACGCGAGGATCACGAGATCGTCGTCGGTGACGAGAAAACGCGCCGGACGCAGGCCGTTACGGTCGAGCGTCGCGCCGATCTGGCGGCCGTCAGTGAACGCGATCGCGGCGGGGCCGTCCCACGGCTCCATCATCGCGGCGTGGTATTCGTAGAACGCGCGGCGGTTGTCGTCCATCAGCGTGTGCTGCTCCCACGCTTCCGGAATCATCATCATCATCGCGTGGACGAGCGGATAGCCCGCCATCACGAGCAGTTCGAGACAGTTGTCGAACGACGCGGTGTCCGACTGGCCCGGATAGATCAGCGGCCAGAGCTTCGGCAGGTCGTCGCCGAGCACGTAGCTCGCGATTGCGCCGGTGCGCGCGTTCAGCCAGTTGACGTTGCCCTTCACCGTGTTGATTTCGCCGTTGTGGGCGATCATCCGGTACGGGTGAGCCAGTTCCCACGCCGGGAACGTGTTCGTGGAGAAGCGCTGGTGCACGAGCGCGAGCGCCGAGACGACGCGGTCGTCCTGCAGGTCGCGGTAATACACGCCGACCTGGCCCGCCAGCAGCAGGCCCTTGTAGACGACCGTGCGCGCCGACATCGACGGCACGAAGTATTCCTTGCCGTGCTTGAGCCTGAGCGCCTGGATGCGGTGGCTCGCGGTCTTGCGGATCACATACAGCTTGCGCTCGAGCGCGTCCGTCACGACGATGTCCTTGCCGCGGCCGATGAAGATCTGGCGGATCAGCGGCTCGCTTGCCTTGACGGTCGGCGAAATCGGCATGGTGGAATCGACGGGCACGTCGCGCCAGCCGAGCACGGTCTGGCCTTCGGCCTTCACGGTGCGCTCCAGCTCCTGTTCGCACGCGAGCCGCGACGCATGTTCCTTCGGCAGGAAAATCATGCCGACGCCGTATTCGCCCGCGGGCGGCAGCGTCACGCCCTGTTTCGCCATTTCCTCGCGATAGAAGCCGTCCGGAACCTGGATCAGGATGCCCGCACCGTCGCCCATCAGCGGATCGGCGCCGACGGCGCCCCGATGGTCGAGGTTTTCGAGGATCTTGAGACCCTGCTGAATGATCTCGTGACTTTTCTTGCCCTTGATGTGCGCGACGAAGCCGACGCCGCATGCGTCGTGTTCGTTGGCGGGGTCGTACATGCCCTGCGCGGCGGGAAGCGAACCGATGACCGGCTGCTGTTGATCGTTCATGGGGACACCGTCTTCTGTGAGGGGCCGTGGGGCCGTTGAACCATATTCTTGTCGCCCGCGTCTTCGCTCCGAACCGCATCCGAAGCCGCGAAGCCGGTCGTGCTACGTGCGCCGCAGCGCACCAAATCGCCGGAATTGGAAATATACGCGACGAATCAAGAGGATGGCAAATAAAACGTGATGATCTGGCACCTATTATCGATATGGTGCAAAGATGCCCCATTTAATTAGGGCTATATCACCGATTGCCCAAAAATAAACGGCTTCTCCGAATTTCGAGACGCCGTTTCATTAAACGCCTCAGCTTTGGCAGGCCGCGCCGTTATTGAGTCTGAGGAGTTTCACGGATTTTTCGAGGCCGGCCGCGCGGCAGTGGCGACACGCGGCGATTGGCGGCTCGCCCTGCCCATTCGCGGTACGAATCGCTGCCGAGCACCCAGCCTTTAAGTGTTGCCTGAAGTAGACGGTTGGCTTCGCGCTCGTCGAGCGGTTGTTCGCACAGTTCCTTGTACGCGTGCTGGCGTTCGAAAGGCGTGTTGCCGAGCGACCAGTAGAGCGGATGGTCGGTGATGAGGCTGTCGAGCGTGAGACCGATGTGATGCCGGTAGCTCGACCACTTGTAGTCCTGCGGCGCGGCGGCCAGTTGCGCGCGGACAGGCGCCATCTCCACGACGCGGCTCGCGAGCAGAAAGTAGCGTTCGCCTTCGATCACCGTCGCGCGGTAGCGGCCTTCCCACAGCGTGCCACGTCGCACGTAGCGTCGGTTGAAGTGCGCAACGTAGCGACGGCCGACTGCCTGCATCGCTTTGGGCAGGCTGGACTCGTCGCGCGGGGTGACGAGCAGATGCACCGCGCCGGGCATCAGCGCATACGCGTGGATGGCGAGTTGATGATCGCGCGAAGCCGTTCTGAGGCAGTCGAGGAAGAGCTCGTAGTCCTGGTCGTCGACGAAAGCGGGCTGCTGGTCGAGACCGCGCAGGATGACATGCTGCGGCTGTTCGGGAACATAGAGTCGTGCAAGCCGTGCCATGCTGAATTTCCGTTGTCGCGTTGATGTTCACCCTTGAGGGGCGCTCTGCAAGCCGCGCCGGCGTGTCGATCGAGAGCTTTGAACGTCGCACAGCCAGGCCCTGAAGCCGCTCTGCCGCTAGGGAAAATGCTCTACGGCTTCGCTATGGTTACTTTGAAATGATGTGTTCATAATGAGCGTGCTTTTTCTGGAGGAGCACAAATTGAAAATAAAACAAGTCATAACAGGAGCGGCGGCGCTTGCTTGCGTATCGACTGCGGCTCACGCGCAATCCGCTGGATCCATCTACGTTACGACAGGTTGGTTTCATCTCGCACCGCAGGACAGCAGCGGTCCGCTCAAAGAAACCAGTGTAGGCGGAACTCCCGTCAATATCAGCGTACCGGGAACGGGCGCCGGACTCTCTGACGCCGACACCGCCGGTTTCACCGTTGGCTACTTCATCACCGACCATATTGCCGCAGAACTCGAGATGGGGATTCCTCCCAAGTTCGACCTGCAAGGCACCGGCTCGCTCGAACATTACGGCACGCTCGGGACCGCCAAGCAGTGGAGCCCGACGCTGCTGTTCAAGTACTCCTTCCTCAGCCCGCAATCGAAGTTTCGCCCGTATGTCGGTATTGGCGTGACGCATACGTGGTTCACCGACGCCAAGATCACGAACAGTTCGTTCGAGAGTAGCGTGCTGCATGGTCCGACCAACGTCGACACGGATAGTTCGTGGGCGCCCGTTTTTAATGTGGGCTTCAATTACGCGTTCACCGAGCACTGGTTCGCGGGACTTTCCGTCTCGTTCATTCCGATGAAGGCCACCGCCAAGCTCAGCACGCAGGCGCAGACGCCCGTGGGCACGCTCAATGTGAAGTCGGAAGCGCGGATCACGCTCAATCCGATCGTGACGTACCTGAAAGTCGGCTACAAGTTCTGAAGCAGATTGCTTGCCGTGCCGACGGCCAGCGATATTCGACGCCGCCATTGCATCCATGCAATGGCGGCGTTTTCATTCGCGCGTCCGCAGAGTAAATGTGACTGGACGCGTTTGCACGCGATTGCATTTCTTACGTACGACGCGCAAGCTCATGCGATCGCGCAGGTGATTGCAGGCACTGTCGACGATCTGTTGAACGTCGGCGACGGACCGGCATCGAACTTGCTGCTGCAGGGGTTTCCCCACCGCACATAGCGGCCCATCCACGATTCATCCATCGACGGAGCGATTCTATGAACGCACTTTCCAATACGCGCGGCGCCATCGGAGATTCCTGGAGTTCGACCAGCCGTCGGGCACGCCGCATGGCGCGCCACGGCCGCGAGGCAGCAGAGGATATCGGCAGCGAACTGCGCACGCTGCTTTCGGAACTCGAGGAAACGCTCTCGAACGGCGCATCGGCCGATGCCGCAGTGCTGCGATCGCAAATCAAGAACCGTCTCGATACGGCACGTACGCGCCTGAACGACACGCATCTGGCGATGCGCGAACGCGCGAACGCGGCGTTCACCGAAGCCGACGCCTACATCCACGAAAAGCCCTGGCAGACGATCGCGCTCGTCGGCGGCCTCGCGCTGGTAGCGGGTGTCCTGCTGGCCCGCGCGCGCTGATACGACCGTCCGAACCGGACCCGCGCGCGGATTTCTTCGCTAGTCGAGGAAATCCGCGCCGATGATGTCGATGCGGTCCGTGCAGATCGCATCGACACCCCATTGCGCGAGTTGCCGCGCACGCTCAGGGTCGTTGACGGTGTAGGCAAGAATCCGCAATCCCGAATCCTTGATTTCCCCGACAAGCGCCTCATCCAGCCGGCGGTGGTCCGCGTGCAGCGACACGCACGAGAGCGCCGCTGTCTGCGATCGCCAGTCGTGCGGAACGTCTTCGTAAAGCATGCCGCGCGGCAGTTCCGGCGCGGCGTCCAGCGCAGCCTCCAGCGCCGCGAACGAAAACGACGACAGCAACGGTGCAGGTGACTGATCGACCCACAGGCGCGCCGCCTCTTGCGCAACGAGGCGACCTGTCTGCACGTCGCGCCCCTCGCACGGCTTGATCTCGACATTGGCCGCCAGTCCGTGCTGCGCGCAGCGCGCCGCGACCTGTTCGAGCGTCGGCATGCGCGCGTTCGCGAACTTCGCGTCGAACCAGCTTCCCGCGTCGAGTTGCGCGAGTTGCGCGTAGCTCATCGACTTCGCGGCGCCCCGCCCATTCGACGTGCGATCGACGTCGTCGTCGTGCAGCAGGAACACGACGTCGTCGGCGGATAGCTTCGCGTCGAATTCGATCATTTTCAGGCCGAGACGGGCGCCGGTATCGATCGCTTCCAGCGTGTTCTCCGGCGCAAGCTTGCCGCCGCCGCGATGCGCAACGACGCTCGGATAAGGCCAGGTTCTCATGATCGCGCCTCCTTCAATCCTTCATTCGGCATGCATCAATTCGCGCGCAGGCCGGTCGCCGGATCGAAGAAATGCAGCCGATGCGCCGGCAATGCGACCTGCAGCGCCTCGCCACGCTCCGGACGGTGCGCGTGCGGCAAGCGCGCCGCCACGTCGTGCTTGCCCCACTTGCCGTGCGCGAGATTGTCGGCGCCGAGCAGTTCGCACGAATCGACGTCGAGCGTCACATGCGCGATCCCCGGCTGCCCCGGCGTCATATGCTCGGGCCGAATGCCGACGATCCATTCGCGTCCGTTCATCTCGCGCGTGACGCCCTGTGCACCCGCCAGCGACCACTTTGGACCGTTGCCCGCCACTTCGAACGCCGAACCATCCTCCGACACGCGCCCTTCGAGCAGATTCATCGCCGGCGAGCCGATGAAGCTCGCCACGAAGACCGTCGCCGGCCGCTCGTAGACTTCGGTCGGCGGACCGATCTGCTCGGCGCGTCCGCGATTCATCACGATCACGCGCTGCGCGAGCGTCATCGCTTCGATCTGGTCGTGCGTGACGTAGAGGCTCGTGGTCGCGAGGCGCGCATGCAGACGCTGGATTTCCAGGCGCATCTGCACGCGCAGCTTGGCGTCGAGGTTCGAGAGCGGTTCGTCGAACAGGAAGACGGCCGGCTCGCGCACGATCGCGCGGCCCATCGCGACGCGCTGCCGCTGTCCGCCCGACAGCTCGCGCGGCTTGCGTGCGAGGAGCGGCTCAAGTTCGAGTATGCGCGCCGCATTCGCGACGCGCTTGTCGATTGTCGCGCGCTCCACGCCGCCGATCTTCAGCGCGTACGCCATGTTCTGCGAGACGCTCATGTGCGGATAGAGCGCGTAGTTCTGGAACACCATCGCGATGTCGCGATCCTTCGGCTCCAGCTTGTTCACGACCGTGCCGCCGATCGAGATCGTGCCTTCCGACACGCTTTCGAGACCCGCAACCATGCGCAGCAGGGTCGATTTCCCGCATCCCGACGGCCCGACCATCACGACGAATTCGCCATCCTCAACCGCTACGTCGATGCCGTGCAACACGAACTGCTTGCCGTCGTAGGTTTTCTTGACGGCGTTGAGAGTCAGAGCGGCCATCGATTAGCCCTGTAGCCTGCCCGCGACCGTCGCGAAATGCGCGACCGCGATGCCGGGTTCGTAGAAGCGATGCAGCAGTTCGCGCCACTTCTGGTAATCATCGGACTGCCGGAAGCCCGGGTCGTGCGCTTCGACCGAATCCCAGCGCACGAGCAGCACGTAACGCGAACCGTTGTTCGCATCGGCGCCGCGCACGAGTTCGTGCGAGCGATAGCCCGGCTGCGCCGCGATGATCTTCTGCGCTTCGTCAAAAGCCCTTTCGAACGCGGCTTCTTCACCCGCTTTCACGGGCAACTGTGCGATTTCGAGAATCATGTCTGATAGGTCTCCGATTATTTTTCCGAATCGACGAGCCCGCGCACGAACCACCGCTGCATCGTCAGCACGACGACGAGCGGCGGCAGCATCGCGAGCAGCGTCGCGCTCATCACGAGATGCCATTCGGTGGCGGTATCGCCGGAAGCGATCATGCTCTTGATGCCGACCACCGCCGTCTGCAGCGACTGCTGGCTCGTGATCAGGATCGGCCACAAATACTGGTTCCAGCCGTAAATGAACGTGATGACGAACAGCGCCGCGATGTTCGTTTTCGAGAGCGGCAGCACGACGTCCCAGAAGAATCGCAGCGGCCCCGCGCCATCGATGCGCGCCGCTTCCATCAGCTCATCCGGCAGCGTCATGAAGAACTGGCGGAACAGGAACGTCGCCGTCGCCGATGCGATCAGCGGCAGCGTCAGCCCCGCATACGTGTTCGAAAGATGCATCGACGATACGACTTGCACCGTCGGGAATATGCGCACTTCGACGGGCAGCATCAGCGTGACGAAGATCAGCCAGAACGCGAGGTTCTTGAACGGGAAGCGAAAAAACACGATCGCGTAGGCCGAGATCATCGACACGGCGATCTTGCCGATCGATATCACGAGCGCCATCACGAGGCTGTTCAGCAGCATGCGCCCGAACGGCGCCGCCGCGTTGCCGCTGCCGTGCGTCCAGATGTTCGCGATGTTCTCGAAGAGATGCGTGCTCGGGATCAGCGAAAGCGGCACGCTGAACACTTCTTTGTCGTTCATCGTGGCCGCGCAGAACGCGACGTACACCGGAAACACGACGAGCACCACGCCGACGATCAGCACCGCGTGGCAGAAGATATCGAAACCGCGACGATTTTCGATCATGAGTATTGCACCCTGCGCTCGATGAAGCGGAACTGGATGACCGTCAACGCGACGACGATCGCCATCAGCACCACCGACTGCGCACCGGAACTGCCGATGTCGAGTCCCTGGAAGCCCTCGGCGAAAATCTTGTAGATGAGCGTCTTGGTCGATTGCGCCGGACCGCCGCCCGTCGCTGCGTCGATCACGGGGAAGGTGTCGAAGAACGAATACACGAGGTTCACGACGAGCAGGAAGAAGCTCGTCGGCGAAAGCAGCGGCAGCGCGATGCCGAAAAAGCGCCGCACTGGACCGGCGCCGTCGATGGCGGCGGCTTCGATCAGCGAGCGCGGAATTGCCTGCAAGCCCGCGTAGAAGAACAGGAAGTTGTAGCTCACCTGCTTCCACACCGACGCGAGCACGACGAGGAACATCGCCTGCGAGCCGTTCAGCGCGTGATTCCACACGATGCCGTACTTCGAGAGCGCGTAGGTCACGAGCCCGATGCTCGGATTGAAGAGAAACGACCACAACACGGCGGCAATTGCGGGCGCGACGGCGTACGGCCAGATGAGCAGCGTCTGATACGCCTTCGCGCCGCGCGTGACGCGGTCGGCACACGCGGCGAGCAGCAGCGAAATGACGAGCCCGGACACGGTGACGAGCGAGCAGAAGATGAGCGTCGTATTGAACGACGACAGGTAGAGCGGATCGTTAAAGAGCTGCTTGAAGTTGGCGAGTCCGACGAATTCGCTCGACGTGCCGAATGCGTCCTGGCTCTGCGTCGCCTGCCAGAGCGCTTCGCCCGCGGGCCACAGAAAGAACAGCGCCGTGATCGCGAGTTGCGGCGCGACCAGCAGATACGGCAACACGCCCGTGTTGAAACGAGACCGCTTTTCCATCGACGATTCCTGAAGCGCGAAAAATGAGCGGCCGGGCGTTGCATGCGCCCGGCCGCGATGGCTTTAGCTGCCGGCTTTCTCGAAACGGCGCAGCAAGTCGTCGCCGCGCGAAACCGACGAATCGAGCGCATCCTTCGGCGATTTCTTCTGCGCCCAGACCTGTTCAAGCTCCTCGTCGACCACCGTGCGGATCTGCGGCATGTTGCCGAGGCGCAGGCCCTTGGTGTACGGCAGCGGAGGCTTGTTCAGCATCTGCCTGATCGCGACGTCGGCGCCGGGGTTCTTGTCGTAGAAGCCCTGGCTTTTCGTGAGATCGTAGGCCGCGGTCGTCACCGGCAGATAGCCCGTGTCCTGATGCCACTTGGCCGCGACCGGCGGTGAGCTCAGGTACGCGAGGAATTTCGCAACGCCCTTGTAGACCGCCGGGTCCTTGCCCGACAGCACCCACAGGCTCGCGCCGCCGATGATCGCGTTTTGCGGCGCGCCCTTCACGCTGGCGTCGTAAGGCATCATGCCGACGCCGAAATCGAACTTCGCGTATTTCTTGATGGTCGCGCGTGAACCCGATGAGTTCGTGATGATCCCGCAGTCGCCGCTATAGAACTTCGACACGGGCTCGTCCTTGCGGCCGACATAGGTGAACGTGCCCTCCTTCGCCATGTCCTGCAGGAACTGGATATGCGCGACCTCCAGCGGCTTGTTGAATTCGAGCTTGGCGTCGGCGCCGTCGAACCCGTTGTTTTTCGTCGCGAACGGCGCGGCATGCCACGCGCTGTAGTTCTCCAACTGGATCCAGCTTTGCCATCCCGACGAATAGCCGCACGACAGGCCCGACGCCTTCAGCTTCTTCGCGTCGGCTTCGACGTCGGCCCAGGTCTTCGGCGGCTGTTCGGGATCGAGCCCGGCCTTCTTGAACGCTTCCTTGTTGTAGTAGAGAACGGGCGTCGAGCTGTTGAAGGGCATCGAGATCAGGTGGCCGGTCTTCGCGTCGCTGTAGTAGCCGGAGATGGTCGGCACGAACGCCTTCTCGTCGAGCGGCACGCCCGCCTGCTTGAACACGTCCGAGACGGGGATCACGGCCTTCTTGGCCTGCATCATCGTGGCCGTGCCGACCTCATAGACCTGCAGGATCGCCGGCGCGTTGCCGCTGCGATAGGCGGCGATACCCGCGGCGAGCGTCTGGTCGTAGGTGCCCTTGAACACCGGCACGATCTTGTAGTCGCTCTGCGACGCATTGAAATCGTTCGCGATGTCGTTCACGCGTTCACCGAGCGCGGCTTCCATCGCGTGCCAGAACTGGATTTCCGTCGCGGCCTGCGCGTCCGTGCTGGCGCCGAATGCAAGCACTGCGGCGGCGGAAATCGAGCGAAACAAGGGCTTGAAACTCATCGATACGTCTCCGTTTTGGTGAAGCTGACGCCCATGCGGCACAAGCAGCATGGAAAAAGCGCCGATTCTAGTTATCGTCGATGACAAACAGGCGTTGATATTCCTTCAATGCATAGCGATCGGTCATGCCGGCGATGTAGTGCGCGATCAGGCGCGCCTGTGAGCTGTCGTAGGTCGGCGCGGCAGGATCGTTCGCCGATTCCTCCGCCACCGGACCGCGCGCCTGATAGGCGGGCGGCAGGAGCCGCGGATCGTCGGTGAATGCCTCGAAGAGGCCGGTCACGACGCGTTGCGCCTTGTTCGCCATGCGCATCACGCGGTAATGGCGGTACAGGTTCTTGAACAGGAAGCGCTTGAGCGAGGCCGCCTGCGACGCGATCTCCTCGCTGTGCGCGACGAGCGGCGGCGCATTGCGCACGTCGTCGATCGACTCGGGGCGCACGCGCGCGAGATGCATGCTCGTCGTGTCGATCAGATCGACGATCAGCGTGTTGATGATGCGGCGGATCGTCTCGTGGATCAGCCGACGCCCGTCGATGCGCGGAAACTCGTTCTTCGCCGCCTCGTGATGCGTGTGCCACAGGCTCACTTCGGACAGCTGGTCGAGCGTGATGAAGCCGGAGCGCAGGCCGTCGTCGACGTCGTGATTGTTGTACGCGATCTCGTCGGCGACATTCGCGATCTGCGCTTCGATCGACGGCTGCTTGCCGGTGAGAAAGCGCTCGCCGAGTTCGCCCAGCTTGCGCGCGTTCTCGCGCGAGCAATGCTTGAGGATGCCTTCGCGGGTCTCGAAGCAAAGATTGAGGCCGTTGAACGCGCCGTAGTGCTCTTCGAGCTGGTCGACGACGGCGAGACTCTGCAGATTGTGTTCGAAGCCGCCGTGATCGCGCATGCATTCGTGCAGCGCATCCTGGCCCGCGTGGCCGAAAGGCGTGTGGCCGAGATCGTGCGCAAGCGAAATCGCTTCGACGAGGTCTTCGTTCACGCGCAGATTGCGCGCTACCGACCGCGCGATCTGCGCGACTTCGAGACTGTGCGTGAGGCGCGTGCGGAACAGGTCGCCTTCGTGATTCACGAAGACCTGCGTCTTGTATTCGAGCCGACGAAACGCCGTGGAATGCACGATGCGATCGCGATCGCGCTGGAACTCGGTGCGAGCGGAAGGCGGGGCTTCGGGAAAGCGCCGGCCGCGCGAAGTCTCGGAATGGGCCGCGTACGACGCGAGATGCGCTTCCAGCGCGAACGCTGCAGGCGTGCCCAGGACCAGCTTTCGTTCTGTTTCGCTCACCGGCTGCTCCGCATCATCATCGTGTTCCGGCCGCCGCGTATTGGCTCAGACGCTTGCCGCGAGTGTCGCGCGCACCGCTTCGTCGGGTGCGTTCGTGATCTGCGTGTCGCCGAAGCGCGTCAGCAGGATGAATTTGATCTCGCCCGCCTCGGCCTTCTTGTCGACCTTCATCAGGTCGATGTAACGATCCGCGCCGAGCACGGGCGCCCTCACCGGCAGCTTCGCCGCCGAGATTACGTCGACGAGACGCCTGCGCGACGCTTCGTCGAGCTTGCCGAGCCGCACCGAGAGATCGCCCGCCATCACCATCCCGCAGCCGACCGCCTCGCCATGCAGCCATTCGCCGTAGCCGAGGCCCGCTTCGATCGCGTGACCGAAGGTGTGGCCGAAGTTGAGGATCGCGCGCAAGCCGCCTTCGCGTTCGTCGGCGGCAACCACGGACGCCTTGATCTCGCACGAGCGCTTGACCGCGTGCGCGAGCGCTTCCGGGTCGCGGCGGTTGAGCGCGTCGATATTTGCTTCGATCCACTGGAAAAATTCCGCGTCCGCGATCGCGCCTGTCTTGATCACTTCGGCGAGCCCGGCCGCGAGTTCGCGTTGCGGCAAACTGCGCAGCACGCCGATGTCGGCGATCACGGCTTGCGGCTGATAGAACGCGCCGATCATGTTCTTGCCGAGCGGATGGTTGATCCCGGTCTTGCCGCCGACCGACGAATCGACTTGCGAAAGCAGCGTGGTCGGGACCTGGATGAACGGCACGCCGCGCATGTAGCATGCAGCGGCAAAACCCGTCATGTCGCCGACGACGCCGCCGCCGAGCGCGATCAGCGTCGTCTTGCGGTCGGCGCGTTCGGTCAGCAGCGAATCGAAGATCTGGTTGAGCGTTTCCCAGTTCTTGTGCGCTTCGCCATCCGGCAGGACGACGGTCGTCACCTTCTTGCCGAGCGGCGCGAGCGCGGCGCGCAGCGTCTCGCCGTAGAGCGGATCGACAGTGGAATTGGTGACGATCGCGACCGACGATCCGGCGATATGCGGCGCAAACAGTTCGGTCCGCCCGATGAGATCGGCACCGATGTGGATGGGATAGGCGCGCTCGCCCAGTTCGACGTTGACGGTAATCATGGCGGACATTATGACTCAGCCGGTTTGACGACGCCGGCCATCTCTAGTTGCATCAGGACCATATTGACGAGCGCGTTCACGGTCGGCCGCCCGGTTTCGACGACGAAATGCGCGCAGTCGTGATAGAGCGGATCGCGCGTCGTGAAGAGCGCTTCGAGCTTGCCGCGCGGATCGTCGGTCTGGAGCAGCGGCCGGTTCTTGTCGCGACGCGTACGCTGCCAGAGATCGTGAGGATTTGCGCGCAGATAAACGACGATGCCGCGAGATTTCAGATGTTCGCGATTTTCAGGGCGCAATACCGCGCCGCCGCCCGTCGCGAGGACGATACCGTCGCGCTGCGACAATTCATCGATGATGCTCGCCTCGCGCTGCCGGAATCCTTCCTCGCCCTCAAGTTCCCAGATGACCGGAATCCGCGCGCCGGTGCGCGCCTCGATCTCGTGGTCGGAATCGATGAACGATCGCTGCAGACGGCGCGCAACCGCACGGCCCACGGTGGTTTTTCCCGCCCCCATGAGTCCGACAAAAAAGATGTTCGCGTTCGCGTGCCCGGCCTGCAACTCGGTTCCTTTAAGGTGAATCTGAATTTTGTTCGTGCGGCAGCTTAAGGGCAAACCGCCCGCTTTGTCGAGTCTGGACGCCCCTCCGGCGGGCTTCGTCAGCCCGGCGGCGTCACGACATGCGGCGTGATGAAGATCACCAGCTCGCTCTTCGAGGTTCGCCGCGTGTCGTGCCTGAAAAACCAGCCGACAACCGGAATTTTCGACAGCAGCGGCACGCCCGTCACGTCTTCCCGTTCGTCTGCAGAATAAATGCCGCCGATCGCCACCGTCCCTCCGTCTTTCACTTCGACGCGCGTCTGCACGTGTTTCGTGTTGATCGCCGGACCGGCGGCGGTCTCTTCGCCGACGCTGTCCTTTGACACGTCCAGGTCCAGGATCACGCGCCCGTGCGGCGTGATCTGCGGCTCGACCTCCAGTTTGAGCGCAGCGCGCCGAAACTGCACCCCCGACACGCCATTTCCGACCTTCGCCCGGTAAGGAAGCTCCGTGCCCTGCTCGACGAGCGCTTTCACGCGATCCGCCGTGATCACGCGCGGACTCGACACAATCTGCCCGCGCCCTTCCGCCTCCAGCGCGCTCAGTTCGACGTTCAGGAGCCGCGTCGCCTGCGCAGCGAAGAGCGTGAGGCCGGCCGTCGCGGCGTCGAAACCGGAAATCGGCCGCGCCGACAGGTCGTAGATCGCGCCGTCCTTGCCGCCCACGACGCCGCGCGGCGAGTCGCCCGGCCCCGTCATGGAAAGCTTGACGCCGAGATTGCGCGAAAAACCGGCGTCTCCCTCGACGATCCTCGCCTCGATCATCACCTGCGGCGTCGGCCTGTCGATGCGTGCGATCAGTTCGGCGATCTGCGCGATCCGCGCGTCCAGGTCCGTGACGAACAGCAGGTTGGTGCGCGAGTCCGCCATCACCGAGCCGCGTTTGGACAGCACACGCTGGCTGCCCGCGCCCGTCAGGAGCTTCCTGACGTCGTCGGCGCGCGTATAGCGCAACGCGAACGTGCGGCTCGCGAGCGGTTCGAGATCCGCGGCGCGCGCGTGCGCCTCGAAGCGCAGCTTTTCGCGCGCCGCCAGTTCCGTGAGCGGCGCGACCCAGATCACATCGCCGTGGCGTTCCATCGCGAGGCCGTTGACTTCTAGAAGCGTGTCGAACGCCCGCCGCCACGGCACGTTCGTCAGATTCATCGTGACGACCCCGCGAATCTTCTCGCTCGCAACGATGTTCAGCTCCGAGAACTTCGTGAAAGTCTGAAGCACCGCGGGCAAGTCGGCGTTTTTCAGGTTCAGCGTGATCGGCTTGCCGTCGCCGGTTGCGGCGGTCTGGGACGCGTCGGCGCGGCTCAGACGCTGGAGCGGCGGCGCTGCGTCGGCGGCGGGTGCATTCGTGACCGCGGGCTTCTCGGCCGGTTTTTCGGCAGGCGCGAGCCACGCGGAATCCTGCGCGGCTGCGTCGGACGGCTCGGTTGACGCGGCAACCGGCACGGTCGTATCGACAGCGAACTGGTCAGTCGGCAGCGTATCGGGCAGCGGGGGCAGCGGCGGGACCGCGCTTTCGGCAGCCAGCGCCCGGCACAACAGAACGGCGGCGATGGCGAGCGTCCGCCGCCGCGTCTTCATCGATGCTTGCGCTTTCACGGACGATCCTCCACGAATGCCACCGAACGCGAGCCGCCGTCGTCGCGCGAAAGATCGATCGAACGGGCATGGACGCGTCCGAGCCATTCATCACCGATCAGCTGGCCGGTCGCGAAGCCGTCGACGCCCTTCGCCGTCTCCACCAGCGCCATCGCGCGCTCGCGCCCGAGCAGCGTCCCGACGAGCAGCATGTCGCCCGCCGGGCCGGACGCAGCCGAGCCCTCCTTGCCGAACGGATCGATGAGAGAGACGTCACGAGAATCGGTGTTCGCGGGGCGCGCGACAGCAGGCAGCGTTTCGAAGACGCGCAACGTCGCGTCGACCGTGAGCGAACCCGGCCCGCGCTTCAACTGCACTGCATCGGCGACGACCAGCCACGGAAGCGAGCCGAGCGCGTCGAGAAACCGATGCACTTCGCCGAACGTGCCTTCCGCACGCAGTTTCAGCGCCCGCTCGCCGTCCGCCGCGCCGCTCTTCGAAGCCGCGACGGGCACGACCGAGCCGAGCCGCAGCCCGCCTTGCGCGGCGAGCGTCGAGATCGCGTGCAGCGCGTCGGCCGTGCTCCAGCGCACGGACGCGTTCTCCGGCAAGCCCGCGCGCCTGCGGAATTCCGGCAGCGCGTCGATCATACGGTCGGTTCGCTGTGCGCGCTTTTGCGCTTCTTCGAGCGCCGAGCGGCTGGCGTCCAGCCCGCTCGCGCCCGACGCACGGTACGCGTGCACGCCAAGCGCGCCCACGATCACGCCGATCGCTACCGCGCTGAGAATTATCCGCCGACGGCTCCACAAGTCGATCGGTTCCAGGATAAGTCGCTTGAGACGGTTCTTACGTCGAATCGGACGGTTGAGATTCATTGGGAGCGTGCTCATTTCGAACTCCCTTTGGCCGAAGCCACGAGCGCCTTCTTCGGAGGCGCAAGCGGCGTCTCGACCGTCCATCGCACGAGCGCGGTGAATTCATAGCCGCTCGCGATACCGGGCGTCTGGGTCGCTTTCGCGCGCACCGGCGCCGGAGCCGGCCGCTTCATTTCGACCACTTCGACCGCCTGCACGCCGCGCACGGCCTCCAGGCGCTTGAGCCAGCGCGCCGCCGCCTGCGAATCGGACGCGAACGCGGCCAGTTCGACCTCGTTCGTCCGCTGCGACACGCGCTGCAAAGCGACGCCACCCTGCTGCGCATCAGCGAGCGCGTCGAGCAATGCAAGAAAGCGCGCGGCCGGCGCGGCGAGCGGCCCGGCGGTATCGCGCGCGCGGCGCCGTTGCGCTTCGGCTTCGGTCAGGCTGCCGTGCCCCGCCACTTTCGCGCCCGACGCGCGCAAGGACGCTTCGAGCGCCAGGCGCCGCTCATCAAGCCGAGCGCGTTCGAACGCATCCCAGCCCGCCGCCGCGCCGACCGCCGCACAGCCCGCGAGCGCAGCGGCAGCCAGCGCCGTGAGCCGCCGGTTGCGCGCTTCCCGCCGTTTTTTCGATCGATAGGGAAGGACGTTGAAACCATCGACCAGTACGAGGCTCGTCATTGCATCACCTCGCGAAGCGCAAGTCCGAACGCGACCGCAAAGCGCGGCGAGTGCCGCAGCGTTTCGTCGATGGAACTCGCGCCATTGCAGAACGGCGCGCACTCGAACGGCAGCACGGGACAGCGCAGGGTCGCGGAAAGTTGCGCCGGCGCGCAGTCCGCGTGAGCCAGCAGCTCGACGTCTCCGCCGACGAACACCCAGTCCGGCGGTCCTTTCTCGCCGACCAGATCGCGCAGTGCGTCCGGAACGGACGAATATTCGGGCGACGGATAGCGCAACTCGTTCTCCACGCCGTCCTCGCCGACGAGCCACGCGTAGAGTCCCGTGCTCTCCACCCAGCACGCGATGTAATGGTCACGCGAATCGATTTCGATCGTGCCCGCATGGCGCATCGCTCGTAGCGCGGCGGCGGGTTCGCCGTCGATAGCGGACAGCGCGATACCCGCCGCGGCCGCCGTCTCGACACGCGACTCCACGTGTTGCCGCGCGGTCGCCGCAATCGACACCTGCGCGCATCTGTCGTCCTGCGGCTCGACCGACCAGTCGACCGCGAGCGCGGCGCGCTCGATGCCCGCCGCGCGCTCGGCTTCGGCGAGCACTGCCGGTTCGAGGAGGCCGAGCGGATCGCGGCCGCCCGCCGCGCTCTCGTGCGCCTCGATCAGCCGCGAAATCGGCACGCGCGTCAACAGCGTCGCGGATGCCGGCAGTCCCATCGCGCAACGCAGCCCGCGCCACGTGCCGCGGGCGGGCAGCCGCGCGAACGCCTCGCGCAAGGCGGCGGCCACCGAGTGGCGATCGACGAAATCGCCGCCGATCACCGCCCCCGCTTCTAGCGGCACCGACTCCAGATGCTCGACGCACACCGGCCCGTTCGCCCGCAGCCGCCTGCTCACGACGGCCACGCGCACCGCCCGCTCGCTCACATCGATTCCCGCTGCGTACCGGCGCGTGACCGTCAGCACCGATCCGCGCAACGCCTGTTCCCTGCCCATTCCCGCCTCCTGTATTCCATCGCGCCGAACCGTTCGGCCGCTTGCAGTAGGAGAATTGTGGTGAGGGCAGCGCCCCGAGAACATTCGTCCGAACGGCTAACGCGAGCGACACGCGTCGCTCGCTGCGTACCTTCGCTGACAAAGCCGGTAAAGTGGGGCAGCTATAATCGCGGGACCGTTTTTTGGTGGTGCTATGCAATCCTCTACCCCGTCGACCCCGCCGTCCCAGCCGCCCAAGCGGAAGAAACGCCCGTTATTGCTGCGGCTTTTTCTGGGATTTTTCATATGTATTTTCGCGCTGATCATCAGTGCGGGGCTCGTCCTCGGATATGCGCTCGTCGTGGCCCAGCCGAACCTGCCGTCACTCGACGCACTCACCGACTACCGGCCCAAAGTACCGCTGCGAATCTATACGGCCGATCACGTGCTGATCGGCGAATTCGGTGAGGAACGGCGTAGCGTCGTGCGCATCCAGGACGTGCCGGATCATCTGAAAAAAGCGATTCTCGCCATCGAGGACGCGCGCTTCTACGATCACGGCGGCGTCGATCTGACGGGCATCCTGCGTGCGGGCACCGTCGCGCTGACGAACGGCCACGCGTCGCAGGGCGCGAGCACGATCACGATGCAGGTGGCACGCAACTTCTTCCTGTCGAGCGAGAAGACCTACACGCGCAAGATCTACGAGATGCTGCTGGCTTACAAGATCGAGCGGGCGCTGACAAAGGATCAGATTCTCGAGGTGTACATGAATCAGATCTATCTCGGCCAGCGCGCGTACGGCTTCGCGAGCGCCGCACGGGTCTATTTCGGCAAGGACCTGAAGGATGTGTCGCTCGCCGAGTCGGCCATGCTCGCGGGCTTGCCGAAGGCGCCGTCCGCGTATAACCCGGTGGTCAATCCGAAGCGCGCGAAGGTGCGTCAGGAGTACATCCTGCAGCGGATGCTGGAGCTGCGCTACATCACGCAGGACCAGTACGACCAGGCGGTGAAGCAGCCGCTCGTCGTGAAGGGCGCGGGGCGCGAGTTCAGCGTGCACGCGGAGTACGTCGCGGAAATGGTGCGGCAGATGATGTACGCGCAGTATCGCGAGGAAGCGTATACGCGTGGACTGAACGTCGTGACGACCATCGATTCCGCCGACCAGGACGCCGCGTATCACGCGGTGCGCAAGGGCCTCATGGATTACGAGCGCCGTCACGGGTATCGCGGGCCGGAAGGTTTCATCGAGCTGCCCGCGAACGCCGACGACCGCGAACAGGCCATCGACGACGCCCTCGCCGAGCATCCGGACAACGGGGAAATCGTCGCGGCGGTGGTGACGTCGGCGAGCACGAAGCAAGTGAAGGCGAGCTTTATCGACGGCAACGTGGCGACGATAGAAGGCAACAGCCTGCGCTTTGTCTCGAACGCGCTCTCGACCCGCGCGCAGCCGAACCAGCGCATCCGTCCGGGCGCAATCGTGCGGCTCATGAAGAGCGACGACGGCAACTGGATCATCACGCAATTGCCGCAGGTGGAAGGCGCGCTCGTCTCGGTGGTGCCTCAGGACGGCGCGATCCGCGCGCTCGTCGGCGGGTTCGACTTCAACAAGAACAAGTTCAATCACGTCACGCAGGCATGGCGCCAGCCGGGGTCGAGCTTCAAGCCGTTCGTGTATTCGGCGTCGCTGGAAAAAGGCCTCTCGCCGGCGACCATCATCAACGACGCGCCGCTCTTCTTCAGCGCCGCCGAAACCGGTGGCCAGCCGTGGGAGCCGAAGAACTACGGCGGCGGCTTCGACGGCCCGATGAGCATGCGCCAGGCGCTGCAGAAGTCGCGCAACCTGGTGTCGATCCGCATCCTGAACCAGATCGGCACGAAATATACGCAGCAGTACATCACGAAGTTCGGCTTCGACGCCGACCGCCATCCGGCCTATCTGCCGATGGCGCTCGGCGCCGGTCTCGTCACGCCGCTGCAGATGGCGACCGCGTATTCGGTGTTCGCAAACGGCGGGTATCGCGTGAATCCGTACCTGATCGCCGATATCACCGATCCGCGCGGCTCGGTGGTTTCGCATCCGCAGCCGCTTGTCGCGCAGGAAAGCGCGCCGCTCGCGATCACGCCGCGCAACGCGTATGTGATGAACAGCCTCTTGCAAAGCGTCGCGCAGCGCGGCACGGGCGCGAAGACAAATGAGCTGAAGCGCGGCGACCTCGCCGGCAAGACGGGCACGACGAACGATTCGCGCGACGCCTGGTTCGCGGGCTATCAGCATTCGCTCGTGGCGATCGCGTGGATCGGCTACGACAATCCGCGCACGCTCGGCGACAAGGAAACGGGCGGCGGGCTCGCGCTGCCGGTGTGGATCGACTACATGACGCGCGCGTTGCGCGGCGTTCCGGAATGGCGCGCACAGCAGCCACCTGATGTGACTTCGCTCGGCGGCGAACTCTACTACGACGACATGACGCCGGGACACGGCTTCGTCGCGACGATCGGCGTGAGTCAGGCGCCGCTGTCGGAAGGCGTTTCGGGCGTGGCTGCGCCGACGCCCGACGTCGGCGAGCAGGAAAAGCAGGACATCATGAACCTGTTCAAGGGCCAGTAAGGCAAACGCGCGAGCAGCGCGCTTGCCGGCCCGCGCCGGTCAGGCCGAAAAGCTGACCGGCTCGCCTGCCTGTTCCGTCGCGTATTTCGTCAGCGTCGCGAAGAATTCGGAGTTGTCGCGCGTGTCGCGCCACTGGCCGTCGAGGTATTTGTAGTGAAATCCGCCCGCCTTCGCCGCCAGCCAGATCTCGTGTTTCGGCGGCTGCAAATTGACGATCACCTTCGTGCGATTCTCGAATTCCAGCGTCAGAACATTGCCGCTGCGCTCGAACTCGATATCCGCTTCCGCCTTGTCCACTGAGCGTTCGATGGCCGTCAGCGCGGCCTCGGCGAGGGTCAGGTATTCCTGGTCGGTCATGCTAAACTCCAGCGATTATTTATTCAGGGACAGTCATGCGAGTCGTTTTCAGGATGAGCGCGATTGTAACGGCTTTGGCCGTTTCCGCCGTCGTGGCGGGCGCGCTCGGTGGTTGTGGTCAGCGCGGTGCGCTCTATCTTCCGACCACCCCGCCATTGCCCCAGCGTCCGGGCGATCTCCAGGAAGCGTCGCCGTCCGATGTCACGCCGACCGGCGAAAACGCGTCGCGTACCGGCAAGACGCCCGGCACGTCCGACGACGACTCCGTGCCCGATACCTCCGGCCAGCCGCTCACGCTTTCACCGGACACTGATCTGAAATCCGGTGCCGCGGCACCCAAAGCCGCATCATCGGCCTATTGAATCCGGCCTATTGAATCCGGCCTATTGAATCCGGCCTGTTGATTCCGACGCTTCACCGTTCCCAGGTTTCGCATGACTCAATCCGCATTCTCCTACGTCGACGACGTGCTGCACACCGAAGGTGTGTCCGCCGCCTCGCTCGCCGACCAGTTCGGCACGCCCCTCTACGTCTATTCGCGCAGCGCGTTGACCGCCGCCTATCGCGCCTACGCGGACGCGTGCGATGGCAAACTCGCCAAAATCCACGTCGCCGTAAAGGCGAACAGCAATCTCGCGGTGCTCAACGTGTTCGCGCGGCTGGGCGCGGGGTTCGACATCGTCTCGTCGGGCGAACTGGCCCGCGTGCTGGCCGCGGGCGGCAAGGCCGAAGACACGGTGTTCTCGGGCGTCGGCAAGACGGCAGCCGAAATGCGCGAGGCGCTCGACGCGGGCGTCAAGTGCTTCAACGTCGAATCGATCCCGGAACTGCACGCGCTGAACGACGTGGCGAAGGCTGCGGGCAAGAAGGCGCCCGTGTCGCTGCGCGTGAATCCGGACGTCGATGCGAAAACGCATCCTTATATTTCCACCGGGCTGAAATCGAACAAGTTCGGCGTAGCATTCGCCGACGCGCGCGCGACCTATCGCGAAGCCGCCGCGATGTCGAATCTAGACGTGATCGGGATCGACTGCCACATCGGCTCGCAGATCACCGAAATCAGCCCATATCTCGATGCGGTCGACAAGCTGCTCGAACTCGTCGAGCAGGTCGAGGCAGACGGCGCGCAGATTCGTCACGTCGACGTCGGCGGCGGCCTCGGTATTACGTACGACGACGAGACGCCACCCGATATCGGCGATTTCGTGCGCGCGGTGCTCGCGCATATCGAGAAGCGCGGCCACGGCCAGCGCGAAGTGTATTTCGAGCCGGGACGCTCGCTCGTCGGCAATGCGGGCGTGCTGCTGACGCGCGTCGAGTATCTGAAGCCGGGTGAGGAAAAAAACTTCGCCATCGTCGATGCCGCGATGAACGACCTCGCGCGCCCGGCGATGTACGAGGCGTTCCACCGCATCGTTCCGGTCGTGAAACGCGCGGCGCCGGCGCACGTGTACGACGTCGTCGGGCCGGTGTGCGAAAGCGGCGACTGGCTCGGACGCGACCGCGAACTTGCGGTCGAACCGGGCGACCTGCTCGCGGTCTGCTCGGCCGGCGCGTATGGCTTCGTGATGAGCTCGAACTACAACACGCGTCCGCGCGCCGCCGAAGTGATGGTCGACCACGAACGTGCGCGCCTCGTGCGCGAGCGCGAGGAAGTGAAGCAACTTTTCGCCGGGGAATCGATTCTGCCGGAGTGAGCGTCGGCGCTTCCCAGCGCTACCAAATAAAAGCGATGCCTCGGCATCGCTTTTTTTATCCTCGCGCGCTCTTGCTTCGAAGCCATACAATCAGCCGCCAGCCCAGCAGCGCCACGACGATCGCACCGTAAATCTTCGGCAGAGTCAGATCGTGCTTGCCCGCCTTCATCCACCAGAAATGCAGGATCACGAGCGTTGCGATCGCGTAGATGGCTCGGTGCAGTGTCTGCCAGCGGCGGCCGAGCTTTTTCACCATCGCTTTCGGCGAGGTGACCGCGAGCGGAATCAGCAGCACGAACGCAGCGAACCCGACCGTGATGAACGGCCGCTTGCCGATGTCCTTCACGATTGCGGCGACGTCGAACCATTTGTCGAACCACAGGTACGTCGTGAAATGCAACGCGGCGTAGAAGAACGCATAGAGACCGAGCATCCGGCGAAACCGCAGGAGCGCATTCGCGCCGGTCAACCGCCGCGCCGGCGTGATCGCGAGCGTGATGCACAGGTAGACGAGCGTCCAGAGGCCGGTCGAGCGCGTGATGAATTCGATCGGATTGGCGCCGAGTCCATCCGTGACGCCGAGGAACACGAGGCGCGCGAGCGGATAGAGCGCCGCCATGAACACGATCACCTTCGCCGGCACGATCCAGCCGCTGCTCGACCTCGCTGCTTTAGACGCAGGCCGCTTGATATCGGATGCGGTTGGCATGCGGTCCACTCAGAAGTTCTTCTTCAGATCCATGCCCTGATACAGCGACGCAACCTGATCGCCGTAACCGTTGAACATCAGCGTCTTGCGCTTCGGCTGGAAGAACCCGTCCTCACCGATGCGCCGCTCCGTCGCCTGACTCCAGCGCGGGTGATCGACTGTCGGATTCACGTTCGAATAGAAGCCGTATTCGCTCGGCGCGTAGGTGTTCCAGCTCGTCGGCGGCTGCTTTTCGACGAAGCGGATCTTCACCAGCGATTTCGCGCTCTTGAAACCATATTTCCAGGGCACGATCACACGAACCGGCGCGCCGTTCTGATTCGGCAGAACCTGTCCGTACAGGCCGACGGTGAGCAGCGTCAGCGGATTCATCGCCTCGTCCATGCGCAGGCCTTCGGAATACGGCCAGTCGAGGATTGGCGTGGAAAGCCCCGGCATCTGCGACGGATCGGCGAGCGTGATGAACTGCACGTACTTCGCGTTGCTCGTCGGTTCGACGCGCTTGATGAGTTCCGAAAGCGACACGCCGATCCACGGAATCACCATCGACCAGCCTTCCACGCAGCGCAGCCGGTACACGCGTTCCTCGAGCGGCGCGAGTTTCAGGATTTCATCGATGTCGTACACCTTCGGATTCTTGATCGCGCCTTCGACCGAAATCTTCCACGGCTTCGGCCGCAGCGAGTGCGCGTTCTGCACCGGGTCGCCCTTGTCGGTGCCGAACTCGTAGTAATTGTTGTACGACGTGATGTCCTTGAACGGCGTGACCTTGTCGGTGACGACGAATTTCGAATTCATCGTCGCCGCGAGCTTCTGGCCCTTCGCATCGGGCGAGGTCATCGCGGCAAAGGCTTCGCCGGTCGCGCCGACCAAACCCGTCGCCGCCATCGCGCCCATCGCCCGCAGCACGCGGCGGCGGTTCTCGAACACCTCGCGCGGCGTGATCTCGCTTCGCGCAATGTCGTCGCCGTAAAGCTGACGATCTCGTTTGATCCACATTTTGCTGCCCCTGGCCGGTTCCGCCGTCGCGCCGGGTCGGCGCGCGCGCATTCCCGATAGATATAAAGGTTGAACAGGCGTTCGGATGCGCCTATTCCGCGGACGGCGAAAAAAAAACCGCCAGCAAGATCTGCGTGACGGTTTTTTAGTCGGGTGGCGGCTCGCCGGATTACAGCTTGCCGTAGCTGTGCAGCCCCGAAAGGAACATGTTGACGCCGAGGAACGCGAACGTCGTGACGATTAGCCCCGTGAGCGCCCACCACGCAGCGGCGGCGCCGCGCAGGCCCTTCATCAGGCGCATGTGCAGCCACGCCGCGTAGTTCAGCCAGACGATCAGCGCCCAGGTTTCCTTCGGGTCCCAGCTCCAGTAGCCGCCCCAAGCCTCGGCGGCCCACAGCGCGCCGAGAATGGTCGCGATCGTGAAGAACGCGAAGCCCACCGCGATCGACTTGTACATGACGTCGTCGAGAACTTCGAGCGACGGCAGGCGGTCGGCCAGCACGCCGCGCTGCTTCGCGAGATACGCGACCGACACCATCGCCGACAGCGCGAAGCTGCCATAACCGATGAAGTTCGCCGGCACGTGGATCTTCATCCACCAGCTTTGCAGCGCCGGGACGAGCGGCTGGATCTGCTGCGCGTCGCGGGCAATCGAGTACCACATCAGGAAGCCGACCGCCGCGCCGATCACGAGCAGCACGAACGCGCCCATCGCGCGGGTGGCGTAATGCTGCTCGTAGTACAGGTAGAAGAGCGATGTGATCAGGCAGAACAGCACGAAGACTTCATACAGATTCGAGATCGGAATGTGACCGACGTCCGTGCCAATCAGATACGACTCGTACCAGCGCACCATCAGGCCGACGAAACCCATCAGCACCGCGACCCACGTCATGCGCGATCCGATCGCGCCACCCGTGGCAGAGCGCGACAGGAGGCCGATCCAGTAGAACACCGTCGCGAGGATGAACAGCGCGCTCATCCACAGGATGGCGGACTGGCTCGACAGGAAATACTTCAGGAAGAAGTTGGTGTCGGCGCGGGCGAGATCGGCGTGATAAAGCTGGATCGCCGAGAGCGACAGCAGTGCGATCATCGCGATCAGGAGCCGCACCGGCTTCCAGCGCCAGCCGAGCACGACGAAGGTCGGCACGGCTGCGATCAGCACCGCCTTGTCGTAGTAATCCATGAACGGGTAGTAGCGGTTCAGCGCGAAAACCGCGCCCGCCACCATCGCCAGTGCGAAAAGCCAGTCGAGCGCGCCGAGTTTCTTCAGGAACGGACGGTCGTCGAAAAGGGCCGCATCGACAGGACTCTGTGCGGGAGTTTGCGCCGGGTTTTGCACGCTACGCTGCGCTGCCGGAGTCGAACGTGAGGAAGCTTGAGTGAGAGCCATGATCTTACCGAGTTGATTCGTGCGAGCCGACGGATTCGGAGGGCGCGGCGGCGGGTTGCGACGCCGGGCCGCCGACGGCCTCGACCGTCTCGCCGGCCACGGCGACCGGCCTGCCGCCGAGCGTGGCAGCGACGGTGTCGCGCGTCTGGGCGAATTCCTTTTCGAAGTCGAGCGTTCTGCGCGCGGTGGACATTGCCATCAGGACCGTCGCGCCGCCCTCGTCTTTATCTTTGAGCCAGAACCAGAGCCGGCGTTCGCGGACGTAGAACATCGCGAAAATGCCGAGCACGAGCAGGAGGCTGCCAAGATACACCAGTTTTTTACCCGGCGCGCGCGTGAGCTGGAACACCGACGCCTGGATCTGCTTGAACGAATCCAGTTGCAGGAAAACCGGCGATCCGTACAGAAAGCTGTCGGAAAGCGCGTTGATCGACGATTGCACGAAAGCGGTCGTCTTTTCGTCGACCTTGGCTTCCGGCAGGCCGTTTTGTGCGCGCGCGATCTGCCACACGTCCCACGTCGCGCCTTCCAGCATGCGCAGCAGCAGACCCGCCGCCTTTTCTTGCTCGCCCTTCGGCACCGAGCGGTCAATGAAGCTCGCGATCGCCTGGAAGCCTCCATTCACCTGACCGTTCTGCGGCGCCGCGCCGGATTCGTCGGCGCCCGCGAAGAGATTCAGCACGCGAACGGCGCTCTCTTCCAGATGCTTCTGCAACTCGCCGCTCGACTGCGGCACCGAGCGCTGCGCAAAACGATGCGCCGCTTCGATGCGCGTTGCCGGCGTCGCGAGCGCCGCGCGCAGCAGCATCCACTGTTTGACGGAGTTCTGCTCGTCGGCGGGAATGCGCAGGTAGCGGAATGGATCGTTCGGACTCACGCGCATGCCGGCAAGGAACATCTGCTGGCCGCCCACGTCGACCGGCAGCATGTAGTTGTTGTATTCACGCGCCTGCCCGTCCGTGCCGCGCACCTTGTACTGCACCGACGGCCCGACATTACGCAGGTCGTTCGGTTTCGACGTTTTCGCGCCCGAACCGAGGCGCTCATCGAAAGCCTGCTTGAGCGAATGCGTCTGGCCGACGCCGCGTGCATCGATCTCGCCGCTCCCGTTCGTGACGTTCTCGACGTTGATCGCGCGGAAATCGGTGAATTCGACCGTGTCGCCCTTTGCACCGATCATCTGCGAACTGATCGGCGCCGTGCCGCCGATCGCGCCGTTGAACGGCATCGTCTTGGGGCTTTCGCCGGACATCGGCCAGGCGGTCATTTCGAGCTTCGAGCCGCCGTCCTGGAAACTCGACTGGTAAATGGAGATGCCGTCGTAGGTGAACGGCTTGTTCACTTCGATGCGCGCCGGAATGCGCTTGCCGGTCGCGTGATCCGTCACCACGATATCGCTCGCGAAGAGCTTCGGCATGCCGGTCGAGTAGTAATCGACGATGAACTTGTCGAGCTGGATCGAGAACGGCAGGTCCTGAATCAGCGATCCGTCCTGCTGGTTCAGGATCGCCGTGCCGACGTATTGCCCCTCGGGCACCCACGCGTAGCCGCGAAACGTCGGATTAGTCGAGGAAAGGCGGTGTTCCGGCGGGATGTCGTTGATGACGGCGTTCGTGCTGACCGGCGTCTTGTTGAAGAGCCACATTTGCAGCTTGATCGGCAGGTTGCTGTCGAGCAGCCCGCCGAGGCAGATCACGACAATCGCCAGATGCGCCGAGATATACCCGAGTTTCGTGAGCGCCCCGCGCTTGGCCGCGATCAGCGTTGCGCCGCTTTCGGTCTCGCGCGTGACGAGCTTGTAGCCGAGTTTCGCCGACAGCCGTTGCAAGGTCGCGGACGTCTCGGCGCGGTTCGTCGTCACCGCGAATTCGCCCTTGTGATGGAACGCGCGCAGGCTGCCTTCGCGCACGCGGTCCTTCCAGCTCTTCATGTCGGCGATCATCTTCGGGCCGTTGCGGATCACGCACAGCGACACCGAGATCACCAGGAAGATCATGATCACCATGAACCACCACGCGCTGTACACGGTGTAGAGGCTCAGGCCGCGGAAGATGGTGGCCCAGAACGGACCGAACTGGTTGACGTAGTTCGGGTACGGATCTTCCTGCGTGAGGACCGTGCCGATGATGCTCGCGATGGCAAGCACGACGAGCAGGGCAATCGCGAAACGCATCGAACTGACGAGTTCGACGAAATGCCTGACAGCCCGACGACTCGACTTCGACTGCATTCCCGAGGTGGTGACGCTCATTCAAACTCCGACTGGACAGCAAAAAAGGGTGGAGACGCCAGCGGTCATTGACCGACGTCCCACCCTTTTCTTGTTTGCGCCGGTCTCGTCGGACCGGCTTCATAATATGGGCGATTGCTGCGCGATCGGTTGTCGCGCGGCGGATCGCTGGACGCTCTTCGACGCGTGATGCCTAACTCAACTTAATGCAAACCTGCGATGTAGTCCGAGACCGCCTTGATCTCGGCATCGGTAAGGCGCAGCGAGATCGTGTGCATCGGCTCGCTGTTGTTGCGCGTGCCCTGTGCGAACGCGGTCAGCTGCGCCGCGGTGTAGTCGCCCCACTGCCACGACAGCCGCGGATACTGCACCGGAATACCCATGCCGGCGGCGCCGTGACAGGCCGCGCACGCGGGCACGCCCTTGTCCGCGATGCCGCCGCGGTAGATCTTCTGGCCGAGCGCGACGGTGTTCTTGTCGCGCGCGAAGCCCGGCTTGGTTTTCTGCGACGCGAAGTAAGCCGCGACGTTGACCGCATCCTGATCCGACAGCGCGCTCGCGATGCCCGCCATGATCGGGTTGTTGCGCGCCGGCGCCTTTGCGCCCGGCTGCGTCTTGTAATCCTTCAACTGCTTGACGATGTATTCGGCATGCTGGCCCGCGAGCTTCGGAAACGCCGCGCCGGCGCTGTTGCCGTCCGCCGCGTGACACGCGGCACATACCTGGGTTGCGATTGCCTGTCCCCGGTTCAAATCCGGTTTTGCAGGCTGGGCGGGCTCTGCCGCTTGTACTGACACTGCCAATCCACCGAACGTTGCTGCAACTTGAAGCACCATCAGAGACTTGTACAGTCGGTTCATTCGCGTACCCTGTTTTTCGTCTTGTGAGAATGTGAGGTTCTGCAAAAAACGACGGCGACCTTTTTTCGCCACAAGACACCCGAACGAAGGGCTCGAAAAATGCCCGAAAATCCGTCCCGCTCCTTATCTGGCTTGGGTCTTGCGCGCCCTTGCTGGTCTTCGGAAAACCGCCGTATTGTACAATAACCCGCTAATCGCAAAGACGCCAGTCGGGGCGAGCCCAGTATTTACGGGGTTCTCAAGGCTTGGGTTCTCACAGCTTTCTCAATCGGCCCGCCAATGTCATTCCTGCTCCATCAAGCCCGCTTCTTCACGACGGTCAATCATCTGCGCGATCTGCCGCCCACGCCGCAGCCCGAAATCGCCTTCGCCGGACGCTCGAACGCGGGCAAGTCAACCGCGATCAACATCCTGTGCAATCAGAAACGGCTGGCTTTCGCGAGCAAGACGCCGGGACGCACACAGCATATCAATTACTTCTCGGTGGGGCCGGCCGATGCGCCCGTCGCGCATATCGTCGACTTGCCCGGTTACGGCTATGCCGAAGTGCCCGGCGCCGCGAAAGCGCACTGGCAGCAACTGCTCTCCACCTACCTGCAAAGCCGCGCCCAGCTTTGCGGGATGATCTTGATGATGGATTCGCGCCGGCCGCTGACCGAACTCGATCAGATCATGATCGACTGGTTCGCGCCGACCGGTAAGCCGATCCACGCGCTCCTCACCAAATGCGACAAATTGACGCGACAGGAGATGACCAACGCCCTGCGCGCGACGAAGAAATCGTTCGCGGACTACAAGGCGGCGGGGTATCGAGGGGAGCTGACCGTGCAACTCTTTTCGGCGCTCAAGCGCACCGGGATCGAAGAGGCGCACGAGCTGATCGAAAGCTGGCTGATCCCTGAAGCGGCGGGCGAGAGCGAAGCCGAGGACGCGGCGCAGTGAACGCGCGCTTTTCATGTGAAAAGCGGCCGCACATAAAAAAACCCGCCGCATGACGGCGGGTCAAACAGCCTAATCGAATAACGACAGGCACCCGCTCAGGGAGGAGAAGCGGGGAGTTCAGCGCAAAGCGCCTAGCTCGATCGGTATGATATACCATTGTCTTGAAAAGTTTCTGGACGGACCCGCGCGGCACAGCCAGCAAGGCTTCTAGCCAGATCGCGCCGCGTCTCCCGCCATCAATCGAATCCCCCACGCCGACAAAATCATGAGTTTCTATCCGCATCACCGTCCGCGCCGCATGCGCCACGACGACTTCTCGCGCCGCCTGATGCGCGAAAACATCCTCACCACGAACGACCTGATCTACCCGGTTTTCATCGTCGAGGGCACGAATGTGCGGCAGGCCGTGCCGTCGATGCCCGGCGTCGAGCGCACGTCCGTCGATCTGCTGATGAAAGTGGCCGAGCAATGCGTCGAACTGGGCGTGCCGGTGCTGTCGCTTTTCCCGGCGATCGAGCCGTCGCTGAAGACGCCCGACGGTCGCGAGGCGACCCACGCCGAAGGGCTGATTCCGCGCGCCGTGCGCGAGCTAAAGAAGAATTTTCCCCAACTGGGCGTGCTCACCGATGTCGCGCTCGACCCGTACACAAGCCACGGCCAGGACGGCGTGCTTGACGAAGATGGCTACGTGAAGAACGACGAAACGAGCGAGATCCTCGTCGATCAGGCGCGTACGCAAGCTGAAGCGGGTGTCGATATCGTCGCACCGTCGGACATGATGGACGGGCGCATCGGCGCGATTCGCGAGATGCTGGAAAGCGAAGACCACATCCACACGCGCATCATGGCCTACGCCGCGAAGTTCGCATCCGCGTTCTACGGACCGTTCCGCGATGCGGTCGGCTCGGCTGCGAATCTCGGCAAGGGCAACAAGATGACCTATCAGATGGACCCGGCGAACTCCGACGAAGCCTTGCGCGAAGTGCGCATGGACATCGAGGAAGGCGCGGACATGGTGATGGTCAAGCCCGGCATGCCGTATCTCGACATCGTGTATCGCGTGAAGGAGGAATTCCGCTTTCCGACCTATGCGTATCAGGTGAGCGGCGAATACGCGATGATCAAGGCCGCTACCCAGAACGGCTGGCTCGATCACGACAAGGCGATGATGGAATCGCTACTCGCGTTCAAGCGCGCGGGCGCGGATGGCGTGCTGACGTATTTTGCGCTCGACGCCGCGCGGATCCTGCGGGCATCGAAGTAACGGTTTGGGATTGAAAAAAAGGCGATGCCGTTGGCATCGCCTTTTTTTTAGGTGGTCGGTGCTGTGCCGAGTTTTTCCATGCTCTTCAGGAATTTCTCCGGCGACTCGTATCCAATAACGCGCGCCTTTTCATTGCCTTGGGCGTCGAAAAAGATGATTCCCGGCGGGCCGAACAGCTTGAAGCGCTTGAGAAGAGCCTGGTCGTCGGTGTTGTTCGCGGTGACGTCGGCGCGCAAAAGGTTTAACTGCGCGAGGCGGGCTCGCACGCGCGGGTCGCTGAACGTCAGATGCTCCATCTCCTTGCAGGACACGCACCAGTCGGCGTAGAAGTCCAGCATCGCCGGCCGGGCGGCAGCCTTCACCGCGAGGTCGAGTTCCGTCGACGAGCGCACCGATGCGAATGTCGGGCCTTGCGCCTGCTGCGTGGCGCCGCCGCCGTTACCGCGCGCGGCAAATACGGCGAGCGGACGCAACGGATCGGTCGAACCGGCAGCGAGGCCCACGAGCAGCGTCGCGGCCCAGATCGCGAGTGCCGCGCCGAGGCCACGGCCAAGCCGTCGCCAGATCGTCAGGGACGCCGCGCCCGCCGCGAAAAGGCCGAGCGCCGCCGCCGAGATCAGCAGCCACAGTGCCGCGAGCAGCATCTGCGCGACGCCGCCCAGCACGGGCCAAACGATCCATAAGGCCGCCCCCAGCAGCACGACGCCGAAAAAGACCTTAACGCCGTCCATCCACGAACCGGCGCGCGGCAGCAAGGTGCCGGCACCCAGTCCGATGACGAGCAGCGGCACGCCGAGCCCGACGCCCATGGAGAACAACGCGGCGGCCCCCAACACTGCGCTGCCGGTATGCGCGACGAAGGCGAGCACGGCGAAGAGCGGCGCCGTCATGCATGCACCCACGACCAGCGCCGACAATGCGCCCATCGCCGTCACGGCGGCGAACTTCCCGCCGGAACGCTTCTGCGACGCCGCATTGACGCCGCTCTGCCAGCGCTCGGGCAGCGCGATGTCATAGCCTGCGATAAGCGTCAGCGCGAATGCCGTCAGGAGCACGCCGAACGTGCCGAGCACCCACGGATTCTGCAACCACGCGCCGAGACTCTGCCCGACGAGCGCAGCCGCGACACCCAGCGCCGTATAGACGAGCGCCATCCCGAAAACATAGGCCGCCGACAGCGCAAACCCGCGCGCCCGTGTGACACGCGCGCCCTCGCCGATGATGATCGCCGACAGGATCGGAATCATCGGATATGAGCACGGCAGAAGGCTCAGGACGATGCCCGCGACGAAATACAGTCCGACGACCGCGAAAAAGCCGCCGCCTTCCAGCAGCGATTGCGCGTAATCCGCGTTTGTAGCGCGGTCGTACCAGGGTGCGTCCGAAGGCGTGCCGGTGCGCGGCGGCGGAGCGGTGGCGTCGGCCGCCTGAAGCGCCGCGCCGCTTACGCGGTACACGCGCTCCATCGGCGGGTAGCAGATGCCCTGATCGGCGCAGCCCTGCGACGTAACGGCGATATCGAACGGCCCGCTCGCCTGCTTCACCGCGATACGAATGACAAGGTCGCCGCGGTAAGTTTCGACGTCTTTGTTGAACGTCTGATCGAAGTGGACTTTGCCGGCCGGCAACTGCGGGTCGCCGAGCGTCGCCGTGCCGTCTTTCGTGGCGAATGCAAACCGCTCGCGATACATGTAGTAGCCGTCCGCGATCTTGTAACGCACCTCGATCTCGCCGGGACGTTCGGTCGCGCTGAACTTGAACGCGACAGCCGGATCGAGGAAATCGTCCGCCGCGCGCGCGATACCCGACGCACCGAGCAGCAGGACGCAACATGAGAGCAGACAGGCAACTGCAGCGAAGACGCGACGCGCGACGGCGCCAGAAGACTTAAACATGAAGAGGACGTGAAGTTTCCGCAATGACCCACTGCCCGTAGCCCTGCGATGCTTCGGCCTGCCACGAGAGAATTTCGGGTGTTTCGTAGGGATGGTTCGAAGCAATGAAGCGCCGCAGTTCGTCGCTTCGGGCGATCGAGGTCTTGAAGAGCATCTGGATTTCTTCGGCCGCTTCCACCTGCCCTTGCCAGTGATAACGAGAGCGGACGGCGCCGTATTCCGTCACACATGCTGCGAGCCGGGCGTCGAGCGCTTTTTGCGCGAGAACGCTGGCCGCGGCGGCATCGGGCAACGTCGTCAGGATCAGGACAACCGGCGGGTTCACTTCAGGCTTCATCGCGTTCGAGTGCGGTTGAAAAAGGGTTATGCGCCTATCGTAGCACCGACGCCGCATGCCCATCTCGGGCGCCGACCGCGTTGGACGCCCGGCCTGCAAAACGAAAAAGGCCAAGCAGAGCTTGGCCTTTTCATACTTGCGGAAGCGCGCTTATTCAGCTTCTTGCACTTCGTCGGCATCCGCGACTTCCGGACGGTCCATCAACTGGACGAGTGCCATCGGTGCGTTATCGCCGACGCGGAAACCGAACTTCAGGATGCTCAGGTAGCCACCCGGACGGCTCGCGTAGCGCGGGCCGAGCACGTCGAACAGCTTCGCGACGGAATCGCGATCGCGCAGGCGGTTGAACGCCAGACGACGATTTGCCAGTGACGGCTTCTTGCCGAGCGTGATCAGCGGCTCGACGACTTTACGGAGTTCCTTCGCCTTCGGCAGCGTCGTCTTGATGACTTCGTGCTCGATCAGCGAATTCGACATGTTACGGAGCATTGCCAGACGGTGGCTGCTCGTGCGGTTCAGTTTCCGCAAACCATGCTTATGGCGCATTTTCAGTTCCTATCACTTAAGTTTTGATCCAGCTCTTCTATTGCGTCCAGATGACGCACGGGCCGGTCGAGAAAAAAGGCAAGACGCGGATTTTAAAGGAAAATCCGCGTCTTGACCAGTTGCACGTACAGCGCTGCCTTACTTGTCGAGACCAGCCGGCGGCCAGTTTTCGAGCTTCATGCCGAGTGTCAGGCCGCGCGAAGCCAGGACTTCCTTGATTTCGTTCAGCGACTTGCGACCCAGATTCGGCGTCTTAAGCAGTTCGTTTTCCGTGCGCTGGATCAGATCGCCGATGTAGTAGATGTTCTCGGCCTTCAGGCAGTTCGCCGAGCGAACCGTGAGTTCCAGATCATCCACCGGGCGCAGCAGGATCGGATCGATCTGCGGCGCGCGCGACGGCGCTTCCGCCGCTGCTTCGGTGCCTTCCAGTGCAGCGAAGACCGACAACTGATCGACCAGGATACGCGCCGACTGACGGATCGCTTCCTCGGGCGAAATGACGCCGTTGGTTTCGATGTTCATCACGAGCTTGTCGAGGTCCGTACGCTGTTCGACACGCGCGCTTTCGACGGCGTAGCTCACGCGGCGAACCGGCGAGAACGACGCGTCCAGCACGATACGACCGATGATCTTGGCCGACTCCTCGCCATAGCGACGCACATTGCCCGGCACATAGCCGCGGCCCTTTTCGATCTTGATCTGAACGTCGAGCTTGCCGCCCTTCGACAGATGCGCAATCACGTGCTCGGGATTGATGACCTCGCAGTCGTGCGCGAGTTCGATATCGCCGGCCGTGACGACGCCTTCGCCTTCCTTGCGCAGCGTGACGGTCACTTCGTCACGGTTGTGCAGCTTGAAGACAACGCCCTTCAGGTTCAACAGCAGGTTGACCACATCCTCTTGCACACCGTCGAGCGTCGAATATTCATGCACGACGCCTGCGATCGTCACTTCGGTCGGCGCGTAGCCCACCATCGACGACAGCAGCACACGCCGAAGCGCGTTACCCAAGGTGTGGCCGTAACCGCGTTCGAACGGCTCCATGACCACCTTCGCGTGGCTTTCGCCAAGCGATTCAACTGCAATAATCTTGGGCTTCAACAAACTGGTTTGCATAGGTTTTCCTTTTCAATACCCTCGGCTCGTTACACCGATAAGGCTGACCGGTAACAACCTGAAAATAAACAGCCGAGGCTACCCCTTGCCTTCGGCAATCAGGGTCCCCCGGCCGCTAATCCGATTACCGCGAATACAATTCGACGATCAGGCTTTCGTTGATGTCGCCAGCGATGTCGCTGCGTTCCGGCATTGCCTTGAACGTGCCTTCGAACTTCTTGGCATCAACCGAAACCCAGCTCGGCATGCCGCCTTGTTCAGCCAGCGAAAGCGCTTCGACGATGCGAGCCTGCTTGCGCGACTGCTCACGCACGGCAACCACGTCGCCCGCCTTCACTTGCAACGACGGGATATTCGCGACCTGGCCATTCACCGTGATCGACTTGTGGCTCACGAGCTGACGTGCTTCTGCGCGCGTCGAGCCGAAACCCATGCGATACACGACGTTGTCGAGACGCGATTCGAGCAATTGCAGCAGGTTTTCACCCGTCGGGCCCTTGCGGCGATCGGCTTCGGCGAAGTAACGACGGAACTGGCGCTCGAGCACGCCGTAGATGCGCTTAACTTTTTGCTTTTCGCGCAACTGCGTGCCGTAGTCGGACGTACGAGCACCCGACGTGCGGCCGTGCTGACCAGGCTTGCTATCGAGCTTGCACTTGTCAGCGAGCGAACGACGTGCGCTCTTCAGGAAGAGGTCAGTGCCTTCACGGCGGGACAGCTTGGCTTTAGGACCGGTATAGCGTGCCACTTTGCATCCTTAAAAATTGATCACGCGGACTTCCATCCGCGCTAGTCCGAACCCTCTGGGCCGAACGGTGGGCTTAGTCAAATTCATAACGCAAGCATCCCGCCGGCGCGCTAGCACCAGCAGGAGGTTTGCGGCAGCGACGCCTTAGATACGACGGCGCTTCGGCGGACGGCAGCCGTTGTGCGGGACCGGCGTCACGTCGGAGATCGCGGTGATCTTGATACCAAGACCATGCAACGCGCGCACCGCCGATTCGCGACCAGGGCCAGGGCCCTTGATCCGCACTTCGAGGTTCTTCACGCCGTATTCCATCGCCACGCGGCCAGCCGATTCGGCTGCGACCTGAGCTGCAAACGGCGTCGACTTACGCGAGCCCTTGAAACCCTGGCCACCCGACGTCGCCCAGGCAAGCGCGTTGCCTTGACGATCGGTGATCGTGATGATGGTGTTGTTGAACGACGCGTGAACGTGAACCACGCCCTCGGCGACGTTCTTCTTGACCTTCTTGCGAACGCGTTGCGCCGCGGAGTTGTTCGAAGCCTTAGCCATTACGTTTTCCTGTAACTGTCAGTTCCGCTTACTTCTTCAGCGATTGCGCTGCACGACGCGGACCCTTGCGCGTACGGGCATTGGTGCGCGTACGCTGGCCGCGCATGGGCAGCCCCTTGCGATGGCGCACGCCGCGGTAGCAGCCCAGATCCATCAGGCGCTTGATGTTCATCGTCACTTCACGACGCAGGTCGCCTTCGACGATGAACTTGCCCACTTCGTCACGCAGCTTTTCGAGGTCTGCGTCGGTGAGGTCCTTGACCTTCTTCGAAAATTCCACACCAGAAGCGACACAGATGCCGCGAGCGCGCGTGCGTCCGACACCGAAGATAGCCGTCAGGCCGATTTCGGTATGCTGGTGATTCGGGATGTTAACCCCTGCGATACGAGCCATTGTTTTTCCTCAAACAAAAAGCGCAAGCAAAAGCGCGGCGTTCAGCCTTGACGCTGTTTGTGGCGCGGATCAGAGCTGCAAATCACGCGCACAACGCCCTTGCGCTTGATGATCTTGCAATTGCGGCAAATGCGCTTAACCGATGCCATCACTTTCATGATATTACCCTTTTTTCAAATCACTTCGCCCGGAACACGATCCGCGCACGAGACAGATCGTAAGGCGTCAATTCAACCGTAACTTTGTCGCCCGGTAGGATGCGGATGTAGTGCATCCGCATCTTCCCGGAAATATGCCCCAGCACCACATGGCCATTTTCCAACTTCACCCGGAAAGTAGCGTTGGGGAGGTTTTCTACAACCTCACCCTGCATCTGGATTACATCGTCTTTGGCCATAGTCCTTAATTAGCGCATCGGGACGTTGCCGCCCTTGAAGTTGGCCTTCTTAAGCAGCGACTCATACTGTTGCGACATAACGTACGACTGCACCTGCGCCATGAAGTCCATCGTGACGACGACAATGATCAGCAGCGACGTTCCACCAAAATAAAACGGCACGTTCCAGCGCAATACCAAGAACTCAGGCAGCAAGCACACAAACACGATGTAGATCGCACCGGCCAGCGTCAGGCGCGTCAGGATGCGGTCGATATACCGTGCGGTCTGGTCGCCCGGGCGGATCCCAGGAACGAATGCGCCGCTTTTCTTCAAGTTGTCGGCCGTCTCCCTGCTGTTGAACACCAGCGCGGTGTAGAAGAAGCAGAAGAACACGATCGCCAACGCGTACAGCAACACGTACACGGGCTGACCCGGCTTCAAAGCCTCGGCCACGTTGTGCAGCGTGTTTGCGAACCAGCCGGTCCGCGTACCCGAACTGAACCAGTTCAAGATGGTTGCCGGGAAGAGGATGATCGACGATGCAAAAATCGGCGGAATCACACCCGACATGTTCAGCTTCAGCGGCAAATGCGAAGACTGACCGCCGTAAATCTTGTTACCGACCTGGCGCTTTGCGTAATTGACGAGGATCTTGCGCTGACCGCGTTCGATGAACACAACCAGATACGTGACCGCCGCAATCAACACCACGATGATGATCGCCGAGATGATGCTCATCGAACCGGTGCGAACCAGCTCGAACAGCCCACCGATCGCATTCGGGAAACCCGCCGCGATACCGCCGAAGATGATGATCGAAATGCCGTTGCCGAGACCGCGCTCCGTGATCTGCTCACCCAGCCACATCAGGAACATCGTGCCCGTCACCAGCGTGACGACCGTCGTGAGACGGAAAACCATGCCAGGATCCAGCACCAGCGCCGGCTGATTCTCCAGCGCAACGGCGATGCCAAACGCCTGGAACGTCGCGAGAACCACCGTGAAGATCCGCGTGTACTGCGTGATCTTGCGTTGTCCCGCTTGTCCTTCCTTCTTCAGCGCCTCCATTTGCGGCGACACGATCGACATCAACTGCATGATGATCGACGCCGAAATGTAGGGCATGATGCCCAGCGCAAAAATCGTGAACCGCGACAACGCGCCACCCGAGAACATGTTGAACATGCCAAGGATGCCGCCCGACTGGCTCTGGAACAGCTTCGCCAGTTGGTCCGGGTCGATACCCGGCACCGGAATATGCGCGCCGATACGGTAGACGACCAGCGCCAGCAGCAGGAACACTGCACGCCGACGCAGATCACCGAACTTCGCCGCGCTTCGACCGGGTTTTGCGAGACTCGGGCTGTTAGCCAAGAACCTTCTCCGATGCTATTGCTAGTAACGGCAAAAGCGCGTTACTCGGCGAACGAGCCGCCAGCGGCTTCGATTGCAGCACGGGCGCCTTTTGTAGCACCGAGGCCCTTCACCGTGATCTTGCGCTTCAGCTCGCCGGTCTTGATGATCTTCGCGCTCTTGATGAGCTCGCCGACCAGACCCGCTTGCTTCAGTGCCAGCAAATCGATTTCGTCGACCGGCAGTGCTTCCAGATCCGACAGGCGCACTTCCCCGACGAATTCCTTCGTCAGCGAGGTGAAGCCACGCTTCGGCAGACGGCGTTGCAGCGGCATTTGACCGCCTTCGAAGCCGACCTTGTGGAAGCCGCCCGAACGCGACTTCTGACCCTTGTGACCGCGACCAGCGGTCTTGCCCAGGCCAGAGCCGATACCGCGACCGACGCGACGCTTTGCGTGCTTCGCGCCTTCTGCCGGCTTCAGGTTATTCAATTCCATATTCAACTCCTTGAATCCCTAGTCAGCCGCTCAGTTGATGACCTTAACAAGGTACGAGACCTTGTTGATCATTCCGCGAACTGCCGGCGTATCCTGCAGTTCGCTGACCGAGTTGAGTCGGCGCAGGCCCAAGCCACGCACCGTTGCACGGTGCGATTCGCGGGTCCCAATCAGGCTCTTGACGAGCTGAACCTTGACAGTTTTATCAGACATGGTGACCTCGAGGCTTAGCCCAAAATATCTTCGACGGACTTGCCGCGCTTCGCCGCGATGTCACCCGGGGTCGACTGCTTGCGCAGACCGTCGAGCGTCGCACGAACGAGGTTGTACGGGTTCGTCGAGCCGTGGCTCTTCGCCACCACGTTTTGCACGCCCATTACGTCGAACACTGCGCGCATCGGGCCGCCAGCGATCACGCCCGTACCGTCCTTCGCCGGAGCGAGGAGGACTGCGGATGCGCCGTGCTTACCGTGCACTTCGTGTTGCAGCGTACCGTTCTTGAGCGGCACCTTGAACATGTTGCGGCGGGCTTGTTCCATTGCCTTCTGAACAGCAACCGGAACTTCCTTTGCTTTGCCCTTGCCCATGCCGATGCGGCCGTCACCGTCGCCGACCACGGTCAGTGCGGCAAAACCGAGAATCCGGCCGCCCTTCACCACCTTGGTCACGCGGTTGACCGAGATCATCTTTTCGCGCAGGCCGTCGTCGCGTTCGTCAGCCTGAACTTTCGCTTGCATCTTTGCCATGACGAATTCTTCCCTTAGAACTTGAGCCCGGCTTCGCGCGCGGCATCAGCCAGCGCTTTCACGCGGCCGTGGTAGCGGAAACCCGAGCGGTCAAAGGCGACGGATTCGACGCCGGCAGCCTTCGCCTTTTCAGCAATACGCTTGCCGATCAGGGTCGCAGCGTCGACGTTGCCGCCCTTGCCCGACTTGTCGGCCAGTTCGGCACGCACTTCAGCTTCCAGCGTCGACGCGCTTGCGAGCACCTTGGTGCCGCACGGCGAGAACACTTGCGCATAGATATGCGTGTTCGTGCGATGCACGGCGAGACGCGCGACCTGCAGTTCAGCGATCTTGACACGCGTCTGACGAGCGCGGCGCAGGCGAGATTGAGTCTTATCCATGATTGCGCACCCTTACTTCTTCTTCGTTTCTTTGAGGATAACGACCTCGTTGGCATAGCGCACGCCCTTGCCCTTATAGGGCTCCGGCGGACGGTAACCGCGCACTTCCGCAGCTACTTGGCCAACTTTCTGCTTGTCGATCCCCTTGATCACGATTTCGGTTTGCGACGGAGTTTCAGCCTTGACGCCTTCCGGCATCTGGTGCACCACGGGGTGCGAGAAACCCAGCGACAGATTCAGCTTGTCGCCTTGCGCTTGTGCGCGGTAACCGACGCCAACCAGCGTCAGCTTGCGCTCGAAACCCTTCGTCACGCCGTTCACCATGTTCGCAACGAGTGCGCGCATCGTGCCCGACATCGCGTTCGCTTCGCGGCTTTCATCAGCCGGCGCGAAGTTGAGCGTGCCGTTTTCGTTTGCTACCTTCACCAGCGGATTGCCCGCCTGGGAAATCGTGCCCAGCGGACCCTTCACGGTGATGACATCGCCGCTCAGGGCCACTTCGGCGCCTTGCGGCAGCGCGATCGGGCTCTTACCTACTCGAGACATGTTTCTTCTCCTTTTCGGTTAAGCGACGTAGCAGATGACTTCGCCGCCGACGCCAGTCTGGCGCGCCTTGCGATCGGTCATCACACCCTTCGGCGTCGAGACGATTGCAACGCCCAGGCCATTCATCACCTGAGGAATGTCGTTGCGACCGCGGTACACACGCAGACCAGGCTTCGACACGCGCTCGAGGCGTTCGATAACCGGGCGGCCAGCGTAGTACTTCAACGCGATGTTCAATTCCGACTTCGCACCTTCAGCCTTCACCGCGAAATCGTCGATATAACCTTCGTCCTTCAAAACCTGCGCAATCGCAACCTTGACTTTCGACGAGGGCATAGTCACCGAAACCTTCTCGACCATCTGCGCGTTGCGGATGCGAGTCAGCATATCGGCGATAGGATCACTCATGCTCATTTACGTTTCTCCTATTACCAGCTCGCCTTGGTCAGGCCAGGGATTTCGCCGCGGAAAGCGATTTCGCGAATCTTGCTGCGCGCCAGTCCGAATTTACGGAACGTGCCACGCGGACGACCCGTGATCGCGCAGCGGTTGCGCTTGCGAGTGGGGTTCGAATTACGCGGCAGTTGTTGCAAAGCCAGGCGAGCGAGATAACGCTCTTCATCCGACTTGCTCGCGTCGTCGATCACAGCTTTCAGTTCAGCGCGCTTGGGAGCGTACTTGGCTGCGAGGCGTGCACGCTTCTTTTCACGTTCGATCAGTGCCAGTTTAGCCACGGTAACCTCAGTTTCTGAACGGGAACTTGAAGCTGGCGAGCAGTGCCTTTGCTTCGTCGTCAGTCTTCGCAGTTGTCGTGATGCTGATGTTCAGCCCACGCAGCGCGTCGATCTTGTCGTAGTCGATTTCGGGGAAAATGATCTGCTCTTTCACACCGATGTTGTAGTTGCCGCGACCGTCGAACGCACGACCCGACACGCCACGGAAGTCACGCACACGCGGGAGCGCAACCGTCACGAAACGATCGAGGAATTCGTACATGGCCTGACCGCGCAGCGTAACCATCGCGCCGATCGGATAACCCTGACGAATCTTGAAGCCAGCGATTGCCTTGCGTGCCTTCGTGATCACCGGCTTCTGGCCAGCGATCTTCGTCAGGTCGCCAACGGCGTTTTCGATGATCTTCTTGTCGGCGACGGCTTCCCCAAGACCCATGTTCAGGGTGATCTTGGTGATGCGCGGCACTTCCATGATGGACTTGTAACCGAACTTCTCGACGAGGCCGGGTACAACCTTCTCTTTATAAAATTCTTGCAGACGAGCCATTTTTTAACTCCGCGTCAGGCGTTGAGCGTGGCGCCCGTCGACTTCAAGAAGCGAACCTTCTTGTCGCCTTCGACCTTGATGCCCACTCGCGACGCCTTGCCATTCGCGTCGACCAATGCGACGTTCGAAATATGCAGCGGCATCGTTTTGGCTTCCACACCGCCCGTCGTACCCTTCATCGGGTTCGGCTTCACGTGCTTCTTGACGAGATTGATACCCTCGACCGTCACACGATCTTCCCCAACGGCCAGCACGACACCGCGCTTGCCTTTGTCCTTGCCGGTGATGACGATGACTTCGTCACCCTTGCGAATCTTGTTCATCGCGACTCCTTACAGCACTTCCGGCGCGAGCGAAACGATCTTCATGAATCGTTCGCTACGCAGTTCACGCGTGACCGGCCCAAAAATACGCGTGCCGATGGGTTCGAGCTTCGCGTTCAAAAGAACGGCGGCATTGCCGTCGAACTTGATCAGCGAGCCGTCCTGGCGGCGCACGCCCTTGGCCGTACGAACGACCACAGCGTTGTAAATTTCGCCCTTCTTCACGCGTCCGCGCGGCGTTGCTTCCTTGACGGTCACCTTGATGATGTCGCCAATGCTAGCGTAACGACGCTTCGAGCCGCCGAGCACCTTGATGCACATGACTTCACGCGCACCCGTGTTGTCGGCCACTTCAAGCCGAGTTTCGGTCTGGATCATGGTTTATCTTTCCCAACTTAATCCGATTGCACCACCATGGCGCATCCGGTCAGTCTTGGTCCCGTCAGCCAATCGGCTGCTTGGGTTAGAACAGGCAGCGAGGGCAGACGAAACCCGCCATCGCAATCCGGTGAATCTGTCGATACGGGCATGGCGCCCGAACCGGCTTCCCCCACCAACTTCGCCCGCGACGGGGCTCCCACAAAGAGGGAAGACCGAGATTATAACTCATAATCCCGGCCTTGCAAGCGAAAGTTACTGCGATACTGCTTTTACCGCATCTGGCGCTTAGATCACGCGAGCCGCTTCGAGCAACTTCGACACAACCCAGGCTTTCGTCTTCGAAATCGGACGCGTTTCCTGGATCTCGACGAGATCGCCTTCGTTGTACGTGTTCGCGTCGTCATGCGCGTGATACTTCTTCGAACGCACGACGTACTTGCCGTAGATCGGATGCTTCACACGGTGCTCGACCAGCACGGTGACCGTCTTGTCCATCTTGTTGCTGACGACCTTGCCGACCAGCGTCCGCTTGAGCGAGGTTTTTACGCTATCGTTCATTTCTGGTTCGCCTTCTCAGTCAGGACGGTCCGCACACGTGCGATGTCGCGACGAACCTTCTTCAGCTGGCTCGTGTTCGTGAGCTGCTGCGTCGCGAGTTGCATGCGCAGGCCGAATTGCGCCTTCAGCAGGTCCGTCAGCTCTTTGTTGAGCGCGGCCTGGTCTTTCTGGTGAAGTTCAGAAGCCTTCATCATTCACTCCTTAGGCGCCGAGCTGGCGCGAAACGAAGTACGTCTTCAGCGGCAGTTTGGCTGCAGCCAGACGGAACGCTTCGCGTGCCAGTTCTTCGGTAACACCGTCCATTTCGTACAGCATCTTGCCCGGTTGAATCTCTGCGACGTAGTACTCAGGGTTACCCTTACCGTTACCCATCCGTACTTCAGCCGGCTTTTGCGAGATCGGCTTGTCCGGGAAAATGCGGATCCAGATACGGCCGCCGCGCTTGATGTGGCGCGTCATTGCACGACGCGCCGCTTCGATTTGACGCGCGGTCAAACGGCCGCGACCGATAGCCTTCAGACCGTATTCACCGAACGACACGGCATTGCCGCGCGTCGCCTTGCCGGTGTTACGACCCTTTTGCTCTTTGCGATACTTTCTGCGTTTCGGTTGCAGCATCGTTATTCTCCAGTCTTCCCGTCACCGGCACCGCCGGCACGACGAGGAGCGCCACGGCGTGCACCTGCCGGGCCACCACCTTCACCATCGCGACGCGGACGGCGATCGCCACCCGGACGTGCGTTGCGGCGCGGACGCTTGTCTTCGGTCACTTCTTCGACCACCGGTGCATCGTTGCGGCCCAGCGTGTCGCCCTTGTAGACCCACACCTTCACGCCGATGATGCCGTACGTGGTTTTCGCTTCCGACGTTGCGTAATCGATATCGGCACGCAGCGTATGGAGGGGCACGCGACCTTCGCGATACCACTCGGTACGAGCGATTTCGATGCCGTTCAGACGGCCCGCGCTCATGATCTTGATGCCTTGGGCACCCAGACGCATGGCGTTTTGCATTGCACGCTTCATCGCGCGGCGGAACATGATCCGGCGCTCGAGCTGTTGCGTGATCGAATCGGCGATCAGTTGCGCGTCGGTTTCCGGCTTGCGGATTTCTTCGATGTTGACGTGAACCGGAACGCCCATGCGCTTCTGCAGTTCCGACTTCAACAGTTCGATGTCTTCGCCCTTCTTGCCGATCACAACACCCGGACGCGAGCTGTAAATCGTGATGCGCGCGTTCTTCGCCGGACGCTCGATGACCACCCGACCAACCGAAGCGTTCTTCAGCTTCTTCTTCAAGTATTCACGAACACCGATGTCTTCCTGCAGCATCGACGCGAAATTGTTGTTGTTCGCGTACCAACGCGACGCCCAATTCCGGCTGACGGCCAAGCGGAAGCCTGTCGGATGAATTTTCTGTCCCATCGTATGGCTCCTTAATTCCCGACCGTCACAGTGATGTGACAGGATTGCTTCTCGATGCGGTTACCACGGCCTTTTGCGCGCGCGGTAAAACGCTTCAGCGATGCAGCCTTGTCGACGTAGATGCTCGTGATCTTGAGCTCGTCGATATCGGCGCCTTCGTTGTGCTCCGCATTAGCGATCGCAGACAGCACGACCTTCTTGACGATACCCGCCGCCTTCTTCGGCGAGAACGTCAGAACGTTCAGCGCCTTGTCGACCGGCAAACCACGGATCTGGTCAGCCACAAGGCGCGTCTTCTGCGCCGAGATGCGGGCACCGCGATGAATAGCTTTTACTTCCATCTTGATAGCCCCTTATTTCTTGGCCTTCTTGTCGGCTGCATGACCCTTGAACGTACGGGTCAATGCAAACTCGCCAAGCTTGTGGCCGACCATGTTTTCCGACACATACACCGGAACGTGTTGACGGCCGTTATGTACGGCAATCGTCAGACCGATGAAATCCGGCAGAATCGTCGAACGACGCGACCAGGTTTTGATCGGCTTCTTGTCACGCGAAGCTGCAGCCGCCTCAACTTTCTTCAGCAAATGGGCGTCGCAGAACGGACCTTTTTTAACAGAACGTGCCATTGCCTACTCCTTAGCGCTTGTGACGGCGCTGGACGATCATCGTCGTCGTGCGCTTGTTGCTGCGGGTACGATAACCCTTCGTCGGCGTGCCCCACGGGCTCACCGGATCGCGACCTGCTGCCGTCTTACCTTCACCACCACCGTGCGGGTGATCGACCGGGTTCATTGCAACGCCGCGCACCGTCGGGCGGATACCGCGCCAGCGGTTCGCGCCAGCCTTGCCGATTTGACGGAGGCTATGCTCTTCGTTGCCCACTTCACCGATCGTCGCGCGGCACTCGATGTGCACGCGGCGGATTTCGCCCGAGCGCAGACGAACCTGCGCGTAGGTGCCTTCGCGAGCCAGCAGCATCGCCGACGTCCCAGCCGAACGCGCGATCTGCGCGCCCTTGCCGGGCAGCATTTCGATGCAGTGAATCGTCGTACCAACCGGGATGTTGCGGATCGGCAGCGTGTTGCCTGCGCGGATCGGTGCTTCCGAACCCGACATCAGTTGCTGGCCAACGATCACACCCTTCGGAGCGATGATGTACTTGCGCTCGCCGTCTGCGTACAGAACCAGCGCGATGTTCGCGCTACGGTTCGGGTCGTACTCGAGACGTTCGACCTTTGCCGGAATGCCGTCCTTGTTGCGACGGAAATCGACGAGGCGGTAATGCTGCTTGTGACCACCACCCTTGTGACGGGTCGTGATGCGGCCGTTGTTGTTACGGCCGGCGGTCGTGGACTGCGAGTCGAGCAGCGCTGCGTGCGGCTTGCCCTTGTACAGATCCTTGTTGACCACCTTGACCATCGCGCGGCGGCCCGGCGAAGTCGGCTTAACTTTTACGATTGCCATGATTACTTGGCCTCCGCTTCAAAGTTGATTTCCTGGCCGGGCTTCAAGCAGACGTACGCCTTCTTCACATCCTTGCGCTTGCCCATGAAGCGGCCAAAGCGCTTGGCTTTACCCTTCGTGACCAGCACGTTGACGGAATTGACTTCCACCTTGAACAGCAGCTCGACAGCAGCCTTCACTTCCTGCTTCGTGGCATCGGGCGCGACTTCGAACACGACTTGCTCGTTCTTGTCGGCCACCAGCGTCGCCTTTTCGGAGACCACCGGCGCGAGCAGGACCTGCATCAAACGATGATCGTTCTTGCGAATCTCGCTCATGACAGCAACTCCTCGATCTGGGCGACCGCAGCCTTCGTAATCAGGACTTTCTTGAAGTAGATCAACGAGAGCGGGTCGGCGTAACGCGGCTCGACAACTGCCACATGGGCGAGGTTGCGCGACGCGAGGTACAGGTTTTCGTCGACCGTATCGGTAATCACCAACACGGAGTCGAGACCCATCGCCTTGAATTTGTCGGCCAACAACTTGGTCTTCGGCGCTTCGAGCGTCAGCTCGTCGACCACCGAAATACGGCCTTCACGGGCCAACTGCGAGAAGATCGAGCAGAGACCTGCGCGATGCATCTTCTTGTTGACCTTGTGCGAAAAGTTTTCTTCCGGCGAATTCGGGAAGATACGGCCACCGCCGCGCCACAACGGGCTCGACGACATACCGGCACGAGCGCGGCCCGTACCCTTTTGACGCCACGGCTTCTTGGTCGTGTGCTTGACTTGCTCACGGTCCTTCTGCGCGCGGTTGCCGCTGCGTGCGTTGGCTTGATAAGCCACGACGATCTGATGGATCAGGGCTTCGTTGTAATCGCGACCGAACACGACGTCCGATGCGTTCACGCCTGCGCCTTCCTGACCATTGGCATTCAGGAGCTTAAGTTCCATTATTTCGCTCCTTTCACAGCGCGCGTCTTGACAGCCGGCGTCACGAAAACCTTGCCGCCCTTGGCGCCAGGAACGGCACCGCGAACCAGCAGCAGATTGCGGTCGGCGTCGATACGAGCGATCACGAGGTTCTGAACCGTAACGGTATCGTCGCCCATGTGACCCGTCATGCGCTTACCCGGGAAAACACGACCCGGATCCTGCGCCATACCGATCGAACCCGGAACGTTGTGCGAACGCGAGTTACCATGCGATGCGCGGCCCGATGCGAAGTTGTAGCGCTTGATGGTACCGGCGTAGCCCTTACCGATCGACACGCCTTGCACGTCGACTTTCTGGCCAACTTCGAAGAGATCCGTACCGATCACTGCGCCGTTCGACAACTCGGCAGCCTTCGCGGCATCGATTTGAAATTCTTTGAGGACTTCACCGGCTTGAACGCCGGCTTTGGCAAGGTGACCTGCCAACGGCTTCGTCACGCGCGATGCGCGGCGAGTACCGAATGCAACCTGAACGGCGGTATAACCATCCGTTTCAACGGTCTTGATCTGCGTCACGCGGTTGTCCGACACGTCCAGTACGGTGACGGGAATCGAATCCCCCTCAGGCGTAAAGATACGGGTCATGCCAACCTTGCGACCTACGAGTCCAAGGCTCATCGTTTTCTCCATTCCCAACTGCGATTGGTCGGGGCTGATTTACAAAATGCCGGCTCTCCTCGCGAAGATTTGAGCCAGCTTTTTTGCGCAAATGCGCGAAAAGCCTTGAAGTATAACAAGGCTTTTCGTTTTCCGCAAGCAATCAAAGACTTAGCGTCGCCAGGCGCGCCCGGCGACGGGTGCAACCTTACTGCAGCTTGATTTCCACGTCGACGCCAGCCGGCAGGTCGAGCTTCATGAGCGCGTCGACGGTCTTGTCCGTCGGATCGACGATGTCCATCAGGCGTTGGTGCGTACGAATTTCGAGCTGATCGCGCGACGTCTTGTTGACGTGCGGCGAACGCAGGATGTCAAAGCGTTGGATGCGGGTCGGCAGCGGCACCGGACCACGAACGATTGCGTCAGTCCGCTTCGCGGTATCGACGATTTCGGCTGCCGATTGATCGATCAAACGATAGTCGAAAGCCTTCAGGCGAATGCGGATTTTCTGGTTCTGCATGACGATTCCTTGAAAAAGAGCGAGGCGGTATTGCGCCGCCGATTTGGTAAAAGAGCGTGAGGCCGGGCATCCGCTTAGGGAGGACGCCCGGCCCCGGGCACGTTACTTCTTACATCAACTCCAGGCAAGAGTTCGATTTTACTCGAGAATCTTCGCCACGACACCCGCGCCGACTGTACGGCCGCCTTCGCGGATGGCGAAGCGCAGGCCTTCTTCCATCGCGATCGGGTTGATCAACTTCACCGTGATCGACACGTTGTCGCCCGGCATGACCATTTCCTTGTCCTTCGGCAACTCGATCGAACCCGTTACGTCCGTCGTGCGGAAGTAGAACTGCGGGCGATAGTTGTTGAAGAACGGCGTATGACGACCGCCTTCGTCCTTCGACAGAACATACACCTCTGCCGTGAAGTGCGTGTGCGGGTTGATCGAACCCGGCTTGGCCAGAACCTGACCACGCTCGACGTCTTCACGCTTCGTGCCGCGCAGCAGAATACCGACGTTGTCGCCCGCTTGACCTTGGTCAAGCAGCTTGCGGAACATTTCCACGCCCGTGCAGGTCGTCTTCACCGTCGGCTTGATACCGACGATTTCGATTTCCTCGCCAACCTTCACCACACCGCGCTCGATACGGCCCGTCACCACCGTGCCGCGACCCGAGATCGAGAACACGTCTTCCACCGGCATCAGGAACGCGCCGTCAACTGCGCGCTCCGGCGTCGGAATGTACGTGTCCAGTGCGTCGGCCAGGTTCATGATCGCCACTTCGCCCAGCTCGCCCTTGTCGCCTTCCAGCGCGAGCTTGGCCGAACCCTTGATGATCGGCGTGTCGTCGCCCGGGAAGTCGTACTT
>NZ_FCOG02000329.1 GCF_001544975.2 Caballeronia arationis | reverse complement strand
ACATACGCCTTTGTGCGCGAGTCGGTTCGCAGCCGGCCGATGGCGATGATGTGCAGCGCGCTGTTGGCCGCACGATCCCCGCCGCGATTCAGGCGATGCCGGGTGACCTTTCCCGACGATGCCGGCACGGGACTGACTCCGCACAGGGCGGCAAATCCCGCCTCCGACTGTAGTCGCTCGCTGTTGTCTCCCGCCGTCAGCAGCAGCTGCGCTGCCGATTCGTATCCAATGGAATTGCGCGAGACCAGGTCCGGCGCGAGTTCGTTGACCAGGGCCGCGATCATCACGTCAAGGTCGGCAATTTCGTCGTGCAGTTCCAGATAGCGACGCCCGAGGGATTTCAATGTGATCCGGTACGCCGAGACTAGTACGACATCCCGTAAGTTGCTTTAATAATTATCGGGCTGCAAATAAGGCTGTAGGAGCGTGACGACGACCTCGGCCATCTCGTCGAGTGAGCCTGTTCCCGGCAGCGGTTCCCATCGGCCGGTGTGGCTGCGAAAGGCGGCACTATAACGATTGCGGGCGAGCTCGGTAAGGCGCGCCACAACCGTCGGTTCCTCATCATCGAGACGTTTGATCAGCAGGTGCCGCCCGTAGGTTTGTGTGACGATCTGCTCATGGCCGAGCAAGCTGCGCAGTTGGCGCTGAAGCTCACTCGCGTAATGTTTGGTGGGTATGGCTGACATGTCTGTCTCTCGATTACGATGTGCCCGTTTGCAACGGATAGCCCCGGAAAGTCCATTTGAAGGGGCGTGCTGCCTGATTATGCTCGTGCGTAAACTGCTCGGTGCGCTCGCGCAGGTGCGCGGTGCTGGTATGACTGGCATGGCGTAGCACCCGACGCGTATAGCGGGCGAACCACAGTTCGATCTGATTGACCCAGCTCGCGTGCAGCGGGGTGAAGTGGAAGTGAAACCGCTCATCATGGCGCTCGTTGAACGCCTGCCAGACGGCCTGAGCGCGATGCGTATTGAGGTTGTCCCAAATCACGTGCACCTGTTTGCCCGGGTGCGCGGCCGCCACGCGCTCCATGAAGGCGACCAGGTCGTCCTGGGTGCGCCGCTCGCGGCAGTCTGCCAGTACCTGACCGGTATGCACATCGAGCGCGGCAATCAGCGCCTGAGTGCCATGCCGGATATATTCAAACTCCCGACGACGCAGTCGTCCCGGTGCCGGCGCGCGCCCCGGGTGCTTGCGCTCGATGGCTTGAATGCCCGTCTTCTCGTCGATGCTGAGCACCACCGCATTTTTGGGCGCCTTGCGGTACAGCTTGCAAATCACATTGACCTTCTTGCGAAAGGCCGGGTCGGGACTGTGTAGCCATTGCTGGACACGGTGCGGTCGAACGTCGCCAGCCTGCAGAATGCGCTGCACATGGCTGCGGCTGATCTGTTCGACAATGCCACGCTCGATCGCGCGCGCCACTATCTCGTCCAGTGTCGGCGTCACCCGTCCCTCGGGTTCGTGTGCTTCACATGCCAACGCAATCAACTGCAGTCGCGTTTCTTGCGTGATGCGTGGCGGACGACCGCTACGCTCGCCCTCGCGCAGGCCCTGCGCACCGTGCTGTGCGATGCGCTTGCGCCACGCGCAGACCGTCTGCACCGATACGCGCAGTTCTCGAGCAATCACCGTATTCGGATGTCCTGCGTGCGCCCACAGCGCGATGAGTGCCCGCATCACATCTCGCTGAGTCGCGGTCTTCCGCTCGATCAGCGACAGCAGTTCTTCTCGTTCTTTCTTCGCCAACTTCACTGGCGTTGCATGACGACCTTGGCTCATCTCGAAATGATAGCCAAGACAATTATTTAATCGAGCTATTTAAGGGATGTTGTACTAGATTGCGGTAATCGGTCAGATCCGGACGCCAGGCGGCCAGCGTGCGCACGAGCTGCATGCGGGTCATGGTGCGTAGCGCTTCGCGCAGTTCGTCAGGTGCGCTGATGATCGTGTTGTGAATCACTTGCAGGGCAACTCGGCGAGCTGCAACCGCTGTCTTGCGACAAACCTTCAGCACGCGTAGTGACTCGATCATGCCATCACGGGTCCTGGGTGTGACCGTGCGGACGCCTGCGAAGGCAGCATGGGCGGCATTTTCAGCATCCAGCGTATCGTCCTTGCCGCGTTTGCGCCGGTCGCTCCGGTCTGGCGCGGTCACTTCGAGCACCCTGACTTCAGCTTGCTGCAGGTAGCGCAGCAGCCCTGCGCCATACGTTCCGGTACACTCCACACCGACGCGGAGCAGTTCACCGAATGAACGCATCCAGATCAGCATCTGCTTGTAGCCATGCCGGGTGGTCGCGAAGCACCCGCTGCCCAGCACGCGGTCATGTTCGTCAACCACGGCTGCCATGTGCAGATCCTTGTGGGTATCGACTCCGCCTATGACGCCCGGGCGACCAGCGGTTTCTTCCTTCATGACACTTCTCCGGTTCTTGACAGTGGATCAAGGCGATTTCACCGGGACCGGATACCTGGACAGGACAGTAAGGCGACAGCGCGTCAGGCCCTTCTTGGGTCACATGCAGCGGCGAGGTGAAACCTCGCCGTTCGGTGTTCCCGGCCGGCCGACGGGTCCAAGGAAAGACACGAGCTCAGGTCGATCAATGCGTGGGTCAGGCCGTCGGGGACACTTCGCGGCACCAGACCCTCCGGCGGCCGGACCACTTCCGTGGCAGGGCGGGCCGAGGAGAAGCTGGTACTTGCATTATTACTATCCATGCGCAGCGTCAGGCCCCGACCAACCTCGGCACCCGTGCCGCCGAATTCACCCAGCAGTCCCTGTGCGATCGGC